>NZ_JAUERW010000001.1:0-633394 GCF_041060465.1 Pseudomonas sp. W2Oct36
AAAACTGGGGTATCTGCCACCGACCGTTTACGAACGGACGATGGCCTTGAAACAACCTATCGAGGTGTCCGGAATTAGTTGACCACTACAGCATGCCCGCGATGCGTGGGTGAAACCCCACACAATCTCACTGGCTGCACGCGGTGCGATAGTAGGACCGGCTTTAGCCGGGAAGGGGCCATTGTGAACGCCATCGATTTTGCGGTGCGCCACCTGACGTCTTCCCGGCTAAAGCCGGTCCTACATTCGCGTTCACGCCCGATCCCACCGGGGTTTTGACATTTATTCAGCGGCCAACTCCACCAGCACTGTCCCTTCCTTGACCATCTCACCTTCGCTGCAATACAGCGCTGTCACGGTGCCGGCGGTGTTCGCGCGGATGCTGTGTTCCATTTTCATCGCTTCCAGGACCACAAGCGGAGTGCCGACCTGCACCTGTTCGCCCACGCCGACCAACACCCGAACGATGCTGCCGTTCATGGGGGCGGTGAGGCCGCCGTGGTGGCCGTGGTTTGAATCCACGTCGGCAATCGGGTCAACCGGGCGGATCCCATGCACATCGCCCTGCCATTGCAGGTAAAGCGTGTCAGCCCGGCGGATCGCAAGGGTCTGCCGGCGCACGCCGTCCTGCTCGATCAGCAAATGCTCGCCGTTCAGCCGAACGCCCTGCTGGGAGTCACTTCGCAACACCATGCTTCGAGACTCTGCGCCACACGCCAGGTGCAACGTCACTTCGCTTGGGCCGCCCAGGCGCAGCCCGGTGCGGGCCGACCAGGGCGAATGGGCGTCGTCGGCTCTGACCGTCACTGGCGCGGTGCTCAGGTATGCCTGCGCCGCCACCTGCCAGAATTCCTCTGTCAAACCCTCGGCCGCTGGCAGCAGATCCTCTTGATAGCGAGGGATAAAGCCGGTGTCCAGTTCCGCGTCGGCGAAGGCCGGGTGGGCGATGATGCGGCGCAAAAACCCGAGGTTGGTACGCAAACCGCCGATGGCAAATTCGTCGAGCATCGCCAGCAATCGCAAGCGCGCTTGTTCACGGGTCTGGCCCCAGGCGATCAGTTTGCCGAGCATCGGGTCATAGAAGGGCGAGACCTCGTCGCCTTCTGCCACGCCGCTGTCGACGCGACGCCCCGGCCCCGCAGATGATTCGCGATACAGCGTCAGCGTCCCGGTGGCGGGCAAAAAGTCGTTGGCCGGATCTTCCGCATACAGCCGCACCTCAATCGCGTGGCCGTTCAGCGGCACTTCGGCCTGGGTGATCGGCAGCGGCTCACCCTGGGCCACGCGAATCTGCCAGGCCACCAGGTCCAGCCCGGTAATTGCCTCGGTCACCGGGTGCTCGACCTGCAGGCGCGTGTTCATTTCCATGAAGAAGAAATCGCCCCGGGCGTCCAGCAGAAACTCCACCGTGCCGGCGCCGACGTAGCCGATCGCCTGTGCCGCGCGCACCGCCGCTTCGCCCATCGCCTGACGCATGTGCGGTGTCAGGCCCGGCGCCGGGGCTTCTTCGACGACCTTCTGGTGACGGCGCTGAATCGAGCAGTCGCGCTCGTTGAGGTACAGGCAGTGGCCGTGCTGGTCGGCAAAGACCTGAATCTCCACATGGCGCGGCTTGAGCACGTACTTTTCGACGAGCATGCGCGAGTCGCCGAACGACGACTGCGCCTCACGTTGCGCGGACGCCAGCGCTTCGGCCAGATCCTCGTCGCGCTCGACCACCTTCATGCCCTTGCCGCCACCGCCGGCGGTGGCCTTGAGCAGCACCGGGTAACCGATCCGGGCGGCGACTTCGCGGAAGGTCGCGGCGTCCTGAGCATCGCCGTGATAGCCGGGCACCAGTGGCACGCCAGCGGTTTCCATCAGCGACTTGGCCGCTGATTTGCTGCCCATGGCGTCAATGGCCGAGGCGGGCGGGCCAAGGAAAATCAGGCCGGCCTGTTCCACCGCGCGGGCAAAACCTGCGTTTTCCGAGAGAAACCCATAACCGGGATGGATGGCCTGGGCGCCGCTGGCTTTGGCTGCTTCGATCAGCTTGTCGATTTGCAGATAGCTTTCGCTGGGCTTGCTGCCCCCGAGGTTCACCGCGATGTCCGCCTCACGGACGTGCCGCGCGTTGCCGTCAGTCGCGCTGTGCACGGCGACGGTGGTCAGGCCCATGGCCTTGGCCGTGCGCATGACGCGGCAGGCGATTTCGCCACGGTTGGCGATCAGCACCGAATTCAGTGGTTGCATGTGCGGGACGCTCATCAGTGCGACTCTCCTTGTGGGGGCCGCGGGCCTTGCAGCGGTTGGGATAGCGTGCGCGGCTCGCCGCGCCAGGCCGGTTCGCGCTTCTGCAGAAACGCGCGCAGACCTTCCTGGCCTTCGGCGCTGACGCGAATGCGGGCAATGGCGTTCTCGCAATAGCGGCGCAGGGCAGGGGTCAGCTCACCGTCGGCGACTTCGCGCAGCAGGTCTTTGCTGACGCGCATGGCCTGGGGGCTGTTGAGCATCAGGTTGGCGATCCAGTGTTCCAGGTGCTGTTCCAGCTCGGCAGCGGGGTAACACTCGGCCAACAGGCCGATCTCCCGCGCCCGGGTGCCGTCGAAACGTTCGGCGGTCAGCGCGTAGCGTCGCGCGTGACGTTCGCCAATCGCCTGCACCACGAACGGGCTGATCACCGCCGGAGCAAGGCCGATCTTCACTTCCGAGAGGCAGAACTGCGCGTCATCGGCGCCGATGGCCATGTCGCAGCAACTGATCAGGCCCAGTGCGCCGCCATAGGCCGCGCCTTGCACGACGGCGAGGGTCGGCGCCTTGAACTTGGCGAGGTTGTACATCAACTCACCCAGCTCGCGGGCATCGCCCAGGTTGGTGTTGTAGTCGAGGTTGGCCGACTCCTGCATCCAGGCCAGGTCGGCACCGGCGCTGAAGTGTCGGCCGCGTCCGCGCACCAGCAGAAACCGCAGGCTGTCGTCCCGCTGCAACTGGTCAAGGGCGATGATCAGCTCGCGAATCATCTGCGCGTTGAAGGCGTTGTTTTTCTCCGGCCGGTTGAGCCAGAGCGTGGCGAACCCGCGTGGGTCGAGGGCGATGTCGAGAGTGGCGAAATCATTCATGGGGCGATTCTCTCGGGTCACATCCGGAACACGCCGAAGCGGGTCGGTTCGATGGCGGCGTTGAGCGAGGCGCTGATGGCCAGGCCGAGAATGTCGCGGGTCTGCGCGGGGTCAATGACACCGTCGTCCCACAGCCGGGCGCTGGAATACCAGGGATGGCCCTGATGCTCGTACTGATCGAGGATCGGTTGGCGCAGAGCCGCTTCTTCCTCGGCACTGAACGTCTGGCCGCTGCGTTCGGCCTGTTCACGCTTGACCTGCACCAGCACGCCTGCGGCCTGTTCGCCGCCCATGACGCCGATCCGCGCGTTGGGCCACATCCACAGAAAGCGCGGGTCATAAGCGCGGCCGCACATGCCGTAGTTGCCCGCGCCAAAACTGCCGCCGATGATCACCGTAAACTTCCGCACGTTCGCGCACGCCACGGCAGTCACCAACTTGGCGCCGTGCTTGGCGATGCCGCCGGCTTCGTACTTCTGGCCGACCATGAAGCCGGTGATGTTCTGCAGGAACAACAGCGGAATGCCGCGCTGGCAGGCCAGTTCGATGAAGTGCGCGCCTTTCTGCGCGGCTTCGGCGAAGAGAATCCCGTTATTGGCGAGGATGGCGATCGGGTAGCCGTGCAGATGGGCGAAGCCGCACACCAGCGTGGTGCCGAACAGCGCCTTGAATTCATCGAACACCGAACCGTCCACCAGCCGCGCGATGACTTCGCGCACGTCGAACGGCTGCTTGGCGTCCGCCGGGATCACGCCATACAGCTCGTCATCCGCATATAACGGCGCCTGAGGCGGGCGGGTCTGCAACTGGCCGAGCTTGCGCCAGTTCAGGTTGGCCACACAGCGCCGTGCCAGCGCCAAGGCGTGGTCATCGCTGTCGGCGTAATGATCGGCCACCCCGGAGACCTTGCAGTGCACGTCGGCCCCGCCGAGGTCTTCGGCGCTGACCACTTCGCCTGTGGCGGCTTTCACCAGCGGCGGCCCGGCGAGAAAGATGGTCGCTTGTTCGCGGACCATGATGGTTTCGTCGGCCATGGCCGGCACATAGGCGCCGCCCGCAGTGCAGGAACCCATGACCACGGCGATCTGGGCGATGCCCTCAGCACTCAGGTTGGCCTGATTGAAGAAGATCCTGCCGAAGTGTTCACGGTCGGGGAACACTTCGTCCTGACGGGGCAGGTTGGCGCCGCCGGAGTCCACCAGGTAAATGCACGGCAAGCGATTCTGTTGGGCGATGGTCTGGGCGCGCAGGTGTTTTTTCACGGTCAGCGGGTAATAGGTGCCGCCTTTCACCGTGGCGTCGTTGGCGATGATCATGCATTCGACGCCTTCGACCCGGCCGATCCCGGCGATCAGCCCCGCAGCCGGGACGTCTTCGCCGTACACGTCATGGGCGGCGAGCTGGCTGAGTTCGAGGAAGGGCGAGCCGAGATCCAGCAGGCGGTTGATCCGCTCCCGGGGCAGCAGTTTGCCCCGGGAGGTGTGGCGTTCCTGCGCCTTGGCACCGCCGCCGCGCTGAACGTGGTCGAGCAGGTTATGCAGCGCGTCGAGCTGCTTGCGCATAGCCTCGCTGTTGGCGGCGAATTCCGGCGAACGCGGGTTGATCTGGGTGTGCAGAGTGGTCATGGGGCCTCCGGCGCTGTCAGCGGGTTTCGTTGAACAGCTCACGCCCGATCAGCATGCGGCGGATTTCGCTGGTGCCGGCGCCGATCTCGTAGAGCTTGGCGTCGCGCAGCAGTCGTCCGGCGGGGAATTCGTTGATGTAGCCGTTGCCGCCGAGAATCTGGATGGTGTCCAGGGCAAATTGCGTGGCGCGCTCGGCGGCGTAGAGGATCACCCCGGCGGCGTCCTTTCGCGTGGTCTCGCCGCGCTCGCAGGCCTGCGCCACGGCGTACAGGTAGGCGCGGCTGGCGTTGAGCTGGGTGTACATGTCGGCGACCTTGCCCTGGATCAGCTGGAACTCGCCGATGCTCTGGCCGAATTGTTTGCGGTCGTGAATGTAAGGCAGGACGACGTCCATGCACGCCTGCATGATCCCGACCGGCCCGCCCGAGAGCACGACTCGCTCGTAATCCAGGCCGCTCATCAGCACCTTCACGCCGCCGTTGAGCGCGCCGAGCAGGTTTTCTTCCGGCACTTCGACGTCATCGAAGAACAGCTCGCAGGTGTTGGAGCCGCGCATGCCGAGCTTGTCGAATTTGCTGCCTCGGGAGAAGCCGTGCCAGTCGCGTTCGACGATGAACGCGCTGATGCCGTGGGCGCCTTTTTCCAGGTCGGTCTTGGCGTAGATCACGTAAGTGTTGGCGTCAGGGCCGTTGGTGATCCAGGTCTTGCTGCCGTTGAGCACGAAGCGGTCGCCCCGACGGTCGGCGCGCAGCTTCATCGAGACCACGTCGGAGCCGGCGTTGGGTTCGCTCATCGCCAGGGCGCCCACGTGCTCGCCGCTGATCAGCTTGGGCAGGTAGCGGGCTTTCTGTTCGGGGGTGCCGTTGCGGTTGATCTGGTTGACGCAGAGATTGGAATGGGCGCCGTAGGACAGTGCCGCTGAGGCAGAACCCCGGCTGATTTCTTCCATGGCGATGACATGGGCCAGGTAGCCCAGGCCTGCGCCGCCGTACTGCTCATCGACGGTGATGCCCAGCAGGCCCATGTCGCCGAACTTGCGCCACATGTCGGCGGGAAAGAGGTTGTCTTTGTCGATCTGTGCGGCACGCGGGGCAAGCTCGGCGGCCACGAAGGCGCGCACCTGGTCGCGCAGCATGTCGAGGGTTTCGCCGAGGCCGAAATTGAGCGTGGGGTAATTCATGGACTGCATCCCGTGTTGTTATTGGAGGGCTGACAGGGGGAAAAGAAACTGCGTTACCTTTACGTTAACGTAAGCCTGCAGTCGTGGTGATGTCAACGACGATGAAGTGCTATCGCTGGTGATAATCGGGAGGGGAGGTTTACGAATGACGAATAGCACGAAGGGGAGCCTGGGCTCCCCTTCAAGTTCGATTGCATGCTCGTTTTTATTAGTAAGTGGCCTGTTGTTGTTTTTGGCAGCCAGCTTCTTTTGCTTTTCTGAGCGACCCCCAAGCGGGGCCAAGAGCAAACGTATTTTTTTGAGCGCTGATCCGCTTCGATCTTTCGATCCGACTCGTCTGGTAGCTGCCTGAACGCAGTTTTATTGTTCTCAGTCCGGTCGTGAGGCCAGAGCCTCAAGTAGAGCGATCCACTCCAAAAAAATCAGTTAGCTGCGTCTCTGTCCGTGTTGTTCTTGTTATGTCAGAGCCGATACGTCTTGTTTTTATTGGGTCATTGCATTTGTTATTTTTGTTGTACGTAAGACATAGCAGAAGCCATGCCAACTTTTCAGAGTTCCCGGTTTGCGGGGCTTTGCGGATTTCACCGGCCTGGATTCACTGCTGAATCTGTCGCCAGGTGTTTCCGTGTTACCCGTTTCCCTGAACACGATGGCGGGCAGGGTAACACTGTGTGACAAGTTGTCGCACATCAGGCCGACAGACGTGCCTTCGCCACCCGTGACCCATTTGCCCGACCGAGGGTGTCGCTGATGCGCTGACCGGCTGCAATCAGCTTGTCCAGATCGATACCCGTCTCAATGCCGAGGCCGTTCAGCAGGTAAACCACGTCCTCGCTGGCCACGTTGCCGGTCGCGCCTTTGGCGTAGGGGCACCCGCCGAGGCCGGCCACGGAGCTGTCGAACACGTGAATGCCTTCCAGCAGGCTGGCGTAGAGATTGGCCAGCGCCTGGCCGTAGGTGTCGTGGAAATGCCCGGACAGCTTGCCCCGGGGGATCTGTCCGGCGACCACGTCGAACAGCGTGCGGGTGGCGCCCGGCGTGCCAGTGCCGATGGTGTCGCCCAGGGAGACCTCGTAGCAGCCCATGGCGAACAGCTCGTTGGCAACTGACGCCACTTGCTTCGGTGAAATGTCACCTTCATAGGGGCAACCCAGTACGCACGACACGTAGCCGCGAACGCTGATGCCGTGCAGGCGCGCGGCTTCCATGATCGGCACAAACCGGTCCAGGCTCTCGCTGATCGAGCAGTTGATGTTGCGCTGGGAGAACGATTCCGAGGCGGCGGCGAATACCGCGACCTCTTTCACGCCCGCTGCCAGCGCGTCTTCGAATCCGCGCAAGTTGGGTGCCAGCGCGGCGTAGGTCACGCCTTCCTTCGGCTGGATGCCGGCGAACAGTTCAGCGGAGCCGGCCATCTGCGGCACCCATTTTGGCGACACGAAACTGCCCGCTTCGATATAGCTGACGCCCGCATCGGCGAGGTCGTGCACCAGTTGCAGCTTGTCGCTGACGCTGACCGGGCGGGATTCGTTCTGCAGACCATCCCGAGGGCCGACTTCAACCAGACGCACACGTTGAGGGAGAGACATAGCGGCATCGTTCCTGAAAGATTTGGCTTTAGGTTGTTGTTCTATGGGACTGAATCAGCTGGATATTTCCAGTGCGGCCTTGCAGCGTTCTTCTGCTGTGTCGAGTTCTAGTTGCATTTGTTGAATGTCCAGAAGCTGCTGATCCAGCTGCGCGCGACGCTCGGCGATTTTTTTCAGCATGGTGCTCAATTGTTTGTGGTTGCCGCCGTGGGGGTCGTACAGACCGATGAGGTCGCGGCATTCGGCGAGAGAGAAGCCGATGCGCTTGCCGCGCAGAATGAGTTTGAGGGTGACCTTGTCACGGGCCGAATACACCCGCTCCATCCCCCGGCGTTCGGGGCTGAGCATGCCTTGTTCTTCGTAGAAACGGATGGTGCGGGTGGTGATGTCCAGCTCGCGGGCGAGGTCGGAAATGCTGTAGGTGGTGGCGGTCATGGCAGTGCTCGATACGGAAGGCCTGGGCGTAACGTAAGTGGGGCTTTACGTTAACGTCAAGGGTGTTATCAAACACTGGACAGCTTTTGCCAATCGTAGGACGGCGTTTTGAACGTAGGACCGGCTTCAGCCGGGAAAGGGCCAGCAGCGACACCGCAAAATGGATGGTGTCCACAAGGGCCTCTTCCCGGCTAAAGCCGGTCCTACATTGACTGCAGGCGCCGCTGAACCTTCACTTCACTGCTTCAAGGGTCTTGCCCAACTTGCGCTCCTGCGCAGTCACCAATTGGCAGAGTTCGATGATCTGCTCACGCATCCAGCGGTTGGCGGGGTCCTGATCGGTGCTTTCGTGCCAGTACAGGTGGGTTTCCACGGTCGGCACGTCGTTGACCGGCAGGTACACGAAATGCAGGTCATTGCGCCGGGCGAAGCGCTCGGGAACGGTCATCACCATGTCGGTTTGCTGCAACACCTGCGAGGCCATCAGGTAATGCTGCGAACGCAACGCCACCTTGCGCTGAATACCCATTTTTCCGAGCGCCAGATCCACATAACCCAAGCCACTGCGCCGGCTGGAAATATGGATGTGCGCGACGCCGAGGTAGTCATCCAGGCTGATGGCCTCCTTGTTCGCCAGCGGGTGGCCCCGGCGCATGGCGCACACATAGCGGTCTTCCATCAGCTTGACGTGGCGCACCTGGGGGTCGGTATTCAGCGGCGCGTCGACGGCGAAATCCAGTCGGCCCGCCGCGAGTTCCTTGGTCGTCTCCCGGCGCTTGGACAGAAAGCTTTCGATGGTCACGGCGGGCGCCAGGCGCCGCAGCCGCTGGAACAGTGCCGGCAGAATCACCGCTTCGGTGAGGTCGGTCATGCTGATGCGGTAATTCTTGTTGGCCTGCAGCGGATTGAAAATCCGGCTCTCCTGCACCGACACCCGCAGCAGCGACAGGGCGTTGCGCACCGGGCCGATGATGTTCTGCGCCATCGGGGTGGGCACCATGCCCTGGGCGGTGCGCACGAACAGTGGATCGTTGAAGGTTTCGCGAAGGCGCGACAGGGCGTTGGACACCGCAGGCTGGGTGATGCCGACGATCTGACCGGCGCGGGTCAGATTGGCTTCGGTGTAGATGGCGTCAAACACAATAAAGAGATTGAGATCGACCTTGCTCAGGTTCATTGCTGTGCGCCTCGTGCAGTTCTTGTTGTTTGGAATGCGCCGAATCATATATCGGTTATGAATGTTTATACACGCCGAGAATAGGTTAGATAAATGGGGGGCGCTGATCTAGCATCGGCTCACGACCTGACAACACCTCATAGAAGGCAGCCGCCCCATGGATTTCGCTTACTCCCCCAAGGTTCAGGCACTGCGCGAGCGCGTGACGGCCTTCATGGACACTCACGTGTACCCGGCCGAGCCCGTGTTCGAGCGCCAAGTGGCCGAAGGCGACCGCTGGCAGCCGACGGCGATCATGGAGGCGCTCAAGGCGAAGGCAAAGGCCGAGGGGCTGTGGAACCTGTTCCTGCCGGAATCCGAATGCGGGGCAGGGCTGTCGAATCTCGAGTACGCGCCGCTGGCGGAGATCATGGGCCGCTCGCTGCTCGGCCCGGAGCCGTTCAACTGTTCGGCGCCGGACACCGGCAACATGGAGGTGCTGGTGCGCTACGCCAGTGAGGCGCAGAAGGAACGGTGGCTGGAACCTTTGCTGCGCGGCGAGATTCGCTCGGCGTTTGCGATGACCGAACCCGACGTGGCGTCCTCGGATGCCACCAACATGGCCGCGACCGCAGTGCGTGATGGCGATGAGTGGGTCATCAACGGCCGCAAATGGTGGACCTCCGGCGCCTGCGACCCGCGCTGCAAGATCATGGTGTTCATGGGCCTGAGCAACCCGGACGGCCCGCGTCATCAGCAGCATTCGATGATCCTGGTGCCGACTGACACGCCAGGGGTAAAAATCCTGCGGCCGCTGCCGGTGTTCGGCTACGACGATGCGCCCCACGGTCACGCCGAAGTGCTGTTCGAAAACGTGCGCGTGCCGTACGAAAACGTCCTGCTGGGTGAAGGACGTGGTTTCGAGATCGCCCAGGGTCGCCTTGGCCCGGGCAGAATTCACCATTGCATGCGCTCGGTCGGGATGGCGGAGCGCGCGCTGGAACTGATGTGCAAACGCTCGGTGCAGCGCACTGCGTTTGGCCGGCCGCTGGCGCGACTGGGGGGCAATATCGACAAGATCGCCGACTCGCGCATGGAAATCGACATGGCCCGGCTGCTGACCCTGAAAGCGGCCTACATGATGGACACCGTAGGCAACAAGGTGGCGAAGAGCGAGATCGCGCAGATCAAAGTGGTCGCGCCGAACGTCGCTCTGCGGGTGATCGACAGGGCGATCCAGATGCATGGCGGTGCGGGGGTGTCCGGCGATTTCCCGCTGGCCTACATGTACGCCATGCAGCGCACCCTGCGCCTGGCCGACGGCCCGGACGAAGTCCACCGCGCGGCGATCGGCAAATTCGAGATTGGCAAGTACGTGCCCAAGGAGATGATGCGCAGCGAACATCGGTGACCGACCACGACGTCGCCAGTAAGCCGTACAGTGCTGGCGGGCTTGAACCGCATCACTCCACCCACACCTCCACCCGGCGGTTCTTGATCCGGCCTTCATCGCCGTCATTGGTCGCCACCGGCATTTCGTCGCCGAAGCCGCGCACTTCACGCAGCACCACCTGATGTTTCAGCAACTCCCGGCGCACTGCCATCGCGCGCAGTCTGGACAGCAACTGCGCTCGCGCCGGGTCGCTCTTGGCATCGCCAAATCCCACCAGCGTGACCTTCTGATCCAGCTTGTCATGGGCCTTCAGATAGTCGACCACGCGCTTGAGATCAAGCATGGCCTTGGTGTCGAGGGTCGCGCTGCCTTGGGCGAAACGGAAATTCACCGACAGCCGCTCGGCCTCCCGCGCCAGATTTTGATACGCCAGCGGCATCTGCGTCGTCGCCCGCACTTTTACCGCCTGCACCGTCTGCGCCACAAACCCGTTTTGCGCCACGATGGACTGTCCCTGCGGACTCTGGGCGAACCGCACCAGCGCCTTGGCCCAGCGCTGCTTCGCCTCAGGCGGCAGGTAGAAATACAGGCGGCGTGACAGCGGATAGTCTTCGGTGGCGATCAGGCTGACCGTGGGCAGCATCGGTTTGGACTCGCCATCGATGATCGCCACGGCCTTGGCCTGCCGGACGTAGGGCAGGCCGATGAAACCGATGCCCTGGCGGTCCTGGCTGACCTGATCGGACAATTCCTCGCTGGACTCGAACCGCCGGGCCTCCTTCGACAACGTCTTGCCGGACTTGGCCAGCACCAGCTCGTTGAAGGTGTCGAAGGTGCCCGACTGCTGATCCCGCGCATATAAATGAATGGCCCCGGCAGTGCCGCCCAATTGCTCCCAGTCGCGGACCTCCCCGGAAAAGATTTTCGCCAGTTGCACTGTGCTCAGCTCCCGCAGCGGGTTGCCGGGATGGAGAATCACCGCAACGCCGTCGATGGCGATGACCTGCTCGGCCTGATGGCTGCGCAAGTCGCCCAAGGCTGCCAGCTCCATGGCTTCACTGTTTTTGATGGGGCGCGAGGAGGCTGCTACATCTGCCAAGCCGTCCTTCAGGGCCACGAAACCTGTGCTCGATCCGTGTGCCGCAATGTCGATGCTGACATTCTGGCCGGACGGCAACTGGGCGGTGATACGCCGCTCGTTGGGGTGCGCGCCCGCTTGTTCCTGAATGGACTGTGCGCTTTGCTGCGCCAGCAGGCCTTTGACCAGCGCCGGCCCCAGTTGCGCGCCAATCGTGTTCGAGCCCTGAATGCGCAAGGCCGGCGAGCCGTCACTGGGCGCGGGCAGGGCAGCGGCGTGGGTATCTACCGAAAAAGCGAAGAGTGAAGCGAGGAAAATGAAAACACCGGTGCGCAGCATGTGCGGCATCTTTATAGGAGTGGAGGTGGCCGGAGAATAAGACAGGCCAATGACGCGCAGATGACAGCCCGCGGCTTATAGCGCCTCGGACGATGAAGCCGCGGGCAGGGCGCCGCGCGGCTGAACTGTGATGGTTCGGTTATTCCAGCTCAAGCCAGATCGGCGCGTGGTCGGAAGGCTTGTCCATCGACCGCAAATGGTAGTCCACGCCCGCCGCCTTGATGCGCGGTTGCAGGCCATGGGACGTGAGGATCAGGTCGATGCGCAGGCCACGCTTGGGCTCGTCTTCAAAGCCGCGGCTGCGATAGTCGAACCAGCTGAACTGATCGACCACTTCCGGGTACAAGTGACGGAAGCTGTCCACCAGGCCCCAGTTCTTCAGCTTGCCGAGCCACTCGCGCTCTTCCGGAAGGAAGCTGCACTTGCCGGTTTTCAACCAGCGCTTGGCGTTGTCGGCGCCAATGCCGATGTCGCTGTCCTCCGGGGAGATGTTGACGTCGCCCATCACCACCAGCGGCTGGTCGTTGCTGAATTTCGTTTCCAGCAGGTTCTGCAGATCTGCATAGAAGCGCAGCTTGGCCGGGAACTTGGTCGGGTGATCACGGCTTTCGCCTTGTGGGAAATAGCCGTTCATGACCGTGACCGGATTGCCGTTGCGATCAGCGAATGCGCCCCAGATGAAACGGCGCTGGGCCTCTTCGTCGTCGTTGTCGAAGCCCTTGTGGATCGACAGCGGCGGCTGGCGGGAGAGCAGTGCGACGCCGTAATGGCCCTTCTGGCCATGGAAATGAACGTGGTAGCCCAGCGCTTCGATCTCGGCCTGGGGGAATTGCTCGTCGGAGACCTTGGTTTCCTGCAGGCCAATGACGTCGGGCTGATGTTTCTCGATCAACGCCGCCAGTTGATGCGGTCGGGCGCGAAGGCCGTTGATATTAAAAGACACAATTTTCATGGGCGGCGCTCCTGGCAGCTCCTTACAAATACAAACGGCGATGCTAGCCGACCTGCCCGGCCACGGCCAGCGTCAGAGGCGCTGTGTGCGATGGCGGTTGCGCTGTGTGCATTTCTGATCGGCGGCCACGTCGCGGGAACTGCGCTGGCGGGCGGCGACTCGAAGCCTTGAAGTCAAGCACCCGAGCGGCCGCCCCGGGGCTCATCAAAAGGACGCACACCATGCCTGAACTGCCTAGCGAAACGGCGGAGATCCGTCAGCTCGACAGCGGCTACTCCCGCGAAACCCGCGCGCTGCTGTACCTCGCCTACCGCCAGGAGCCGAGTTTTGCCTACCTCTTCGAATCCGGCCGCTCCGGCTACGACCATCGGGTCAAGGCGACCATTCGGGCGCTGGTCAAACAGCACTATCTGCAGGACCTGCCGGCGTTGGGGCTATTCGTGGCGGACCGCCTGGTCGGCGTTGCCCTGATTGCGCCTCCGCAGCGGCGGCTGGGCATCACCGAAAGCTGGGCCTGGCGCATTCGCATGTTGATGACCACCGGCCTGCGCTGCACTCAGCGCTATCTGGAGTACTACCACGCCGTGCTGGCCTGCGTGCCTTCGGAAGCGGTTCATGTCCTGCCGTTGTTCGGCGTGCATCCCGACTTTCAGGGGCGGCACTATGGCGAGCGGTTGCTGCTGGCGTTGCATGACTGGTGTGCCCAGGACAGGAATTCCCAGGGCATCGTTCTCGACACCGGCAATGGCGATTATCTGGAGTTCTATAACCGACAGGGTTATGAGGAAATCGGTGAGGTGGCAGTAGGACCTGTCCGCGAACACATCTTTTTCCACCCAAATCCGCAGGTTTCATTGGGTTCTGTGGCCTGAGCCGCGCACGCTTCTCCATTTCCGCGGGTTCCAGCAGCCCGCGTCGCTCGTGTAGCATTCGCGCCTATGAAGTTTCCCCATCGATACACCAGTGGCTTTCTCCTGATGTTGTCCAGTTGCGCGGCGTTTGCCGATGCGCAGCTGGAAGTCCGGGTCAAGCCGTCCAATGCCGCGCTCAAGTCCAACATCGAAGGGTATGTGGGCAGCCTCGGCGAGCGCGACGAGCCAGCGCTCGAACGCTTCAGCGTCGGGGCCGTCGAGCAGGCGCAAAAGGCCGCTCAGGCCCTTGGCTATTATCAGGCGCAGATTGACAGCGAAGTCCGCCACGTCGACAACAACCTGCAACTGCTGTTGAAGGTTCAGGCCGGCGAGCCTGTGCACCTGCGCAACGTATCCATCCGCGTGACCGGGCAGGCGACCCAGCTTAAAAGCTTCCGGGTGCCGAAGGGTGACGCCCTGAAGCCCGGCGCGGTGCTCAACCATGGTGTCTACGAGGACGCCAAGCACCTGATTGAAACCCAGGCGGCGCGCTACGGCTTCTTCAAGGGCCGGTTCGTGACCCAGCGCCTTTCCGTCGACCCGCGCGCCGGTGTCGCCGACATCGAACTGGTCTACGACAGCGGGCCGCGTTTCTCCCTTGGCAAAGTGACCTTCAGCGGCGACGCGCCATTCGATGAAGACTTGCTGCGGCGCATGGTGCCGTTCAAACAAGACACGCCCTACGACTCCGAACTGATCGCCGAACTCAATCAGGCCATGCAGTCGAGCGGCTATTTCGAAGGCGTTCGGGTCAACGCATCGCCCACCGATGCCCAGGCCCAGGTCATTCCGGTCGACGTGCAGTTGCAGACCCGCAAGCCGCGGACCATGGGGCTCGGGGTCGGCTATTCGACCGACGTCGGCCCACGGGTAAAGGCCAACTGGACGCGCCACTGGGTCAATCCCCAGGGCCACAGTTATGGCGCCGAGGCGGAAATCTCCGCCCCTCGGCAGAACGTCGGCCTGTTCTACGACATCCCGCTGGACCCGCCCCTGACCGACAAATTGCGATTTGCCGGTGGCTATCAATATGAAGAAATCGCCGACACCGACAGCCTCAGCAAACTGCTGACCGTTGGGCCCGAATGGCACAGCAAACTGCCCAGCGGCTGGGAGCGCGTGATATCGCTGAAGTGGCAGCGCGAAGAATACCGGCTGGGCAACGACGAAGGCCTCAGCACCTTGCTCATGCCCGGCGTCAGCTATTCGTACCTGCGCAGCGACAACCGCATCGACCCGCACAACGGCTACCGGCTGCGGTTCGACACCCAGGTCGCCAAGGAAGGGCTGGGTTCTGACGCCAACCTGCTGCACGGCACGGTGATGCTCAAAGGGCTGACCACCGTGGCGCAGAACCACCGCTTCCTCGGGCGTGTGCAGGTTGGGGGCAGCGCCAGCAACGGCTACAAGTCGATCCCGCCATCCCTGCGCTTTTTTGCCGGTGGCGACCAGAGCGTGCGCGGCTATGACTACCAATCGCTGTCCCCGGAGAACTCCGACGGTGACAAGATCGGCGGCCGTTACATGATCGCCGGAAGCGCCGAGTACCAATACTCGATCGCCGAAAAATGGCGGGTGGCGGCGTTCGTCGATCAGGGCAACTCGTTCAATTCACTGGACCTGCCGAGCCTGAAAACCGGCGTCGGCATTGGCGTGCGCTGGGTGTCGCCGGTGGGGCCGCTGCGCCTCGACCTCGCCCACGCGCTGGATGAAGACGGCGGTATTCGTCTGCACTTCTCGATGGGACCTGAACTGTGACGAAGCTGGCTTTGTTGAAACGCACCGCGGCAATCACGGCGATTACGCTGCTGTCGCTGATCATTTTGATGGTGCTGACGGCCACCATCCTCCTCGGTACGCAAAGCGGCAGCCGTTGGGCCCTCGGGTGGGTGCCGGGCCTGACGGTCGAAGGGTTTTCCGGTCGTCTGGGCGGCGCGTGGCAGGCGGATCACCTGGTCTGGCAGCAAGGCCAGAGCAAGGTCGAAGTCGACGCACCGGTTTTCGACTGGTCACCCGCGTGCCTCGCGCGCATGACGCTCTGCATCGACAACCTGCAAACGGGCGACATCAGGCTGCAGTTTCCGCCCTCCAGCGACGAGGCAGCCAGCGGGCCGATCACGCTGCCGGACCTCAAGCTGCCGCTGGCCCTGCAACTAGGGCGCGTGCAGATCGGCAGTCTTCATCTGGACGGCACCGAACAGGTTCGCGACGTGAAGCTGGCGGCGCACTGGACCGCTGAGGGGTTGAAGATCGATTCGCTGCACGCCGGTCGTGATGACATCGCCCTTGATCTGTCGGGCCTGCTCAAACCCGAGGGTAACTGGCCGTTGACCGCCGAAGGACAGCTGAAGCTACCCGACGTCAGTGGTCAGCCGTTGTCACTGGCACTGAACATTCAAGGGGACCTGCTCAAGACTTTGACCCTCAACGCGCAGAGCAAGGGCTACCTCGACGCCACGCTCGTCGGGCAGTTGCAACCGCTGGTGGAGAACCTGCCGGCGGACATCGCCATCACCAGCGACAACTTCAAGCCCAGCGCTGATCTGCCGGACACGTTGCAGCTCGATCATCTGATGCTCAACGCCAAGGGCGATCTTGCTCAAGGCTACGCCATCACCGGCAACGCCAGCCTTCCGGCGGAAAAAGGCCCGGTGGCGCTGGCATTACAAGGCCGGGTCGACGCCAAGGGCGCGGACATTACGGCGCTTGATCTGACCGCCAGCGACAACCAGCGCCTCAAGGCGAGCGGCAAACTGGACTGGCAACAGGGCCTGCGCGCCGACGCGAAAATCGACTGGCTCGACTTTCCCTGGCATCGCCTGTACCCGTTGATCGACGAGCCCCAGGTCAGCGTGCATACGTTCACCGGGGAAGTGTCCTACACCGACGGCAAATACCTCGGCCATTTCGCCGGCGACTTCAAGGGCCCGGCCGGCCCGTTCACGCTTCAGAGTCCGTTCAGCGGCGATCTGCAACAGATCTTCCTGCCTCAACTTGAGCTGGCAGCCGGGCAGGGCAAGGCCAGCGGTCACCTGAATCTGCAATTTGCCGACGGCATCGCCTGGGACACGGCACTGGATCTCAGCGCCATCGATCCCGCTTACTGGGTCGCGGAATTGCCGGGCTCCTTGGCGGGTCCGCTGCGCAGCAAGGGTTCAATGCGCAACGAGCAACTCACCCTGAACGCCGATCTGGACCTGAAGGGGCGCCTGCGCGGTCAGCCCGCGGTGCTGCAGGCCAAGGCCGATGGCGCCGACAACAAATGGAACCTCAACGCCCTGGACATCCGCCTGGGCGACAACCGGATTCAGGGCACAGGAAGCCTTCAGCAGAAAATCGCCGGCCAGCTGGACATCAACCTGGCGCGACTGGGTCAGCTATGGCCTGGCCTGCAAGGCCAGATGAAAGGGCGCATCGACGTCGCCGGCACGGTACAGGCGCCCCAAGGGCAGCTGGCCTTGCAAGGCACGCAACTGGCGTTTCAGGCGAACACGCTGCAGAGCTTGACCCTGGCCGGCAGGCTCGACAGCGCCCAGCGCGCCACCCTTGACCTGAAGACCTCCGGCATTCAGGCCGGCGACACGGCGCTGGGCGCGCTGACGGTTAATGGCCAGGGCGACATCAAGCGTCAGCAAGTCAAACTCGATCTCAAAGGTCCGCTGCTCAAACTGGCCCTGGCGCTGGACGGCAATCTGGACAAAGGTAATTGGCGCGGGCGTCTGGCCAGCGGCGACATCCAGAGCGGCGGGCAGGACTGGAAGCTGCAACAGCCGGCCAAGCTGGAGCGTTTGGCCAACGGCAAGGTCAACTTTGGTGCTCATTGCTGGGTGTCGGGGCCTGCGAGCCTGTGCGGCGAAGATCAGCGCCTGATGCCCGAACCGCGCCTGCGCTACCACCTCAAGCGCTTCCCGCTGGAAAGCCTGGCGCAGTGGCTGCCCAAGGATTTCGCCTGGACGGGCGCGTTGAATGCCGACATCCAGCTGGACGTTCCCGCTGCCGGCCCCAATGGCCAGGTGGTCATCGACGCCAGTGGCGGGACGCTGCGGGTCAAGGACAAGAACCAGTGGCTGGACTTCCCCTACGACACGCTGAAGCTGACCAGCAGCCTGACCCCGAAGAAAGTCGACACCAGCCTCAATTTTCGTGGCGGCAAGCTCGGTGAACTGCTGGCGCGACTGAGCATCGATCCGATCGCCAGGAACAAGCCCGTGACCGGCGACTTCACCCTCAGCGGCCTGGACGTGTCGGTCGCAAGGCCGTTTGTGCCCATGGTGGAAAAGCTCAACGGCAAGCTCAATGGCAGCGGGCGGATCTCGGGCGGCCTGCTGGCGCCTCAGGTCAACGGCAACGTGACGCTCAACGACGCCGAAGTCTCCGGTCCCGAATTGCCGGTGAGTCTTGAAAAGCTCAATGTGCAGGCCCTGATTGCCGGCGAGCGCGTTGATCTGACCGGCAACTGGCGCAGCGGCACGACGGGTCAAGGCAGCATTGGCGGGCATGTGGCCTGGGCCAATGCGCTGGATGTCGACGTTGACCTGAAGGGCACGCACCTGCCGATCACCGTTGAACCGTACGCCAAGCTGGAAGCGGCGCCGGACCTGAAGATTACCCTGCAGGGCGACAGGCTCGCGGTATCCGGCAAGGTGCTGATCCCGAAAGGCGAGATCACGGTGCGCCAGCTGCCGCCTTCAACGGTGAAAGTCTCTGATGACACCGTGATCGTGGGCCAGCAGACCGAACAGGGCAAAACCCCCTTGGCCATCGCCATGGATGTGAACGTCGAAGTGGGCCAGGAGACCTTGAGTTTCAGCGGCTTCGGTTTGACTGCGAATCTCGTCGGCCACGTGCACATCGGCGACAACATGGACACCCGCGGCGAGCTGAACCTCAACGACGGCCGCTACCGCGCTTACGGCCAGCGCCTGACCATTCGCAAGGCGCGCCTGCTGTTCGCAGGACCGGTCGACCAGCCGTATCTGGACATCGAAGCCATCCGCCAGACCGACGACGTGATCGCCGGCATTCGCCTGAGCGGCAGCGCCGAGCAGCCGACTACCACGGTGTTCTCCGAACCTGCCATGAGTCAGGAGCAGGCGCTCTCGTATCTGGTGCTGGGCCGTCCGCTGAGCACCAACGGCGAAGACAGCAACATGGTCGCCCAGGCGGCGCTGGCATTGGGTCTGGCCGGCGGTTCGTCAACGGCGGGCAAGCTGGCGTCCGGGCTGGGGATTCAGGATTTCGATCTGGACACCTCGGGCAGCGGCGACAAGACGGCGGTGGTCGCCAGCGGCAAGATCACCGACAAGCTCAGCCTGCGTTACGGCGTGGGGGTGTTCGAGCCGGCCAACACCCTGACCTTGCGCTACCTGCTGAGCAAGAAGGTGTACCTGGAGGTCGCGGGCGGTGTGGCGAGTTCGCTGGACATCTTCTACAAGCGGGACTTCTGACAACCCGGCGAAACGGGGCGGGACAGGGCCTGCTGGCGGCGGAGTGTCGCCGCCAACAGGCCGGGGTTCATCGAAGACGCAGCGATGATTGGAGAGCGTTACCCGCTTACCCGTTGACCAGCTTCATCGCCGCATCGGGATAACGGCCGCCTGCGACAGCGTTAACCGGGAACAGGTCTTTCAGCGCCTGCAACTCTGCTGCGCTGAGGGTCACGTCCAGCGCAGCGACGTTCTCTTCCAGGTATTTGCGCTGCTTGGTGCCGGGAATCGGAATCACGTCATTGCCCTGGGCGAGGACCCAGGCCAACGCCAGCTGGCCGGCGGTAATGCCTTTTTCTGCCGCCAGTTGTTCCACCTTCTTCACCAGCAGCAGGTTTTTGGCGAAGTTCTCGCCCTGGAACCTCGGACTGCTGCGGCGATAGTCATCGGCGGCGAAGTCGTCCGGGCTCTTCAGTGCGCCGGTCAGAAAACCGCGCCCCAACGGGCTGTACGGCACAAACGCAATGCCCAGCCGGCGGCACGTGTCGAGCGCGCCGTTTTCTTCCGGCTCGCGGCTCCACAGTGAATATTCGGTCTGCAGGGCGGCAATGGGATGAACCTTGTGCGCGCGTTCGAGGGTGCTTGCCGACGCCTCGCTCAAGCCGAGAAAGCGCACCTTGCCTGCCTTGACCAGCTCGGCCATGGCGCCAACGGACTCTTCGATCGCCACGCCGGGATCAATGCGGTGCTGGTAATACATATCCAGGGTGTCGATTTTCAGACGCTGCAACGTGTCATCGATCGCGGCGCGGATGTATTCGGGACTGCCATTGACCCCGCGCGCGCCGGCGTCGCCTGGCGTACGCACGATGCCGAACTTGCTGGCGATGAACGCCTGATCCCGCTTGCCAGCCAGCGCCTTGCCCAGCAGTTCCTCATTGGTGTGGGGGCCGTACATATCGGCGGTGTCCAGCAGGGTGACGCCCCTCTCCAGCGCCCGGTGCAGGGTGGCGATGGCTTCGTCGGCGTTGCCGCCCGTCGTATAGAAGTCGGTCATGCCCATGCAGCCCAGGCCCAGGGCCGAGACCTGCGGGCCGTTTTTGCCAAGTTGACGCGTTTGCATGATGGATGCCTTGTCGATCAAGAGGACCACCATTCTTGCGCCTCGACAGCGTCGGGATAAACCGGCTAAAAGTGCTTTCACTATTGGTAATTTCTAAACAATCTCTCAGCGGAACCGTGACAAGCCATGGATAAATTCAACGCGATGCGGGCCTTCACGCGCATTGTCGAGCTGGGCGGTTTCGCCAGGGCCGCCGACAGCCTGCACATGCCCCGGGCGTCGGTGACCATTCTGATCAAGCAGCTGGAGGCACAGTTGGGCGTGCAGTTGTTGATGCGCACCACGCGGCAGGTGACGCCGACGCCGGACGGTCAGGCCTATTACCACCGCTGCGTCAGCGTGCTGAACGAGCTTGAAGCGGCCGAATCGTTGTTCTCTTCGGTGGCCCGGGACCCGGAAGGCGTGCTGCGAGTCGACATGCCGTCGGGCATCGGCCGACTGATCATCATGCCGCTGCTGCCAGAGTTCACCGAGCGTTATCCCCGGCTGGCAATGGAAGTGGGCATGAACGATCGTCCCGTGGACCTTATCCGGGAGGGCTACGACTGCGTGATACGTGGCGGGGAGCCCCTCGATCAGTCGCTGGTGGCGCGACCGCTCGCTCACATGCGCCAGGTGGTGTGCGCCAGTCCCGGGTATCTGCAGCGCAGGGGCACGCCGCTCTCCCTGGCCGATCTGCAGCACCACCAGATCATCGAATACTTCTCTTCCACCACCCACAAACGCTATGGGCTTGAGTTCGTCATTGATGGCCGAGTTCACGCGCCCGACCTGCCCAAGGCTCTGGCGACCAACAGCGCCGATGGCTACCTCGCGGCGTGCAGCGCAGGGTACGGACTGGTGCAGACGCCGTACTACCACGTCGCCGAATCGTTGCGCCGCGGCGAGCTGATCGAAGTGCTGGGCGATGTCGAACAACCGCTGTTGCCCCTGACCGCGCTGTACCCGGCACACCGGCAGACGTCGCGGCGGGTGAGGGTATTCGTCGACTGGGTAGTGGACGTCTGCGCCCGCCCGGGGCTGATGGACAAACCGGTAATGCACCCCGTTTCCTGACAATAAAATCGTTTCTGGCGGTAGGTTGCCACGCTTTTTCATGGTTAACTTCCGCCCTTGAATGCCACTCAAACAAGGACTCAGCTCATGCCACAAGTGACTCGTAGAGGCTCTCCGGTACAGATCAGCGGCGAACTGCCGACCGTCGGCAGCAAGGCGCCGGCCTTCAAACTGGTGGCGGCCGATCTGTCCGACGCAACCCTGGAAACCTTCGCCGGCAAGCGCAAGGTGCTGAACATCTTCCCGAGCGTCGACACCCCGACCTGCGCCACCTCCATCCGCACGTTCAATGCCCAGGCCAACGAGCTGAACAACGCCGTTGTGCTGTGCATCTCCGCCGACCTGCCGTTTGCCCAGGCGCGTTTCTGCGGCGCCGAAGGTCTGGAAAACGTGAAGAACCTGTCGACCATGCGCGGCGCGCAGTTCATGCAGGACTATGGCGTTGCCATCGCCGACGGGCCGATGGTGGGGCTGACCACCCGTGCTGTCGTGGTGCTGGACGAAAACGACACGGTGCTGCACAGCGAACTGGTACCGGAGATCGGCCAGGAGCCGAACTACGACGCGGCGCTGGCCGTATTGAAGTAAGCTGGCAAGCGGCGTATTGCCATCAGTCGACGGCATTACCCGGCAACATCCAGGCGGCCTGACACCCTCAGGCCGTTTTTTATGGGTACGTCAGCACCTTATTCCGAGTAAGCACTAGGTAAATTGCCGGTAAAGCCCCTTTGCCTTGCCGGACTCTATGCTTATTGTTCAGCCTCCCGAAGACGCTCACGCGCACACTGGTTGATTTATCCATGCAATTGTCTGGCCCCCGTAATTCCCGTCGCTGGCTGATAAGCCTGTTGGTTCTGTTGATCGTCGCTGGCCTGTGCTGGCGCTTCTGGCCGGGATCCGCGTCGCAACCGAACGCCACGGCGCAGAAAGGCGATCAGGCCCAGGCCAGCGCAAGCCGCAGCGGCGGCAACGGCAAGGCGGTGGCCAAGCGTCCCGGGTTCGGCGGCTCCACCGCCCCGGTACCGGTGCGGGTCGCAGTCGCGAACACCGGCGACTTCCCCATTTACTACAAAGCCCTTGGCACTGTGACCGCGCTGAACACGATCAACGTGCGCAGCCGCGTGGCAGGCGAATTGATGAAGATCAATTTCCAGGAAGGCCAGCAGGTCAAGGCCGGCGATTTGCTGGCGGTGATCGACCCGCGCAGCTACCAGATCGCGCTGCAACAGGCTGAAGGCACGCTGATGCAGAACCAGGCGCTGCTCAAGAATGCTCAACTCGACGTACAGCGTTATCGGGGCCTGTACAAAGAAGACAGCATCGCCAAGCAAACCCTGGACACCGCCGAATCCCTGGTCGGCCAGTACCAGGGGACGATCAAGACCAATCAGGCAGCCGTGGGCGACGCGAAGCTCAACCTGGAGTTCTCGCAGATCCGGGCGCCGATCTCGGGCCGCATCGGCCTGCGCCAGCTGGACGTCGGCAATCTGGTCGCTGCCAACGACACCACCGCCCTGGCGGTGATCACCCAGACCAAACCGATCACTGTCAACTTCACGCTTCCGGAAAAAGACCTCGCCGAGGTGCTGAGCCGTTACCGCAGCGGCGGCAAGTTGCCGGTCGAGGCGTGGGACCGTGGCGACCTGAAGCTCCAGGCCACCGGCGTGCTCGCCAGCATCGATAACCAGATCGACATCACCACCGGCACGTTGAAGTTCAAGGCGCGGTTTGATAACGACAACGAAGCGCTGTTCCCCAATCAGTTCGTGAACGCACGCCTGCTGGCCAATACCCTGAAAAACGTGGTGCTGGTGCCGTCGGCCGCGGTGCAGTTCGGCGTTAACGGCACCTTCGTGTACGTGATGGACGGCGACAAGACCGTGCGCATTCGCGCCCTCAAGACCGGGCCAAGCGACGAGAACGCCACGGTGATTACCGAAGGTCTGGCGGCCGGCGACCGTGTGGTGCTCGAAGGCACCGACCGCCTGAAAGACGGCAGTGCGGTGGACGTGGTCAACGACAGCAAGGACGTGCCGGCCTCGCCGGGTCAGCAGTTGCAGGGCAAGCCCTCGAAGGAGCCCGGTGAGTCAGCGGGTACCGAGACCGCGAAGAAAGGCAACGTATGAACCTGTCACGCCTGTTCATCCTCAGGCCGGTCGCCACCACGCTGAGCATGCTCGCCATCGTGCTGGCCGGTCTGATCGCGTACACGCTGCTGCCGGTGTCGGCGCTGCCGCAGGTGGATTACCCGACCATTCGGGTGATGACGCTGTACCCCGGCGCGAGTCCGCAAGTGATGACCAGTGCCGTGACCGCGCCCCTTGAGCGCCAGTTCGGGCAGATGCCGGGCCTGACCCAGATGGCCTCGACCAGTTCCGGCGGGGCCTCGGTCATCACCCTGCGTTTCAGCCTCGACATCAACATGGACGTCGCCGAGCAGGAGGTGCAGGCGGCTATCAACGGCGCGACCAACCTGCTGCCGAGCGACCTGCCGGCGCCCCCGACGTATAACAAGGTCAACCCGGCCGACACGCCGGTGCTGACCCTGGCCATTACGTCGAAAACCATGCTGCTGCCCAAACTCAATGATCTGGTCGACACGCGCATGGCGCAGAAGATCGCGCAGATCAGCGGGGTGGGCATGGTCACCATCGCCGGCGGCCAGCGTCAGGCGGTGCGGATCAAGGTCAACGCCGACGCACTGGCGGCCAACGGCCTGAACCTCGCGGACGTCCGGACGCTGGTCAGCGCCTCCAACGTCAACACGCCCAAGGGTAATTTCGACGGCCCGACGCGGGTGTCGATGCTCGACGCCAATGACCAGCTCAAATCCCCCGAGGAATACGCCAACCTGATTCTGGCGTACAACAACGGCGGCCCGCTGCGACTCAAGGACGTCGCCGAGATCGTCGACGGCGCCGAAAACGATCGCCTTGCCGCGTGGGCCAATGAGAACCAGGCCGTGCTGCTGAACATCCAGCGTCAGCCAGGCGCCAACGTGATCGACGTGGTCGACCGGATCAAGGCGCTGCTGCCCAGCATCACCGAGAATCTGCCCGCCGGGCTTGACGTCACCGTGCTCACCGACCGCACCCAGACCATTCGCGCGTCGGTCAGCGACGTGCAGCACGAGTTGATGATTTCCATCGTGCTGGTGGTGCTGGTGACCTTCCTGTTTCTGCGGCGCTTCAGCGCGACGATCATTCCCTCGGTGGCCGTGCCGCTGTCGCTGATCGGCACCTTCGGCGTGATGTACCTGGCCGGCTTTTCGGTCAACAACCTGACGTTGATGGCGATGACCATTGCCACCGGTTTCGTGGTCGATGACGCCATCGTCATGCTGGAGAATATTTCCCGGCACCTGGAGGAGGGCGAGACGCCGTTGCAGGCGGCGCTCAAGGGCGCCCGGCAGATTGGTTTCACGCTGATCTCGCTGACCATCTCACTGATTGCCGTGCTTATTCCGCTGCTGTTCATGGCCGATGTGGTCGGGCGGCTGTTCCGCGAGTTCGCCATCACCCTGGCCGTGGCGATCCTGATTTCCCTCGTCGTGTCCCTGACGCTGACGCCGATGATGTGCGCGCGCTTGCTCAAGCGTGAGCCGAAAGAAGAAGAGCAGGGCCGTTTTTACCGGGCCAGCGGCGCGTGGATCGACTGGCTGGTGGCCGCCTACGGGCGCAAGTTGCAGTGGGTGCTCAAGCATCAGCCGCTGACCCTGCTGGTCGCCATCGCCACCCTTGGAATCACGGTATTGCTGTATCTGGCCGTGCCCAAGGGCTTCTTTCCGGTGCAGGACACCGGTGTGATTCAGGGCATTTCCGAAGCGCCCCAGTCGGTGTCGTTCGCCTCCATGAGCCAGCGCCAGCAGGCCCTGGCGAAAATCATCCTGAAGGACCCTGCGGTCGCCAGTCTGTCGTCGTACATCGGCGTCGACGGTGACAATGCGACCCTCAACAGCGGTCGGATGCTGATCAACCTCAAACCCCACAGCGAGCGGGATGTGACGGCGTCCGAAGTGATCCAGCGCCTGCAGCCCGAAGTCGATCAGCTGTCGGACATCCGCCTGTTCATGCAGCCGGTGCAGGACCTCACCATCGAGGACCGGGTCAGCCGCACCCAGTACCAGTTCAGCATGTCCTCGCCGGACGCCGACCTGCTCAATCTGTGGAGCGGCAAACTGGTGGAGGCGCTGGCTCAGCGGCCGGAGTTGACCGATGTCGCCAGCGACTTGCAGGACAGGGGTCTGCAGGTGTTTCTCAACATCGACCGCGATGCCGCCAGTCGGCTGGGCGTGACCGTCGCCAACATCACCGACGCGCTGTATGACGCCTTCGGCCAGCGGCAGATTTCCACCATCTACACCCAGGCCAGCCAGTACCGGGTGGTGTTGCAGGCCGACTCGCGCAGTGAGCTGGGGCCCGAGGCGCTGGAACAGATTCACGTCAAGACCACCGACGGCGGGCAGGTCAAGCTGTCGAGCCTGGCCCGGGTCGAACAACGTCAGGCGCAGTTGGCGATTGCCCACATCGGCCAGTTTCCGGCGGTGATGATGTCGTTCAACCTGGCGCCGGGCGTCGCGCTGGGCAAGGCCGTGGAAGTCATCGAGCAGGTGCAGAAAGACATCGGCATGCCGATCGGCGTGCAGACGGAATTCCAGGGCGCAGCCGAAGCCTTCCAGGCCTCGCTGTCCAGCACGCTGCTGCTGGTGCTGGCGGCGGTGATCACCATGTACATCGTGCTGGGCGTGCTCTATGAGAGCTACATCCACCCGATCACCATTCTGTCGACCCTGCCGTCGGCGGCCATCGGTGCGCTGCTGGCGCTGATCCTCAGCGGCAATGACCTGGGCATGATCGCCATCATCGGCATCATCCTGCTGATCGGCATCGTCAAGAAGAACGCGATCATGATGATCGACTTCGCCCTCGACGCCGAACGCAACCGCGGCATCGACCCGGAGACCGCGATCTACGAAGCGGCCCTGCTGCGTTTCCGCCCGATTCTGATGACCACCCTGGCGGCACTGTTCGGTGCGATCCCGCTGATGTTCGCCTCAGGCTCCGGGGCCGAGCTGCGCCAGCCCCTGGGTCTGGTGATGGTCGGCGGCTTGCTGGTCAGCCAGGTCCTGACGCTGTTCACCACGCCGGTCATCTATTTGTACTTTGATCGGTTGGGGCGCCGGTTCCAGCGCAACGAGAAAACCGAGGTGGCGGTATGACCGGCCAGCTGCAAGCCTCAAGCTTCAAGCTGCAAGCTAGAAGCAGCCATGCGCAGGCCGGGGCTTTTGCCTTCCCTTGCAGCTTGAAGCTTGCCGCTTGGAGCTCCCGCCCATGAATCTGTCCGGGCCCTTCATCAAACGCCCCGTAGCGACCATGCTCTTGAGCCTGGCAATCATGCTGCTGGGCGGGATGAGCTTCGGTCTGCTGCCGGTGTCGCCGCTGCCGAACATGGATTTTCCGGTGATCGTGGTCAGCGCTTCGTTGCCCGGCGCCAGCCCGGAAATCATGGCGTCGAGCGTGGCGACGCCGCTGGAGCGCTCCCTCGGGGTGATCGCCGGGGTCAATACCATGAGCAGCCGATCGAGTCAGGGCTCGACGCGGATCATTCTGCAGTTCGACATGGACCGCGACATCAACGGTGCTGCCCGGGAAGTCCAGGCGGCCATCAATGCGTCGCGCAGCCTGCTGCCCAGCGGGATGCGCAGCATGCCGACCTACAAGAAGGTCAACCCGTCCCAGGCGCCGATCATGGTGCTGTCGCTTACCTCCGACGTGCTGGAGAAGGGCGAGCTGTACGACATGGCGTCGACGATCCTTTCCCAGAGCCTGTCCCAGGTGAACGGCGTCGGCGAAGTGCAGATCGGCGGCAGCTCGCTGCCCGCCGTGCGCGTGGAGCTGGAGCCCAAGCTGCTGTCCCAGTACGGCGTGTCGCTGGACGAAGTGCGCACGACCATTTCCAATTCCAATGTGCGCCGCCCGAAAGGCTCGGTGGAGAACAGCGAGCACAACTGGCAGGTGCAGGCCAATGACCAGCTGGAGAAGGCCAAGGATTACGAATCGCTGATCATCCATTACGCCAATGGCGCGGCGTTGCGGCTCAAAGATGTGGCCAAGGTCAAGGATTCGGTGGAAGACCGCTACAACAGCGGCTTCTTCAATGACAAGGCCGCCGTACTGCTGGTGATCAACCGCCAGGCCGGCGCCAACATCATCGAAACCGTAGCGGCGATCAAAGCGCAGTTGCCAGCGTTGCAGGCCGTGCTGCCCGCCAGCGTCAAGCTCGACCTGGCCATGGACCGCTCGCCGGTGATCAAGGCCACCCTGCACGAAGCCGAAATGACCCTGCTGATCGCCGTGGTGCTGGTGATTCTGGTGGTGTTCCTGTTTCTCGGGAATTTCCGTGCCTCGCTGATCCCGACCCTGGCCGTGCCGGTGTCGCTGGTGGGCACCTTCGCGATCATGTACCTGTACGGGTTCTCGCTGAACAACCTGTCGCTGATGGCGCTGATTCTCGCCACCGGCCTGGTGGTCGACGATGCCATCGTGGTGCTGGAGAACATTTCCCGGCACATCGACGACGGCGTGCCCCCCATGGAGGCGGCTTATCTCGGCGCCAAGGAAGTCGGCTTTACGCTGCTGTCGATGAACGTGTCGCTGGTCGCGGTGTTCATCTCGATCCTGTTCATGGGCGGGCTGGTGGAGAGTCTGTTCCGCGAGTTTTCCATCACCTTGTCGGTGTCCATCGTCGTTTCCCTGGTGGTTTCGCTGACCCTGACGCCGATGCTGTGCGCGCGCTGGCTCAAGCCCCATGTGCCGGGCTCGGAAAACCGCCTGCAGCGCTGGAGTCAGCGCGTCAACGACCGCATGGTTGCCGGTTATGACCGCAGCCTGCGCTGGGTGCTCCGCCATCGGCGCCTGACCCTGCTGACGCTGCTGCTGACCATCGTCGGCAACATCGCCCTGTACGTCGTGGTGCCCAAGACCTTCCTGCCGCAGCAGGACACCGGCCAATTGATGGGGTTTGTACGGGGGGATGACGGCCTGTCGTTTTCCGTGATGCAGCCGAAGATGGACACGTTTCGCTCGGCGATCCTCAAGGATCCGGCCGTGGAGAGCGTCGCGGGCTTCATTGGCGGCAACGGCGGCACCGGCAACGCGTTCATCATCGTGCGCCTGAAGCCGATCAAGGAACGCAACATCGGCGCCATGGAAGTGGTCGAGCGGCTGCGCAAGGAAATGCCGCTGGTGCCGGGCGGGCGCCTGTTCCTCCAGCCGGATCAGGACCTGCAACTGGGCGGCGGCCGCGAGCAGACCACCTCGCAATACCAGTACATCCTGCAAAGTGGCGACCTGGAAACCCTGCGCCTGTGGTATCCGAAGGTCGTCGCGGCACTGAAGTCGCTCAAGGAGCTGACTGCCATCGACGCTAACGATGGCGGCGGCACCCAGCAGGTGACGCTGATCGTCGACCGCGATGCGGCCAAGCGCCTGGGCATCGACATGAACATGGTCACCACCGTGTTGAACAACGCCTACAGCCAGCGTCAGGTATCGACCATCTATGACCCGCTGAACCAGTATCAGGTGGTCATGGAGGTCAATCCGAAATACGCCCTCGACCCGACCACCCTGGAGCAGGTCCAGGTGATCACTGCCGACGGCGCGCGGGTGCCGCTGTCGACCATTGCCCGTTACGAGCGCAGCCTGGAAGACGACCGCGTCAGCCACGACGGTCAGTTCGCCTCGGAAAACATCTCCTTTGACCTGTCCGACGGCGTCACCCTCGACCAGGCCAACGCCGCCATTGAACGCGCCGTCGCGGCGGTGGGCCTGCCCGAGGACGTGATCGCCAAGATGGCCGGGACCTCCGACGCTTTCGCCGCCACCCAGAAGAGCCAGCCGTGGATGATCCTTGGCGCGCTGGTGGCGGTGTACCTGGTGCTGGGCATTCTCTACGAAAGCTACATCCACCCACTGACCATACTGTCGACGCTGCCCTCGGCGGGGGTCGGCGCGCTGTTGAGCATCTACCTCACCGGCGGGCAATTCAGCCTGATCTCGCTGTTGGGGCTGTTCCTGCTGATCGGCGTGGTGAAAAAGAACGCGATTCTGATGATCGACCTCGCCTTGCAGCTTGAACGCCAGGGCGGCATGACCCCGGTGGAATCCATTCGCAACGCCTGCCTGCAGCGCCTGCGACCGATCCTGATGACCACGCTGGCGGCGATTCTCGGCGCCGTGCCGTTGCTGCTGAGCAGCGCCGAAGGGGCGGAAATGCGTCGCCCACTGGGCCTGACCATCATCGGCGGCCTGATCCTCAGCCAGATCCTCACGCTGTACACCACGCCCGTGGTTTACCTTTATCTCGACCGTCTGCGCCATCGTTTCAACCAATGGCGCGGTGTGCAGACGGATGCTGCCCTGGACACTCCGCTATGAACGACTCGATGAAAGCGCCTGGCCCACAGCGGACGTTGCCGTTTCACAGGACCTTCGGCGTTGCCTTGTGTGCGCTGCTGCTCAGTGCCTGCGCCGTCGGCCCGGATTACAAGACACCGGACATGCCGACCCCGGCGCACTTCAAGCAGGCCGAAGGCTGGACCCAGGCCAACCCGAGCGATGCGATGGCGCGCGGCGCGTGGTGGGAAATCTACGGCGACGCCCAGCTCAACGCGCTGGTGGAAACACTCAATACGTCCAACCAGACCGTGGCGCAGTACGAGGCGCAGTACCGGCAGGCCGCCGCGTTGGTGCGCAGTGCGCGGGGCGCGTTTTTCCCGACGCTGGACCTGACCACCAGCAAGAACCGCTCGAGCCAGGGCACCGGCAGCAGCAGTTCCAGCCTGAGCAGTTCCAGCAGCGGCATTCGCGACACCTACAACGCGCAACTGGGCGTGAGCTGGGAGGCCGACGTGTGGGGCAAGTTGCGCCGCGGGCTGGAAGCCGACAAGGCCAGCGCCCAGGCCAGCCTCGCCGACCTGGCGTCGATGCGCCTGAGCCTGCAATCGCAGCTGGTGCAGAACTACCTGCAACTGCGGGTGATCGATGAGCAGAAGCGTTTGCTCGAAGCGACCGTCGACGCCTACCAGCGCTCGCTGACCATGACCCAGAACCAGTACCGCGCCGGGATTTCCGGCCGCGATGCCACGGCCCAGGCGCAGACGCAACTCAAGAGCACTCAGGCCGACCTGATCGACCTGCAATGGCAGCGCGCGCAGTTCGAAAACGCGATTGCCGTGCTGATGGGGCAGGCGCCGGCGGACTTCAGCCTCGCGGCGACCACCTCAATTCCGGCGGTGCCGCAGATTCCGGCGCAGCTGCCGTCGCAATTGCTCGAACGCCGCCCGGACATCGCCGCAGCCGAGCGATCGGTGATGACCGCCAACGCCAATATCGGCGTGGCCAAGGCCGCGTATTACCCGGACCTGACCCTGAGCATGAGCGGCGGCTACAGCAGCAGCACCGTCAGCAACTGGATTTCCCTGCCCAACCGCTTCTGGTCGGTCGGCCCGCAATTGGCGATGACCCTCTTCGACGGTGGCCAGCGTGCGGCCGAAGTGGACCGCACCGAGGCGGTCTACGACCAGACCGTCGCCCAGTACCGCCAGACCGTGCTCGACGGCTTCAAGGAAGTCGAAGACTACATGGCCCAGTTGCGCGTTTATGAGCAGGAATCCGGGGTGCGCGACGAGGCGCTGCAATCGGCGCGCGACTCCCTGCGCCTGACCAACAACCAGTACAAGGCAGGGCTGATCGGCTACCTGGACGTGGTCAACGTGCAGACCACCGCACTGAGCAACGAACGCAGTGTGCTGAATGTGCTGGAAAGCCGGTTGGTTGCCAGCGCCCAATTGATCGCGGCATTGGGCGGCGGTTGGGACGCTGCCACCGGGCTGAAAGCGGGCGCCGAAGTCTCCGACCGCTGATGTGAATTAAATAGCGATGTGCCACCTTCGCAACGGAGTGACGGGACTTTCACAGGAATTTCGGTACAATCGCGGCCGAATTGATCAGGGCTGAAAGGCCGCACTCCGTTGAGCCAAGAGCCAGCCATGTTGATCGGCCATTACACCAATTCGCTGGTTCTGATTTCAGTCCTCGTAGCGATTCTCGCGTCTTACACGACCCTTGATCTGGCCGGGCGCATTGCGTCGGCCCGCGGTCGGGCGAGGATGCTGTGGGTGTGCGGCGGCGCGCTCTCCATGGGCATCGGCATCTGGTCGATGCACTTCATCGGCATGCTTGCGTTCACGCTGCCCATCGAGCTGGCGTACGACATACCGCTGACACTGCTCTCGTTGCTGATGACCATTTTCTCCTCGGGTTTTGCCTTGTGGCTGGTCAGTCACGACCGCGTCCCGTTGTCGAATATGCTGTTCGGCGCACTGGTCATGGGCCTGGGCAGCTGCGCCATGCATTACACCGGCATGGCGGCGATGCGCATGCAGCCGGGCATCGACTACGACCCCACCTTGTTCGGGTTGTCGTTGGTCATTGCCGTCACCGCGTCCGCCGTCGCGCTGAGCATCGCCGTGCGGCTGCGCAAGGAAACCCCTTACGTTCGCCTGGCACGCGGGGGCGCGGCGGTGGTCATGGGGTTTGCGATCCTGGGCATGCACTACACCGCCATGACCGCCGCCAACTTTCCACAGGGCAGTTTCTGCGGCGCGCTTTCCAATGGCCTGCGCACCGACGGTCTGGACAAGGTGGTCCTGGTCACCAGTCTGGCGGTGCTGGGCATCACCTTGCTGACGTCGGTGCTGGACGCGCGCATGGCGGCGCGTACCGCCCAACTGTCACTGTCGTTGAAAGAGGCCAACCGCGAGCTCACGCAACTGGCCCTGCACGACAACCTGACCGGGCTCCCCAACCGCATGTTGCTGGCCGATCGTATCGATCAGGCCATGCGCAAGGTCGATGCCCAGGGCGGCATGTTCGCCCTGATGTTTCTGGATCTGGATGGCTTCAAACCGGTGAACGATGCGTTCGGCCATCACGTCGGCGACCAGCTCTTGCGGGCCGTGGCCTTCCGATTGCGCGAGAACTTCCATCGCCATGACACCCTGGCGCGCATCGGCGGCGATGAATTCGTGTTGCTGGTCGAACTCGACGATGGCGAAGAGGCGGTCAGCGTGGCGTCGCGTCAGGTCTCGCTGGTGAACCAGCCGTTCAGCGTGCAGGAACACGATCTGCAGGTGACAGTGAGCATCGGCATCAGCCTGTACCCGGGGAACGGCCGAACCCAGCAGGAATTGCTGATGAACGCCGACGCCGCGATGTACCACGCCAAGAACGCCGGCAAGAACGGCTACAGCTTCTTCGACGCGTCGATGAACACCAATGCGCGCAACAAGCTGCAGTTGCAGCAGGACCTGCGCCTTGCGCTGCGTGACGGGCAATTCTGCCTGCATTACCAGCCCAAGTTCAGCACAAGCTCCCACCGGCCGGTCGGTGCCGAAGCACTGTTGCGCTGGAACCATCCGCAGCTCGGGCTGCTGATGCCGGATACCTTCATCGGTCTGGCGGAAAAAACCGGCTTGATCATTCCGGTCGGCGAATGGGTAATGAGCGAGGCCTGCCGGCAGATGAAGTGCTGGTACGACGCCGGCAACACTGACTGGCGCGTTGCCGTGAACCTGTCGGCATTGCAATTCAGCCATGTCGGGCTGATCGAAGCCGTCGCGGATGCATTGACGACCCACGGGCTGCCGGCCAACTGCCTGACCCTGGAAATCACCGAAACCACCGCCATGAGCGATGCCGACGCGAGCATGACCGTGCTGCGCAAGCTCTCGGACATGGACGTGGACCTGTCCATCGACGACTTCGGCACCGGCTACTCCAGCCTGATGTACCTCAAACGCCTGCCGGCCAACGAATTGAAAATCGACCGCGGTTTCGTGCGCGACCTGGAGCCCGACAGCGACGATGCGGCCATCGTGTCGGCGATCGTTGCGCTGGGTCAGGCGCTGAACCTGCGCATCGTTGCCGAAGGGGTCGAGACCGCCAGCCAACAGAGTTTCCTGACGCGGCTGGGCTGCGACGCGTTGCAGGGCAACCTGCTGGGTTCTCCATTGCCGGCCGAGGGTTTCATGGCTGACATTGAAGCTGCCCGGCGTCGTGTCCGCGAAATCACCGATTGAGTGTTAACACCCACCCCACCTCCACGCATTGATCGACTGGGAACGTTTATGGATAAAAATCTCCTCATCACCGGCGGCTCCCGGGGTATCGGGGCCGCCACGGCGGTGCTGGCCGCAGCGCAGGGATATCGCGTGTGCATCAACTATCTGTCCGATCACGCTTCGGCCGAGCGGTTGTGCGGGCAGATTCGCGAGGCGGGCGGGCATGCCATTGCGGTACAGGCGGACGTCAGCAACGAGGATGAGATCATTCGTCTTTTTGCCCGGGTCGATGCCGACATGGGCCGAATCACTGCGCTGGTCAACAACGCCGGCACGGTGGGCGAGGCTTCGCGGCTGGACACGATGTCCGAGTTTCGTCTGCTGAAGATCATGATGAGCAACGTAGTCGGGCCCATGCTCTGCAGCAAGCACGCGCTGCTGCGCATGTTGCCCCGTCATGGCGGGCGCGGCGGCAGCATCGTCAATGTCTCGTCCGTGGCGGCACGGCTCGGATCACCCGGTGAATACGTCGACTACGCGGCGTCCAAGGGCGCCCTGGACACCTTCACCGTCGGGCTGGCCAAGGAAGTGGCGGGCGAGGGGGTGCGGGTCAACGCCGTGCGCCCCGGTTACATCTTCACCGAATTCCACGCCCTGAGCGGCGACCCTCACCGCGTCAGCAAGCTGGAACCGACCATCCCCATGGGCCGTGGCGGACTGGCCGATGAAGTGGCGGAAGCGATTCTGTGGCTGCTGTCGGACAAGGCGTCCTATTCGACGGGGTCGTTCATTGATCTGGGCGGCGGTCGGTAGTCACCGCTGAATGTGCCGCCGTCTTCCCGGCTGAAGCCGGTCCTACATCCGCGTTCACATTCAATTCCGCTGACTGCACGCGGTCCCTTGTAGGACCGGCTTTAGCCGGGAAGGGGCCAGTCCTGGCACTTAAGATATGCAGCGCTGCCCCTTCGCCCGGCACTTTTTAACCCCTCATCGAGCGAATGATCTTCCCCAGTGTCTCCATCGCCCGCTCGGGCGTTTCACCCCACGGGCTGCCGTAGTTCAGGCGGATGAAGGGCTGGAAGCGCCGCGTTGGCGAAAACATCGGGCCGGGGGCGATGCTGATGCCCTGAGCGAGGGCGGCCTGGAACACTTTCAGCGAATCGATCTGTTCCGGCAGCTCCACCCACAGGAAGTACCCGCCGGTGGGCTGGCTGACGCGGGTCTGCGCGGGGAAATACCGGGCGATGGCGCCGAGCATGGCACGCTGCTGATCTTCCAGGCTGTGGCGCAACTTGCGCAGGTGCCGGTCGTAGCCGCCGTGTTGCAGGTAATCGGCGATGGCGGCCTGGGCCGGCATCGAGGCGCACAGCGAGGTCATGATCTTCAGCCGCTCGACCTTCTGCGCATAACGCCCGGCAGCGACCCAGCCCACCCGATACCCGGGCGCCAGGCTCTTGGCGAACGAGCCGCAATGCAGGACCAGGCCTTCGGTGTCGAACGCCTTCGCCGGTTTCGGCGCGTGCTGGCCGTAATACAGCTCGGCGTACACGTCATCCTCGATCAGCGGCACCTCATGCTTGCGCAGCAGCTGCACCAGCTCCCGTTTGCGCGCCTCAGGCACCGTCGCGCCGGTGGGGTTCTGGAAGCTGGTCATGCTCCAGCAGGCCTTGATCGGGTAACGCTCGAGCGCCTGCTCAAGCACTGCCAGGTCAATGCCCTGTTGCGGGTGCACCGGGATTTCCACCGCCTTGAGCTTCAGCCGTTCGAGCACCTGCAGGCAGGCGTAGAACGCCGGTGCCTCGATGGCCACCAGATCACCGGGCTCGGTCACCGCTTGCAGGCACAGGTTCAGGGCTTCCAGGGCCCCGTTGGTGATCAGCAGCTCGTCCATGGGCAGCATCTGCCCGGCGACCATGTAACGCAGGGCGATCTGCCGGCGCAGGGCTGGATTGCCGGGCGAGAGGTCGCTGACGACCATGCGCGGGTCCATGTCGCGGGTGGCACTGGCGAGGGAGCGGGCCAGGCGCTGCAACGGGAACAGCGCGGCGCTGGGGAAGGCGGAGCCGAATGGCACGGTGTTCGGGTCCTTGATCGATTCCAGCACAGAGAACACCAGTTCGCTGACGTCGACTTCGGTGGATTCGCTCAGCTGTGGCGCGGGGCGCGCATCCTGCTCGATGGCGTTGTCACTCAGGCCTTGCAGGCGAATGCTGTCGTTGACGAAGTAGCCGGAGCGCGGCCGCGCCCGGATCAGGCCTCGACGTTCCAGCAAGTAGTAGGCCTGGAACACCGTCGACGGACTGATGCCGTGGGTTTGGCTGGCGTAGCGCACCGACGGCACACGCTGCCCCGCAGCAAGCACCCCGGTGCGGATCAGCTCGGCAATGTCATCGGCAAACTTTTCATAACGCTTCATGGCGGGGCTCATGCTGAGGGGCGTCTGGGGCGCAGCCGCCAGTGGGTGGCCGGCGGGAAGGGCGGGCGACCCGGTGCAGGCGGAATATGCGCGTCGTCTGCGAATTAGTACAGATGCAGATATGCACCCGAGAACCGGATCAGGGGTGAGGGTCGTCGGGCACCTCCCGCACTCTCGGCCCCTGCTGCGGTCCATACGGCACTGACGCTGAATGAGGGGAATGCACTGATGAATGCCTGGTGGGAAGAAGTGGTGGAAACACTGCAGGCCGAGTTCTCTGACATCACCGATGCCGGGCAGATCACCCGCGTGACCATACGCCTGGTGATTGCGGCGCTGCTGGGCGGGATTCTGGGCTTCGAGCGGGAACACAAAGGCAAGGCGGCCGGGGTTCGAACTCACATGCTGGTGTGCATGGGCGCTGCGCTGTTTGTGCTGGTGCCGCGTATGGCCGGTGCCGACGACGCTGCACTCAGCCGGGTGGTGCAGGGCATTGTGGCGGGGATCGGCTTTCTCGGCGCCGGGACCATCCTCAAGGGCGATGCGCTCAACGCGACGCAAGTGAAGGGCCTGACTACGGCAGCCGGTCTGTGGATGACGGCGGCGATCGGTATCGCGGCGGGAATGGGCAGGGAGATGACGGCGGTGCTGAGTACGTTGCTGGCGCTGGGGATTTTCAGCCTTATGCCGCGGATTGTCAGGCGCTTTGAATCGCCGGAAGATCGCGCCAGGGATCCGGCTCGCAGCACAGGTGGCGAAGCGCAGGAGCCGTGAGCCTGGGGTCATTTGGCAACTTCGATAGTGGGGCTGCTGACGCGTTCCCGGCTGAAGCCGGTCCTACGGAAAACACGCGCAGTCGGTGCTACGGAAAACATGCGCAGGTAGGACCGGCTTCAGCCGGGAAGAGGCCAGTCGGCGCACCCTCGAAATCGCAGCTGGCCCGCTAAAAGCTTCCCGGCTAAAGCCGGTCCCACAAAACGTGTTGCGTCAGCAGGGACCGGCTTCCCCGGGGAGGGCCTTCAATCATTCAGGAAACTTCTCATCCAGAATCGCCGGCGGCTCGCTGCTCGGCGGGTCACCGGCCGGCGGTTCGATCACCGGGGGCATAAGCGGGGAAGGCGGCTCGTCCGGCTTGGGCACCGGCAGCTCGGGGTCATCGATGTTCGGATCGGGCGTTTCTGCGGGAACGGGAATGCTCATGGTGTTACCTTCCTTTGGTTATCGAGGCATGGGTTATCGAGGCATGCGTGAGGTTATCGAGGCAAGCGTGTCGAGCGGCTGTTCATCAACGCCGCAGCACTCCCAGGTTACGACCGCTCCCCGTTGCCAATGATTCACTGCAACCGTTGCGCTGCTGCCTTCCCGGTGCTGAGCAAAACCAGTCCGCGTGCCGTGCGCTGAGTTGATCAACCGTCACGCAAGCTCTTTGAACTTTTGCCCGAGGCTGGCGTTCGGAACCTATGCTGCCACGTCCGGATGCGTTGATCCCGTGGCTCTCTCTTATGTTATGGACAAAGACGCTGAAGCAATGGGCGCCCCACAGCGGGCGTCCCTGGGCGTGAGGAGTGATGCTCGATGAATGATACTGCTGATCAGCCGTACGGCCCGGATTCCCTGGCCAACGATGTTCTCCACTCTATCCACCCTATCCCCCTGACCCAAGCCTTGCAGCTGCCGCGGATCGTGATCGAGGACACCCAACCGGTGATCGATAACGGTCAGCTGGCTGCCAAGGCCGTTGTCGGTCAGCCGGTCACGGTCACCAGCAAAATCTACGCGGACGGCCACGACAAGATGGCCGTACGTATCGTCTACCGGGCCGCTGACGATGAACAATGGCAGTCCGTGCCCATGCGCGAGTTGGGCAACGACAGCTGGATTGGCGAATTCACCCCGCCGACCTTCACCCGCTATATCTACCGCCTCGAAGCCTGGATCGATCAGTTCGGCAGCTACCGCTACGAGCTGGAAAAGAAGTACGCCGCGGGCGTGACGATCGACCTGGAGCTGGAAGAAGGGCGCCTGCACCTGGTGCACGCCGCCGAGCGCAGCACCCTGGAATTGCGCGGTCAGCTCGACAGCCTGATCAAGCGCCTGGGCGAGGCCACCGAAAACGAGGCCAAGGTCGCACTGCTGCTGAACAGCGAAACTGCCGCCGTCATGGCCAAGGCGGACAACCACGCCTTCCTCAGCCGCAGCCTGGAATTCCCGCTGGACGTTGAACGTGAGCTGGCCCAGTTCGCCAGCTGGTACGAGCTGTTTCCGCGTTCGATCACCGATGACAAAAAGCGCCACGGCACCTTCAAGGACGTTCACACGCGCCTGCCGATGATCCGCGACATGGGCTTCGACGTGCTGTACTTCCCGCCGATCCACCCGATTGGCCGCGCGCACCGCAAAGGCCCGAACAACTCCCTGACCGCAGGCGCGGATGATGTGGGCAGCCCTTACGCCATCGGCAGCGCTGAAGGCGGGCATGACGCCATTCACCCGCAACTGGGCACCCGTGAAGACTTCCGCGAGCTGGTCGCCGCTGCAGCCGAGCATGGCCTGGAAATCGCCCTCGATTTCGCCATCCAGTGCTCTCAGGACCACCTGTGGCTCAAGGAGCACCCGGGCTGGTTCTCCTGGCGTCCGGACGGCACCATCCGCTATGCGGAAAACCCGCCGAAGAAATACCAGGACATCGTCAACGTCGATTTCTATGCGCCGGACGCCATTCCAGGCCTGTGGACCGAGTTGCGTGACGTGATCCTCGGCTGGGTGAAAGAGGGCGTGAAGATCTTCCGCGTCGACAACCCGCACACCAAACCGCTGCCGTTCTGGCAGTGGATGATTGCCGATGTGCGCAGCCAGCACCCGGAAGTCATGTTCCTCGCCGAAGCCTTCACCAAACCGGCGATGATGGCGCGCCTGGGCAAGGTCGGTTATTCCCAGAGCTACACCTATTTCACCTGGCGCAATAACAAGGCCGAGCTGAGCGAGTATTTCACCCAGCTCAATGAGTCGCCATGGCGTGAATGCTACCGGCCGAACTTCTTCGTCAACACGCCGGACATCAACCCGCCGTTCCTGCACGATTCAGGGCGCCCCGGCTTCCTGATCCGCGCGGCGCTGGCGACCATGGGTTCGGGCCTGTGGGGCATGTACTCGGGCTTCGAACTGTGTGAATCGGCGCCGGTACCGGGCAAAGAGGAATACCTGGATTCCGAGAAGTACGAAATCCGTCCCCGGGACTTCACCGCGCCTGGCAACATCATTGCCGAGATCGCCCAGCTCAACCGCATCCGTCGCCAGAACCCGGCGCTGCAGACGCACTTGGGCCTGAAGATCTACACCGCGTACAACGACAACATCCTGTACTTCGGCAAGCGCACGGCGGATGGCAGCAACTTCATTCTGGTGGCCGTGAACCTTGACCCGCGCAACGCGCAGGAAGCGCATTTCGAACTGCCGCTGTGGGAAATGGGCCTGTCGGATGACGCCGCGACGTTGGGGGAAGATTTGATGACCGGGCATTCCTGGACCTGGTACGGCAAGACCCAGTTCATGCGTCTGGACCCGTCTTACCAGCCGTTCGGCATCTGGCGCATCAAAGCCACAAACCAATAATTCAAAGGATGTGGTCATGGCAAAGAAACCCCGCAACGCTGCCTTTATCGAAGACCCGCTCTGGTACAAGGATGCGGTGATTTACCAGGTCCACGTTAAGTCGTTTTTCGATTCCAACGACGATGGCATCGGTGACTTCCCGGGGCTGATTGCCAAGCTCGATTACATTGCCGAGCTGGGCGTCAACACCATCTGGCTGCTGCCGTTCTACCCGTCGCCCCGCCGCGACGATGGCTATGACATCTCCGAATACCGCGGTGTGCACAGCGACTACGGCACCATGGCTGATGCCAAGAAATTCATCGCCGAGGCGCACAACCGCGGCCTGCGGGTGATCACCGAACTGGTCATCAACCACACCTCGGACCAGCACGCGTGGTTCCAGCGCGCGCGGCATGCCAAAAAAGGCTCCAAGGCGCGGGATTTCTACGTCTGGTCCGATGACCCGCAGAAATACGACGGCACCCGGATTATCTTTCTCGACACCGAGAAGTCCAACTGGACCTGGGACCCGGTCGCCGAGCAGTACTTCTGGCACCGTTTCTACTCCCACCAGCCGGACTTGAACTTCGACAACCCGCAGGTGATGAAGGCGGTCATCGAGGTCATGCGCTACTGGCTGGACATGGGCATCGACGGCCTGCGTCTGGACGCGATTCCGTATCTGATCGAGCGTGACGGCACCAACAACGAAAACCTGCCGGAGACCCACCAGGTCCTCAAGCAGATTCGCGCTGAAATCGATGCCAATTACCCCGATCGCATGCTGCTGGCCGAAGCCAACCAGTGGCCCGAAGACACCCAGCTGTATTTCGGTGATCGCAAGGGCAAGGACGGCGACGAATGCCACATGGCGTTTCACTTTCCGCTGATGCCGCGCATGTACATGGCGGTGGCCCAGGAAGACCGTTTTCCGATTACCGACATCCTGCGCCAGACCCCTGAAATTCCGGAAAACTGCCAGTGGGCGATCTTCCTGCGTAACCACGATGAACTGACGCTGGAGATGGTCACCGACCGCGAGCGTGATTACCTGTGGAATTACTACGCTTCGGACCGTCGCGCGCGGATCAACCTGGGCATCCGTCGTCGCCTGGCGCCTTTGCTGGAACGTGACCGCCGCCGCGTTGAACTGCTCAACAGCATGCTGTTGTCCATGCCCGGCACGCCGACCCTGTATTACGGCGACGAAATCGGCATGGGCGACAACATTTACCTCGGCGACCGCGACGGTGTGCGCACGCCGATGCAGTGGTCGATCGACCGCAACGGCGGCTTTTCCCGCGCCAACCCGGCGAGCCTGGTGCTGCCGCCGATCATGGACCCGCTGTACGGTTATCAGTCGGTCAACGTCGAGGCGCAGGACCATGACCCGCACTCGTTGCTGAACTGGACCCGCCGCATGCTTGCCGTGCGTCGGCAGCAGAAAGCCTTCGGCCGCGGCACCCTGAAAATGCTTTCGCCGAGCAACCGCCGCATCCTGGCCTACACCCGCGAGTACACCGGGCCGGACGGCAAGACTGAAATCATCCTGTGTGTCGCCAACGTCTCGGCCGCCTCCCAGGCCGCCGAGCTTGAACTGGCCCCGTACGCCGCGACCGTTCCGGTCGAGATGCTTGGCGGCAGCGCCTTCCCACCTATTGGCCAGCTCAATTACCTGCTGACGTTGCCGCCCTATGGCTTCTACTGGTTCTTGCTGGCCGCGGAGAATCAAATGCCCAGTTGGCACGTTGAACCGGCCCAGAGCATGCCGGACTTCCCGACCCTGGTGCTCAAGCAGCGCCTGGAAGAACTGCTCGAAGAACCCCTGCGCCAGACCATGGAGCAGCAGTCACTGTCGGTCTATCTGCCGAAACGCCGCTGGTTCGCTGGCAAAGGTACGGCCATCGACAACATCCACATCGCCTACGCCGTGCGCTTCGGCACCACGGTGCGTCCGGTGTTGCTGAGCGAAATCGAAGTCACTTCCGGCGGCGAAACGGTGCGCTACCAGTTGCCATTCGGCCTGTTGCCGGAAGACGACATCAGCAGCGCCTTGCCGCAACAGCTGGCCCTGTCCCGCGTACGTCGCGGCCGTCAGGTCGGGTTGATTACCGATGCGTTCACCCTTGAGCCGTTCATTCGCAGCGTCATCCGCGGCATGCAGGAAAACACCGTGCTGGCGACGCCGGATGGCGAGCTGCAATTCCAGAGCACCTCGCAACTGGCACCGCTGGGCCTGAACGAAGACGCCGAGGTGCGCTACCTCTCGGCCGAGCAGTCCAACAGCTCGGTGGTGGTCGGCAAAAAGCTGGTGCTGAAAATGATTCGCCGTGTCGCGGCCGGTACTCACCCCGAGCTGGAAATGGGCGCGTACCTCACCGAAGCGGGTTACCCGCACATCTCGCCACTGTTGGGCGCAGTCGTGCGCGTCGACGGGCAGGGCGAGAAGAACCTGCTGATGATCGCACAGGGTTACCTGAGCAATCAGGGCGATGCGTGGGAATGGACGCAGAACAACCTCGAACGCGCCGTGCGTGATCACATGGCCCATGGTCAGTCGGCGCTGGAGCAGCAAGCCAACGCGCTGATCGAACTGAAAGACTTTGCCGGCCTCCTGGGTCAGCGTCTGGGCGAGATGCACGTGATCCTCGGCGCGCCGACGGACAACCCGGACTTCAAGACCGAAGTGACCAGCGTCAAGGACAGCGAGGCCTCGGCGAAGAGCGTTTCGGCGCAGATCGAGCGTGCCTTGCAGCTGCTCGAACAGCACCGTGACTCTCTGGAAGCCCAGGATCAGCAGCTCATCACCGAACTGCTGGGCAAGCGCAAAGCGCTGCTGGCTCAGGTCAAAACCCTGGCGAAGCAGTCGGTCGGCGGGTTGAGAATGCGCGTCCATGGCGACCTGCACCTCGGCCAGATGCTGGTGGTGAAGGGCGATGCTTACCTGATCGACTTCGAAGGCGAGCCGGCGCGTCCCCTGCAGGAGCGTCGGGCCAAGTACAGCCCGTTCAAAGATGTCAGCGGCGTGCTGCGTTCGTTCGACTACGCTGCGGCGATGGCCATGCGCAACGCGCAGAGTGCCGACACCTCGGTGCAGGCCGACACCGCCCGCCAGCAAGTGGCCGAGACGTATTTGCTGCAGGCGCGGGAAGCCTTCCTGGAGGGCTACCGCAAGGCCACCGTCGAGGTGGGTCACGACTGGAAAGATGCCAAAGGTGAGGCGGCCGCGCTGGCGCTGTTCACCCTGGAAAAAGCCGCTTATGAAGTGGCCTACGAGGCCGAGAATCGGCCGACTTGGTTGTCGGTTCCGCTTCAAGGCTTGCGCGGGCTTCTAGACCTGTCTGATGGAGAATGAAAATGAGTGCCTCTGACCAATTCGGTAATGGCAACCACGCAGCATTGCCAAGCGCCGTTGACATGGACGCGTTGATCCGTGCGGAGCACCGCGACCCGTTCTCGATGCTCGGCCCCCACAGCGATGGCGCTGAAGGCCAGGTAATCCGCGCCTATCTGCCCAATGCACTGGCGGTGCGCGTGCTCGCTCGCGATGGCGAACGTGATCTTGGCGAACTGAGCATGACCGACAAGCCGGGCTTCTTTGCCGGGCACTTCGCGGTGCGTGAACCCTATCTGCTGAAAATTTCCTGGGCCACCGGTGAGCAAATCACCGAAGACCCGTATAGCTTCGGCGAGCAACTGGGCGAGATGGATTTGTACCTGTTCGCCGAGGGTAACCACCGTGACCTGAGCAGCGCGCTGGGCGCACAGGTGAAGAACGTCGACGGTGTCGATGGCGTGCGTTTCTCGGTGTGGGCACCGAACGCCCGCCGCGTCTCGGTGGTGGGTGATTTCAACAGCTGGGATGGCCGTCGTCATCCGATGCGCCTGCGTCACCCGACGGGCGTGTGGGAAATCTTCATTCCGCGCATCGGCCCGGGCGAGGCCTACAAGTACGAGATCCTCGGCCAGCACGGCGTTCTGCCGCTGAAAGCCGACCCGATGGCCCTGGCGACCCAGCTGCCGCCGGCCACGGCGTCGAAAGTCGCTGCGCCGCTTGCCTTCGAATGGCAGGACAGCGACTGGATGCAGTCGCGGGGCGAGAAGCATGACATCCACCAGCCGCTGTCGATCTACGAGCTGCACGCTGGGTCGTGGAAGTGGCACCACGGTGGCGATGATGAGCCCGATCGCCCTTACAACTGGCGCGAGCTGGCCGAGCATCTGATTCCTTACATCAAGGAAACGGGCTTCACCCACATCGAACTGATGCCGATCATGGAACACCCCTTCGGCGGGTCGTGGGGTTATCAGGTGTTGTCGCAATTCGCCCCAAGTGCGCGTTACGGCAAACCGGAGGATTTCGCCGCATTCGTTGACGCGTGCCACCGCAACGACATCGGCGTGATTCTTGACTGGGTGCCTGCCCACTTCCCGACCGACGCACACGGTCTGGCTCAATTCGACGGTACTGCGCTCTACGAATACGCCAACCCCCATGAGGGCTTCCATCAGGACTGGAACACGCTGATCTACAACCTGGGTCGCACCGAAGTCCACGGTTTCATGATCGCGTCCGGGCTGCACTGGCTGAAGAACTTCCACGTCGATGCGTTGCGCGTGGATGCGGTGGCGTCGATGCTGTACCGCGACTATTCCCGCAACGCCGGGGAGTGGGTGCCGAACCGTTACGGCGGCCGCGAGAACCTGGAAGCCATCGACTTCCTGCGTCACCTCAATGACGTGGTCGCGATCGAAGCGCCCGGGGCGCTGGTCATCGCCGAGGAATCCACCTCGTGGCCTGGCGTTTCCCAGCCGACCCAACAGGGCGGGCTGGGTTTCTCCTACAAGTGGAACATGGGCTGGATGCACGACACGCTCAAGTACGTCGAGCAGGACCCGATCAATCGCCAGCATCACCATGATCGCCTCAGTTTTGGTCTGGTGTATGCCTGGTCCGAGCGTTTCGTGCTGCCGATTTCCCACGACGAAGTGGTCCACGGCAAGCATTCGCTGATCGACAAGATGCCCGGCGACCGCTGGCAGAAATTCGCCAACCTGCGCGCGTACCTGTCGTTCATGTGGACCCACCCGGGCAAGAAGCTGCTGTTCATGGGCTGCGAGTTCGGCCAGTGGCGCGAGTGGAACCACGACACCGAGCTGGACTGGCATTTCCTGCAGTACGCCGAGCACAAGGGTGTGCACACGCTGGTCAGCGACCTCAACCGTTTGTATCGGACCGAAAAGGCACTGTACGAGCAAGACTGCCAGCCCCAGGGTTTCCAGTGGGTCATCGGTGACGATGCCGGCAACAGCGTCTATGCCTACCTGCGCTGGAGCAAGGAGGGCGAGCCGTTGCTGGTGGTCGCCAACCTGACGCCTGTGCCGCGTGAGGCCTATCGCGTCGGTGTTCCGTTCAGCGGCAAGTGGGCCGAGCTGTTCAACAGCGACGCGGGGATCTATGCCGGTTCGAACTTCGGCAACGGCGGGGGCGTGCGCACCGACGAGATCAAGAGTCACGGCCAGGCGTTCTCGTTGTCCCTGAACCTGCCGCCGTTGGGTGTGGTGATCCTCAAGCCGACCGTGGAGCAGCTGCACCACGAGGTCTGACACCTCCTGCTCTGGCGTTGTGCGCGTGTAGCCGCGGTGCACTCGCCGAGTAGTCTCTCAGCGGAAAACCTGTGGGAGCGAGCTTGCTCGCGAATAGCTTTCCATCAGTCGACATCGTCGCCTGATGAAGCATTCGCCAGCGGACCCGCTCCCACAGTTGTATCAGTCACTTCGACAAGCGTTGTGGGACCTTTCCCGGACGAATGTCATCCCTCCCCAGTGAACCTGACCTCTTTTCAATGGTCTGTTGACCACTGCGCGCGCAGTACGCCCGGGCCATGGCCTTCGGCGTGCGGCTGAATTTCGCCCGCGCCAGATGCCTTTTCCAGCCGTTGCAGCGCGTTGTTCGTCGCTGTCCGATCAGGCGTGATTCCCTTGCATGCGGCCCGCCCATCGGCCTTCTTGTCAATTTGTCGAAGATTATCCATGCCTATTTCTGCCTCCGATGCCTCCCTTCGCTTTACCCCCGTGTCGGGCGTTCGACGCCGTTTGCTCAACGCCGGCCTGCTGACTACCGTCTTAACCGCGAGCTGTGCCAGCCCCTTCGCACTGGCCGAAACCACGAGCAAGGATCGCTGGGTCAGCGATACCCTCAGCACCTACGTGCGCAGCGGCCCCACCGATGGCTACCGCATCGTCGGCACGCTGAAATCCGGCCAGAAGGTCGAGCTGATCAACACCCAGGGCGATTACAGCCAAGTGCGTGGCAGCGCCGGCGACAACGTGTGGATTCCCACCGCTGACCTGCAGGAAGTGCCGGGTCAGGCCGAGCGCTTGCCGCAATTGACCCAGAAGGCCGCTGACCTCAGCGCGCAACTCAAGACCATCGACGATGACTGGAAGACCAAGGTTCAGGGCATGCAGGAAACCCTGGAATCGCGCAAGAAGCTGGTCGACGAGCTCGAAGCCCGGACCAAGGACCTGAACGCGCAGTTGGCCAGCGCCCAGTCGGATTTGCGCACCACCCAGGCAAAGCTGGGTGACGAGAACAATCAGGTGCTGATGCGCTACATGGTGTACGGCGGCAGCATCGCCGGCGCCGGCTTGCTGCTGGGCCTGATCCTGCCGTCCCTGACCAAGGGCCGCAAGCGCAACGATCGCTGGTTCTGAAGCAAACCCAGTTCTGCCGTCCGCCTAAACACGGACCGAGCCCGGCATTCTCCATGCCGGGTTTTTGACCCCCACTGGCAACTTTCCCCCCATGCGCTAGTTTAGTGCGGGGCGCCTTCTGCCCGCCGCTGTTCCCCCCTCACAAGAAAAAGAGAAACCGCCCATGAAGTTCGAACCCTTTGCCCAGCCGCTCGTTGCGACGGCGCTTATCCTTGGTCTGTCCTGCGCTCACGCCGCCTCCGTGGCCCCGGCCGCCGCTGAAAACGGCATGGTCGTTACCGCCCAGCACCTGGCGACCCATGTCGGTGTCGACGTGCTCAAGTCCGGTGGCAATGCAGTGGATGCGGCCGTTGCCGTGGGCTACGCGCTGGCCGTGGTCTATCCGGCCGCCGGCAACTTGGGCGGCGGTGGTTTCATGACGATCCAGCTGGCAGACGGGCGGAAGACCTTCCTCGACTTCCGCGAAAAAGCGCCCCTGGCGGCCACCGCCAACATGTACCTGGACAAAGAAGGCAATGTCGTACCGGACCTGAGTGCCAAGGGTCACCTGGCCGTCGGCGTGCCCGGCACCGTGTCCGGGATGGAAATGGCGCTGAGCAAATACGGCACCAAAAAGCGCGCGGAAGTCATTGCGCCGGCGATCAAACTCGCTGAAAGCGGTTTCGTCCTGGAGCAAGGCGATGTCGACCTGCTCGGCACCGCCACCGACGAGTTCAAGGCAGATGCGAAGGACCTGGGCACGATCTTTCTGAACAAGGGCCAGCCGCTGCAAGTGGGTGACACCCTGGTGCAGAAAGACCTGGCCAAAACCCTCAAGGAAATCTCCGCCAAAGGCCGCGACGGCTTCTACAAAGGCTGGGTGGCCAAGGCGATCGTCGATTCGAGCCAGGCAGGGAAGGGCATCATCACCCAGGCGGATCTCGACAAATACGCGACCCGGGAACTGGCGCCGATCGAGTGTGATTACCGCGGCTACCACGTGGTCTCGGCGCCGCCGCCGAGCTCCGGCGGGGTAGTGATTTGCGAGATCATGAACATCCTCGAAGGCTACCCGATGCAGGAACTGGGCTATCACTCCGCCCAGGGGCTGCATTACCAGATCGAGGCCATGCGTCACGCCTACGTCGACCGCAACAGCTACCTGGGCGATCCGGATTTCGTCAAAAACCCGATCAGCCATCTGCTCGACCGCGACTACGCGGCCAAGCTGCGCGCCGCCATCGAACCGCAGAAAGCCGGGATCTCCCAGAATATCAAACCCGGCGTCGCGCCCCACGAAGGCAACAACACCACGCACTATTCCATCGTCGACAAATGGGGCAACGCCGTATCCGTCACCTACACCCTCAACGACTGGTTCGGCGCTGGCGTGATGGCGAGCAGCACCGGCGTGATCCTCAACGACGAGATGGACGACTTCACCTCCAAGGTCGGCGTGCCGAACATGTACGGCCTGATTCAGGGCGAAGCCAACGCCATCGCACCGGGCAAGTCGCCGTTGTCATCGATGAGTCCGACCATCGTCACCAAGGACGGCAAGACGCTAATGGTCGTCGGCACGCCTGGCGGTAGCCGAATCATCACCGCGACCTTGCTGACCATGCTCAACGTCATCGACTACGGCATGAATATTCAGGAAGCGGTCGATGCGCCACGCTTCCACCAGCAGTGGATGCCGGAAACCACCAACCTGGAAGCCTTCGCCGTCAGCCCTGACACACGGAAGATCCTGGAAAGCTGGGGTCACACGTTTGCCGGTCCCCAGGACGCCAACCACCTGGCCGCGATCCTCGTTGGCGCACCTTCGCTGGGCGGCAAGCCGGTGGGCAATAACCGGTTTTACGGGGCCAACGATCCGCGTCGTAGCACGGGGTTGTCCTTGGGCTATTGAGTCACCAAGGAGCTGACTTCATCGGACGGGGCAGGGTGCTCCTGTCCGGTGACGGGAGGGTTTAGCGCTTCCCAAGCCAGACCCTGCGCGTGAATCAGGTTGCGCACAGGCCCCTTCGAAGTGTTATGTTATAACCCGTTTTTCAGGTCGATCACGGGCCTGTCGGTTATCGCGCTTCGAGAGTCCACCGCGTATGCAAACCCTGTCTGTCCCTCTGCAATCTCCCGCCACGTCCATCGCCCATCCCGGCCGCCTGCAATCGATCGATGCCCTGCGTGGGCTGATCATCATCTTCATGCTGCTGGATCACGTGCGCGAGACCTTCTTTCTGCACCATCAGGTCAGCGATCCGATGGATGTCGCTCACACCAGCGTTGACCTGTTCATCAGCCGCACCCTCGCGCATTTCTGCGCGCCGCTGTTCGTGTTTCTGACGGGGCTTTCCGCCTGGCTGTACGGCGAACGGCATGCGGGCAAAGGCGCGGTGGCGGGCTTTCTGTTCAAGCGCGGGCTGGTGCTGATCGCGCTGGAACTGACGCTGGTGAATTTCGCCTGGACGTTCCAGTTTCCGCCGACGGTGATCTATTTACAGGTCATCTGGGCGATTGGCCTGAGCATGATCGCGCTGTCAGCGATGGTCGTTTTGCCGCGCGGCGTATTGGCGGCGCTGGGGCTGGCAATCATCGCCGGGCACAACTTGCTGGACAACGTGCATTTTGCCGCGGGCTCGGCTTTGCACATCCCGTGGGCGATTCTCCATGACCGCGGCTGGATCGAGGTCGGCGACAGTTTGCGCCTGCGCACCTCCTACCCGCTGCTGCCGTGGATCGGCGTGATCGCCGTGGGTTACGCCGCCGGGCCGTGGTTTGGCCGAGGCGCAAATGGAGAAAAGCGCGAGATCAACCTGATTGCCTGGGGTTTTGGCGCGTTGACGCTGTTTCTCGCGTTGCGCGGCATCAATGGCTATGGCGAGAAGCCGTGGGTGGAGGGTGACACCACGGCGCAGACGCTGATGAGCGTCCTCAACGTCACCAAGTACCCGCCGTCGTTGCTGTTTATCAGTCTGACCCTGGGGGTTGGCTTGCTGGTGCTGGCCTGGCTTGAGCGTCAACAGGGGCGGGCATGGCTGCTACCTCTGGTGACCTTTGGCGCGGCGCCGATGTTTTTCTACCTGCTCCACTTGTACGTGCTCAAGCTGCTGTATGTCGGCGCGGTGGCGATCTGGGGCACCACCCAAGGCCAGTACTTCGGTTTCACCTCGGTACTGGGCCTGTGGGGTTGCGCTGCGGTGCTGACCGTTGTGCTGTTGCCGGCGGTGAGCTGGTTTGCCGCGCTCAAGGCGCGACGTCGGGACATCGCCTGGCTGAAGTATTTCTGAGCACGCCCATTTCAGGGCTGCGCAGGGCTTCAGGCGTCACGCTGCAAAACTTACGGTGCAGGCGCGGGCCTCTTCCCGGCTGAAGCCGGTCCTACTGAAAGCATCGTATGCATCCAGTGGGACGGGTGGTGGAACCCATGTAGGACCCGCTTTAGCCGGGAAGGCATCAGGCGTCGCGCAGGCTGCGTTCCATGCGCGCCAGGCCTTCTTTCAGCATCGCTCGCGGGCAGCCGAAGTTCAGGCGCACGAACTGGCCGCAGTCGTCGCCGAATTCCAGCCCGTCGCTGAGCGCGACTTTGGCGTGTTCGAGGAAGAACTGTTGTGGGTTTTTTAGTTCCAGGCCCGAGCAATCCAGCCACGCCAGATACGTGCTCTGGGGCAAATGCATCGTGATCCCCGGAAAACGGGTGTTGATCGCCTCGGCGAGGTAATCACGGTTGTCCTGCAGATACGCCACTACCTGTGCCAGCCACGAGCCGCCCTCGCGATAGGCCACTTCAGTCGCCTCCAGGCCCAGGGCGTTCACGCTGTCGACCAGCCCCAGCCGCCCGGCATTGAAACGCTGGCGAAGTTCGGCGTTCTGCACCACGGCGAACGCGGTTTTCAGACCGGCAATGTTCCACGCTTTGCTCGCCGACATCAGCGTCACGCTGCGCGCCGCGATCTCCGGGCTCAGGGAAGCGATCGGCGTGTGCTGACGGCCGTCGAACAGCAGGTCGGCGTGGATTTCATCGGAAATGATCAGCGCATCCCGTCGCACGCAGGCTTCGCCGATGGCGAGCAGTTCGTCGCGTTCGAAGACCTTGCCAAGCGGGTTGTGCGGATTGCTCAGCAGCAGTGCGCCATGGTCAGGCAGGGCGCGTTCCAGCGCCGCAATGTCGGTGGGGTATTCGCCCTGGGCGTTGGCATGGAAGGGCAGATCGATGCGCGGCAGCTTCCAGTTGGCCGGCGCGTGCAGAAGCGGCGAGTAGTTGGGCGTCTGCACCAGCACCGCGCTGGACGGCGAGACCAGTGCGTGGAGCGCCATGTTCACGCCGGGCTCGACCCCGGGCAGAAACACTAGGTCCTGCGCGTCGATCTGCCAGCCGTAACGCTCGGCGAGATGCTTGACCAGGGTTTCACGCAGCGCCTGCTGGGGCACGGAATAGCCCAGCAGCGGATGCTCCAGACGGTTCTTCAGCGCCTGCACAATGGGCGCGGCCACCGGGAAATCCATGTCCGCCACCCACATTGGCAGCACGTCCTCGGGGTACTGGCTCCACTTTTTGCTGCCGGTGTTCAAGCGCTGAAAAACGTTATTCAGATCCATGTGCTGGCCTGTCCTGCTCGAAAAAAAGAGAGGATTGTGCCAGAGATTGGCGGGCGGGCTTGCTGTCGATTTACGGATTGTAGGATTAGTCCGTAAATGCCGCTGGAACCGTCTCCTTCGTGTCTCGCCCTCTGGAGTCACACTTTGAAATGCCTCATCTTCGCCGGCCTCAGCCCTCTCTCATGGACGAGTTGATCAGATCTTTACGCGCTGCTCAGGGGGGATTTTTCCTGCCAGGGACGCTCATTCATGCTCACCGTGTTGCCGCCTTTCTTCGACCACAGTCGCCATAAGCTTGTTGTTCATCGTTTGCCCATTGAACTCGATGTTCTTGCCTTCGAGGGCGAGGAACAGCTGAGTCAGCCGTTTCGTTACCGGGTGGAATTCACTTCCATCGAGCAGGACATCGGCGCCGAGCGGATGCTCGGGCAGGATGCGCAGTTCAGTCTGCATGCTGCGGCGCATACGTTGCCGGTGGCGATTCGTGGTTTGCCGGTGCCTCCGGTTAAACCGTTGCGAACTTTGCATGGGGTTGTGACGGGGTTTAAACGGCTCTCTGGTTCGGCTGACGAGGCGCGTTATGAAGTGACGCTTGAACCGCGCCTTGCGTTGCTGGCCCGTGGGCGGCAGTTCCGGATCTATCAGCATCAGTCGGTGCCGCAGATTGTCGAGAGCGTTCTGCGTACTCGGCATGACTTTGAGGGGCAGGACTTTTTGTTCTCGCTGGTAAGGGAGTATCCGAAGCGCGAGCAGGTGATGCAGTACGGCGAGAGCGATCTGGCGTTTATTTCACGCTTATTACCCGAGGTGGGGATCTGGTTCCGCTTCACTAACGATGAGCGATTGGGGATTGCGGTCGTTGAGTTTCATGATGACCAGCGGCATTACGTTCGGCCGCGTGTGAGCTTGCCGTTTCGGCCGCGGTCGGGGTTGGGCAGCAGTGGTCAGGACGGGGTTTGGGGGCTGCAGGTCAGTCATGAGGTGGTGGAGAAGAACGTACACTTTCGGGCTTATCACCATCGGGATGCGAACGCATGGCTCGATGGGGATGTTGATCAGACGCGTGGGGATTCCACCACTTACGGCGAGGCGTATCACTATGCCGAGCCGTACAAGGTGCTCGGCGACAAGCTGGATCAGGATGAAGATTTAGAGGGTGAAAGCGGGTTTTTCTACGCCCGGTTGCGGCATGAGCGGTATCTGAATAATCAGACTCGCTTAAGTGGTGTGAGCAGCAGTGCTTCGTTGGGATTGGCGCAGGTGCAGCAGATCTCGGGTGGTGCGCCGCAAGCGTTTGAACCGGGTGCGGTGATCACTCGATTGCAGCTGCGTGCCGCGCGGGACCGCAGTTTCGAGCTGAGCTTTGAAGCGATTCCCTATTCGGAGAGCGTGTGCTTTCGGCCGCCGTTGCTGGCAAAGCCTGCGATAGCGGGCACTGTGCCGGCCCGTGTCACCAGTTCGCTGGCCAACGATCCATACAGCCACATTGACCGCGAAGGCCGTTACAAGGTCAGCTTTCTGTTTGACCGCGACAGCTGGAAGCTGGGTCAAGAAAGCCTTTGGCTGAGGCTGGCCCGCCCCTATGCCGGGGATACCCACGGCCTGCACTTGCCGCTGATCTGCGGGACCGAAGTGGCGATTGCCTTTGAGCAAGGCGACCCTGATCGGCCTTACATCGCCCATGCCCTGCACGACAGTCGCCATCCCGACCCTGTGACGCTGCTGCGCAGCGATTACAAACGCAACGTCCTGCGCACCCCTGCCAACAACAAGCTGCGCATGGAAGACGACCGCGGCCAGGAACACATCAAACTCAGCACCGAGCACAGCGGCAAGAGCCAGCTAAACCTTGGGCATCTGGTCGACAACGAGAAGGATAAGCGCGGCGAAGGGTTGGAGTTGCGCACGGATGGCTGGGGCGCGATTCGGGCGGGAAGCGGGCTGTTTATCAGTGCGGATGAACAGACCAAAGCCCACGGTCAGCAGCTCGACATGGATGCCGTGATCGAGGAACTGGAAAGCGCGTTGTCCGTGGCACGCACCATGGCCCAGGCCGCGAGAAGTGCTGGTGCTATCGCCGCAGACACCCGCAGCCACTCGCAACTAAACGACGCGCTGACTCACCTCACCGAGCCCGGTCTGCTGCTGCACGCACCGGCCGGCATCGGCATGGTCAGCCCCGAAGCGATCTGCGTGTCCTCCGGTCGCGAAAGCGTCGCCATCACCTCGTCACGCTCAACCGACATCAGCGCCGGACGCAACATCACCGGCACCGCCGAAGGTGCGATCAGCCTGTGCGCTGTGACCAGGGGCCTGCAACTCAAAGCGGTTCAGGGCGACGTTCAGCTTCACGCCCAAAGTGCCGCACTGCACGCGCTCGCCCAAGACGACATCAAGATTGAAAGCCTGGCCGGCCGGATCGAAATCAGCGCCCCGGAAGAGCTCCTCCTGAATTGCGGTGACGCATTCATCCGTATCAAGGATGGCGAGATCGAGCTGGGCGCGCCGGGGAATATCTATCACCGGGCCGCTTACGTGCTGAAGGCCGGTGCCACCACGCTGACCACCCCGGTGACGCCAATACCTTATGGCTATGGGGCGGGGTACACCCTGGTCGACGCGCAACAGGCCGCTGCCCGTTTCGTCCGTTACCGGATCACCACGCAGGCTGGCGAAGTGTTCAACGGCGTGACCGACAAGGACGGCAAGACCATGCCCGTCCACACGATTTTGCCTGGAAACATCGCGATCGACTTTCCTCAGCCTGAAGAATGGCTGACACCGCGTCCCACGCCTGAGCTTGAGGAGGAAGAAGAGGAAGAGGAAACCACCGAAGGCATCACCCTGCGCATCGGGCTGTTCTTTGACGGGACCGGTAATAACCAGAGCAATGCGGCGGCGACTGAACGGTGCCGACGGCAGGACTTGGACAGCTTTAGCGCTGAAGAGCTTGAGAGCATTGCAGCGACGTGCAAGCAGTATGGGTTTGGGGAGTTTGACGGGAGTGCGTTTAACAGCGCGCCGAACAACAGTTACGGGAATGCGCCGAGCAATGTGGCGTATTTGTATGACTTGTATCCGGATAACAGCACCACGCCGCTTAATAAAGACCAAAAGATCGCCTACCTATCCGTCTACATGGAAGGCATCGGCACACGTAGTGGCGGCAAAGATGACAGACTGATCGGCCAAGGACTCGGGCAGGGTGAAACTGGGGTGGTGGCGCGGGTGAGACAAGCACCCGACTCAATCAGGCAGCGCCTGCGTGCATTCATTACCAAAAATCCTAGTGTGGCGATAAGCAAAGTCGAATTTGACGTCTTTGGTTTCAGCCGTGGAGCTGCTGCTGCACGACATTGCGCAAACGAAGTCCTTAAACCCGGACGCGGGATATTCAGCGAGATGTTCGCAAGGGGGAGGGGCGGTCTGCTGAAAAGCTTTGATAACGCCGCTGATGTTTGCATCAATCTGATTGGCCTGTTCGATACGGTTGCGGCCATCTCAGACCCTCTAAATGGGGACTTCAGTCCTGGCAACGACCTGAATCAGGGCGTCAATCTCTATCTGCCACCCGACTGCGCGCGGCAGGTCATTCACCTTCAAGCGCTCGACGAGTACCGCGCCGACTTTTCTCTTAATAACGTCCACCACACGCACCTCCAAATCGGACTGCCGGGCGCGCATTCGGATGTCGGCGGGGGCTATCTCCCACGAGCACGAGAAAAGTTGTGGATGACGCAGCCCTGCAAGGCCAGCGTTCCGTCGGGTCAAAGAGTTGAGTCCCATGCCGCTTGGGCCCGTGCGGAGGCGGACGCCAAGGTATTGCGCGAATCAGGCGTGGCTCGCGATGGCTACGTTGCGGTGAAAGCCTGGCCTGCAGCAACTAACTCTCGCGGCAAAGCTGCGTCGGCCATGGAGTACTACTGGATAACCGTACTGCTCGAACGCCCTGTACATGGCGAACTGAGCTTGATTGCACTGCGTGTTATGCGTGAACTGGGGATACGTCACGGCGTTCCCTTCAAGGGTCTGGAAGCGCGGCCTGAACTCGCAGTGCCAGAGGAGCTTATGCCTATCGCTAAGCGAATCTTGCAGCAGGTAATGACGGACCGGCTCGTACGCCTGGAACCTGCGCAAGAGGCATTGCTACGATCGCGTTACATCCAGATATCAGCGCACTGGACCCCTGAAGGTCCCTTCTTACTTAGCAAACCGGCACCGCTGAATCGTAGGAACGTGCACCTCAATCGTCCGCAAGAAGGTTATCCCGAATGAGGCGCTTGGCGTATGCACTGGGATTGCTAATCAGCCTGAGTGCCTGTGCAGCGAACTCTCCACTTCCAGCGAGGCCCGAGCTGCCGTATCCGGCGTGGTACGTAGGGTTGGCAGCGCCCCAAAATATGGAGGTGTGGGTGGAGACGGTTGATGTGCTGGATCAGCGCGGCCTTGCTTTTTTTCGCGTGCACGGTGGCGTCGCCAGCTACACGGGTCAGCCGGATGGCTGGCACGAAGGAGGAGGCAAGTCCAAGCCCATCAATAACGTCGATTTACCAGATCAAATTTTTCTGCGCTGGCAATCCTTAGTTGAACCACAAACCTATAAAGTTTTGATCAAAATACCCCAATGGGTACGCGATGAAATGATCAAGCCACAGCGGGAGTTTTGTAGCTGGGATCAGGAAGTTGTCACTCTATATCGGGACACCATAAGCCTGGGCATGGCGCCCGGAGGCATCGCAAAGGTCTGGGTCGGATCGGGGTGTTTAGAGCATAAGGAGGTCGGCCGCTTTCAGGCTGAAATCGAACCGCTCGGACCCTATCGTGGGGCGAGCAAGGGCAAGTACATCCCACTCGAACCTGAAAACAAAGCCTACATCGACCAGCACGGCATTCCCTATGGCAGCTGGTAATGCTGCTGCGGCCCCGCACCCATCGCGCCACCGCACAAATGAACGTCTCAGAATCCAGTGCGGCGCTAACTCCGATGTCGGCGGGGGCTATCTCCCACGAGCACGAGAAAAGTTGTGGATGACGCAGCCCTGCAAGGCCAGCGTTCCGACCGGTCAAAAGGTTGAGTTCCACGCGGCTTGGGCCCGTGCAGAGGCGGACGCCAACGTATTGCGCGAATCAGGCGTGGCTCGCGATGGCTACGTTGCCGTGAAGGCCTGGCCTGCAGCAACTAACCCTAGCGGCAAAGCTGAGCCGGTCATGCAGGACTACTGGATAACCGTGCTGCTCGAACGCCCCGTGCATGGCGAACTGAGCCTGATTGCATTGCGTGTCATGCGTGAGCTGGGGATACGTCACGGCGTTCCATTCAAGGGTCTGGAGGAGCGGCCTGAACTCGCAATGCCGGATGAGCTCATGCCTATCGCGAATCGAATCTTGCAGCAGATAATGACGGATAGGCTCGTAAGACTTGAACCTGCGCAAGAGTCATTGCTGCGAGTTCGTTACATCCACCTGTCCGCGCACTGGACCCCTGAGGGTCCGTTTCTATTCAGCAAACCGGCGCCGCCGAATCGCAGGAACGTGCACCTCAATAGTCCGCAAGAAGGTTATCCGGAATGAGGTGCCTGGGTTTTGCAGTCGGATTCCTACTCAGCTTGAGTGCCTGTGCCACGGGTAGCTCAGTACCCCCACCTGTCAAGCTGCCATATCCGGCGTGGTATATCGGCTTCGCCGCGCCCAAACACATGGAAGTATGGGTTGAAAGCGTCGATGTGCTCGATCAGCGGGGATACGTTTTTTTTAACGTACATGCCGGAGTCGCCGGTTACACGCGAAAGCCCGAGGGCTGGCACAAGGGCACATCTGGCGGAAAACCCATCAACAACGTTGACTTACCAGACCAACTTCTTCTGCGCTGGCAGTCACTAGTGGAGCCTCAGGCTTACAAAATCAGCATCCGGATACCGCAGTGGGTACGCGATGAGATGGTGACGCCACAGCGCGTGTATTGCCGCAGTTCAAAAGAATGGATGAACGACTACCGTTTCGCGATTACGTTGGGAATGGCTCCGGGAGGTATCGTCAAAGTGTGGGTCGGTGGGCCATGCCTGAGCTTCAAAGAAGTTGGCCGCTACCAAGCCAAAGTCGAGCCGCTCGGCCCGTACCGTGGCGCAAGCAAGGGCAAGTACATCGATCTCGAACCTGAGAACAAAGCCTACGTCGACCAACACGGCATTCCGTATGGCAGTTGGCAATTTCAACTGCCAAAGTTCGATGTGCGCCGATTTCCAGTTGAGTCGTGCGGGCCGTCAAATGGCACAACAATTCTGTTGCCTGATACAGCGCGTTCGCCAGCAAACAAGCTCCTACACCCGAATGCACTTCCAAAGAGTGAGCAGTTCCCAGCCGCTTATAAGCAATCACCGTAAACAGATAGTGACTGAATTAAACTAACCGAGAGACTTCACAACTATGAAAGACATCATCCGCCTAGGCGACCTCACCACCCACGGCGGCGTCGTGCTTGAAGCCTTCCCGCAGACTAACCTCAACGGCAAGCCCATCGCCGGGGTAGGGCACAACGTCAGCTGCCCGTTATGCAAAGGTATTTTCCCCATCGCCGAAGGCAGCAGCACGTACGCCGTGGATGGAGTCCCGGTTGCGCTGGACGGCATGAAGACCGCCTGTGGTGCGGCCCTGATCGCCAGTGGACCGAGAGCCGCCGTTATCAGCTGATAATCCACCTGCGCAACCTGCGCCATGTCCCCACGAAAAATCTTCATGGTCATCGACGGTGCAATGCCGTCGATCCAACTCCTGACAACTCTCCATTCAGATCGCTTAGGGTCGCGAAATTCAATTCGTTCGGCTGTCGTTTAAATAACAGACCACCTGTCGGGACACGCCCACCGTTATTAAACTTTAAGCGCCACACCATTGGTCGGGCCTATTTTCGCTTTCCTGAATTACACCACCCCCGATCTCTCTTTATATCTGTGCGTTCTGCTTAGTTGACCGATCGCCGTACTAAAAAAGCTGAACTTGTCGTTAAACATCCTGATATCAAATAGCCTGAGAAGGGAGTAACACTATGTTCCTGCACAATAAACGTCTCCAATACACGGTTCGCGTCGCCGAGCCTAATCCGGGTCTGGCCAATCTGCTTCTGGAGCAGTTTGGTGGCGCCCAGGGCGAGCTGGCCGCGGCCACTCGTTACTTCACTCAAGCGTTGGCTGAAGAGGATCCAGGTCGCAAGGACCTGTTGCTGGACATCGCTACCGAGGAATTGAGCCACCTTGAGATCATTGGCTCGATCATCGTGATGCTCAACAAAGGCGCCAAAGGCAAACTGGCCGAGGGCGTGCAAGCCGAAGGCGAGCTGTACCGTGACATCAACGGTGCCGGCAATGATTCGCACATCACCAGCCTGCTGTACGGCGGTGGTGCTCCGCTGGTCAACTCCGCGGGCGTGCCATGGACAGCCGCCTACATCGATACCATCGGTGAACCGACGGCGGACTTCCGTTCGAACATCGCCGCCGAAGCACGTGCGAAGATCGTCTACGAACGCCTGATGAACGTGACCACCGATCCAGGCATCAAGGACGCCCTGGGCTTCCTGATGACCCGTGAAATCGCGCATCAGATTTCCTTCGAGAAAGCGTTGCATTCGATTCAGCCGAACTTCCCCCAAGGCAAGCTGCCAGGCATGCCAGAGTTCTCCCGGACTTACTTCAGCATGTCCAACGGCGAGCCGAACGTGCGTGGGCCGTGGAACAGCGACGCAGATTTCGAATACGTCGAGAATCCAAAGCCGGCAGTCGATGGAGGCGACGGTACCGCTTCTGTCACGTTGAGCGAGGACGATTCGGTGACGCTGACCATGATGAAAGAGCGGCTGAAGTCCGATCTGGAAGCCGACCCTATGACCGGTGCTGACCTCGGGTCGGGCCTGGCTCAGGGCAAAGCCGAGTAAACCGAGACGGGCTGGGCCGGTACGTAGCGGCCCCGCCCGACAGTGTCATCAATGCCAGGTACAGCATGGAGGTCTCTGATGAACAAGCCATTGGAAGATTCAACCCTCAACGAAGTCAGCGAGTTGTTCAGCGACAACGCCAAGCTCGACTTCACGTCATGTGTAACCCGTTTTGAAGCAGAAGCGGCAACGCTGGGGCGCGGGTTCAGAACGGCGTTGTTTGTTCAGCAATTCAAGGCGGGACTGCTGCCCAAATCCGTCAAAGGGGTTGAGAGACTCCATTAACGCTCGGGGTTTCTGTGGGTGGTTTCGCAGAACCATCCGCTGGCTGGACGGTTCCATCTCGCTATAACTGCATCGATTTTGCCCGCGAAGGCGGGCTTTTTTTGGTCGCTGCCGAGGGGACCGAATGAGATACCTGCTCAGCCACTGCACGCCGCGCAATCCGCAACGTTGCGACGGGCTGGACTGATCCGCGATTACCCGCCACTGTATTGGCCTTCGCGCGTGAGCAATGCGTATTTTCAGGCCTGATGCACATCAGGAGAGGGAGCAGATTTGAATCAGCTAAAACGCCTTGAAAGCGGGATCAAGGGCTTCGACGCAGTGCTCAAAGGAGGCCTTGTTGCGGGCGCGTCATACATCATTCAAGGACGGCCGGGGTCGGGCAAGACGATTCTCGCCAACCAGGTGGGGTTCAACCACGTCCGCCAAGACGGCCGCGTGCTGTTCGCAACATTGCTCGCCGAACCCCACGACCGGCTGTTTCATTTCCTCTCGACCCTGAGCTTCTTTGATCGCGGCGCGGTAGGCCAGAGTATCCAGTTCGTCAGCGCGTTCGACACCCTCGAGAACGACGGGCTGCACGAAGTGGTCAAGTTGCTGCGCCGCGAGATCAGCCGCCAGCATTCCAGCCTACTGATACTGGACGGGCTGCTCAACGCGCGCTCCAGGGCAGAAACGCCGCTGGACACCAAGCAGTTCATCTCCGAGCTGCAGGGGCATGCCGCATTCGCCGGTTGCACGGTGCTGTTCCTCACTAGTTCGCAACTCGACGATGGCAGTCCCGAGCACACCATGGTCGACGGCGTGATCGAGATGGGCGAAGACATGGTCGGCTCGCGCACGGTGCGGCGGATCAAGATGCGCAAAACCCGGGGCAGTGGCGCGATCCCTGGCGCCCATGAATTCGAGATCAACGAGCAGGGCATTTCCATTTACCCGCGCCTGGAATGCATGCTCACCCGCACCGGCGCCATGCCCGAACATCCCCATTCCCTACTGAGCAGCGGCATCGACGGGCTGGACGCCCACATCGGAGGCGGTCTGGTCCGCTCTTCGGTGACCCTGATCATGGGCCCTTCTGGCGCGGGAAAGACGTCCCTGGGCATTCAGTTTCTGGGCGGCTGCTCGGCACAGGAGCCCGGGCTGTACTTCGGCTTTCACGAGTCGCCGCAGCGGGCCATGAGCAAAGCGCGTTCTCTCGGAAAGGACTTCGCCGCGCTGGAAGCGTCGGGGGCGCTGCACATCGTCTGGACGCCGGCCTCGGCGGGTCTGATTGATCGGGTCTGTTACGACTTGCTCGACCGGGTAGAGCGGCTGCAGATCAAGCGTGTGTTCATCGACAGCCTGAATGCCCTGAGCCGCACGGCCGCCGATCAGAGTCGGGTGCTGGATGTCCTGGACACCTTGCTCAGCGAACTTCGCGGCCGGGGCGTTACGGTGATGGCGGCATGGGAAGCCCATCGGTTGTTCGACGAGCGTGCAAACCTCCCGACACCGGATGTCTCCGGCGTGGTGGATAACCTGCTGCTCGTCCAATTCGTGCAGCATCGGACTGAACTTCAGCGGCAGGTTTCTATTCTGAAGATCAGAGACAATGCCTACGATCCCTCGCCACTTGAAGTCGTGATGAGCAACGCTGGAATCACCATGAAGAAGGTCTGAGATATGCGATTCGCAACGTGGGGGTGGCCAGAGCCATTGAGTTGCCTGACCAGGCGCCAGACCCTCGCGACGTCGTGGGAAGTGACCCTCTGATGCCGACCATTCTGATCATCGACGACGAATACCTGATTGCCGACATCCTTAGCTTTGCGCTGGAGGACGAAGGCTTTCATACGGTCGTCGCCGGCAGCGGAAGCAAAGCGCTGGCCATTCTTGACCGCGAGCGCCCCGACCTGATCATCACCGATTTCATGATGCCGGGCATGACCGGTCTGGAACTTGCCCAGACAATCAAGTCCCGTCAGGTGCACATGGCGACGCCGATCATGCTCATGAGTGGCGCGCAGGCCTATATGGGGACCGAGCGGCCGGATTTGTTTGATGAGGTGATTGAAAAGCCGTTCGACATCGATCAGGTCATCGGCAAGATCCACGCTCTGTTTCAAGCCCGCCTGTAAGCCCGTTCATAAGTTGGCCTCCCTCGATCGTTATTACCGTTGAACGAATCGGATCAGGGCAGGGTCGATACTGATAACGCTTACAAGATGGGCAGTGCAATGAATACCTGGTACAGCAAATCGTTGGGTGAAGGCACCGTTGTCTACCGCCGCCTGCGCGTGTTAAACGAACTTCGCCATCAGATTTGTCCCGATGCGTCGTGCCCTTATTCGCTTTACATGGACGCCGTGACCGCGGAAACCATCGTTTTGTTTGAGCACGACCAGATGGTGCTGGCCACTGCCTTTGGTGCACTTCCTTGTGGGCAGCCTCACATCAACGGGGTCCGCCTGATCAACCTTGAATACAGCCCGCTGCCTGTCACGCTGCAAAGTGCACAAATCTTCAGCACCCCACGTACCCACACACAACACTCGGTTCTACGCTGATTATCGTGCGTAATGACCATGCCTTTGAATGTTCAAACTGATCATCAATGTGAGCAGGTTCCAGTGTGAACAGCTCGGTTGATTGTCGGTGTTGCCCGCAGGAGAATCATAATGGCCGTGGCCGTCGTCAGACTGGAAGGTGAAGACATCCCACTTGAACACCGGCAGTCCGGTGCAACTGCGGTCTTCCGCGTCAAGGATGAGGAGGGCGCCGAACTGTACTTTGAAGATGAAGTTGAAGCGGCCAAGTCGGCCGTCGAGCTAAGCAATGCCGAGCAGTCCTGAGTCGTTAGAGGCTCGGGTTATATGCACTCAATGATCGTCCAGCAGGCTCAGTATTGCATCGGTAAACTCTGCCGGTGCTTCTTGCGGCACATTGTGGCCCACGCCCTCTATCACCTGCCGCCGCACTTGCCCTGCAAATCCCCGCACCGCCGCAACGCCCTCACGTTTTGAAGACACGCCATCGTCTGCCCCAGTCAGGATCACCGCCGGAACGCTGATCGGTGGCGTTTGCGCGAGCTTCTCCTGAATAAAGGCATAGGCGGGATTGCCCGGAACCAATCCGTAACGATGACGGTAGGAATGCGCCACGACCTCGACAAAGTCCGGGTTTTCAAACGACTGAGCGGTGTCAGTGAACGTGGATTCGGAGAATCCCCATGTCGGTGACCAGAGCGTCCACAGCAAACGGCAGAACTCCGTTCGATTGGCCGCAAGGCCTGCCCGTCCGCGCTCGCCGTGAAGGTAATACTGGTACCACAGGCGCCGTTCCGTTTCGGGGGAGGCGGGTGTGTTTGCAGCAGCGATGTCCTGAATGTTGTAGCCGGGGTCGCAACTGACCAGTCCCGTTACCCGTTCCGGCCACAGCGCAGCGACCACACATGCGGCGCGTCCGCCCCAGTCGTAACCGGCGAGAATGGCGTCAGGAATGTTCAGCGCGTCCATAAGTGCGAGGAGGTCGGCGCCCAGTGCCGCCTGCTCGCCCGAGCGGGGTGTGGCGGCATCGACAAATCGGGTGGGACCGTATCCCCTCAGATAAGGCACGATGCAGCGGCAGCCAGCCTGAACCAGTCGCGCCGACACCTCGTCATAGGCGTGGATGTCATAGGGAAATCCGTGGAGCGCTATGACAACAGGGCCGTCGCTGGGTCCCACGTCGCGGTATGAAACATTCAGCACGCCGGCAACGATATTCTTCACGGGATGGCTCCGACAGAAAGGTAGTAGCGAAGCCCTGAGGACATGCCGGGCTGAAATAAGGGGGGATCTAGCTGATGAGCGTGTGCGACGGCGAAGCGCAAATCAATACGGGAGCAGCGTTTGAATCACCGATGCAGCGCCGTGGGCGCATGCATCGGGAGATCGGCAATGGGGCAGTGGTCAGTGAGCCAGCTCCCTAGACAGGCCGATCAGGAAACCCAGGATTCGACCGTGTCGGAACCGTGTTCGGCTTTCCATTCTTTCAAGGTTTTGTGGTTGCCACCTTTGGTTTCAACGACTTCACCGGTGTGCGGGTTTTTATACACTTTAACGGCGCGGGCTTTGCGAGTGGTTTTCTCGGGGGCGCTGGCGTTCTTGCCCTGTTTGGATCCGGTCGGGTGATCCAGAATCGAAATAATATCTTTAAGGCTCTTATTGTATTCGCCGAGCAGCGTACGCAATTTGCCTTCGAATTCGATTTCCTGTTCCAGGCCTTTATCGCCTTTCATGGCCTCGAGGGCAGCGAGCTGATCGGCAAGGTGACGTTCGAGTTGGCGGTATTCAGCAAGTTTAGACATTGGAACTCCATGTTTCGGTTTGTTGATACTGACGTGCGGCGTTAGCACTGGCGAACATTGGAGCGCACGGTGATTACTGGTGTAACCGTGGACACTGTAGTGCGAGTGGGTGCATGGATGCCAGTACTAACAGCAAACTTTTCTGCCTTGACTGCAAGGTTGCCAGTTCACGCGCTGTGGTGAGGTTTAAAACATGCACGCCTGTCAGCTGTTGTCGAGCGCTGCAGGTTGCAACGCTGTGTTCAAAGCGGGTTTCAATGCCAGGCCGCCAAACGAGGTGGTCGGGTCTACATAACGCAGCGCTGATTTAATGTCCTTCCAGCCGACGTAATTCATCAGGCTTTTAATATCCCAGCCGTTGCCTGACGCCCACGTTGCAAATCCTCGGCGCATCGAGTGACTGCTGTAGAGGTCGTCGGGCAGCCCGGCGTCTTTAAAGATGCGCCGCAACATCGGCACCAGGCTGTGGGCGTTGATGGCGTCCATGGACAGGTTGCCCCAGCGGTCGATCCGGCGGAACACCGGCCCCTGGGTCAGCCCGGCCACGGTGATCCAGTTGATGTACGCATTGACCGGGCAGAGGGTCTTCAGCGCCGGGGTGCGAAAGGTGGTGCCCTCATGCTGGCGGTCGCCTTTGGTGTACGGCAGATAAAAGCTGATGCCTTCGCCGGCCTGGGCCTGGGTGTTGCCGATGTCCAGCCGGGCCAGTTCGTCGCCGCGAAACCCTCGCCAGAAGCCGATCAGCACCAGCGCGATGGAGCGACGATGACGCATCAGTGTCTTGTGGTCGCCCCGTGCCCAGGCGGCGTTCGCCTCATTCTCCAGCCATGCCACCGCTTGCTCGAGGTGACGCAACAGCAACGGCGCCGCCTGTTTGGCCTGCGCCGGGTGGACGACGCGAATGCCCTTGAGCAGTTGCCGCACGGTGGGTGTTTTGGTCGGGTCCGGAAACCCCTGGGTGACGTGCCACTGGGCCAGCGCCGCCAGCCGCTGCTTCAGCGTACTGATGGCGTGCTTGTCAGCGTACTCGGCGAGGTAGCGGACGATGCCGTCGCCTGTGGTGGGCAAGTAACCGCCCCAGACCACTTCGAAATGCTCGATCGCGGCGCGATAGCTCCGCCGCGTATTGGCGCGGGTGCCTGCTGACAGGTATCGATCTGCCTTTTCCATACGTCCCTCGGCGGCGTGACACGGGCGCTTTGCTGGCTGGGATCGCCTTTCACCCGTCTGAAAAGCGATAAAGCACTATTATCGGCTGCTGGCAGAAACATTTCCACACAAGGTTTTAGCTGCTAATGTAGCCTGTAATAACGTGTTACGTAACACGGTACGAAATAGTAGGAGCGGACATGGCACGCGGAGGCATTAACAAGGCGGTGGTAGAGCGCGCACGACAGGCGTTGCTGAGCAAGGGCGCCTACCCCAGCATCGACGCGGTACGGGTGGAACTGGGTAACACCGGGTCGAAAACCACGATTGCGCGGTACTTAAAGGAACTGGACGCCCAGGCGCCGGCCGAGGTGTCGTCGCGGGAGCGTATGAGTGAGGAGCTGAAGGCGCTGGTTGAAAGCCTGCTTGATCGGCTGACGGAGGAGGGTGCGCAGGTCGTTGCCCAGGCGCAGGCGGCGTTCGATCAACAACGATCAGCATGGGAAACCCGGCTGGAAGCCCTTGAGCTGGAGCTGAAGTCAGCCCGGCACCAGTGCGAATCGCAACACGCCGCGCTGACCGAACAGGGCGCCCAGTTGCACACCACCCACTCCTCCTGGCAGTCGGAACTGACGCGCAACGCCGGTCTGAGCCAGCAGTGCCAAGACCTTGAAAGGCGCGTGCAGGACAAGGACGTGCAAATTCAGTCCCTCGAAGAAAAGCATGTGCACGCCCGCGCCGCGCTGGAGCATTACCGCGAGGCCATCAAGGAGCAGCGCGAGCAGGATCAGCGTCGCCACGAAGCGCAGCTTCAGCAGATCCAGCTGGAGCAGCGAAAGCTTCAGGAGACGCTGGTGGTCAAGCAGGATGAATCCACGCGCCTGAATCGCGACAACGAGCGTTTGCTCGGGGAGATGCGTCAACAGGCCCGGGCGTTGTCCGATCAGCAAGACCAGGCGCAGCGCCTCGCCACAGAACTTCGCAGCGCGCAGATGGCCACCGCCAAAGCCGACGGCGCCCGTGAGCAGCTTCAAGAGCAACTGGTGGCTATAAAAGCGGACAGTAAATCCCTGGCGAAAGCGGTGTCACAGGCCAACGAGCAACTGGCGCAGGCCAATCAGCGTGTGGCCGTGTTGAGCGAAGACAACGACAGCCTGCGCGCTGAGGTCCAGCTCATTATTGCCACGGCGCCGCCGATACAGACCTAAGCGACCCACCGGTCTTCAGCTTGCGGAAAGCCATGTCAAACCAGCCCATCCCCAATGTCATCAAACCCGCCAGCCCCTCGACCGTCGCCCTGGCGCGGGGTTCGTTGTTCAAGTTCGTGTTCCTGCTGGCAGGCGTCTTTCTGCTGGCCGCCTATCTGCTGGCCTTCCTCGCCCATGACCTCGATCACAACGAGGAGATCGAAAGCGCGTTCTACACCGAGAAGGCAATGCGCTCTCTTCAAAAATCGCTGTCCGTCACGGTCAGGGACTACGCCTACTGGGGCGATGCCTACCGCTACCTGCATTTGCAGGTGGACACGGAGTGGGCGTTCGTCCGCCAGAACATCGGACCTACGCTGTACAGCGATTTCGGGTTTAAGGGTTTGTTCGTCATCAATGACGCCGGTCGTACGGTGTATGCGGTGATCGCAGGACAGCTGCAAAAGGTCGATGCCGATCCGTGGCTGGGACAGGCCAAGGACCGGCTGCTGGCCAAGGCCAGGGAAGGGGCCGAGACAGGCACGCCGGTCACCGCCTTCGTCGACCTGAACGGCACACCCGCGCTGGTTGCCGCAGCCGCTATCACCCCTGGCACCGACCCGGGTGTGACCGCCGATGGCCGGGCGCCTTCGGTGCTGATCTTCGTCGACGTGCTGGACGACGCCAAGCTGGCCGTTCTGGGCAAGGAATACGGCGTAGACGGCCTGCACATTGCAACGCCCGACGAGCTCAACCAAGTCTCGATCTTTCCACTGGGCGAAGGCGGTACTGCCGGCGCCCTGCACTGGACGCCCCCCAAGCCAGGCCTGCGCCTGCTGACCCTCGGCCTGCCGCTGATCGGTCTGGCCGCCGCGCTGGTGTGCCTGATGACCTGGGCTATCCTGCGTCGCGCGACCGCCGCCGCGCGCTCCCTGGATGACAGCTACGCGTCCCTGCAAAAAAGTGAAAGCGCATTGGCCACCAGTGAAGCGCGCTTTCGCGATGTGGTGGAAGCCAGCTCGGACTGGGTCTGGGAAATCGACAGCGCAGGGCGGTTCACTTACCTTTCGGACCGCTTTGAAATCGTGACCGGACTGAACCGCGCCCAGTGGGTCGGCGCCTCGATGGACGATCTGCTGCAAACCGAGCTCGGCCAGGTGTCGCAGTGGCTGGCGATCCCCAACCGTCGCCCCGACATCACCATTCAGTGCCGCTACCTGGAGACCTGCGGGCGCGAGCGCATCAGTCGCCTGTCAGCGCGGTCGATGGCGGTCGGTGGATTCCGCGGTACGGCCACCGATGTCACCGAAGAAGTGGAAGCCCGTCGGCGCATTGAGTTTCTCTCCCAGCATGACGCCCTGACCGGGCTGCCCAATCGGGTCCGCTTGCAGGAGTTTCTGGACGGCAAGCTGAAAGCGTTGCCGACCCTCGATCAGCCACTGGTGATGCTGAGCATTGACCTGGACCGCTTCAAACCGGTCAATGACCTGCTCGGCCACGCCGCCGGCGACCGCGTGCTCAACGACGTGTCCAGTCGGCTGTCCGATTGCGTGCGCCACGGCGATCTGGTCGCGCGGGTGGGCGGCGACGAATTCGTGCTGATCCTGAGCGACCCCCAGACCCAGGACGAAGTCGAGGCGTTGTGCCGACGGCTGATCGAGTCGATCGAACGCCCGGTGGAGATCGACGACCAGGAAATATTCGTCAGCGCCAGCATCGGCGTCGCCATGGCGCCCACCGATGCGCGCGAGGCCGCCGAGCTGCTGCGGTACGCCGACATCGCACTGTACGAGGCCAAGGCCAGCGGTCGAGGCACCTGGCGGTTTTACGCAGGCGACATGAACGCGAAGATCATCGAGCGCCGTCGGCTGGAGAGTGACCTGCGCTATGCCATCAAACACGATGAACTGCGCCTGCATTTCCAGCCGCGTTTCCGTATTTCCGACGGCGAAATGGTCGGCGCCGAAGCGCTGGTGCGTTGGCAGCATCCCCAGCGCGGCCTGATTCCCCCGGACACCTTCATCCCCATCGCCGAGGAAAGCGGGCTGATCATCCCCCTCGGCGACTGGGTCATGGCCCAGGCCTGCAGTGAAGCCGCGGGCTGGCCGAAGCACCTGTTCATTTCCATCAACCTGTCGCCGGCCGAATTCAAGCGCGGCAACCTGCCGGCGCGTATTCAGGCCGCCCTCACGGCCACCGGGATCGAGCCGTCGCGGGTCGAACTGGAGATCACCGAAGGGGTGATGATCGATGACGCCGTCGGGGCGCTCGATGTCATGCAGACGCTCAAGCAGCTGGGGGTGCGCATCGCCATGGACGACTTCGGCACCGGGTATTCGTCGTTGAGTTACTTGCGCACCTTCCCCTTCGACGGGCTGAAGATCGACCGCAGCTTCCTGACCCGCCTCAGCGAAAGCGAGGGCGATCGCTCCATCGTGCAGGCCATCGTCGGGCTGGGCCGGGCGCTGTCACTCACGGTTACGGCCGAGGGCATCGAAACCGCCGAGGATCTGCAATTGCTCAAGTCAGTGCAGTGCGAGGAGGGGCAGGGCTATTTCCTCAGCCTCCCGCTGACCACCTCGGACTTTCACGCGCTGCTGGAGTCGAGAAATACGGCGGCGCTGGGCACAAACGTATAAAGTGCGCGCGCTGTCCCGGCAGCGCCGCTTCCATCCATCACATCCGCTGCCGCATCTGGCCACTGTTTAGTTCTGGAGTGTTCATGACTCACCCGCGCGCTGTTTTCACCGAAGGCTCGGTGGCCCGGCACGTGTTGGTGATGTCGAGCACCAGCGCCTTGAGCCTGCTCGCGGCGTTCCTGGTGGACATCTTCACGCTGCTCTACGTCTCGATGCTTCACGACCCGTTGCTGCTCGCCGCGACGGGGGTGGCGAAGGTGTTGATCTTCCTCAACAGTGCAGTGTCCAGCGGGCTGATCATTGCCGCCGCAACGGTGCTGTCGGAGCGGATCGGCCATCGTGCCGCGAAGGCGTCATCGCGTCTGGTCACCCACTTGATGGTGATGGTGGTGATCGCGTCGGGCGCAGCGGCGGCGTTGCAACTGGCGCTGCTGGTTCCGCTGACCCGTTGGCTCGGCGTGGACGCCAGCACCTACGACGCCGCGCGGGTCTTCATCTGGCTGACCCTGCCGTTCAGCGTGTTGCAGTCGGCCATGCAGATGTCGGCGCAAATCCTGCGAACCGCCGGCGACAGCCGCCGCGCCCTGTGGGTCGTACTGTCAGGTGCGGCGACCCTGGCGCTGGCCGACCCCTTGTTCATTTTCGGCTTTGGCCTCGGGCTCGAAGGCGCGGGGATTTCCTATGCGCTGTCGGCGCTGGTGTCCCTGGGCCTGGGCATTTACTGGCTGCGGGCGCGGCTGGGGATGCCGTTTACCCTCCGCTGGCGCCTGCTGCGCCTGCACACGCGCAAGGTCATGCAGGTCGGCTTGCCCGCCATGGTCGGCAACCTGGCGACGCCCGTGGGCCTCACCTATCTGGTCTCGTCGATCGGCGCCTATGGCACCTCGGCGCTGGCGGCCATGGCGGTGATGGACCGCGTGATGCAGTTTGCCTACTGCGTGTTCTTCTCCCTGCCCAGCGCGCTGGCGCCGGTGCTGGGGCAGAACATCGGCGCCCATCGCGATGCTCGCGTCGCCTCAGCCATCGTGTTCAGCCGCAGGCTGGTGATCGTCTATGGCCTGCTGGTCTGGGCCGTGCTGCTGCTGGTGGCCACTCCGCTGGCTGACACCTACGAACTGGAAGGCGCCGGGCGGGCGATCTTTTTAGCGTTCTGCCACATCGGCGGCGGGCTGTGGGCGCTGATCGGGCTGGATTTCGTCGCCATCGCGATGTTTGTGACCCTGGGCCGGCCGTGGCTGGTGGCGCTGTTCGCCTGGCTGCGGGCAACGCTGGGGACCGTGCCGTTCGTGCTGGGCGGGATTCACCTGTTCGGTGCGGCCGGTGCGTTCCCGGCCATGCTCACCGGTAACGCATTGATTGCCGTGACTTCGATTACAATCGCGTCCCTGACGGCCAGGCGGTTTTTTCAGCGCCGGGGCGCCGCGCAGGCCGTGGCGTGAGCAGGCAGTTGCCGTGCTCGGTCGGGCTTTATTTGAATCTGCGAGACAAGGGCTTATGACAGACGACGAATCAGGGAATGACTCGCCCGAGATGGCCTCGCCGAAGCGGCGGCGTGCACCCAAGGGTGAAATGCGTCGTGCCGCCTTGCTCGACGCGGCGACGCTGATCTTCGCCCGCAATGGTTATTCCAGTGCGTCGATGAAAGATGTCGCGCAGCTCGCCGGCATCACCACCGTCGGCCTGCTGCATCATTTTCCGAACAAGGAGGCGCTGCTCAATGCGCTGCTGGAGCGGCGAGATCAGCGAGTGGTGTCGCGGTTCAGTGAACTGACCATGGAGATGACGCTGGAGGGGTTCATCAAATTCGTGCGGATGAGCATGAGTTTCAGCGTCCAGGACGCTGCCGAGTGTCAGGCGGCGATGGTGCTCAATACGGAAAGCCTGTCAGAGGCGCATCCGGCCTTCGACTGGTACAAGACGCGCTTTCACATCACCCACGAGCATGCGCGCGGGCATCTACAGGCGTTGATCGAGGCGGGGGAGGTGCGGCCGGACATCGACGTGAAGGCACTCGCTCAGGAGATCTTCTCGGTCATGGACGGTGTGCAGATCCAGTGGCTCAGGGCCCCGGAAGATGTCGACGTGATGGCGGTGTTCGAGGGCTACCTGCGCCGTTTGAAAGCCGACCTTCGAGCTCGTCCCTGAGCTTGAAGTGGCCGTTTTAGCCAAGATTTAAGACGCGATCAGAAATCCGACCGGCTTACCCACTTAGTAGGTTTGCGAAGCGCTGACCTGCACTGCCTTGCGCAGCGGCAGCGGCAGCGGGTTGCTGTCGCGGGTGGTCAGGTGTTCCGGGAACAGCGTGATCAAGGTGCGATCCAGCGGCAGGTCTTCGGAATCAGGCCCTACGAGGATCTTGAACTTGCCGGCGTCCACATCCCAGCTGTCGGTCTTCTCGACGTAGTACGCCAGGGAGCGCGAATCGATCGGGATGCTCACGGTCTTGCTTTCACCCGGTTGCAGGTAAACCTTGGTGAAGCCCTTCAGCTCTTTCTCGGGACGGTCGACCGCCGGGTTGTTCGGGTGAACGTACAACTGCGCCACTTCGAAGCCCGCTTTGTCACCGGTGTTGGTCACTTTGAAGGTGACATCGACCGTGCTGCCCGGCGCCATGACGTTGGTCGACAGCTTCAGGTCGCTGTAACCAAACGTGGTGTAGGACAGGCCGTAACCGAACGGATACAGCGGCTTGGCGTGCTTCTTGTCATAACCGCGATAACCCATGTACAGGCCTTCGCTGTAGGTCATTTCGGTCAGCGCGTTGTCGCCACGGTAGGCAGCCGGATCCGGGTACGACGCGTAGCTCGGGTTGTCCTCGATCTTCTTGTCGATGGTGATCGGCAGCTTGCCCGACGGGTTGACCTTGCCGAACAGAATCTCGGCCAGGGCCTGGCCGCCTTGCTGACCCGGGAACCAGGCTTGCAGCGATGCGCCGACCTTGCTCGCCCACGGCTGCATGTCCGCCGAACCGCCGCCGTGCATGACCACGATGGTGTTGGGGTTGGCCTTGGTGACGAAGCTGATCAACTCTGCTTGCTGATCAGGCAGTTCGAAACCGTGGTCGGAGCCTTCGCCTTCGTGCTCGTAGTTGGAGCCTGTCGCGATTACGACCGCGTCGTACTTGGACAGGTCCTTCGGCGGACGCAGCGCGGCCCAGCTCATCTGCACGCCGGTCACGCCACCCAGCGCAGGGATGAAGTTGCCCTGAATGCGTTGGTACTCAAGCCTCACCGAGTACGACTTGCCGGCCACCAGCGCGGCGGTTTTGCCTGACGTTGTCAGCGCGTTGACCACGTCGCCGGAGTACGGCGCGCCGTCGCTCTGCAGCACCAGCTCGTCGTTGACCCACAATTTGTACGGGCCGTCCGCACGCACCTTGAACACCTGGGCGCCGGAAACGCTCGGCTTGATGGTGGCGGTGTAGCGTGCCGAGAATGCGCCTGGGGTCGGGCTGAAACCGGACACCGCGGTGGTGCCGGCGTTGGTTTCGTTGGTGCCGGTGGTCCAGTTGAGGTTCACGCCAGGTTCGACGCGGGTCACGGCCGGGCTGCCGGAGAAGCTGGTGTTGGCGAAGTATTCCGCCTTTACGCCGGCATTGTTGACGTTATTACTGCCCACCGCGGGCTGAAACCAGGCCGAGGCTTTGGGGTTCAGGCTCAGCTCGGGCAGGTAGGTGACGTTGGCGCTGCTGGATGCCAATTGCTGCAGGCCGCTCAGCTCGGTGACGTAGCTGTTGGGCGGCGAGTTCGCGGTGCCAAACGGCGAGGCCGGCGCCTGATAGGCCCAGTCACCGATGACCGCGATCTTCGCGTCTCGGGCCAGCGGCAGCAGCGGTTTGCCCGCTGCGGTGTTCTCGTTGCGCAGGAGCACGATCGACTCACGCGCCGTGTTCAGCGAAGCGCGCTGGCCGTACTCGGGGTGGTCCAGGGTCTTGGCGGTGTTGAGGTTTTCCTGGAAGTCATAGCTGACAATGGCGCGCAGGTTGCGTTTGACCTTGTCGTCGATGACGTTCTGGCTCAGCTGGCCGCTCCAGACATAGGGCATCAGGTTGGCTTCAGTGAATTGCAGGCCCGACGGCATGTCGATGTCGGTGCCGGCCCACGCGCCTTTGAACGCGTCATGGATCGCGTTGAAGTCGCTGATCACGGTGCCCTGATAGCCCCATTCACCCTTGAGCACTTCAGTAATCAGGTGATGGTTTTCGCAGGCGTAATCGCCATTGATCTTGTTGAAACCGCACATGATCGAGGCGACGTTGGCGTTCTTCACCATCGACTCAAAGCCCGGCAGATACAGCTCACGCAGGGTGCGCTCGTCCACCACGACATTCAGCGCCTGACGGTTGGCTTCCTGTTCGTTGGCCAGGTAGTGCTTGCCGCTCGCCTGAATGCCCTGTGCCTGAATGCCGTTGACCACGGCCGGCGCCAGTACGGCGCCGATGAACGGGTCTTCGCCGCTGGCGTATTCCGCCGAGCGCCCGTTGTACGGCGTGCGGTACAGGTTAACGCCCGGGGAGAGCATTTGCTGACCACCGGAGATCCGCGTCTCGTAGGCGATTGCCAGGCCGAATTCCTTGGCGCGGTTGATGCTCCAGGTCGCCGCGAGAGCGGACTGTGACGGGTACTGCGCGCCGAATGTGGCGTTGTTGACGTGCACGCCCATGGAGGAGTCGTAGGCCACGGTGCCCTTGATGCCCCATTTGAGCAAAGACGGGATCATGTGGCCGTCGTTGACGCGGGTGAAGTTGATCTTCTCGGACTGGCTCATGTTGTCGAGGATCGAACTGACTCGGGCTTCGACGGCGTTGCCGGTGGCCGGCGTGACCTCCGCCAGGGCCAGGTTGGCTTGCAGCACGCCAAGGGACAACAGGCTCAAGGCCAGGGTGTGTTTTAAAGCTGACATCGGGAATGCGCTCACGGGTTGCTGACGGTGGCCGGACGGCGGGGTGCGTGGTTCGGTCATGGCTTTTGCACCAGTACCGGCGCGTCACCGGTGTCGACCGGCGCATCGAGCACGGCGGACGAAGTCTGGGTAGCTGGCACGGCGACCTTGTCAACGCCGGAAAGCTGGTCGCGCTGTTTCTCAACTTGGGCGCGAATTGTTTCTGCAGAAGTTGCGTTTTGAGTGGACGTGGAGTCCGCCGCAACAGCAGCAAAACTGCAGGCGCCGAAAAGCACGACGCTGCACACAGACAGCATGGTTCTATTCATCGATTGTTTCTCGATTGATGGGGTGTGGAAATTAAATGAACGCGCAAACCCGCCCTGTGAGAACAGGGCGAACGTTAAGTCTGCGGAATCTACTGATTAGTTCAGCGTTTGCAAGATTAATTTTTAATTAGACGAGCGGTGATCGAAAAGGCTGGTTCAGGAAGGTTTCCGAAGAGGGTGCAGTGCTGAGCTGAAGACCAAAAATCTTGATTTACAGCAATAAATCACCCTATAGACGAATTAACGAGATGATTATTGCCAATTAACTAGGCAATCCATAGCTTTAATTGCCCTATCGAAAACCTAATTGCTATTAGGTTTAGGTTGCTGGTAAGCTCTCTCCGCGCTGAGGAATCCTCGACCATTCAGACGACTGCATAGCCGCCTTAGTTGCGGATACATATCCGTCATCTTTGGCGGTTAATAGCACTTCTGTGTCGCTCATTATGTGAGTGACTGCGCCCAAAGTTTAATGTGAACTGATCAGGAGTCTCTGGAGAAATACTGGCGACCGCTGAACCGTGGGCGCTGTAAAAGTGCGCCTCTCTCATGAGTTAATAAGCACGCCAGCGCCGTCATCCCTTAACACCCACAACCACCCCTAACGCTAAAAGCCCTGCGTCAGACATTCGGAAAGGGGGCACAAAGGTTTTTGTGGCGCAGGGTGTGGGCGCTAGTATGGTCGGGAACGCTTGCGAACGGGCGGCTCGGACCTCCCGCTTTCGCCCACTTCCCACTCGGGAGCCATCACCGGCCCCAACACGGAAAACCAACAATGATCTTGAGAGTGACTGGGGCGGTGATGGCGATTTTCGCCATTGCCCTGCTGTACATGGGTGCGCAACTGGTGGCCGCCGGCGGCTCGGCGGCGTACTCGATGATCGCCCTCGCGGTATTGGCCTCGGCGGTGCTGCTGATCCTGAAAAAGCAGTCGGCGCTGACGGTGTATGCGCTGCTGATGTGGGCGATTCTGATCTGGATCGTCTACGAGGTCGGCTTCGACAAATGGCAGTGGATTCCGCGCGGCGACCTGTTCGCGCTGCTGGGTCTGTGGCTGGCGCTGCCGTGGGTGGTGCGCCCGCTGTACAAGGCGCAGAACCCGGGCGATACCCGCCGCTTCCATCCGTTTCTGGGCGGCACCGTCGGCGTGATGATGCTGATCGTGCTGGCGGTGATGTTCTACGACCCTTACCCGGTGGCCGGCAAGATCGACACCCCGCTGGCGACCCGCAGCACGGGTGAAGCCGGTAATGACTGGGTGGCCTATGGCGGCACCAACAGCGGTCAGCGTTTCTCCAGCCTTGACCAGATCAATGTCGGCAACGTGAAGAAGCTGACCGTGGCGTGGGAATACCACACCGGCGATCTGCGCGATGCCGCCAAAGACGCCGGCGAGTACACCTTCGAAGCCACGCCGTTGAAGGTCAACAACCGGGTGTACGTCTGCACGGCGCACAACGAAGTGCACGCGCTGAACCCCGAAACCGGCAAGCCGGGCTGGAAGTGGGCGCCGGAGAAAAACCGTTCGTACCTGCAGCAGCACCAGACCTGCCGTGGCGTCAGCTACTACGCGCCGGCGGCAACCGCTGCAGCCACCCCATCGAGCCAGTGCGCCAAGCGCATCATCACGGCCACCGCGGACGCAAAACTGGTGGCGCTGGACGCTGACACCGGCACGCTGTGCAGCGATTTCGGCGACAACGGGGTGATCGATCTCAGCACCAACATGGGCGAGATCCGTCCCCATGCGCTGATGCAGACCGCTGCGCCGCTGATCGCCGGTGATCTGATCATCGTCGGTGGTTCGGTGATGGACAACGGCTACAACGATGGCAACCCGTCGGGTGTGATCCGCGCCTACAACGCTGTGACCGGCACGCTGGTGTGGAACTTCGACCCGGCCAACCCGGACTTGACCCAGCCCATTGCCGCCGAACAGACCTACCCGCAGGACACACCCGTGGCGTGGGGCACGTTGAGCGCCGACATGAAAAACGGCTTGGTGTTCGTGCCGTTCGGCAATGCCTCGCCAGACGAGCTGGGCATTAACCGCGACCCGAACAGCAACACGGAAAAATTCCGAGACACGCTGGTGGCGCTGGACCTGAACACCGGTGCGTTCAAGTGGAAATTCCAGTCCTCGAACAACGACCTGTGGGACCGCGATAACCCGTCGCAGCCGACCCTGATGGACGTGGGCAAAGAGGGCAGCCAGCAACCGGCGCTGCTGTTGCCAACCAAAGTGGGCAATATTTTCGTGCTCAACCGCCTGACCGGGGAACCGATTGTCCCGGTCGATCAGGTCAATGTGTCGACCCAGGGCGGCGTGCCAGGCGAGCATTTCGCGCCGACCCAGCCGGTGTCGAAGATCAACTTCATCCCGGAACCCCTGAGCGAGAAATCGATGTGGGGCCTGACGCCCTTCGATCAGATGGCCTGCCGCACGACCTACAACACGCTGCGCTACGACGGCAACCCGTGGACGCCGAGCACCGAGCAGGGTTCGTTGATCTTCCCCGGCAACATCGGGGCGTTCAACTGGGGCTCGGTGGCGGTGGATCCGGATCGCCAGATTCTGATCGCCGCACCAGTACGCCTGGCCTACACCTATCACCTGATCAAGCGCACCCCGGAAACCGCCGAGAAGCGGCTGTTCACCCAGGACGGTACGCCGTACTGGAACGAGAACTTCAACGGCGACTACGCGATTCGGATCAAGCAGTTCGCTTCGGCGCTGGGCGTGCCGTGCATTGCGCCGCCGTGGGGCCGCATGGTCGGGGTGGACCTGACCACCGGCAAAACCGCGTGGATGCGCCGCACCGGCACCACCCAGAACCTCAAAACCAGCTTCCTGCCGGGCCGCTTCCCGATCGGTCTCCCGATGGGCATGGTCGCCCACGGCGGTCCGCTGGTGACGGCGGGGGGCGTGGTGTTCCATGGCGCCACGGCGGACAACTTCATCCGCGCGTACGACATCAACACCGGTGACGTGCTCTGGGAGAAGGAGCTGCCGGCGGGCGGTCAGGCGACGCCTTCGACCTACATGGGCAGCGACGGCAAGCAGTACGTCGTCATCTCCGCCGGCGGGCACGGCTCGCTCGGCACCACGTTGGGCGACAGCGTGATCGCGTTCCGTCTGGATTGATTGATTGACGTGTGGAAAAGGCCGTGACGCCGTTGTGCGTCACGGCCTTTTTTGTGATGGCATCCCGCACATTCGAGGGTGCTCACACCGGCGTCTTCCCGGCTGAAGCCGGTCCCACTATCGGTATGCGGTCACCCTGTAGGACTGGCTTTAGCCGGGAAGGCGGCGGATGTCACACCGCTGAATATGTGCCGCTCACATTGGCCTTTTCCCGGCTGAAGCCGGTCCTACTGGGGATATGCAGTCGTGCTGTAGGACTGGCTTTAGCCGGGAAGGCGGCGGATGTCACACCGCTGAATATGTGTCGGTCACACTGGCCTTTTCCCGGCTGAAGCCGGTCCTACTAGGGGTATGCGGTCCTACCATGCTGCATGTGTCGCATCACCGAGCAGTGGCGCTCGCGCAATGCAGCCGCCTTCAGCCCTAAAAAACGATGTCCCGGTAGAACGCTTTCAGCGTGTCAACGAACTCTTCGGACAATTTCGTCCGCACTTGGGCCGGTGCCCACATGACGTAGGTGGGGAAGAGGATCTGCGGCACAAACGGGCGGATGACGATATCGCGGTGGCGATAATCCCGGGCCACCAGCGGGTGGGCGAGGGTGATGCCCATGCCCAGCGCCACCATCTCGCAATTGATGGCGCTGTACTGCGCCTCCACGGTCATGACCCGCTCCACGCCGGCCTGCTCGAACAGACCGTCCACCAGCGCCCGGGTGCCGTCGCCGTGGCACAGCGACACAAAGGTCTCTCCCTCCAGATCGGTGAAGGTGATCTGCGTTCGGCTTGCCAAGGGATGGGACGCCGGCAACACGCACACCGCTGCCACTTCGCTGAGCAACTCGATCTGCTGACTGTCGACATCGCCGGGGTGCACCACAATCCCCACATCACAGAACTGCGACTTTACCCACTGCTCGACGGTGGGCGAGGAGTTCACGTGCAGAGACACCGTCAGCTCCGGTCGCGTCTCGGTAAACGCCTTGAGCACCCGGGGCATCATGCTCATGCCGGTGGAAGGTACTGCCGCCACCCGCAAGCGGCCCGTGCCCAGATTGCGGATGTTCTTCGCCGACAGCTTGAGGCTGTCCAGCCCGACGTAGGCGCGCTCGACTTCCTGAAAGAAGGCCTGACCCTCCTGAGTCGGCATCAGCCTGACGCCGGCGCGCTTGAACAGGGTCAACCCGGTGCTGAGTTCCAGTTGGGCAATCAGCCGGCTGATGTTGGGCTGCGAGGTAAACAGCACCTCGGCGGCAGCGGTCATGGAACCCAGGCGCATGACGCTGCGGAAGGCTTCGATCTGTCTCAGGTTCATGTCGCGCTCCATATCAAATATGAATAACTAAGGCCTATATCCGTATTTGACCATATGGACGCCCCGTCGCAATACTCGAACCAGCCACCCATAGCGCACATGAAGATGCGCCACCCCGCGATGGATTCGCCGGGAGCATGCACGCTGCATGCATGGCTTCGGTTCACACCGAAGCGACTGACGCATTGTTCGATCTGCCCCCATGCACTTCGGAGATAGTCTGTGAATAGCCTCGACCTTTCCTCAGCAGCACGACCGTTTCGTCCCTTCCACCGCAGTGCCATGGCCGTTGCCCTGACGCTTGCCGCCGTTGGCAGCACACCCGTCTTCGCCGAGACCACGCTGTACGTGGCCGGCGTCGGCGGCTCCACCGAGCAGATGTACAAGAACCGCGTCATTCCCGCCTTCGAAAAACAACACAACGTCAAAGTCGTCTACGTCGCCGGCAACTCCACGGAAACCCTGGCCAAGCTCCAGGCGCAGAAAGGCCGTCAGCAGATCAACGTCGCGATGATGGACGACGGCCCGATGTACCAGGCGTTGCAGATGGGCCTGTGCGAAAAGCTCAGCGATGCGCCGATCTACAAGGACCTCTATCCGCTGGCACGGCTGAGCCCTGAAGCCACGGGGATCGGCGTGGTGGCCACCGGCATCGGCTACAACGAAGAGGCGTTCAAGAAGCGCGGCTGGGCGGCACCGGATTCTTGGGAAAACCTCACCGACCCACGCTTCAAACAACTGCTCGGCATGCCGCCGGTGACCAACACCTATGGCCTGCACACGCTGGTGGAAATGGCCCGGCTGAGGGGTGGCGGCGAGAAAAACATCGACCCCGGCTTCAAGGCGCTGAAGGACGAAATCGGTCCTAACGTGCTCGCTTGGGTGTCGGCGCCGGGCGAGATGGACGGGATGATGCAGAACGGCGACATCGTCATGGCGGTGTACGGCAGCGGTCGCGCCGTGGCGTTGCAGGGCACCGGCTTTCCGCTCAAATTCATCTACCCGAAGGAAGGCGGCATCGCCTTGCAGGTCGCCGCGTGCAGCGTGACCCCCAACGCGCAATCCGAACTCGCCCAGGCGTTCATTCAGTACGTGCTGTCCCCTGAAGTGCAGGAAATCCAGGCGCGGGAGAACGGCTTCGCGCCGGTGAACCAGACGGTCAAGCTGCCGGATGATGTCGCCGCGCGCATGCCGTACGGGCCGGAGAAGGTCAACGCGCTGATCAAGGTCGATTGGGAAACCATCAACCCGCAGCGCAGCGAGTGGACCACGCGCTGGAACCGCACCGTCGAGCGCTAGCGTCACCGATTGCTCTCGCTGATCGACAGTCGCTGATCGACGTACACGCCGATCTTCCCCAGCACCCTTCTGGAGACGCAGGTCCGCCTGCGTGGCACGCCCATGGCATTTCTCACCCTCGAAGGCATCGTCAAGACCTACGGCACGTTCAGGGCCATTGACGGTTTGAACCTGGAAGTCCGGCACGGCGAGTTCATCGCCTTGCTCGGCCCGTCCGGGTGCGGCAAGACCACCACCCTGCAATCCATCGCCGGATTCGTGCAGCCCACGGAAGGTCGTATCGTTCTGGACGGCCGCGACATTACCCACGTGCGCCCCGAACAGCGCGGGCTGGGCATCGTCTTTCAGAGCTATGCGCTGTTTCCGCACATGACCGTGGCGCAGAACATCAGCTTCGGCCTGGAGATGCGCGGCGTGCCCAGGGCCGAGCGCGGCAAGCGCGTCGATGAAGCGCTGGATCTGGTACGCCTCGCCGGCCTCGGTGAGCGTTACCCGAAAGCCCTGTCAGGCGGGCAGCGCCAGCGGGTGGCGATCGCCCGCGCGTTGGCGATCCGCCCGAACCTGCTGTTGCTCGACGAGCCGATGTCCAACCTGGACGCCAAGCTGCGCGAAGAGATGCACATCGAATTGCGGGCGATTCAGCGCGAGCTGGGCATCACCACCATTCTGGTCACCCACGATCAGGTCGAAGCCATGAACATGAGCGACCGCATCGCGGTGATGCAGAAGGGCCGCATCGTGCAGATCGACACGCCGTTCGAAGCCTACGAGCGGCCGCATTCGCCCTTCGCTTCGGCGTTCCTCGGCAAAACCAACGCCTTTGCTGGCGCGGTGCAATTGCGTAACGACCGCTGCTGCCACGTGCAGGTCCACGACACGCTGATGCACGTGCCCCACGAAGACCGCACGCTGGGCAATGACGTCAACGTCTACATCCGTCCGGAAAAAATCCGTTTGGTGGCGCTGGGCAGCGGACGGTTTTCCGGACGCGTCAGGCTGCGGGTGTTTCTCGGCAACCTGTGGTTGATGGCGGTGGAAAGTCGCCTGGGGCTGGTGCACATGACCCTGCCCAACCTCGGCACACCGCCGCCGGAGGAGGGCAGCGAGGTCGGGCTGGACTGGTCCGACGACGACCTGCGCCTGCTGGACCGGGAGGTCGCCCATGGCCAGGTATGACGCCGAACGGGTGGGCGTGGCGCCGTGGCTGCTGAGCGGCCCGGCATTGCTGGTGTTCATCGCGCTGTTGCTGGCGCCCTTGTTGCTGACCGCCGTGCTGTCGTTGAACCTGTTCAGCGACACCGACGGCGTGGTGCCGAGCTACAGCCTTGGCAATTACCTGGAGGTGTTCAAGGACGACTACTTCCACGAGATATTCCTGCGCACCGGCGGCATGGCCCTCGCAGTCACGGTGCTGTGCGTGCTGCTGGGCATCCCGGAAACCATCATCATTGCGCGCATGGCGCCGCGCTGGCGTTCGCTGTTCCTGCTGGTGGTGTTGGGGCCGCTGCTGATTTCCGTGGTGGTGCGGACCCTGGGCTGGGCGATTCTGCTGGGCAACAACGGCCTGATCAACGATGCCCTGCAAGCCGTGGGCATCACCGACCAACCGGTGAAAATGCTGTTTACCCTGGTGGGCGTGGTCATCGCCCTGACCCACGTGCTGGTGCCGTTCATGGTCATTGCCGTCTGGGCCACACTGCAACGGCTGGACCTTCAAGTGGAGTGGGCGGGCCTTTCCCTTGGCGCGTCGCGGTTGACGGTGTTCCGCCGGATCATCCTGCCGCAGATCATGCCCGGCGTGCTGTCCGGCTCGATCATCGTCTTTGCCCTGGCTGCCTCGGCCTTCGCCACCCCGGCGATCATCGGCGGGCGGCGCCTGAAAGTGGTGGCGACGGCGGCGTACGACGAGTTCCTCGGCACCCTCAACTGGCCCCTCGGTGCGGCCATCGCGATGCTTCTGCTGCTGGCGAATCTGATCATCATTCTGGGTTGCAGCAAACTGGCCGAGCGCCGGTTCAAGCAAGTCTTCGAGTAGCCGACCATGCACAAGAACGGATTTTTCTCGCTGCTGTTCCATGCCCTGTTCGTCACATTCATCGTCGCGCCGCTGGTGGTGGTGATGGCCATGGCGTTCACCAGCAAGGGCTACCTGTCGTTGCCCACCGACGGCCTGTCGCTGCGCTGGTTCCGGGCGCTGGCGGACAATCAGGAAATGCTGGATGCCTTTGCCTTGTCGATCAAGCTCGGCCTGGCGTCGGCGACCATCGCCGCGTTGCTGGCGATTCCGGCGGCACTGGCCATCAGCCGTTATGACTTTCCTGGCCGGGGCGCGGTCACCGGCTTTTTGCTGTCGCCGCTGATGATTCCGTCGGTGGTCCTCGGCATCGCGTTCCTGCGCTTCTTTTCCCTGGCGCAGATCGGCGGCTCGTTCTGGGCGCTGACCCTGACCCACGTGATTGTCGTGCTGCCCTATGCGTTGCGCCTGACGCTGGCCTCGACCATCGGCCTTGAGCGGGACATCGAGCACGCCGCGCTGTCACTCGGTGCCAGTCGCTGGACGGCGTTCTACCGGGTGGTGCTGCCGCGGATTCGCACCGGGGTGGTCGGCGGCTGGATGCTTGCGTTCATTCAGAGCTTCGACGAACTGACCATGACCGTGTTCGTCGCCACCCCCGGCACCACTACGCTGCCGGTGGCGATGTACAACCAGATTTCCCAGACCATCGACCCGCTGATCACGGCGGTTTCAACGGTGCTGATCGTCGGCACGTTGCTGCTGATGCTGATATTGGACCGAATGGTCGGATTGGACCGGGTGTTGATTGGAGAAGGCAAATGAGCCAGGGCACACAGAGGGACATTCAGTCGGACGTGATCGTCATCGGTGGCGGGTTGGTGGGGACGGCAGTCGCTTACGGCCTGGCCCGCAGCGGCGCTGACACCGTGGTGCTGGACCAGGGCGACGATGCGTTTCGCGCCTCGCGGGGCAATTTCGGCCTGGTCTGGGTCCAGGGCAAGGGCCACGACCTGCCGGACTATTCGCGCTGGACGCAGTCGTCAGCGACCCGCTGGCCGGACTTCGCTCGGGCGCTGATGGCCGACAGCGGCGTGGACGTGCAGCTCCACCAGCCCGGTGGCTTCCATATGTGCTTCAGCGACGAGGAGCTGATCGAGAGACAGTCACGCCTGCAAACCCTGCAGGACGCCCTCGGCGATTACCCGTTCCAGATGCTCGACGCCGCTGAACTCAAAGCGCGCCTGCCGTTGATCGGCCCCTCCGTGGTGGGCGCCAGCTACACGCCCCAGGACGGTCACGTTAATCCGCTGAAACTGCTGCGCGCGCTGCACACCTCGGCCCAGGCCAAAGGCGCGCGGTTTCACGGCGGCATTCAGGTGGATCGCATCGACGGCGCGACAGGTGAGTTTTGCGTCACCGCCGGCACTCAACGCTTCATCGCGCCACGGGTGGTACTCGCTGCCGGCCTGGGCAATCCGGGGCTGGCCCGGCAGGTGGGCCTGCATGCGCCGGTGGCGCCGAATCGCGGCCAAGTGCTGGTCAGCGAGCGGGTGCGGCCGTTTCTCGATCACCCGACGGTCCATGTTCGGCAGACCGACGAAGGCACCGTTCAGCTGGGCGATTCGATGGAGGAGGTGGGGTACGACGACAGCACCTCCACCCAGGTGCTGGAAGCCATTGCCCGGCGCGGCGTGGCGACCTTTCCGCTACTGCGGGAGGTGCGGCTGATTCGTGCCTGGGCGGCGCTGCGGGTCCTTAGCCCTGATGGCTTCCCCATCTATCAGCAATCGGCCAGCCACCCGGGCGCCTTCGTGGTCACCTGCCACAGTGGCGTGACCCTGGCCGCTGCCCATGCCCTGCGCATCGCGCCCTGGGTGATGGGCGGCGCCATGCCCGACGAGCTCGGCGTATTTGCCGGCGAGCGTTTCCTGACTGACAAGGTGTTTTCCCATGCGCACTGATTCGCTGTTTCAACCGGTCACGAGTGAAGTCAGGTCGACGCGGACTGTCAGCCTCAGCTTCAACGACCAATCCCTTGAGGTGCCGGCGGGTATTAGCGTGGCAGCAGCACTGCTGATGTCTGGCATCAACCGCTTTCGCGCGACGCCGGTGAGCGAATCGCCCCGGGCGCCGTATTGCATGATGGGCGTGTGCTTCGAGTGCCTGGTGGACATCGACGGCGTGCCCAATCGCCAGAGCTGCCTGATCGAAGTGGCGGACGGCATGCGCATCCGTTCCCAGGAAGGCGCCCGGGATCTGATTTTCCAACCCGGCGATGTGCAGACCGCCAGTGCGCAGACCGCCAGCGTGCAGACCGTCGAGGTGCAGTCATGAATGATCATTTTGGCGGTGTCGTGGAAGCGGTGGACGTGGTCGTCGTGGGCGCAGGTGCCGCCGGTATGGCAGGCGCGGTGGCCTTGGCCGGGTTCGGCCTGCAGGTGGTGTTACTGGACGAGCAGGGCAGCCCGGGCGGGCAGATTTATCGCGGCATCACCCTCGCGCCCCTGTCGCGGCGGAACCTTCTTGGCGCGGACTACGCCCATGGCAACGTGCTCGCCCAGGCCCTGGCGTCTTCGTCCGTGCGCTATGAACACGGCGCGGCGGTCTGGCAAGTGACCCGGGATCATCAGGTCAGCTACCTGCGCGACGGGCGTCTGCGCACCCTGCAGGCCAAGGCCGTGTTGCTCGCCACTGGCGCCATGGAACGGCCGTTTCCGATCCCGGGCTGGACCTTGCCCGGCGTCATGAGCGCAGGCGCTGCGCAGATTCTGCTGAAAAGCGCAGGCCTGGCCCCGACCGAGCCGGTGGTCCTGGCCGGCTGCGGCCCGCTGCTGTATCTGCTGGGCTGGCAATACCTGCGCGCCGGCGTGCCGATCAAGGCCTTGGTCGACACCACGCGCCCCGAAGATTACTGGCGGGCCCGGCGTCATCTGTTCGCGGCGTTGCGCGCCTGGCCGTATTTGCGCAAGGGCCTGGAGTTGATGCGCAGCCTGCGCAGCGCCCGCATCGCGCACCACACCGGCGCCGAGCATCTGGCGATAGAAGGGGACCAAGCCGCCACCGCGCTGACCTTCACCGTCGGCGGCAAGGCTCAGCGTATTGCCGCGCGCTGCGTGCTGCTGCATCAGGGCGTGGTCCCGAACATTCAATTCAGTCAGTCGTTGCGCGCACGCCATCACTGGGACGTCGACCAGCTGTGCTTCAGCCCGGTGATCGACCCGTGGGGTGAGCTGGACGTGCCGGGGATGTTCGTCGCCGGTGACGGTGCCGGCATTGGCGGTGCCCAGGCCGCGGCGTTGCAGGGGGAGTTGGCGGCGCTGGGCATTGGACAACGGCTGGGAACGTTCGATGCTGTTCAGCGTGATCAACGCGCCGCGCCGCTGCGTGAAAAGCTGGCGTTGAACCTGCGCATTCGGCCGTTTCTCGATGCGCTTTATCAGCCGAAGGAAGCGAACCGCATTCCCGCCGACGAAGTCATCGTGTGCCGCTGCGAGGAAGTCACGGCGGGGGACCTGCGCAAGTTCGTCGCCTTGGGCTGCGCCGGCCCCAATCAGGCCAAATCCTTCGGCCGCTGCGGCATGGGCCCTTGTCAGGGGCGGATGTGCGGCCTGACGGTGACCGAAGTGATCGCCAAGGCCCGCGGCGTGTCGGCGGCGGAAGTCGGCTACTACCGCATTCGCCCGCCGATCAAGCCCATCACCCTGGGGGAACTGGCCGGTGAGTGAGGCGCGGGCAAGGCACAGCGACGTGTTGGTGATAGGCGGCGGCATTCATGGACTGAGCACCGCACTGCATCTGGCCCAGCGCGGCGTTGAGGTCACGGTGCTGGAGGCTGATTACTGCGGCCGTCATGCCTCCGGGGTCAACGCAGGCGGGGTTCGAACCCTGGGCCGTCACGAGGCGGAAATCCCGCTGGCGCTGTCGTCCCGCGAACTCTGGCACGACCTTGTCCAGACGCTGAGCGATGACGGCGGTTTCGTCCCCAGCGGCCAACTCAAACTCGCGGAAACCGCTGCAGAACTTTACGAATGCCGACAGCGCGTCGAACATCTGCAGCGCCTCGGCTTCACCCACGAAGTGCTGATCGACGCTCAACAGGTGTTCGAGATCATTCCGACTGTCGCCCGGCATGTGGTCGGCGGCATCTGGGTCAAGGACGACGGCTACGCCATTCCCTACAAGACGGTGACGAGCTTTCGGCTGGCGGCCGAAAAGCTCGGCGTGAAAGTGCTTGAAACGACGCCGGCGCAGCGCATAGAGCAACGGGGCAGTGGATGGCAGGTCACCACGCCCGCCGGGGTGTTCAGCGCCGGGCATCTGGTCATCACCGCCGGTGCCTGGGCGCGGGAGCTGGCAGAACAGGTCGGCGAATCGGTGCCGGCTCATCCCGAGGGCCTGATGCTGATGGTGACCCACCGCGTCGCGCCGTTTTGCGCGCCGGTGCTGGGCGCAACGGGTCGCTCGCTGTCGTTCAAGCAGTTCGCCAACGGCACCGTGGTGATTGGCGGCAAGCTGATTGGCAGCGTGGATTTCCCGGCGCGCCACGGCGAAGTGGATCTGGCGCGCCTGGGCATCAGCGCGAGGACCGTCACCGACCTGTTTCCCCACCTCAAGCACTTGGGCGTCAATCGGGTCTGGGCCGGCGTCGAAGCGTTTACCGCTGATGACTTGCCGGTGATAGGGGCCAGCCGCAAGGCCAGTAACCTCAGTTACTCGTTCGGATTCTGCGGCAGCGGTTTCCAGATGGGCCCCGGCACCGGCAAGCGCCTGGCCCAGCAGATCCTTGGCGAGCATTCGGACATTTCGCTGGAGGCATTCGACATAGGACGCTTTGATACCGCCTGCTTTGATAAGACCCGCCTCAACGACGCCCACATCCCGATCAACGTACCGTCAGTGGCCCGTTGATTCCGTACACCCTACCGACCCATCAGGAGTTCACATGCTGGAAATCAACCGTATCGAAACCAACCAACGCATGAGCCGCGTCGTGCAGTGCAACGGCTTTACCTTCCTCGGCGGCCAGACCGCGACGGATCGCACCCTCGACATCAAAGGGCAGACCGCGCAAGTGCTGGAGAAGATCGACAACTACCTGGCCAAGGCCGGCCTGGACAAGACGCGGATTCTCACCGCACAGGTCTGGCTCTCGGACATCGCGGCGAATTTCGCCGGCATGAATGAAGTCTGGGACGCCTGGGCACCGGAAGGGCACGCACCCGCGCGGGCCACCGTGGAATCACGTCTGGCCGCGCCGGATTTGCTGGTGGAAATCACCGTGGTGGCCGCGGGCTGAATCAGCTGCTGCAGGAATGAACTGCGCCGGGCCGGGTTTATCCCGACCCGGCGTTGCCGCTCAAGGGCGGACAGACGCTTCGGCGGAGTTGGTCACGAGGTGGTTTTTGGTGGTGCGACGCTGCTGCGTGATCAGCACCTGAGGCACCGAAGAACAGTGGTATTTGATGCCTTTCCTCGTCGGCATCAGCGCGACGCTCTCCATGCATTCTGCGCGGGTCGAATACGCCGTCGGCTGGTTCTCGTCCACACATCCTTCCGCACCGGAACACATACTCATTACAACCACAAAGATGCTCTTCATTGCTCTCATTCCTTTTTGGCAAATCACGGCGCGGGACAGCGGGTGTGTGGCGATTCTGAGGGGAGGTGATGGCAGAAGGCAATGCGGTGAAAGTGCGTTTCGTCGGGAATGTGACGGTTTTGGGTTTTCGAGGGATTAGAGCGTAAATTTGCAGTCGGTAAATTGACGTCACGTTTTTTAATACGGGCCGGTTCACTTAAGTCTGACGTCACTTAAGCGCGCTGGCGTGGGGTTTTTGAAACTTTCCTGGAGACCGCAATCGGGCTCGCGCTCAACAACGCGCAACCGGTTCCAGCGTGCCTGATAGCTCTGCGCCTTTTTGCGAAACAACTCGAGCAGCGGGAATATTCAAAGGGTCTGATTTATTTGATCTTGAACACCACCGGCGGCGTTGGCATCCCTCACAGGAGTAAATTAGCCTGCTTGAACAGCACATCCTATGGGGGCCTCAAATGCTCATCGTCTTCAGTGGTCTGCCCGGTACCGGTAAGACCACCATCGCCAAGGGTCTGGCCGCAACGCTGGGTGCTGTTTATGTGCGCATCGATACGATTGAACAAGCCCTTCGTGATTCGCCGGATTTTGCGCGGGATGTGGGCCGCACGGGGTATCTGATTGCCTACGGGTTGGCGGCCAGCAACCTTGATTTGGGCGGCACGGTGGTTGTCGATTGTGTGAATCCCGTGCTTGAAAGCCGAAGAGAATGGAGCGCCATATCCTCTCGATCCGGTGCTCCATTGGTGAATCTTCAGGTCATCTGTTCCGACAGGATGGAGCATCGACGCAGGGTGGAGACCAGGCAGGTCGATATCCCGGGGCTGACGCCTCCTACCTGGCAATCCGTGCTGAATCATGAGTATGAATCTTGGGACACAGAACCCTTCACCGTAGATACCGCGCTCAATTCCCCGGCGCAGGCATTGGCGGCGATTGCCGATTACTTGAAACGGTCTGATTTATTCACCCCTGAGCAGGGCTAACGGCGCCGTGGTGGCGTTGAACACCTTCGCAGTGTTGTGCGTTTCAGGAGAGGGGTGATCAGCCTGAATTCATGAGCATCGCTCACTGCTGTTTGTCACAGGGCCCTGTAGTACATCGCTGCCGCGTGAATTAGGTTGATGAGGACATCTCATTTACCCAGGAGCTCGCCCATGCACACAGTCGCAGCAATCACCACGCTGGGGATGATGCTGATGCTCGCCAAGGTTCAGGCGGACGACAGCACGCCCGCCATGACCGTCGTCCCGAACGGCTCCCAATCCTCGATTCTCGGGAGCCCGGCGATGTTCGTCGGCACGGTGCGCATCGATCCCTTGGTATCCGCCCATGAGCCGTCCCGGGTCACGGCGGCCTATGTCACGTTCGAGCCGGGGGCGCGTTCCGCCTGGCACACGCATCCGTTGGGGCAAACGCTGGTGGTGACCGCAGGCACGGGGTGGGTGCAGCAACAAGGCGGGGAGAAACAGGTGATTCGTCCGGGAGACGTGATCTGGACGCCGCCCGGCGTCAAGCATTGGCACGGGGCCACGGCCCGCACGGGCATGACCCACATGGCGATCCAGGAATCCCTCAATGGCCAGAATGTGGAGTGGATGGAGCCCGTTTCCAATGCCCAGTACGAGGCCTCCCGATGATCCTTGCCCGACACGCGTTGACTGCTGAGTGACCCTCAGCGCAGTAATGAGCCAAGCTCGTCTAAAGCGGCCGGTCAACCCGGATATACTCCGCGCAACGCACGCATTCGGGTTGATCGACCCGTTCATTGCCGGTCCGATTCACACCTAGCGTAGGTAGATGATGCAGCTCACCCGTGCCAACCTCGCCGATTTCATGTACTTCCTGGCCGTCGCCCGGCATTTTAGTTTCAGCCGTGCGGGATTGGAAGTCGGCATCAGCCCGTCGGCCCTCAGCCATGCCATCAAGGCGCTGGAAGCCAGGCTTGGCGTGCGCTTGCTGAACCGGACCACCCGCAATGTCACGTTGACCGCTGCCGGTCAGGAGTTGCTGGCGTCGATTCGTGAGCCCATCGACCGCATCGACCAGGCGATGGAGGTGCTTAACCGTTACCGGGACGAGCCCACGGGGAGGATCAGGCTGAATGTGTTCAGCGACGCCGCCCTGTTGCTGCTGGCGCCCGTACTGCCGCTGTTCGGTGAGCGTTACCCCGACATCGAAGTGGATATTTCGATCTCCAACAGCATGGTCGATGTCGTGGAGGGGGGCTTTGACGCCGGCATGCGCTTTGGCGCGACCGTGCCGGAAGGGATGATTGCCCATCGGCTGTCGCCGGATGTGCGCTGGCTGGTCGCCGGCACGCCCGACTATCTGCGCAAGTGGGGCACTCCCGTTCACCCTGAAGACCTGAAGCAGCATCGCTGCCTCAAGTTCAAGGTCGGCACCGGCAAACTTTACGACTGGGAATTCGAGAAAGAAGGCGTGCAGCTGGCGGTCCCGGTGTTCGGTGGCGTGATTCTCGACGAGACCCGAATCGCGATTGCATTGGCCTGTGAAGGGAGCGGACTGATTTACGCCGCTGAACCGATCCTCGCACCTTATGTGAAGAGCGGTTCCCTTAAGCTCGTCCTTGAGGATTGGGCGTGCGTGAGCCCGGGGTTCCACATCTACTACTCCAGCTATCGCCAGCAACCGCTGGGGCTGCGTCTGCTGATCGACATGATCCGGGATATCGCGCCGCTGGGGTGATCCGCAACGGCTCAAACCGGGACGCCTGACGCTTTCCCGGCTAAAGCCGGTCCCACAGAGTGCTCCCGCTTCCCGTCATTAGTGAGCATTGCTCATCACCGCATCACACGTACCCCCGATAGGCGAGGGCGGACCGCGCCTGTACCGTGACGCCACTCAATCCATCAAAACCGGCGCTCGTCGCACATCACCCTGGCGTGAGGCGATTGCACGGGCCGGACACGTGTCGAGGGCGTCAATGCGTACTGCTGAGCTACAAAGAGTCGAGCCTGAAATAGCCAGGCCTGATCGAGGTGTATGGAGCGCCGTGGGTGCCATGGCCATGTGCGTGGCCATGCTCATTTCATCCGAATTCATGCCGGTCAGCCTGCTGACACCGATTGCCTCCGACCTCGGCGCGACCCAGGGAATGGCCGGCCAGGCGATCTCGATTTCGGGACTGTTTGCCGTCTTCACCAGCCTGTTCATGTCGGTCATCGCCGGGCGCATTGATCGTCGATACGTGTTGATCGGCTTGACCAGTCTGATGCTGGCCTCGCTGATCCTGATTGCCGAGGCGCCGAGCTTCCTGGTCCTCATGATTGCGCGCGCCGTGCTGGGGATCGCCATCGGCGGGTTCTGGGCACTGTCCACGGCGACCGTCATGCGGCTCGTGCCATCCGACACCGTGCCCAAAGCCCTCGGCATCATTTTCACCGGCAATGCCATCGCCACGGCATTTGCGGCACCCATCGGCAGCTACCTGGGCGGCATCATCGGGTGGAGAGGCGTGTTCTGGGGACTGGTTCCGCTGGTGCTGATCAACCTGCTGTGGCAGTGGATCAGCCTTCCGTCCATGCCGCCCAAGTCGGCGGGCTCGGTCCGTCAATTGTTCGCGCTGCTGCGTCGTCGCCACGTGGCGTTCGGCATGATCGCGGTGATGTTGACCTTCGCCGGTGCGTTCTCGGCCTTCACCTACTTTCGGCCGTTCCTTGAAACCTACACGCACGCGACCACCCCGCAGCTGTCGCTGTTCCTGCTGGGGCTCGGTGTAGCGGGTTTTGCCGGCACCTATGCGGGGACGGCGCTGGTGAGTGACCGGATGTATGCGCTGTTGCGCTGGCTGCCATGGCTGCTGGCGACGGTGACGCTGTTGATGCTGCTGTTCGGCCACCTGAAGCCTGGCGTCGCCGTGGCGATGATCTGCTGGGGCGGGCTGAACGCCGCCATTCCGGTGGCCTGGTCGACCTGGCTCAGCAAAAGCGTCAGTGATGACCCGGAGAGCGGAGGCGGCTTGCTGGTTGCGGCGATCCAGCTGTCGATCATGGTCGGTGGCGCCCTGGGTGGCCTGCTGCTGGATCACCTCTCTATTGCCGCGACGTTCATGGGCGCCGCCGCATTGCTGGTGCTCGGTGCGTTGATCGTCGGGAACGGCAGTCGCTTGCGCGGCTGAATCCGGCTTCGAAGCCCAGCCCGACCGCAGCACAACAGACCTTCACAGACAGGCACATCATGCGCATGGAAAACAGAACAGTCCGACTCTTCAGACGTTGCGTTGGCGGGGTATTGGCCCTTTTCGGTATTGCCATGACTCTGGGCGGCGCGGTATTGCTCAGTGACGGCGGATCTGCCTGGTACGGGGTGGCCGGCATCGTCTGGGTCATCTGCGCCGTCGGCGTGTTCCGGCGCGACCCTCGCGTTATCCCGCTCTACGGAATGTTGCTTGCCGCGACGGTGGCATGGAGTGTCTGGGAGGTCGGGTTCGAGGGCTGGCAGTTACTGCCACGGCTCGGACTGCCTGTGCTGCTGGCCGTTCTGCTGGTGGCCAGCACCGTGGGGCTTCGAGCTCCGCGCCGATCGGCATGGCTCGGCTCGCTGGCGGTGTTGACGGTGAGCGTTGGGGTGGGCGCGGTGCTGCATGGCCAGTCGGGCGAGGGCTCTGATCCGCTGCTGCGCGCAGGCGTATCGAACAGTTATCCCCCGGCAAACGGCATGACCGAGGCGGCCGCTCGACAGGATTGGCCCGCTTTCGGCAATGATCAGGGCGGCACACGTTTCAGCCCGCTGACGCAGATCACGCCCGACAACGTCCAGCAATTGCAAGTCGCCTGGGAAGCTGAGACAGGCCCTATGGGGCCGAGACCGGAGGGTGGCCTTGAAGTCGTGCCGATCATGGTCGGCGACACGCTTTATGCCTGTAACGATCAGAATCGCGTCACCGCCCTTAATGCGGAAACCGGCAAAGAGCGCTGGCATCAGGACATTTCAGGCGGCACGGCGGCATCCGGCAAACCCTGCCGAGGCGTCGCCTTCTACCAGGTCCCCAATGCCGAGGGGCCCTGCGCCCAACGGATCATCGCACCCAATCAGATGCCCGGGCTGGTGGCCCTTGATGCCCGCACAGGCGAGTTCTGCGAGCAATTCGGCGACAAGGGTTTCGTCGACCTGCGAGAGGGCATCAAGGCCTACCCGCACGGTCTGTATTACGTCAGCTCGGCGCCGCAGATCATTCGCGGCAAGGTGGTCGTCGGCGGCGGTATTCCGGATGGTCAGTACTGGGGCGGCCCGTCCGGGGTCATCCGCGCCTTCGACGCCGCGACCGGCCAACTGGCCTGGGCCTATGACTCCGAGCAGCCTGATCGTGCCGGTGCTCCGCCCAGTGGGGAGGTTTACTCACCGTCCTCACCCAACAGCTGGGCACCCATCAGCGCCGATGAAACCCTCGGCCTGGTCTATCTGCCCATGGGCAATGCAACCCCTGACAACTTCGGTGGTTTGCGCCGGCCGGGGGACGACGAGGTCTCCAGCTCGGTCATTGCGCTGGACGCTGAAACCGGTCGGTTGCGCTGGTATTTTCAGACCACCCATCACGACATCTGGGATTACGACGTGCCGGCTCAGCCGACGCTGGTTGATCTGCCCGTCGACGGCGTCATCCGCCATGCGCTGATTCAGGCGACCAAGCGCGGCGAGGTCTTCGTCCTGGATCGGGAGACGGGCACACCGATTGCGCCCGTTCAAGAGCAGGCGGTGCCTCAGGGCGGAATCGCGGAGGGCGAGCGGCTGTCGGCGACTCAGCCTGCGTCGATCGGCTTGCCCGCGTTTCGCCAGCCGACGCTGCAGGAACGTGACATGTGGGGCATCACCCCATTGGACCAGATGCTGTGCCGCATTCAGTTTCGCCAGTCACGCTACGAGGGGCACATGACGCCGATTACCCTGGGCAAGCCCGTGCTGATCGCGCCGGGTTCGGCCGGAGGGATCAATTGGGGCGGTGTGTCGGTGGACCTCGACCATGGCGTGATGGTCGTCAACTGGCTGCGGATGGTGGACCGCGTCGAACTGGTCAGCCGGGAGGAGGCGGTTGAACGCAAGTTCAGGCTGTCGGACGGTCAGAGCCCGGGGGGTGATGCGCAGCGGCCCATGCTCAACACGCCTTATGGCGCTTACGGCACAACCTTCTTATCGGTGCTTGGCACGCCCTGCAATGCGCCGCCATGGGGCCTGATTTCGGCGGTGGATCTGGCCAGCGGTAAACTGCTCTGGTCCAGACCGCTGGGGACGGCAAGAGACACCGGCCCGCTGGGCATCCCGTCGATGTTGCCCGTGACGGTGGGGACGCCAATGACCGGCGGCTCGGTCAGCACCCGCAGTGGTCTGATCTTCATTGCGGCGACCGCCGAGCGCACGATTCGGGCACTGGATGTGCACAGCGGTGAAGAACTCTGGTCGGCGCGTTTGCCAGGGGGCGGCAATGCCAGCCCCGTGACCTATATCGGTCCCCACAGCGGCAGGCAGTTCGTGGTCATTGCGGCAGGGGGCAAGAAGGCGCTCAAAACACGCTTGAACAACAAGATCGTGGCGTTCGCGTTGCCGGCGTCCAAACCCTGAAACGCCAGCGTGGCATCCACACATTTGCTGGATGCTACGCTCGTTTCAGTTCCCAGTGCCTGCCGGGCCAATGGGCTCATTAAAGGCAAGGCACCTTGCCGGCTTGAGCCACCGCAACGCCTCGACTGTCCAGCAGCGACACCTTGACCTCTGCATCCGCTCGGCTCTGTACCAATGTGTAGCGCTCATCGGCCGCAAATCCGTCGTAGTCCAGCGTTGCCGTGCAGCGACGATGACTGTTCTGATACCCGATCATCACAATCCCCAGTTCCATCGAATGCCTGCCTGGCGAAACAATGAAGCGATTCAAACTGTTGGCCTGATTTCCGTCGAGACGTCTCGCGATCACGTCATCTCCTGCGTGGGCCTTAATGTCGACGATGGACTTTCCAGGTTCAGGGCGCGGTGTTCCAGTGGTACAGCCGGCTATGACCGCGACAGACACTAAGGTTGTCGCAAAAGTACGTAATTTCATGGGATGCCCGTTCGTTAATTGGTTAATGTCTTTAAATATTTAACGCGCACCACGCTTCGCCCGCGGCGCTCGACACGACGGCAGGCGCCGTCACTCAAGAATCGCAACGTGAGTGCTTTCGTTATAAAAACGATGTCCACCAACGGGCCGTTAAAAAGCGCAGCCCTTTGAGAAAAATCGTCTGACGTTATTGTTTTGAAAAAGCGATGCGTACTGCATCGCAGCCAAAGACGCGGGCCAGTTCGGCGGCATTGTCGATGCGGCCCAAACGAGTGTAGGAATAGGGCGATGAGAAAGTAGCGTAGAACGCGACCAGCGTGCGTGACCCGTACAGCATCAGATCGCCGCTGTGGATCGTGCCGGGCCGAATCGTACTTGTTGGTAGCGATGTCGGCAGTTCGGCGTGCTTCTCGTTGTTGTTCAGGTCAGGCATGTCGATGGAGAGTGGGAGCAGGGCGGCAAATGCCCGTGCCGCTTGTGTATCCGCCAGGGTGATCGCGAAGCGCGTGTCGCGAACCGTCATCCAGATACGGGATTCCGGAAGCTGCGCGGTGGCTGACGTGGCCGCGGGGGCAGGGCCCACGGGGGTCGCAGGCGAGGCATTGCTTTCGCTCAACGCTGTCAGGCCCAACAGAAGTCCGAAGGCTCGCGTCAGTCCCCTTGCGCCCCCGACATGAGCTTGGGTGAATAGGGCGAATCGTTTCTCGCGCATCCTGTGGGCACCTTATGCAGTGGGGTTATTCGGAGAAAGTTAATCAGCCGTGATGGAGTAAGTGGTCAGCGATCTCATTGCTTTCGCGTCCAATCCCCATCGGATACCTGCTGTCACAACACTCTACGTCGGGGTATTGGCCTGAACCATACGGCTCTCCAGAATGCTTTTATGAACAAACTTCACCAATGCCGGAAAGTTGCAGGGCAGAGCGCGCCAGTTGCCCGGGGAAGCGCGTTTCAATCGCCAGACACTTATATAAGTCTTAATCAGGATGTTGACGATGGTCGATCTTCGCCCAGTCCTGATCCGATCATCCTGCCAATGCGTTAGCAGGGGGTTCGGACACTTTGCGCATCGTGCCGCAACAAAAAAGTTTACGATTTGGCACGTTGGAATGACTCTCAATCGGGTCATCGTGGCCGGCGGTTACAAGGAGCGCAGGCCTCTTCAGCGTCACGCGACAGTCATAAACCAGACGGAAGGCAGAGGGGGATGACTCAAGTTGTGACGCACTGGGCAGATAACCGTGATGTCAGTTACATACGCAAGTTTGTTCAAGGATCGAACCCATGACCCAGCGTCAATCCATTCGCATTGCCCCTCATCTTCATTCGCGTGTTCTCTGGTTCGCTTTGATTCCGGTCGTGCCTGCCGTTGCATGGATACTCGCCCAGTCAACCTCTCTCCCCAACCTCATCGCGTGCGCAGCGCTGGTTTTGATCGGCCTCGGCGCAGGTGCCTGGAGTGCTGCTTCCCAGCGTCACGTGGTGCTGCGAGCCACTGCCCGGGCTCAAGCGGATCAGTCGGCGGCAGACGCGGCGAACCACAGCGTTAACTCGCGGGAACAACTCGATGAGGTGCTGCTGGGCGCCATGCCGATCTGGGCCCGGCAGGTGGAGAGTTCACGGCATCAGACCGAAGAAGCGATTGTGAATCTGACCAATCGATTCATCGGGATTGCCGCGCGATTGCAGGAAACAGTTCAGGCGTCCCAGCGCGCTGCCGGCGAACTCGACGGGCAAACGGCGGACGGGGCGCTTGAAGTGCTGTCCCTCAGCGAAAGCGATTTGAGCCAGGTGATCAACTCGCTCAAGGCCGCTCAGACCAGCCGTGACCAGACCCTGGCCCAGGTGCGCGGCCTCACCGCTTATACCGGCGAACTGCGCACCATGGCCGCCGACGTAGCAGCCATTGCCGCGCAGACCAACCTGCTGGCGCTGAACGCGGCCATTGAAGCGGCCCGTGCAGGTGAAGCCGGTCGCGGCTTTGCCGTGGTGGCCGACGCGGTGCGCAGCCTGTCGAGCAAATCCAGTGAAACCGGCCAGCAGATGTCGGCCAAGGTCGACATCATCAATAACGGCATCACCCAATTGGTGCACGCCGCCTCCAGCAGCGCCGATCAGGACAGCCAATCGGTGGCCGCGTCAGAATACAGCATTCAAGTCGTGCTCGAACGCTTCCATAACATCACTGGCCGGCTGGCCGAATCCGCGGACCTGCTCAAGCAGGAAAGCCGCGGCATTGGTGATGAGATGACGGAGGTGCTGGTCGACCTGCAATTCCAGGACCGTGTGAGCCAGATCCTCAGCCATGTGCGAGACAACATGGAAGATTTGCATGGCCACCTACGGCAGGCAAACGAGGCCCCGGACCAGGCAACGTCCATCGACGCCCGCCAGTGGCTGGCGCGAATGGACGCTACCTACGCCACCGACGAGCAGCGGCGAACCCATCGTGGCGAGACGCCTGTGCAGCAGAACTCTCAAGACATCACCTTCTTTTAGGAGCTCATCATGGCGAAGAATGTATTAGTGGTCGACGACTCCAGCAGCGTGCGGCAAGTGGTAGGCATTGCCTTGAAAAGCGCCGGTTACGACGTGATCGAAGCGTGCGACGGCAAGGATGCACTGGGCAAGCTCACCGGGCAGAAAGTGCACCTGATCATCAGCGACGTGAACATGCCCAACATGGACGGCATCACCTTCGTCAAGGAGGTCAAGAAACTGGCCAGCTACAAGTTCACCCCGATCATCATGCTGACCACCGAGTCCCAGGAGTCGAAAAAGGCCGAGGGGCAGGCGGCGGGTGCCAAGGCGTGGGTGGTCAAGCCGTTCCAGCCCGCACAGATGCTGGCAGCGGTGTCGAAACTGATCCTGCCCTGAATCCTTGCGCGAGGGAGGCTGCGATGCCGATCACCATCGAAACACTCGACGACAGCACCTGCGTCAGCATTGACGGCGAGCTGACGATCTACACCGTTGCCGAGCTGGCGGGCGAGCTGTTGCCCCGGATGAGCGGCGCGCCACGCCTGATGCTGGACCTCTCGCAGGTCACCGAAATGGATGGCGCGGGGCTGCAGTTGCTCGCGGTCATCCAGCGTGAAGCCGACAGCGCTGGCACCGCGTTGAGCGTCACCGGCCAGAGCGTGGCGGTCACGCAGGCCCTTGAGCTGTGTCGCAAAGCGGCCTCATAACCCGTACCCGCCACGCCACTCCCAGCCACTCCCAGCCACGTTCATTGCACGTTCATTGATAGACAAGGAAGGTCCAGGTGAGCATCAATCTCGACCAGGCATTGCAGACATTCATCGTCGAGGCCCACGAACTGTTGCAGGTCATGGAGCAATCCCTCCTGCAACTGGAAACCGAGCCCGCCGACCAGGATGCCATCGGCGCGATTTTTCGTGCCGCCCACACCATCAAGGGGTCCGCCGGCCTGTTCGGCCTGAACCCGGTCGTCAGCTTCACGCACATTGTCGAGGACGTACTCGACCGACTGCGCGACGGCAGTGTGGCAGTCGACTCCCGGCTGATCGCGGTGCTGCTCAAGTGCGGCGACCATATGCTGGAGCTGATCAACGTCGTCGCCAGTCGTGGCGAGACGCTCCAGCCGGCAGCCCTGGAGCGTGAAGCGGCGTTGCGCGAGGCGTTGAGCACCTATCAGGCGTCGCACCATACCCCCGACACCGGCGCGCAACACACAGAAGCCGGCGCTGCTGACCGTGCAAACGCACCGGCCGAGGTGCTCTGGCATATCTCCCTGCGCTTCGGTGTGGACGTATTTCGCAATGGCATGGACCCGCTCTCGTTCCTGCGCTACCTGGAAACCCTGGGTCAGATAACCCAGGTCACGACCCTCACTGACAGCATTCCGGCACTGGACAGCTGGGACCCGGAAAGCTGCTACCTGGGTTTCGAGATCGAGCTGCGCTCGACGGCCAGCCATGCCACCCTCAATGAAGTCTTCGACTTCGTGCGCGACGACTGTGACGTGCACATCGATGCCATCGACGAAGCGTCCGACAGTGCTGTGTACATTGGCAGCGAGCTGGTGGCCCAGGCAGAGCAGGGGCCATTGACGGCGTCGGTGCAGCGGCTGCCGGCGGCCAGTGAGCCGAAAACCCGTGACGGCAATTACGTGCGCGTCAACGCGGACAAGCTTGACGAACTGATCAACCTGGTTGGCGAACTGGTGATAGCGAGCGCCGGCGCCAGCTTGTTGGCCCGTTCCTGCAACAACGACCCGCTGCAGGAAGCGACGTCGACGGTGTCGGGACTGGTGGAGGAGATCCTCGACGGCGCACTGCACCTGCGCATGATTCCCATCGGCGACACGTTTAACCGCTTCCGCCGCGTGGTGCGGGACATCAGCCAGGAGCTGGGCAAGGACATCGAGCTGACCATTAGCGGTGCAGAAACCGAACTGGACAAGACCGTCGTCGAGAAAATCGGCGACCCGTTGATGCACCTGCTGCGCAACGCCATGGACCACGGCATCGAAAGCGCCGATGCGCGGCGCGCTGCAGGCAAGGCGGGGAAGGGTCATCTGAGCCTCAACGCCTACCACGACTCGGGCAGCATCGTCATCGAAATCGCCGACGACGGCAACGGACTCAACCGCGAACGGATCCTGGAGAAGGCTCAAGAGCGCGGCCTGGTGGCGAGCGGTGCGGTGCTCTCCGATCAGGAGATCTACAACCTGATCTTCGAACCGGGTTTCTCTACCGCTGAGGCGGTGACCAACCTGTCGGGCCGTGGCGTCGGCATGGACGTGGTCAAGCGCAACATCACGCTGCTGCGCGGCACCGTTGATCTGGACAGTCGTCCGGGCCAGGGCACCGTGGTGCGCATTCGTTTGCCGCTGACCCTGGCGATCATCAACGGTTTTCTGGTCGGCATCGATGCCTCCACCTACGTGATTCCGCTGGACATGGTTCAGGAATGCATCGAACTGGACGAACACCAGCGACAGTCAAGCCGTGACAAGGGCTACCTGGACCTGCGTGGCGAGGTGTTGCCGCTGGTGGACCTGCGCGAGCATTTCAGCCACGAAGGCAGCGCCGGCCGACGCCAGAATGTGGTGGTGGTGCGCTATGCCGAGCACAAGGCCGGGCTGGTCGTCGACGACCTGCTGGGTGAGTTCCAGACCGTGATCAAACCGTTGGGCAAGTTGTTTGGCGCACTGCGCGGCATCAGCGGCTCCACCATATTGGGCAGTGGCGCGGTGGCCCTGATCCTCGACGTACCGGCATTGCTCAATCAAATCGTACAACTGGAAGCCCGCACGACCCAGGCGCCTTATTCGCCAACCGTCGTCGCCCGCTGACGTATTTGCAACACCCTGGAGGTTCCACGATGAAATGGTTCTACGATCTTAAAATTTCCACCAAGCTGATCAGCTCATTCCTGGTGGTTCTGGCCCTCACTGCGGCGATGGGCGTCTTCGCCATCCACCAGCTAGGAGCCGTGAACCAGGCTGCTCAGGACATCCGTGGCAACTGGATGCCCTCCATGCGCGCAGCGGCCGGCATGCGTTTTTTTGCCGCCAACTATCGCTTGAAAGAAAACCGCCACATCAGCACCGATGTCGCTGAAGAGAAGGCCCAGGCCGAGCGGGAAGCCACCGAGGCCCGCCAGCAGTTCGAAACCCGCATGGGCACCTATGAGAACTTGCTGTCGAACGACGAAGATCGTCAGCTTCTGGCAGCGGCGAAAAGCGCATGGGCTTCCTACCTGACCAGCAGCAATCAGGTGCTCGATCTCTCCCGGCAGAACCAAGAGGACCAGGCCCGCAGCCTGCTCAGGGGTGAGTCGAAGGTGCGTTTCGAAGACTTGACCAACCGCTTGCAGAAAATGGTCGAGCTCAACGACGCTGGCGCAACGGCGGCCGGTGACAAGGGATCGGCGCTGTACGAAAGCGCCCGCCTGGCGATCATCGCGGCGCTGGTCGCTGCCCTGTTGATCGGCCTGGGCCTGGCCGTGTTCATCGCGCGGATCATTTCGCGTCCGCTGAGACAAGCCGCCAGCGCCGCCGAGCAATTGGCCGAAGGCAACCTGAGTGCACCTATCGCACCGGGCACGAAAGATGAAACCGGCATGGTGCTCAACGCCATGCGCAACATGGTCGGCAAGCTGGGACACATCATCGGCGAGGTGCGCAACGCCGCTGACAACCTGGCCAGCGCCTCCGAGCAGGTCAGCGCCACCGCGCAATCGATGAGCCAGGCCACCAGTGAACAGGCCGCCAGCGTCGAGGAAACCAGTGCCTCGATCGAGCAGATGAGCGCCAGCATCAACCAGAACACCGAGAACGCCAAAGTCACCGATGGCATGGCCAGCAAAGCCGCCAAGGAAGCCACCGAGGGCGGCGACTCGGTCCAGCAAACCGTCGTGGCGATGAAGAAAATCGCCCAGCGCATCAGCATCATTGATGACATCGCTTACCAGACCAACCTGCTGGCCCTCAACGCCGCCATCGAGGCCGCTCGGGCCGGGGAGCATGGCAAGGGGTTCGCGGTGGTCGCAGCCGAAGTGCGCAAACTGGCCGAACGCAGCCAGGTCGCCGCCCAGGAAATCGGCGAGCTGTCTTCCAGCAGCGTGGACATGGCGGAGAAGGCCGGCAAGTTGCTCGGCGAAATGGTGCCGTCCATCAACAAGACCAGCGATCTGGTGCAGGAAATCAGCGCGGCATCCGAAGAGCAGGCCGCCGGCGTCGCGCAGATCAACACGGCGATGACCCAGCTCAACCAGGTGACCCAGCAGAATGCGTCGAGCAGCGAGGAGCTGGCCGCCACCGCCGAAGAAATGAGCAGCCAGGCCGAACAGCTGCAACAGGCCATGAGCTTCTTCGTGCTGGATTCAACGCCACGGCCCGCCACTCAAGGCAGCAGCGCGGACAACGCCGGCAGCAAGCCAGGCCATCAGCCGCCACGGGTGAAACCGCAGCCGCCGCGCAAAGCGTTCGCGTACAGCATGGCCAGTGCCCCGGACGAATCGGAATTCACCCGCTTCTGATCACACGCATCGATGCGGGACTACAGGGAGAACGACATGGGCGCAGTGACGACCACTCGGCAGACCGCAGTTGCGGTGGATGAGGACGCGCAGTACCTGACCTTCACGCTCGGCGGCGAAATGTTTGCCATCGGCATTCTGGGGATCAAGGAAATTATCGAATACGGCAGCCTGACCGTGGTGCCCATGATGCCCGCGTTTGTGCGCGGGGTGATCAACCTGCGCGGCGCGGTGGTGCCGGTGGTCGACCTCTCGGCGCGCTTTGGGCGGGCCAACTCGGCGATCACCCGGCGCTCCTGCGTCATCATCATTGAGGCGAGCACCGAGGAGGGGCAGGCGCAGGACATCGGTTTGCTGGTCGACACCGTGTCTGCGGTGCAAGAGATTCCGTCCTCACAGATCGAGCCGCCGCCCAGCTTCGGCGCGCGGATTCGGTCCGATTTCATCAGCGGCATGGCCAAGGTCGATGGCAAGTTCGTGATCGTGCTGGACGTGGACAACGTGCTGTCCATCGACGAGATGTCCAGCCTTGCCGAAGCCGGTCAAGCGCCGGCCCTTGATCTCGATCCGCGTTGAGGCCCGAACCTATGCCAGACAACGCGACCATCGATGATCGTGAGTTCGGTCAGTTCCAGAGCTGGCTGTACCGCGCGGCCGGCATCAACCTGTCACCCGCCAAGAAAGCGCTGGTGGCCGGGCGCCTGTTCAAGCGCCTCAAGCATTACGAGCTGCAGAGCTATGGCGAGTACTTCAAGCTGATCATGAAGGACGAGCGCAAGGGCGAGCTGCAGGTCGCCCTGGATTTGCTGACCACCAACGAGACCTATTTCTTTCGCGAGCCCAAGCACTTCGACTTCCTGCGTCAGCAGGTGCTGCCCAAGGCTGCGCCGGGCAAGGTGTTTCGGGTATGGAGCGCGGCCAGTTCCTCGGGCGAAGAACCCTACAGCCTGGCGATGACCCTGGCCGAGGGACTTGGAACCACGCCCTGGGAAGTCGTCGGCTCGGACATCAGTACCCAAGTGCTGGCCAAAGCGCGCAGCGGCCATTACGCCATGGGCCGTGCCGAGACCTTGCCTCAGCCGTTGCTGGTCAAGTACTGCCTCAAAGGCATCGGGCGCCAGGAGGGCACCTTTCTGATCGACAAGGCGTTGCGCAACCGCGTCAACTTCGTCCAGGTCAACCTCAACGAAGCGCTGCCCGCCCTGGGTGAGTTCCAGGTGATCTTCTTGCGCAATGTGATGATTTATTTCGATCAGCCGACCAAGACCCAGGTCGTCGCACGCATGCTGCCGCTGCTTAAACCGGGCGGCTACTTGATCATCAGTCACTCGGAAAGCCTCAACGGTGTAAACGACACCCTGAAGCTGGTGGCGCCGTCGATTTATCGCAAGCCATGAAAATGCCCGTCGGCGCGGCCGAAGTGGTGTTGTCCCCGGGACAGGTCAGTTTCGCGACGCGGCCGACGCGCTTGCGCACACTGCTCGGTTCCTGCGTGGCGATCACGTTCTGGCACCCGCAACAGCTGATCGGCGGCATGTGTCACTTCATGCTGCCAGGACGCCTGCGTCACGATCAGCCGCTGGACGGCCGATATGGCGATGAGGCAATGGAATTGCTGCTTCGACACGTCCTTATCAACGGGACTCAGGTGCAGGATTACCAGATCAAGCTGTTCGGCGGCGGCAGGATGTTTCCCGACCACCCGCGCGACCTGCGCACGGAGGACGTGGCCAGCCTGAATATTCGCGCGGCGCTGGCCTTGGCCGAGCGCTACCACCTGCACCTGACAGCTCAGGACATGGGCAGCACCGGTCACCGCACGATCATGTTCGACGTGTGGAACGGCAACGTCTGGGTTCGGCACCAACCAATGGGAACACTTCAACACGATGCCTACCAAAAAAATCAGCGTACTGCTGGTCGATGACTCGGCCGTGGTGCGTCAGGTGCTGATGGCCATTCTCAGCGACACGCCGGATATCCACGTCATGGGCGCCGCGTCCGACCCGATTTTCGCCATGGACAAGCTCGCCCGGGAATGGCCCGACGTGATCGTGCTGGACGTGGAAATGCCACGGATGGACGGGATCACCTTTCTCAAGAAAATCATGAGCGAGCGACCTACGCCGGTGGTGATCTGTTCCTCGCTGACCCAGAAAGGCGCCGAAACCTCCTTGCAGGCCCTGTCGGCAGGCGCTGTGGAAATCATCACCAAACCCACGACCGGATTGAAGAATTTCCTGCTCGAATCGGCGGCCGAGCTGGTGGCCGCGATACGCGCTGCCGCCAACTCCAACGTCAGGAACCTGGGAAAGCGCACCGCCAGCCCGGTTCCGGTAGCGCCGGCCGGCAAGCTCACTGCCGACGCCATCCTCCCGGCCGCCACTGGCCACGCCATGGCACAGACCACTGAACGCATCGTCGCGATCGGCACTTCCACGGGCGGAACCCAGGCGCTGGAAGCAGTGCTCAAGGCTTTGCCGAGGGTCTCCCCGGGCATTGTGATCGTGCAGCACATGCCTGAGAAGTTCACGGCCTCCTTTGCCGAACGGCTCAACAGCATCTGTGCGATCGAGGTCCGCGAAGCGCGTAACAACGACCGCATTCTCCCAGGTCTGGCCTTGATCGCCCCCGGTGGCAAGCATCTGATAGTCACGCGCAGTGGCGCCTATTATCACGCCCAGGTGATCGACGGGCCCCAGGTCAACCGGCATCGGCCGTCTGTGGATGTGCTGTTTCGTTCGGTGGCGAAGTTCGCCGGCAAGAACGCCACCGGCATCATCATGACCGGGATGGGCGACGACGGCGCGCGCGGCCTCAAGGAGATGCTCGACGCCGGCGCTGCCACGGTTGCCCAGGATGAGGCGAGCTGCGTGGTGTTCGGCATGCCCAAAGAGGCCATCAAGCTCAACGCTGCCCAGCGGATCATGCCGCTGGAGCATATTCATCAGGCGATCCTCAACGGTTAGCCTGGCCGCCGAGCTTCAGAATCTGAACGGGGAATGACCGATCACGATCGCTCTTTCATGGGCAAACGCTTGACCGAGTAAGCCCGTTTTTCATCCTCGGAGTTGTAGTAGACGTTCTGTGTCGTGCTGAGGCTGTTGTGACGCAGATCGACCTGCAGATCCTTCATGTCGCGGTGCGGCGCATCGAAGGTCGCCGAGGTGTGGCGCAGCCAGTGCAAGGACGCCGCGCGCAGGCGGCCGACGTCTTCATCCGGCCAGTGCTCGGCCTGCATGCGCTGCAGCGCGCGATCAAACACCTCCTGCAGCAACACGCGGATATGCCGGTCCGACAAACCGGCGCGACCGCGTTGGGTGGCAATCAGCGGCGTGCTTTCACGGAAGCCGGGCAGGGGGGACAGACCTTGGTGCAGTCGCCAGCGCTTGAGGTAGTTCTCGACGTAGTCGTCCCGCACGCTGATCTTGCCGGCTTTATTGCCTTTGCCCACCACGTGGTACCACCAGTTGCCGGCGCTGTCCTTGCGCAGATCGCCCATGGTCGGTTTCCAGTTGTCACGGCCCACCAGATCGGACACCCGCAGGTACATGGCAAAAATCGTCGCCACGATAAACAGCGTGCGCTCGAACCTGGCGTCCTCCGCGGCCATAAGCTCAGCGGTCTCCAGCACGAAATCCCACTGCAGCGAGGTCAGGATGCGCGTGTCCTGGTTATCGGTGTTGCGCTCTTTGTATTTGCTCTTTTGTTTTACCGCGCGAAACGGGTTCTGCTCGCAAAAACCCTCATCGATCGCGTGCTGAAAAAAGCTGCCGCACACCGCGAAGATCTGCGCGATAGAGCCTTGGGCCAGCCGGTACGTGTCCTGAAGGGCGGGACGGTTTTCTTCTTCAGCGCGCTTACGTTCTTCCTTGGCGACGGTCTGGCTGAATGGCCGCCAATCGGGGTTGAGCACGTAGGTGTCCGTCGCGGTTTTCTTGCGCGCACCCAGGCGAGTGAAGCGGGATTTCACCACCGGACCGACCCAGGCGGGGTCAGGCGCCAGGCAGAACTCCATGAAGCTTTCGGCCTGGGTGCGGCGCATGGCGAGGAGGGGCGTTCTGGATTTGAGCATCGTCCAGAGCAGCAGTCGTTCGACGTGGGTCCGGTAGGAATTGAACGTGGATTCGTTGCCGGCGTAAGACTTGAGAAAGCTGCGCACGGCGCGGTAGCCTTCGATGGCCTGGGTTTCTGCGGGGAACTGCTCGAGATAATCCCGGATCGCCGGAAGCTCTTCCTTTAAGGAGCTGAAATTAAGCTCGCCGAACTTCGCGTAGGTTTCGAACAGCGGATGGGGTGACGAGGGCGCGGGCATTTGAATTCGCTGACTGGGAATGCGGAAGATGGCGGCATAATCCAGCAGGATGGGTACAGATGCAATATCCGGGTCTGACAGTTATCGGATATTGCATTTGTGGGTTGGGGTGTGTTAGCGGGGTTGCCTGGAGCGACATGGCTCATTGGGGGCTGATTTACGCCGTCTTAGCGCAATCTGGTGGTGTATTCGTATGTTGATCGGTGGTTTTGCGCTTTTTGGGTGAGTTTTGGGCTCCAAGAGTGGTGATTTCGCGGGCTGATCAGGCGCTACTGCGGGTGCATTGCTGCTCTGCAGGCCTTGTTTTATGGGCTTTCGAGGCGGGTCAGGCGTTTGCGGACCTTAACAATCCCCGTTGGTGAGCTGGCTGATACGCAGTTTGGCTGACTGTCCACAAGGCTTGCACGGGTATCGGATCGGCACGGGTTAATCTGGGGGGCGAGTTCGAAGCTTGGCATTAAGCAGTCGCTGTTCACACTGCGGGTGGTCAGGCAGATGTCGGTGGACGGCGTCGTCATAGGTTTTGCGACGTCTTGGGCGCTGCGCCTGTGGTGCTTGATCGACGGCGCTTGTTGCTGGTGCCGGCCAGATGCTGACGTGCGCTCGGTGTGAAGCCTGAAAGCGATTGGTTTGCTGGATGTCTGTGTGATTGATCCGCTGAACGCTGCAGTGGGTTGGGCGCTGCGTTGGGGTTAAGCGGTGATCGCGATTGTTGAATCGTCGGGCTTGGGTGAACGGCAAGCTATCAGCCGTGGGTGGCGAGCGGTAACTGATGATGAGTGGTTAACGTCGAGGGCAAGCGTTGGTATCGGGATCAGACTGGGTGCCTTGGAACCTGGAGCAGGAAAAGGAGAATCGCCACGCTCGATTCTCTGACACCACGCCCAGCGGCGTAATGCCTTGTTACGCATAATGTATATTATGTTAAATTATGAAACACTTTACCTCATGCATCCGCCCAGCCGCTTATTGACAGCTGGCCTTTAACATCGGCCTCTGTGACTGTTAGCCATTAATGCTAACCCTGAACGTCAAAAAAAATACTTGCTATTCAATCGCTAACCGGCAATTTATGAGTATTCTCCAACACAGGCGCCCGTCAATTCCGCGAAACCTTATCAATACGTGGATAATCTCAGGGTATTCATAGATGCAAGGAGTAGAATGCCTAATGTCTGAAAGCGCCCTAATTTCAACACTTTAGAATGTTAGGTTCAATGTCATATAGGCTAATTCCGTCTGCAGCTAGTATCCATAAATGTTAGATCGAATGCGTCACCGGAGCTGGCATATCGGCCTTCATGAGCTATGGTCAGATATTTCATCCGAGAATCGTTATGACTGAACCTCGTCCCATGTTCTCTGATCAGGACGCCACAGCGCTTTTGTCGGACGTATATTTCACATTGCACCCTGAACTTGCCGATTACCTCGCGAGCTTCAGCGTTGAATTAGATCCCGTATTAATATTCGACTCGGCGAAAGATTTCCTCCAGGGCTATGTTAACTACGATCAAGCGGCAGACGTTAGTACCACTTTTTATTATTATCGGGGCGTTACTGAGCGATTATTGCTGTGGGCGTGGATCATCAATAAAACCCCCGTTTCTAAAGTTGGAATAGATGACTTTAAAAAATTCCTAAGATTCTGTGCTTCCCCACCAGAAAACTGGGTTGGTCGCAGCGCAATGCGCCGATTCAAAAGAAACAGTGAAGGCTACTACATCATCAATCGTAGGTGGCGCCCTTTTTCAAATGCTGTCGATAACCCAGTGGCAAAAGCCAAGGCGCTCAGGGGTATTCGATCAGTATGTACGCAATTTTTTCACTATTTGGAAAAGCGTCAACTCGCAATTATGAATCCTGCTAGGCATATCGAAGAATCTTTTATTGATAGTCTTACTGAACGAAGTGTTTCGCTTATTGGACGACTGGAGCGAATCCATTTGGATTGTTTATTAAAGGCGGCGGAGAAAATGTGTGAGCACGACGGCGCTCATGAACGGTCACTTTTTATTTTAGCTATGATTATATTCATGCTTGTTCCAGTGAGACTTATCTCAGGCAGCAAATCCTGGCGTCCAACATTAGGTGACTTTCAGGAGAACACCGTAGTAATCTACTCTGTCGTTGACGCAGGACGCGTTTTTCGTTTGCAAGCACCGGACGTTTTCTCACGCTATTTTGAGCGGTATTTAAGAACGAGAGCTATCGCGATTTCCGATCGAGCTTCACCAGACTTGGCTGTTTTCACTACTTTAGGAGGTCGCCCCGGCATAACGTCGAGACAGGTACGTAACGTGATTAAAGACATTAGTCAAGTAGCTGTAAGCATGATGACCCAGGATGGCTTTACGGAACAGGACATCGCGTTAGTCGCTGCTGCGAGGCTCGATACTATCCGCGCAGCAGCCATTATAGTTTCGCTTCAGGATTTTGGACTCGACAATACACGTAGTCGGCTTGGCTACGAGTCTTTAAATGCGCTCCAGAAGCGCTGCGCGTCGGCATCACAAAATCCGTTTAGGTAAATGAGCTAACAATTTTAGATTTATAGGCGTGCAGGCTAATTATGAAAGATCGAAATGCTGGATGTATAACATATGCTATGCCACGTTTGCTGAAGTGCACCCTCCTCCCTGATTGTCCTCGCTTGGCGTGATTTCTGCCTTTGAGGATTGGCGGAAATTCGAGAGCTTGCGCGCGCTCCCTTCGGCTGGAAGACTTGGGTCGCGAAGCGTCTTAGATATAGGTGATCTAAGCACCTTGAGCCCAAGTGCATCAGCACAGTCCGATCCTTGCATTCGAACTTTTTCACCGACGAAATCAGTATGTGCTGTGGCCTGGAACTCGCCACATAGGCGAGCTGCACAGCTTCTGACCCGCGATTTTGCAACCTGTCTTGCCGATGAAGACCGTTGAGGCGCGGGCTGTTGGAGCGAAACCACCACCGTGATTTTGCGAGCCATCAGGTTCACACTTCGCAGGGCGTCCAGCTCCTCACGTAGTTTTACAGGTACGAAGGGCTGATCGGGGAGCCGCCGGACGGGCAGCTTCGCACCGCGCACGCCGGCCGCCCAAGTCTGATCGGGGTTGCCAGCACCATTGGCGACTATGAGCTCCGGCTCTCATGGATGAATAACCGTCCGGCAGCCGTGTACTCCATCAGAATGGGGCAATACGGGGCAGCCCTGATGACCTCCTGCTCACGCTCGTTGGCTAGCCACTTTGCCAACGTCCACTGAGTACCCTTGAAGTCTTTAAGATTGTCCGTGCTGGCGCTGATGCATGCGACTTCCAGCAGCTCGATGCCTTGGGCTGCTATGTGGCTCCAATCCTCTGCCTCCCCTCTGTCATGACCCCACCGTGCCGCAACTCACTTAGAAGCCTCACGCCTTCATTTCTTCCTGCACCTGTCGGATCAGGGAGGCTAGATCAACGGTTGGGTCGAGGATCAGGAAAGTCTCGATCATCAGAGTGAGAGGATGAACGCCAGTGCGCTCGGCCAATGCTGCTGCTTTGTCAATGGTGACGTTTTTCAGCCCGCGCTCTAGCGTGCTGATATAGGTCCTACTGCTGATGTCGTGGAAATCCTCCTGCGTTAAGCCCCGACGAACCCGGGCATTTCGGAGCGCAATCCCGAACGCCTGCTTCACTTCCATGACCGTTCCTCGCAAAAGGAACGATAAAGCCTTTTTGCTCACTATAGGGCTACAATCTATAGTGTTCATTTCGGTAGAATTGCGGTGAGTCGACGCCAACCTGCAAGGGACATTCCTTGAAGCTGCCGCGGGCTTTTTTTCTATCCATCGCTAGCAGTGCAATTTCCAAAACCGAAGCCTTCTACCAGTCAGGGTGCCCTAATTGATTTTTGTTTATGACCCCGCTCAGCGTGAGGTACGGAATTGGACTCACGGCGAAATGGAAGGACTCTGCTTTGTTGCCACTATCATCTCCCTGCACACGGGGCAAACCAATCGTGCAGCCATACTCAACTGTGCTTACGAATTACAGTACTACCTAGCTGCAGTCACGGACGTAGAGGTGAGACATGTTCACATGATGTGCCCCCCGTCCGTCAGCGGTCGTACTCACTGGACTTTAGAGGAGTTGGAGAGCGTTACCCTCTTCAACGGCGTCTCTACTGACCAAAGCGCGGTCGTTTACCGAACCGCTTCGGCCAGTTACAAACTGGGTGACCTGGATCTTCGTCGGAAAAAGAAATCACGGGTGTTGTATTGCCCCAGGCACCTTCAACAACAGAGCTTTCAGCTATCAGAGAACTATTCGGCAACATCCGATACCCAGCTTTTTGGACCGTTAGGGAGACAGTAAAAGATAGGAGCCTCCACCAACCGCTGTACTTCGCATGTTCAGAGCTGCTGGCCGTTACAGGTCAGCCAAGATAGGTGAGCTTGCTAGACCGTCGTCATCACTGTTGGTGCAATGACTCCGACCTGAATGGGCTGCTCGGCTACCGCGTTGACTAGACGGCGCTGGCGGAATAACCGCATGGATACCAAACATGGGGTAGATGCGGCCTTAAAGAGCACTCGTTCGCTTCAGACTTCGCCAGGCGGTCGTATGCGATTCAAGCACGTATCTGCATCAAATTGGACCACAGCGCTTCCAGAGCGAGGAAAATTTCTCCACCCCACCAAGCCTGCCTCGCACTGCGGGTTAGGCAAATCAAGACGAGTTACTCGCTGTCTGCGTGGGAGATCGTCTCCAGAAGTGCATGATGCACCTAGTACTACAATGACTTTTGAAGCTCAAAAGGGGGGAGGATGAAGGGGCGACGAAAAGTAAGGACACTCAAGTGGAAAATGAAAGCCGATTTTGAAGAGCATGCTCAGGCCTTGCTTCGGAACAGATCTGATAAACAGAACAGGTTTCTGGACCGCGCCCTGGTAGACGGATGCGAACTAGAACCGGTTGGAAGGCTTGCTGGTTGACCCACGCATCCAGGATCACGCTTCAGTAAGAAAGACCATGGATCTTTTGACACTCACCAAGTCAATGGGTTTTTTAAACACGCTGCCGAGGACCGCTGATGGTGGGCGGTGTTGGCCATTTGTCGGTTTTGGTCGCATTCCTTTGGGCAAGGGTAACGGGTTCTGGATAGAAATCCGTTGCGTAGCATAAGGCTGGATTGCTTTCGTCCAAGCACTCACGCATGGAAGGGTCCTTAGCCTAAGTGACCGAGTAGCCTGTTCTCTGGGTGGTCGGTAGGGCACGTTGACCACTGTAGCTCAAGACACCATGGGTCAGCTCGAGAGAGCTAAACTAAAAACTCACCAGGCGTGAGCACCAAATTACGGCAGCACGATGACTCTGAGGGCCTAAACATGACCATGCCGATTGAACGTAGCCGGGCAGTGATCCAGGCGGGGGAGTTTCTGCTCGAGCTCTCTCGAGACTTATCGCTGCCAGAACGGGTACGCCGTGAAGCCAAATTTCTCCTGCGTCACTATCCATCTCAGTTTCAGGTGCTGCTGGCAGGACGGATTGAAGAAGCATCAGATACTGACGTGTCCCCGATGGGCCCAGTCTTCAGCTCCGCAATCGATAGCAGCTATCACACCCCGTTCGTTTGCGCCCCAGCCGATAAAGCTTCCAGACGATACGCTGAAACCGCGCCATCAAAGCCGTGACTGCCGCTCGTAGTGCGACATGCACGTGTGGCGAAGACTGGCAAATCTCTCAAGCATGTACTGGGAGCTTGTCGGGGAGTGGTTTATGCCCACAGGACTAGCCGCCCTATGCTCATACCCCCGCCTCCAACCGATGAGCCTAGCGACACTGCCGCTACCGACTCTTATCTAGGTTGACAGGGTTGTCGGGCGCAACCTTTTGGAGTGAAGATGGCCGAGTTTTACCAAAACGGCTCATGCCTCGGGTTGATGGGTGGCACCTTAGAACGATGCTTGGCACAGGCTGATGCGTCCTAAGTGAGTGGAACAAATCAAATCGGCAGCCCGATCTTCTCCAAGCTGCAGAAGAAATATTGGGAACTTGAACACGTTGCTGGCATACCTCTGGTCATCGCGATCGCCGACTTTCACGAAAACCAGTCGATGCTTTGGACGTCAACAGCCCTCATCAATTAGCTATACGGGGTGCATCACTATCATCACTATAATGAGTCGGGGAAGCTGGTAATCACTCCTCAGAAAATCGATAAACACGTCGTAGGCGAAAAAGAAATTCCGTTAGGGTTATTCTTCCAGCCTGGCGCCGAGAACATCAGTGCAGTCATGTTCTCCGTAAGCGGCACGGTCTCCAACTTCAACCGCATGGGCAAGCAAGCAGGTTTTGGGGAGGACAACGTAAAGCTCTTCAGGATGGGGGCTTACCACGACCACGACCCCGATGCTTCATTGCCAAAGATGTTCAGCTATGAGGTCAACGAGGACTGTACAGAAACGTGGGCCGAGGGCATGAGCATGTTTCATAACCCGAATGCCCTACACCCGGTGCCAGAAGAGTAGTTTCCGTCGATCGCTCACCACCGTTTCAAGGACGACCATATCGTGAGCCATCTTCTCGAGTTTCACATCTATTGCTCAGTGACCACGATCATGAATGTGGTGAGCGATGAAGAGTGGGCTCGCAGAAAGCAGGGGAAATAAATTCAAGCTCCAGGAGAATCAGCCCTGGGGACACTACAGAACCCGGGCCTGGCTCGGGCGCGACGCCTACCAAACCTGTCCTAATTGCACGCCGCCCGCGTGCTTGCCTGCTCTTGAGCGCCTAGCGCTTTGGCGAACGACTTTGCGCTCGGAGCACCTTAAGCCCCAAGGCGTCATCAAGGAGTCCGCGACTAGCCAGTCGATGTCCCTGCTCGTGCGCCCACTGCATTCCGACAACCCTCTGACGACCTTTCACTGATTCTTGGCAAGCAGCTTTCATGGCTTTTTCCCTTTTCGATTGTTGGGCGGCGCTTCCGGTGTTGGAACGTTCTTAAGTGCAGCAATGGGTTCGGTAGGCGATAAGGCTGGGTCAGCCCCATCGCTCTTAGAGCCTGTAAGCTGTGCCAGCAAGTCGACGATCTGCCTGCTTAGATCAGCTTCACGACCAGTCGCCATCGCGGCAGCAATGTTCAAACCCTTGACCTCTTCACGGAGCTCCAGCACTTGGCCTTGGTGATGCTCGATGATTGCGCCCGATTTCGCCTCGGAGAGTGTTAACGCCTGAACCTGAGCGGTAAGTGATTGCATCTGATCTCCTTGCGTGTGCAGCGCTTTAGCTTGCTGACGAGCCTCGCCGATGAGCCGCTCGTTGTCTCTGTTCAGCCGTGTCAGCTCATCCTGTTTGACCACCAGGCTCTCTCGAATCTGACGCAGCTCTCCCTGGCGGGCCTGGAGCTGGCTTTCATGTCGACGTTGGTCTTGCTCGCGCTGCTCCTTGATCGCCTCGCGGTAATGCTCCAAGGCGTTACGCGCATGCCCATGTTTTTCTTCTAAGGACTGGATCTGCTCATCTCTCTCCAGGATCCGGCGCTCAAGTTCTTCGCACGTCTGGCTCAATCGAGCGTTGCGACCCAGTTCCTGGCGCAGAGATGCTTCACTGATCTTCAGCTCAGCAGTTTGGACCTCCAGAGCAGAGTGCTGAGCCTCGAACTGGCGCCTGAGTGTGGTGAGCTCGGCCTCCAGCCGCTGATTACTTGCCTCCAAAGCTCGTATCTGTTCATCGAACTGGGCTTGGGCGGCAGATAATGTTTCGTTGCCCTCCTCCATAACCTGATCTACCAGGCTCTCAACACTTGCCTTGAGGGCGTTGCCAATGCGGTCGCGAAGCTCAATGGCTGGGCGCTCTGCCCCTGGCGATAAAACCTGCGTCGCCTCAGCCGTCGATTATTAGTGAAACGCCCATGCATCAAGATGACAGCTGAACCAATACAACTGATCGGGGGAGCTGCTTTTTCGGGCGTCACCACGCAAGCATCGCTATCAGCACCTGCGCTCTGGACAAGATCTGAACCTCGGGGTAGCGTTCCGGCAGAATAGCCCTAATGCCACCTCGTCGGCGTCACTCAGAAGGAATTGAAAAGTGCTTGTGGAATCACTTCGTCTCGTAAGCTTCAAAAAATTCAAAGATCAGACGTTTGACTTCAATGATGATGTCAATATTTTTGTTGGAGACAACAACGCTGGCAAGAGCACAATCTTGGAAGCCATGGAGATTGTCTTAAACTTTCAGTACCGCAGCCGACCATTCGCCAACGAATTTTCTCCTGACCTGTTTAACAGTGATGCCGTCGCGGCTTTCCTGCGTTCGAACATGACTCCGGCAGACCTGCCTGTCCTCGTAATCGAGGCGTATATGAAGAATGTGCCTGACTACAGGGGCACCAACAACAGCCTGCACAAAGATGCTCAGGGCGTGCAGGTCGTTGCAAGATTCGACCCGGATTTTACGGACGCCTATAGTGACTATATGGCCGCTGGTGCCCCGATGACCAGCATCCCGGTAGAGTTTTACAAGCTTGAGTGGATGGACTTCGCCTGGAACGTCATCAAGCCAATGAGCAAACAGTTCAGGGCCCTCTACATTGATCCAACGCGTATCCATCCAACCTTCGGGAAAAATCAGTACATTTCCAATGTCCTGAGCACCGCCCTTAAGAAGGACGAAGAATACCGGCTGAGCCTCAACTACCGCGAAACCCTCCAAAAATTTAATGAAACCGATGAAGTAAAGACGGTCAACAAAGATCTGGATTCCGACAACAAGATCACGGACAAGACGCTCACGATCGCGGCGAACACCATGCCGTCGGGCGCCCTCCAGAATGGACTGCAGCTCGAAGTGGATACCGTGCCTTTCCACATGATTGGCAAGGGCGAACAGAGAGAGGTGCAGATAAAACTGGCCCTCCACAACAAATCGAAAGACATCGATCTGGTGATGATGGAGGAGCCTGAGAATCACCTGTCGCACGTAGAGTTGAGCCGACTCGTCCAGGATATTGAGGATCAGCGCGATGGCAAGCAACTGTTTCTGACCACCCACAGTTCCTACGTGCTTAATAAACTCAGCATCAACAAGATATGCCTGCTTCATGATTCGTACAAACGCCTGCATCTTCTGGATAAGGATGTCGTCAAGACGCTCAAACGCCTCCCCGGCTATGATACCTTACGCGTAGCCCTCTCCAAGAAGGTAGTGCTGGTTGAGGGGCCATCTGATGAACTGGTACTCAAACGTATATATAAAGACAAAAACCATGATCGGCTCCCTGAGCAGGATGGCATCGACATCATCGTAGTGCGCGGCGTGGGCTTCAAAACGTTCATCGAAATCGGAAAGGAAATTGGTACAAGGGTCAATGTTCTGCGTGACAACGATGGTGACTATGAGAAGAACGTCGTCACGGCGCGTAAGGACTATGAAAAATATCCTAACATCCAGCTGATCTCATCCAAAGTAGATGAGGAGTTCTCGTTGGAGCCTGCCATGATTTCGATCAATTCCACGTCAGAAAAGGAATTGCTGGCATTTGCAAAAATCGTACTTTCTCCCCAGACGTTTAACCTACTGAAAGCCGAGCCTACGTTTGCCGCCAAGTTGGAATTTATCATTAAGTGGTTCAAAAGCGCAGACGGCGATGGCAAGGGGAAAAAGAAGGTGGACTCCGCAATAAGACTGTTCGAAACAACAGAGGCGTTCAAATACCCCACCTTCCTGGATGAGGTGCTTCACTTTGTCTAACATACTGTGCATGGCGGGTGCTGGGTCGGGTAAAACCCATAAAATCATCACCGAAGCAATCGCCGAGATCAGACGCGGTGGGAAGGTGCTAGTGGTGACCTACACGACCAGCAATCAGCAAGAGCTGCGGCGTCGGTTTCTGGCTGAATTTGGCCAACACAGCAGTGGATTCGTGGTGAAGGGACTGTTCACCTTCTACCTCGAAGACATGATAAGGCCCTATCAGCAGGCCTATTTTCAAAAACGGATCGAGGCATTCTTTTTCAATGCCAGCAATCCTCATCTAAAGCCGAAGACGAAGTTCACCTTGCCTGGCAGGAAAGAGCAGCTGGATGACAAGAGCTTCAATCCAAACCACTTCCTAACGCAGTGCCACACCAAGGCGCACACAGGGTTTCTCGCGAAATTATCCGCTAGGTTGATGACAACTACTAAGCATGCTGCCGCAATTCGTCTCGGGGAAATCTACAGCCAGGTCTACTTCGACGAGGTTCAGGATTTGGTTGGATGGGATTACGACGTGTTGAAGGGCCTCGACAAGGCCATGAAGTCTCCAATCACCTGCGTCGGAGATTTTCGTCAGACAGTCTACGAGACCACGTTCGGTCACAAGGCACCTCAGACATCAGACGAAAAAATCGCTGCATTCAAAGCCATGGGCTTTACCGAGGAAGCCCTTGTCCTAAACTGGCGAAGCCTGCAATCCATCTGCGATATCGCTGATGAAGTGCACAGGGGAGCCTACAAGGCAACCAAGTCGGCTGTTGTTGATGTCCCGCCAGCGTTCATACACCACCTGGGAGCCTTCATCGTCAAGCAATCGGACGTCACCGATTACGTTACAAGGTACGACCCTATGGTGCTGAGATGGAGCGTGACGTCGGGAAGAAGCTTCATTCCTTCTTATGCCCGGTGCTATAACTTCGGCGCCAGCAAGGGCTTAGGTTTTGATCGTACACTGATCCTTCCCACGGAAAGTCAAATCGACTTCGTATTGAGCGGAGCGAAGCCCTTCCCCAAGAAGGCGGAGACGGCCCAGAATAAGCTTTACGTGGCCATCACGCGTGCAAGGTACAGCCTTGGCTTTATCGTGCCAGACAATCAAGCGGATGGGCTACGCTTTCCCCTCTGGACGGAGGCCATGGCTTGACTGGGGACATCTGTTCTTGACCGCTGACTTGGCAGATGGACGTTGACCCGAAGCAAAACGATAGGCTGGTATATGTCGTTGAGCTTCAGGTCAGCGCGCACCCTGCCGAACTCGTCATCTGACACTGTTGCTTCATAAGATCGCTATTTCTGGCGTCAGCCCGCCACAGATCCTGAAACCCCAAGTACCGCTGAGATCGGGTGCCCTGACAGTCAACGGCGGTTGGCATCGGCAATCAGCTTGGCGAACTGCAATAGATACGTAATCCGCCGTAACCGTCCGGTGATGTCACCTACCGAACTCCAGCATTAAGGGCGATGGTGTCCGCGTATTTTAAGCGGACGCGATCGCCCTTATCGCCAGGATTTCCATGCGCCAACGAAGCTCTTACCCCAAACCATTCAAAGCTCAGGTCGTCCAGGAATGCCTGCAACCCGGAGCGACGATTTCCAGCGTAGCCATCCATCACGGTATAAACGCCAACGTGATCCGCAAGTGGCTATCGACTTACCGGGATCAATCGTCTGCAACCCTGCCGGCTTTCGTTCCGGTAAAAACGTTACCAAGGCGAGCATCAGAAGAGATGGTGATCATCTCGCTGCCTTTGGGTGATAAGTCCATCACAGTTAAATGGCCAGCCTCGGATCCGGACGGCTGCGCGTGCGTGGAAAATGGGCCTGCCGGCAGTGCGAAACACTGATCCAGGCCCCGGTGCCGGCGCAGGTGATCGACAAGGGCATCCCCACTGCCGGCCTGCTGGCGCATGTGATGGTGGCGAAGTTCGCCGACCACCTGCCGCTGTATCGGCAGGAAAAGATCTTCGGCCGTGCCGGTCTGTCCATCCCGCGCTCGACACTGGCGCAGTGGGTGGGCCAAACCGGCGTGCAGCTTCAGCCGCTGGTTGATGCGCTGCGCGAAGAGGTGCTGGCCCAGCGCGTGGTTCACGCCGATGAAACGCCGGTACAAATGCTGGCGCCCGGCGAGAAAAAAACCCACCGTGCTTATGTCTGGGCCTACAGCACTACGCCATTCTCGGCCCTCAAGGCCGTGGTCTACGACTTCAGCCCCAGCCGTGCTGGCGAACATGCGCGTAACTTCCTGGGCACCTGGAACGGCAAGCTGGTCTGTGATGACTTTGCCGGCTACAAGGCCAGCTTTGAGCTGGGCATCACCGAGATCGGCTGCATGGCGCATGCGCGCCGCAAGTTCTTCGACCTGCATGTAGCCAATAAAAGCCCGTTGGTGGAGCAGGCGCTTCACTCGATTGGCGGGCTTTACGAAGTCGAGCGACACGCCAAGGACATGAGCGACGAAGACCGTTGGCGATTACGCCAGGAAGCAGCCGTGCCCATCGCTGAAAAACTGCATGAGTGGATGCTGGCCCACCGCGAGCTTGTGCCCGAGGGCTCGGCTACGGCAAAGGCCTTGGATTACAGCCTTAAACGCTGGGTAGCGATGACGCGCTACCTGGAAGATGGTGCTGTGCCCATCGACAACAACCAGATCGAGAACTTGATCCGGCCATGGGCGCTCGGGCGGTCGAACTGGTTGTTTGCTGGGTCGCTGCGCAGCGGCGAGCGGGCGGCAGCGATCATGAGCCTGATCCAGTCGGCGCGCATCAATGGGCATGATCCGTATGCTTATCTCAAGGATGTGCTGACGCGGCTGCCGACGCAGCGGGCCAGCGAGATCGAGCAGCTGCTGCCGCATCAGTGGATGCCTGCCTGATCTGTGCAAGGTTTGTTTGCTGGCCGCTTACCCCTGGGTCAGTTTTCAATCAGTGCCAGCGGTAAAGCTCCACCAAAGTACAAGCACCTCAGATCGAGAATTTGATCCGGCCGCGTGCAATGGGGGGTAGAGCTGGTTGTTCGCTGGGTCGCCGCTCAGCGGCAAACGGGCGGCGACAATCATGAGTTTGATTCAGTCAGCGCGCGTGAGTGGCATGACCCATACGCCTATTTGAAAGATGTGCTGACGCGGTTACCGACACATCAAACCAGCAAAATTGGGCTGTTGCGACCGCATAAGTGGATAGGTGCCTGACTATCGCGAGGGATTTTCCTCACCGCTTAACGTAAGCCTCGTCGTGCATCGTAGCAAGGTGCATGACTTTGTGAGTATTAAAGTTTACTTCGCCCCTGCCGCTATTCTGTTCAAGGAAACGACGCCCCTAACCCTTTTTACCTCCTAATGAGTAATCCTTATGTCTTGGCTGAGAAGCCTGAAGCTGAAGTCCAAGCTGCTAACTGCATTTGGTCTATGCGCGTTGATCACGGTTGTTGTGGCAGTACTGGGTCAGTCCGGCATCGCCAAGCTGTATGGCCAACTGCAAGATACTGTGACCAACAACCTGGTATCGATCCAGAAAACCGACGCAATCAAGGCACACGCCATTGGCACCAACCGTGACTTTTTCAAGGCCATTGTGCTGACAGCTACGAACGCCAGCGCTGACGATATCAACGCCGTTATCCAGTCGTACCGCGATAATCAGTCCCAGGCTCAAGCTGCATTCAAAACTTACCGTGCCACCCCGCTAGACGCAGACGAACGGGCTGCGGGGGACGATTTCGAACGTGACTGGCCGGCCTACATTGCTGCTGTGGATTTGGGTTTCGCTGCGCTAAAAAGTGGCGATATGGAACAGGCTCGAAGGCTCGCTATAAACAGCGTTACACCGGCTTACCTCAAACTCGTTGCTGAGATCGAGATCATGATCGAGTCCAACACTCGCCAAGCTCTCGATGTCGCGAAAGCAGGCGAAAGCACTAACAACCAAGTGACTTGGGTGCTGATCGTGGGCTGCCTGATCGCCATGCTGTGTGCCGGCGTACTTGGAATGATCGTCACTCGCATGATTACCCGTCCGATTTACCTATCGGTCGAAGGTGCAGACCGCGTAGCTAAAGGCGATCTGACTCAGGCCATCGAGGTTCGGGGCACCGATGAAACTGGCCAGTTGTTGCAGTCTCTGTCCGTTATGCAAAGCAACCTCAAAGACACCGTGCAGCAAATTGCCGACGCCTCGAACCAACTGGCTTCCGCAGCTGAAGAATTGACTGCGGTTACAGAGGACAGCACGCGTGGACTGGTGCGACAAAACGACGAAATCCAACAAGCTGCTACTGCGGTCAACGAGATGACGGCTGCAGTGGAAGAAGTGGCGCGCAACGCAGCCAGCACCTCTCAGATCTCCAGCCAGACCGCTGAAGACGCATTAAAAGGGCAGAAGCAGGTACAGCAGGCTGTGACGGCTATCAATACTGTGACGGAGGAAATTACTGATTCCACAAAGCGAGTCGAGGCATTGGCCGGACAGATCTACGACATTACCAAGGTATTGGACGTCATCCGTGGTATTGCTGAGCAGACCAACCTGCTTGCTCTTAATGCTGCGATTGAGGCCGCACGTGCTGGTGAGCAAGGTCGTGGTTTTGCTGTAGTGGCCGACGAAGTACGTGCTTTGGCACACCGTACCCAGACATCCACTGGCGAGATCGAGGCTATGATCAGCAGGGTTCGTGGCGGGGCTGATGATGCGGTGCAGGCGATGGGGAAAAGTCAAAACCTCGTGCGCAGCACTCAATTACTTGCCACTGAAGCCGGCCTGGCACTAGAGCGGATCAGTAAAGGCGTCAGCCAGATTAATGAGCAAAACCTGGTGATAGCAAGCGCAGCAGAGGAGCAGGCTCAAGTAGCGCGAGAGGTGGATCGCAACCTGGTTAACATTCAGGACCTATCGACGCAGACGGCGGCGGGTGCCAACCAAACCAGCGCTTCTAGTCACGAGCTATCGCAGTTAGCAATTTCGTTTAATACATTGGTAGGGCAATTCCGATTGTAAGTCAGCACAATAAAAGTTTGTATTGTGTCCGCTTAAACGTGGGCACATTTTCATTCATGAATGTGTGAGTTCCGAAGGTGTGTTCGCCATCCGCTTACAATCCGCCCGCCTCCCTTCCGATCAAGGTGACGCCCCATGATGCTCACTGCTCGTGGGCCAGCACGATCACATCGAATCGAGTCGCCGATCATATGCACTGACCCCTCCAATGGCTGCGCAGCCGGTGCCGGGCTTGCGTTTGTTGCACGCCATGTTGGTATCGTAGAAATAGGGGCAGCGTGTGCGTTGCAGTAAATTGCCTGCCGTCGTCGCGACGTTGCGAAGTTGTCCCGAGGCACCTGCTAGCAGGGCTCTAGAGAGCACCGCGTAATCTTTTCTTACGCGAGCGTCGGCAGCCAGATCGGTGTTGCGTACCAAGGCCCCAATACGCAGCCCGCCTTCGGACGTGGGCTCAATGGTGTCCATCCCCAGTCCGTTCACGTCGATCAAATATGTGGGGGCTTCGATCTCGAGCTTCATCAAATCCAGCAGATTGGTAACCGCATTGATAGCCATCATGCTTGATGAAAGCTGCCTGCATGGGGTGTAGTTTTTCGGTACTGCCCAAGCCCTCAATGGTGGTAATCCTGGAATTTTGATGCATAACAGCCAGCGTCAGGCATGAATTGATCCTGGTGCCGTTGGCAATGACGGTGCAAGCGCCGCATTGGCCGTGGTCGCATCCTTTTTTGGTACCGGTCAGGTGCAGATGATCACGCAATGCATCCAGCAACGTTGTCCGGGTATCCATTAAAACCGTCTGTGTGGTGCCATTAATATTGATATCGAACTGCGCTTTGTTCGTTGGCGCTGCATTGGCGGCACTGGCCTTCGATGTGATAAACGGAGGAAGAGCAATGGCTGCGGAGGTGACGACCCCTACGATAATGAATTCACGCCGGGTCAAAAGCATCATGTTGGTCGTATCCAAGATCGGTGTTCCTCAGGAAAGCTGAATGGCCTGTTCACGAACAGAGGAGCACGCGTAAAACCGCTCGCCATTGCATCGGTTTCATAGGTGCATGTATCTACCGAACTTAGCGTCTTGTGTAGCTAGCGACTATGCCGTAACCACGTATAGCCCCATGAGAACAATTCATGAGTGGGTAAAGACGCAGATTAGGCACAAGGTGATGGGGCAAAGTGTCGGGTGCGGTGGAGTGATGCAGCAGAACTTAATTCTTGTTCACTATTGACTTGATCAGTTCCAGCAGTTGCAAATTTTACCACCTTGCTTAGTTTGCCATGCACGTCAAAAACGGGATTGTAGGTCGCTTCAAGCCATACTTCGTGACCTCGAGAATCGATTCTCTTGAAGCGGTCGGCAATGAATCGACCTGCTTCCAGTGTATTCCAGAACTCTTTATACGCAGGAGAAGCCACATAGCCTGGATCGCAAAACATACTATGATGCTTGCCAACTACCTGCTGGAGCGAGTAATCAACTGCATCTAAAAAATGTTGATTCGCAGTTATGCTCTTACCGTCCAGATCAAATTCAATAACTGCCGTTGATCGGAATAACGCCTGCACCAGCGCAGAATTTTTCTCGGCGTAGTTTGTAACTTCGGTCGCTTCTAAACCACAACAAGTCATATGTGTGACCAGAGCGCTATGGTCTTTAACTGGTATCCAAGTCCCCCTTCACCAGACGAGGGCTTGATCAGTCCGGAGCAACCTATAATCGTCATTAACACTAGAGCCATTCTACATCGCGATCATGAATCTCTTGTAACAGGGCAGCTCGCTAACATATTCAGGCGTGAAATCCCCTAGCGGACGCCCGGTGACATTGCCCTCCTTTACATTTAGAAACTTCAGGAAGTTGGCGTTGCTATGGGTAACGCATAATTTTCGATCTAGTGTGACTGAAATCATCGCATCGTTGATTTCAGCTTTGAAGCTCCGTAACGCGTCTAACTCTGTCTGCTGCTCCAAAATTTTTTTCTTTAGCCGACTATAGAACATAGGAATACCTTGAGGCGTGAGATTTATAGATGCTTATCGACTGTTTTAGGAAAAAATTTAGGCCATGGAAATCTTTGCAGCGGGGGAATGGGCTCAGACATGGGCACTGCGGTGTCGTCAGTAAAACCATTGCTCTTGCTCAAGCTCCGCATTTTTCGGAGGTGTTCACTTTTGTGGGCTATCTTTGCCGCTTGTCGGAATTCCGCCAAAATCAAGCTTAGCTAAAAGCATATGACTTGAATTTTATCCCTTCCTGATGGCGGTCGGAACTCCTAATCAACCTGTAACAGGCATTGAGACCGAATCTTTACAGTATGTCGGATTGATGATGATAGCGTCTGACAAGATGTTAAAATGCCATCATCCTTTTCCGGAAGATTTCCTAATGGCTGTCAGCGAACGATATTTCTTCCCCCGTACAACCTTCATTGCTTGGTTCGTCCGCGGAAATGACCAATTGGATGCTGCTACGCGTTTGAAATTGCTGGCCGGGCCCTTTTCATCCGGCATGACATTGATCGCAGCCGGTTTCAGCACATTACTAATCTGCAGTGTAGCGCTCTACCGTCATCCAATTAAGATTTTTATGATATGGCTGTGTGTCGATACCATTATATGGAATGTACGCTTGTTGCTCTTTCGTCGCTGCAATGCTCCAACCAAGCCTCCGCTTAAATACGCCACAGATCTATCGCTACTGCTTGGCCTGGTCTGGGCCGCTGAGATAGGTGCGGGCACGGCTGCGTGCATCATCAGCGGCGACCCTGTACTGCAGGTGTTATCGAGCACCTTGGCCGTTAGCCTGAATGGTGCGATTGCTATGAGAAATCAGGGCATACCTCATTATGCGTTCGCCCAGATCCTCTTGACCGATATTCCTTTGAAGTTTTCGACCTTGTTCCAATCAGAACCTATGCTGATGATTTTAATACTTCAAGCTCCGATGTACTTAGGAGGACTGTGGATATTACTCAAGCACTTCAACAGTAATCTTGCCAAAGCCTATCATGCTGAAGCGCACAGCTCATATCTAGCCAATCATGATTCTCTCACCGGCCTTCTCAATCGCGCCGGAATTTTTTCGATGCTCAGAGGCCTGTTGAAACCCTCTTCCCAAAATCCTGAGCATCTCGCCCTCCTATATTTTGACTTGGATGGATTCAAAAGCATTAACGACAGCTATGGTCACGCTGCAGGTGACAAAGCATTAACCATGTTTTCAACCTTGTTAAACAGCAATATAAGGACAAACGATTTCGCTGCTCGCTTAGGCGGCGATGAATTCATTGTAGTGCTACGAACAGACTTAGAAGAGCATGCTACATTGATCACTGAACGCATCATTAAATCCATTGGGGAGTATCGCCGAACCTACGACGCATTTCATGGGCTGGGTGTCAGCGTAGGCATATCTCTGAGTGATTCAGCCGGCACGGACACACCTGAGACTTTACTTCATCGCGCCGACATTGCCTTGTACCAGGCGAATTGGCGGGTAAGGGATGTTATCGGTATGCGTAGTGATGACTATTTAACCTTGTTGCCATCATGCAGCGCCTGATACATAGATTACCCCTTTTAATGCGCATCACCTATCACTGCACGGGTAATATGATGAGCTGATACAGCCAGTCCCTACGTTGTCTTGATAACAGCATGCAGTGTTTCATGGGGCTGGTTCAATCACGGTCAGCAAAACAAAACGTTTCTTTGAGCTAGGTTTTGTAAGATAAATCAGTGCCGGTAAAATTGCTGCCATGATTAGCTGAAAGCCAGCATGGCAGAGTGTTACGAACTCTCCGACGCATCGCTTTAATTTATCAGGGCTCTGGTTTCCCAGAACAGAAAATGGGTCGCCTTACGCAATCATGATCGTCTGGTGTTCCAAGGAATCTTCTGGATCCTGTGCTCGGGCGCAGCCTGGAGTGGCCGGAAGGCTTAGCGCCCTGGTCAACGGTGTGTCAGCGTTTTCCGCTGTCCGTAGAGCTAGTGGAGGACGGATTGGCCTGTCGCGCTGGGAGGCAGCAGCCAGCAAGCCCTCAGGCGCGATAGCCGCTTTTCCTGCTCGATCAGGGTACGATCACGGTATTCCTCTACGGCCACAGCCCCAACTCGTGACGGGAATTGGGCGTTGCTCAATTTTTCTTACCTACACAGCTGCATCGCAATGGCATCGAACTCACGGTCAAAGCTAGCTTTCTCTGCCGCGCTCAAGAAACCCTGCTGCTCGACGAACCGATTAGTTTCATTCCGGACGTTCTCTACACGTTTCACCATGCGCTGTGCTTCAACCTCGGTAATACGACGGCCTTTTCTTGAGGTACTGATATCGGCATTTAGAACATTCGCTCTTACTGAGATATGTGCTTGTCCTGGATCGCTGATCTGCCCGCCGGTCTCGCCGGCTATTTCTTGTTGGTTTTGGATGTCGCAGCTTGGAAGATTGAGGCTTTGCTGTGCAGCTGTAGCGGTCAGGCTAAAAGCAAACAACGAAGTGAAGAAAATATGTTTCATGACTCAGTCCCTTTGATCGGATGTCAATCCCGCGTACATGGCATACCACGGCCTAGACGGTGCTGCCCGGCAATTGATTAAGGCGAATCTGCTGCGTGGGCTCGGCGAGGATATTTTCCAGAATCGGCATAGCGTTTGTCAGGGTCGGGGCCTTCATGTGCGCTTGCAGTGCCGCTTCATCGTCCCAGCTTTCGTAGGAAACAAAGCGGGTGGGGTCTTCGAGATCCGTCAACAGCGCATAGGCCTGGCACCCAGGCTCGTGCTGGAATTGCGGCAGGGAGGATTGCAGCAGGTTTTTCAATTGCGCTTCCTTGCCTGGCTTGGCTTTCATGATCGCGACGACGTTAAGAGGTGAAGTCATGTGGGGAGTCCTGGCAATGCCGGCGCCGGAATGGAGCCGTCAGCGCATGAGACATGCCACGTAAGCTATTCATTCAGACAAAACAGGGAGGCTACAGTTACTGCACCGCAACCCTTTTTCTCAGCATTCCTGCATTATCAGAAATCACACTGTAATGCCCTAATGGGATATCCATCGTGAGCGACCCGCCACACTGTGGGCATGCTGGATTCGCCAGGATTGCCACGTCTGGTGGGACGTCATCCGGCCACCAGACCTTTCGACAACTCCCTTAGCATGCGTGGCTAGCCGTTCCCCGGTTACCGCTGTAGATTAGGTGCCCTTTGGTTTTCACGATCTGCATTCGATACTCCCTGTCCCATCTTAGGAAGCGAAAGCTCCCTCTGCTACGGCCTCGGCCCAGCACATGGCTGGGCGTTGCCGTTTTCCCTTTACTGGCCGGGTCACTGATGTTGCACTCAGTGACGTGATAGATTTGTTCCCCGGTCGGCTGAGCCTGGTCATCGAGGACTTCCGCAATCCGCCATTCACGGCAGTCAGGATCACCGCATTCGTACATGCAGTCGTCCGGTTCCGCGCCGTCCTCTGCTGGGATCAGCTTCACCAAATACGGGGTTTCCCCGTCATCGTCCTGCACCTGGACGAAAGCACTAAACGCTCTGCGTTTGCTCATGCTCGATTCCGCTGCGCAAGATGCATCGCAAGCCTCGACCCGGCCTGCCTCGACTGTTTGACAGGCCTCAGTACAAAAAACGCAACGTTATTGAGCGGGTGTTCAGCTGGCTTAAGGAAAAACGTCGGATCTGTACGCGTTACGACAAACTGGCCAGCAGCTTTAAAGCCATGGTCACACTGGCCTGCATCGAAAGATGCTTGCGGGCTGACTTTTCGGACAAACCCTAGAGCGCTCAGGGCATCACCGTGAAGAATCCAAGATGCCGCTGTTCGCGCCGCTTCGGGGTCGGACTACGCTCACAAGCGCATTTATACCGGCGTAGCGGCCTATGCTAAGCAGGCAGGCAGGCACCGAGGTCGCTGGATTGGGGGGCGCATGGGCTTTGGTGCAGCTATATGTGGCACGACATGACTCAGCAGGAATTAAAACTCTGCTGAAACGGCCCTTTGATCTGCGCGAGTGGAAGACAGCGGATATTCACGGTAAAAATACACAGATAAAGCGCCAAACCAGAGTGCTAAGCGCCCAGACGGGCGCCTCGATCGTTGGTCTTGCCGACGGCAGTTATAGTTTGTGATCGGCCTGCCTGGATTTGGCTTTTCATAAGGTCAAATTCGACTGTTAGTCGTTTTGGCGTTGTGAAGCTTTTGTTCATCCTGAAAAGACATTTCCTGATGGGGGGATGTGAATGGTTATGCACCTGTACGGCGGGCCCAAGCACCGCTCTCCGCGTAGCGCTACAAAGGACCCGCGCGCGAAACTCTCGAATCACGACTGGACCAGCGAAAGCATAGATGTCGCCACCCCCAGCTATGGAGCGGGCGACTGCGTTGATTTCTGGCGCGAAATAATTCTGCGTTTGTTCGCCGATGTTGAAATCGGCGCTGTCGGCAACCCCGATTTTTTTGGAAAGGTAAAATCGCAGAAGTGCGACCTGTTGCGGATCAGCGACGTCAGCGCCGCTGCTCAGGCGGTCAACCGACGCCATCTGCAACCGCGCAGTCATGACGAGGACAAGTACTTTGCGGTACTGATGCTCCAAGGCACGGAGTCGCTGGAACAGGATGGCAACCGGACTATCATCGGGCCCGGCGATTTTGCCGTGTACGATGCCACGCGTCCGCATCAGTTGAGCTTCACCGAAGATTGGCGGCAGATCATCGTCAGCGTGCCGCGCGCGAGCCTGGATCAACGCGTCATGAACATGGAGCGGCGGATCGCTACGCGGGTCTCGACTGACACCCCGACCGGTCGGGTCATGCGCATGTTTTTGCAGAGCATCGCCGGGCAGATCGGGCAGTTCACGGCGGCGGAGATGAGTAGCTTGTCGGAGGCCGCGACCAACATCATCACCTTGGCCATGGGCGACCTTCACCCGTTGGACGCCGAGCACTCCAAATGCAAGACCCTGACCCTGATGCGGGTGAAGATGTTCGTCAACGATCACCTTCGCGACCCGACACTGGGTGTCAGTCAGGTGACCTGCGCGCTGGGGCTTTCCAGCCGCTACGTCAACCGGTTGTTCGAAGCGGAAGGGCTGTCGCTGATGCGCTATGTGCTGCGTCGACGCCTGGAGCGCTGTGCGATGGACCTTGTGAGCCCAAGCCAGGCGGCCCGAAGAATCTCGGATATCGCCTTCGCCTGGGGATTCAACGACCTCTCCCATTTCGGCCGTGCTTTTCGCGAAACCCATGGCTACTCGCCCAGCGAGTGGCGTGAATCGGCGGGGCGTGGGATTGGCTGATACCGCCCACCCTGGCACTCAACGAGCAATCATATTAGCGGCCTGTTGAGTGGCCTCGGTGGTGCGAATGGCCAGTTTGCGTACTTCATCCGCGACCACTGCAAAGCCCCGACCGGCCTCACCCGCTCGGGCGGCTTCTATCGCCGCGTTGAGGGCGAGCAGGTTGGTCTGGTTGGCGATGCCCTGGATGGTGGTGACGATATGGGTCAGTTGGCTGAGGTTCTCCTGCATGGCGGTGTGTTGGAGCGCCTGGGCCTCGTGCAACTGACGCTCTTCGTGGCTGGCATGAATGTCGGTGATCGCGCCGACCACGCGCAGGGGCGAGCCATCGGCGGCGCGCCTGGTCTGACCACGGCCACGAAACCAGCGGTACTCGCCCGTCTTGTGGCGCAAGCGATAAGCTACATCGAAAGGCGTCTGGCCGCTGTGATCGTTGACGTGGGCGACGAAGGCATTAATAGCGAACTGGCTGTCTTCGGGATGCAGGCGCGACGACTAGGCCTCCAGCGTGTTGGGAAATTCCTCGAGGGTGGTATGCCCCAGCAAGCGACGCATTTGCGAAGACCACCAGATGGCATTTTTCGGATTGGCTGGATCGCCCGCGATGACCTCGATATCCCATAACCCGTCATGGAGCATTTCACGGGAAATCTCGAAGCGCGTGGCGGCCAGTGTCAGTTCCTGTTCCTGCATTCGTTGCTGATGAATATCGTGCAAGGTACCCGCTGCCATTTGCGATTGGTCGTGATCGCCGCGCCACAGCCGCGCGCTCATCCGGGTCCAGCGGTACTCGCCCTGACCGATGTCCAGACGGTACTCGTGGCAAAGCGTCCCGCGCGCATTGCGGTCGTTGAGATGCCTGGCCAGTGCCCGGTGGAAGACGTCGCGATCAGTGGGATGAATCGCCTCCAGCAGATGCCCGAATCGCGATGGCAGCACTTGCCCATCGAGTGCGTTGGACCACCAGATCTCACTGTGTGAAGAAAGCGTGGAGGCGTCGATACGCAGCTCCCAAAATGCCTCCCCGGGGTTTTGAGTGAAGCGATTCCAACGCTGATTTTGTAGCGACAACGCCTCCTGGGCTAACTCACGCGCGGCGATCTCATGAGCGATGATTTTCTCGACAGCCGCTAGTGGCCGGGCTGATCGCGACCGCCCCATGGCGGCGCGGGTGCCCATGGGCGGGTGGGCAATCGGCATTGCCCAGCGCCACGGTGGCGCCATGGGGAGTATGCAGATAGGCCTGACGCCATTGTTCGGCGCGTCGCGAGAGGGTCGGCCCGTCGGCGATGCCGAGCTGCGCGATCAGCCTTTCGAAGGCGCTCGTCCATTGCCGGTAGTAGGCGTCGTTGACCCGCTCACCGGGGCGTGCGGGCGCGGCCTTTATCTCTTCGCCGATCACCTGGACCCACTGCGACCAGTCAAAGGCACCGCTCTTGAACAGCTGTACGGTGAGCGCGAACACGTTGGCTTGCCAGGGCGCATCGAACACCGGGCCTTCCTCGTCCAAGGGAACCCGTGCAGCTGTCATAGCGTCGATATCATTCATGCTCGGCGAGCTCCATATAGTCATCCCAAAGATCAATGCGCAGGCTGTCCTGGGCGAGTGCGACATCACCCCATAGCTCGGTGGCACTGAAGCTGACGCTGTACAGGTGCTGAGGGTGCTCCCCCAGGCCGTGTGCGACCGCATCGGGGGTGATGAACACGCCGTGGTCGCGCTTTATGCAGCCCAGCTTGCCGCGCACATAACGGGGCATGCGCGTGTGAGTGGTGGGGTTGATATTTTTCACGCGTACCCAGTCGCCAACGCGAAAGCGTGCGGTGCGCACCACGTCGACCCGCGCCGAAGCGCCGGTCTTGACCAGTATGGGTACGAATTCTTCGGTCAGTACAGGCATCACGCGGCTCCTTTGAGGCTGAGCATTCTGGCTGCCAGTTCATCCTGGCCGATCACGCCTTTGGCGATCAGCAGGCTTTCTATACCGTGCACCCAATGCTCGTAGTAGCTAGACGTCAGGTAGTGCACGGGCTCCATGCGTTCGACAGCATGGCGAAATTCGTCGATGTTGAAATGGCCGCCACCGAAGGCCGCAAAGAACAAACCGAAAATACGCCGCTCCCAGTCGTGGCGAAACAGTACTTCGTTCGGGTCTTGCAGCACCGGGCCGAGCCCATGCATGCCGCCGAGGTCATGTATCGAATTCATGGCGATCGCTCCAGGGCATCAACGAATGTCGCCAGCCGGCAGGGCCAGGCCGGTGCCGATCATGGCATTACGGGTCACCAGTTTCATGAGTTGCGCCTCGCTCCAGCCCTCGGTGTCGACGGGGCGTTCAGGCAGCACCAGGTAGCGCAACTCGGCGTTGCTGTCCCACACCCTGACTTCCTTGCTCGGCGCCAGGGTGACGCCAAATTCGGCCAGCACGCTGCGCGGTTCGATAACGATGCGCGAGCGATAGGGCGCCGACTTGTACCAGATAGGCGGCAGGCCCAAGGTGGGCCACGGGTAACAGGAGCACAATGTGCAGACCACCACGTTATGCACGGCCGCGGTGTTCTCCACCACCAGCATGTCTTCACCCTGTACACCGCCGAAACCCAGCTCGGCGATCGCCGCTGTGGCATCTTGCAGCAGCCGTTGCTTGTACTGCGGGTCGCTCCAGGCCTTGGCCACCACTTGGGCGCCATTGCGCGGCCCGACCTTGTGTTCGTAGATGTCGATCAAGGCGTCCAGCGCGGCGGGGTCGATCAGCTGCTTTTCCTGGAGGATGGATTCCAACGCCTTGACCCGCAGTTCGATGTCGCTAGGCGGTTCGGTGTGTTCGTGATCGTGGTGATCGGTAGGGGTGTGTTTCATAATCAGGATTCCTGCAAGCTATGTGAGTCCGGGCAGCCGAAGACGTGGCTACGCGGCCAATTCCGGCGTTACAGCGCCTGCCAGTCGGTGTCCGCCTCGAAGGCTGCCGCAGCCTGGTAGAGGGTGCTCTCGTCGAAGTGACGACCTACCAACATCAGGCCCACCGGCAGCCCGTCCACTCGACCACAGGGGATCGACATCGCCGGATGGCCGGTGACATCGAAGCCGGCGGTATTGCCGATCATCTCCAGTGCGCGGGACACGTATTCGACGATCGAGCAGCCGGGCTCGGGCAGGCGCTGCGCGGTGATCGGCACGGTGGGCATGACCAGCAGGTCGAAATCTTCCAGCGCATGGTCGTACCCGGCCCGGGCAAGGCGAGCGAGGTTCTGCGCCTTGGCGTAATAGCGGCCGTTGTACCGTTCCAGTCCATACTGGCCCACGAACATGCACATTTTCAGCGAGGCGGACAGGTTGTCAGCGCTGTCTCGCCAGCCGACATGCTTCTTCAGCAATTCGACGTCATAGAGGCCCTTCCAGTTAAAGCCCATGCCGTTGCCATGCATCATCTGAACGGTCAGGCCTTCGCAGCCGATGGGGTTCCACAGGGCGCCCGCCAGTTGATGCTCCGGGACCGAGACCTCGGCCACGTGCCCGCCCAGACGCTCGAAGTCGGCGATCGCCTGACGTACGCAGTCACCCACTCTCGGGTCGAGGTTCGGTAACCCGAAGCCTTCGACGAGAATGCCGATGCGCAGGCCCTTGATGCCACGGTCCAGGGTTTTGCTGTAGGCCTGGGCACGTGGGAAATACTGGCGTGGGTCGAGGCCATCCGGGCCGGCCAGCACCTCCAGCATCAGCGCGTTATCGCACACATTGGCGGTGATCGGCCCAGCGTGGTCGACCGTGGCTTCGATCGGCATGATGCCGGTATAAGGCACCAGCCCGTGGGTCGGTTTCATGCCGTAGGTGCCACAGAAGGCCGACGGAATGCGGATCGACCCACCCTGGTCGCAGGCGATGGCCATACTCACCTCGCCGGCCGCAACCAGTGCGGCGCTGCCTGACGAGGAGCCGCCGGCCGAGTAGCCATGGCGACGCGGATTGTGCACCGGGCCAGGGTCGGAGGTATGGCTGCCGCCCGACAGGCAGAAATGCTCGCAGGTTGCCTTGCCGAGGATGGTCGCGCCGGCGTCCAGCAGGCGGCTCACCACGGTGGCGTCAAAGCTGGGCACGAAGCCTTCCAGCGAGGCCGCGCCATTCATCATCGGTACGCCGGCCAGCGCCACATTGTCTTTGAGGGCCACGGTATGACCGGATAATTTACCCTCGGCGGCCCCCTTGATCTCGGTCCTGTAGTACCAGGCGTTGTAGGGGTTCTGCTCTGCGCTGGGGCGATAGCTCTGAGTGCGGGGGTAGCGAACCGGCGGGACGTTATCCGGCAGCTCGTCTACCAAATCGTAAGCGTCGAAACTGCCCTGCATGAGGGTCAGATACTCGCTAGCTTGCTCGGGAGTGAGCTGCATGTGCAGCCGTCTGGCAATATCCTGAAGTTGCTCCGGCGTGGGACGCACGATGGCCATAAGAGTGTTCCTGTACAAAGTTTAAAAAGGAAGCCGCACGTTTCAAGTTGCAAGCTTTACGTTAAAGCTCGTCGGCCTGGCTTGCAGCTGCGCCCGCCAGGCGTGGGTGAATCAAAAGATGTGGGCGTAGCGCAGATTCATCCGAAAGTCTTCCCGGGCGCCGTTTTCCACTCTGAGGTCTCGGCCCAGTTGCAATTGCAATTGGTCCTTGGCGGTGACGAACTTGGTAGCCGTCAAACGGACGTTGGTAATGTCCGCGCGGTCGTCCTGATTGGCACCCGCGACCTGCGTCTCGCCGCCCCAGCTATGGCCGAAGCCAAGACCGAAGGTAGTGGTGCTGTCCGGCATGTAGCGGCCCATGATCTGCGCGGCGTAAGAGACGTCCTGTTCAAGGCGCGTGGAGTTGGCGCCGTAGTCGGTGTTGTCGCCATACCAGATGGCGTCCGCCACCAGGTCCATCGCCCATTTGTCAGTGAAGTGTTTGACGTAGGCGCCTTGCAGGTCGAACTTCCAGCGGTTTTCGCCCAGGTTGAGCGCGTCGTTCTTGTCGTAGTTGCCGGTAGGTACATAGACATAGGGACCCACGCTCAAGGTGTCGCGCGCCTCATTGAGGCGCCACTTGAGCGGCGCGGTAAGGATCAGGTCGCCGATGCCAGTGGTGCTGTCCAGCGCGGAGGCATCGCCGCCGCCCTTGATGTGGCCGAAGGGCAACAGGAACTGTGGGTCGATCGTCAAGGTGTCGGTCAATGGGTAGACATGCAGCAGCCGCAGGATGCTGACATCGGAGGTCAAGTTGAAGTTGTCGCTGGCTTTATGGCCGTGGGAATACAGCGAATCGGTGCTGGCGTGCTGGTAGTAGATCGCGCCGATGGTTGCCCCGATCGGGTACTGCTCGTAGTCGCCGGGCGTCACTTCCACGGCATTGGCTTGAATGGCAGGCAGCATGGCGGTCAGCAGCAACGGGCGTAGCTTGCTCATGGATTTACTTCCTTACGGGAATCATCCGCGTCGCCGTTCGCGAGGGCGCGCAGTGGCGTCTATGGAGGTGCTAGGCGGGCGAACGAATCAACGCTTCGCGTCGCGCAACATGCCGGTCTGGGGGTGGCAGTTGATGTATTCGAAGACCTGATTGCTGGCGTCCGACACCGACACTTCGTGGTAGAGCCGCAGTTTCGTCAGACCTGCCGCCACGCGGAAAAAGGTCACGAAGATGCGCAGATGAGTGGGATGCGATTCGGCCCAGCGCTCGAGTTTTTCCACCGAGCGCCAATGACCGATGTTGTAAGCGATATCGAGCAGGTTGCCGTCCAGATCGATGTTGCGTACGAAGCGGTTGCTGTAGCAGCCCAGCTCCTTGCCTTGGTCGCGTAGAAAGTCCATGCCGTCCTGCAGGCTTGGCAACATCTCATTGAGGTACAGCGCGCGCTCTTCGGCTTCGGCCTCTACCCAATCCTGGCCCGAGCGGATCAGCGCCACGTTGTCGTGACCCAGCACCACCACGCGGCCCCCCTTGTCCGGGTTTCCAGCCACCACTTGTAGCTCGCCGGTGGGTTGCATCCAGTCGGTTTGCGAGGCCGGGAAGCGATCGCGCATCGAGCCCCAATAGCCGTGCTCCTTGATGTCACCGCTGATGTTGTCCAGCAGTGCGCCGACGCCGGGCAACTGATCCTTGAAGGCGTACAGGGTCTCGAGTTGCTCGGCACGCGGCGCGACCATCTCGCGGAAATAGCCCAAGCCGTCGCTCAAGCGTGCGTCCGACTCCCACCAGGCGCTGACTTCGGGCGAGCGCAACCAGCGGCAGTGCGCGCCTGGATCTCTCCAGTAGCCGACCACGATGAGGTTGTCGTAACCGCTGTTATCGGTGTGGTGCGTCAGATCATGGCTGAGCGGGCCATCGGCGAGCGCGAAGCTGGCAACGATGCCACGCATGGCCTGCAAGGCGGCGGCGCGTTGCTCGTCGCCTCGGTACTGCACGCCCAGGTAGCCCATCACGACCTGTTGCAGGCTGGCATCGGCGCGGCCTGTCCACATCGGAAACGGCGGCTGGTAGTCGTCAGGCACGCGGCTGGATAACGTCCGAGGGCATTGAAGGTGCTTGTCGATCGCGGATTCCATATGAACTCCTGTTGCTACAGTGTTGGCCAATAGGGCGCAGAGAGGTTGTTGTTCTGGCAGAGGGGTGCATCAGGATTGGTGTGATCGTCCACGTCTCAAAGCAAGCCAGCGCGCACTGAGCGCCGAGCCGATGACTTCGATGAAATAGACCGCGTACTCTTCTGGCGCCAAGTCGCGCTGGCGCATTAACGAGGCTGAATCGAAGCGATACGGCAGAGTGTGTGTCGGCATGGCATGGCCTCCTCGGTCGCGTTAAGTTCGGACGCTTGTCGAGGAGGAATTTAGGGCGTGGGGAGGTGCGGCGCTTGGCTCTGGCGGACAACCGAATGGTTGACACGGACAGCCTTGAACCCACCGGCGGGCCTGGCTGTCAGCGTTCACAGCCATAATGGATCGTAGTGGTGCGGACATGCGAAAAATGCTCGCGGAGTGCGCTATGGGAGGGCGAAAATAGGGGCTTTGCTGGCTTTCAGTGAAGGTGCGTGAACAGTGTATGGCTACCAGCAGACTCCATAGGCAGTGGCTGCCTGCGACAGGCCCAAACGGCTGTCAGGCAAACCTTGAGCTGGCCTGGCTTACCATAAAATCCGGTATCGGTAACGCGCGTCAGCCCTCCAGAGGCAGGCCTTCTTTGTCCACCTTTGGATACCAACTGTCCGCTGCGTCATTCAGTGCGATCACCAATGCCTCTAACTGCTCGGCATTGATGATGCCCATCTCATGCACCTGCTTGATGTAGTCGATGGTCAACGCGGCATTGTGCTCGGCGAACGCGTCGCTCATCCCGCCACGGATCGCCTCGATCAGCAGCTCGACGCGCTCAGCGACGCGCTCCGGGGTCTTCTTCATTTTGTAAGTGCAATCAATCATTCAAGAGGCCATCGGCATTCATGCCGGCGTGGTGCGTTTCCCAGTCATTGAGCGCCTGCACGTTGGCCGCCATCAGCTCGTTAAACTGGGATTGCTCCAGCAGGCCCAGCTCGTACAGCGAGGCAATGTAGTAGCGCGCCTGGGCGGCGTTGCACTGTGCCAGTCCGTCGGACAGCGTGCCAATTGTGTCGATCATGTCCTGCGCGCGGGCCACGGCGTCGGCATTGGTCATGGGCATGGCGGGCATTCCTCGTTGGACGTCATACCGAAGTCGTATGTGGGCCCCGGCACGTGGGCACTATGCTGTGGCAGTGTAAGCCACAATCTAAAGAAGGGCAGGATGCCCACAGTAAAAGGACGAAGCCCTGGCCAGGTCGCCAAACTTCGATCGATGATGGACTGGCATCTGGACATGGCCACTGAGCTGGAACGCGCCGGCAAGTTCGATCATGCCCGCGTTCACTTGATCCGGGCGAATCTCTTGAAACCCGCGGCAACCTCGTCTCTTCAATAAATGCCAGGCCTGAGCACTGATGTGCCCTTTGCTAGCGGTCGAGCAATCCGGAGCGTGGGTAAATGGCACTCGTGCTCGATGTGGCCATTGGGCCCAGCCGCAGCTTCGAGACTTGAGGCACCCGGTATAGGGCCCAGCGATGCGTCCAGTTTTTCAAGTTCCCATTCCCTGGGGCGACCGAATTTGTACATGCTCATTAGACACGTTCCTCGGCAAACAAGCTGAACGAGCCAGCTTGTCGTGGCGAGTCCCTATTCTTCGGTTCTCTTTCAGCCAGCCAAACATCCGCTCAATGATGTTCCGCTGTGAATACTTTGGGCGATTGTATGGACCAGATACAAAGGTGATAGTTGTGCCAAGACATGGTGGACGGTTTCAAGGCTTTGGCTTGCGCCCGCGCAGATGTATCTCGCAGAGCTTGTGGTGGCTGAAGTAGACGTCAAAGCACCCGTCCGCAGCCCCCTTAGGCCTTACAGCGATGGGCAGCACTCTAAGCGCTTTCGAGACGGGAATCAACTCGCCTCGAAAACGAGCGTTACCATGAAAGTGCACTTTGACAACCGTGTCTTCTGGACCGTACTCAAGCTCTGGAAGTGTTTCCGGATACGGCCTTGGACTCATTCGGTAGTGGGTCGCTGGCGTTGTCATCTGGAGAGCCTGGTGTGGCCTTTGGTGGTTATAGATGTTCCGCCAATCGTCGAAGGCAAGCTGGGCTTCGCTGAGTGACCGAAACGCTCTTTCTCGGAGAACCTCTGCCTTCGGTGAGCGATGAAAGCGCTCATCTTTACCGTTAGTTTGTGGATGCCACGGGCGGCTGAACGTGAGCCTTTTCCAAGACGAACCAGCCAGACTCCGAGCTGAGATAGCTCTCCTGGCACTCGGGGGGACCCCCATGGCCCGCCGTTGTCGGTATTGACCTGAACGGGCATACCATAAAGTCGAAATACATCCATCAAGCGCTCTTTGACCGTGGCATACCGTTCGTTGCCGCACGCTTGAATCGCCAAATTAAACCGTGAGTGATCATCGAACACCGTCAAGGGATGGCACTGCCCTTGAGATGTAGGGAAATATCCTTTGAAGTCCATTTGCCATAGGTCATTAGGAGCGTCGTGAACAAACCGGCGCCATGCTTTGCCAGCGTCAGAGGCTTCAGGCGATATCAATTGGTATCTGTGCAGTATCGAAGTCACGGTGCTCGGTGCGACTTGGGGGCCACCGAGATCTTGTAGTCGCCGGCTAATTTTCCGACCTCCCCAAGCAGGATGCTGGACGCGCAGCTCCACGACCTGCTTTTCAACGCTCATCGCAGATTGGTTGGGGCTCGTTTTTGGGCGTCGTGAACGATCCTCCAGGCCTTCTAAACCATCTGATTTGAAGCGGGACAGCCATTTGTACGCTGTCTGAGGGCTGATTTTAAATCGTCGGCAAAGCTCTCGACGGTTGGCGCCATCTTGCAGCGCTAAAGCAACAAACTCCTCGCGTAACGTCATGATGTCTTTCTCATCCCAAGGCATGGTCATGGCTCCGGCAGTCTGTGCTGCCGGAGAGTGTCCACCATGTCTTAGCACAGCTGTCACCTATGTCGCCGGTTTATACAGCGATCAAAGAGTCGGGGAAAGCCAGGTGGGTGTTTGCCTGGCATGGCGCGCAGCGGGATCACCGTGTGCACTTGGTAACAGTCGCAGTAATGACGCAGGTGTTCTGCGTCATAGCCCTTTTCAGCCGGTAACCAGCGACTACGCTTGCGTGGTCGCCTCGGCTTACCGGGAGTTCGACCTGATCCAACAGCGATTGGGCGTGTGCGATATCGCTGACTTGCCTCGACGAAAGGATGAAGCGTAAGGACATGCCATTGGCGTCGCAGACCATGTGGATCTTAGCAGTAAGGCCGCCCCGACTGTGTCCCATACGCCAATACGTTCGTACAAAACCTAATCAAAGTGATGACGCAAGTGATGGGTTGGCATCATAAGATGCCCACAACTAATTCAATAGCTCAGTCTCGCGCTAAGCTTTCGAGACCGCCCTTACGTTAAGTCATTGACGATGGCTGAAATTCGACTGGAAAGCTGGTCAAGGCCCAATTTCAAAGCTGGTACGGGTTCCCGAATAGGGCTCGTAATGCAGCCTCTCGCCTCTTACAATATGGAGATGGCAATTTGCCCCAAAAAAGCTTGCCATGTTGCTACAAGGCTGCCAAGCTGTTAGGTGAGAACGGGAATTAAAGTAAATTCTCAGGGCATCTAAATCCGAAATATGTTTCTTAGCTACCCTAAAAACGGAGAAGTCGACATGAACCAAGAGGTTTTGACTAATGATTTTGTAAGATGGAACTGGGAAAGCTCTAACTTTATAACCTCCCAGATTATTCCAGGGTTGAATGACTTCGACAAGTCGACTGGCAATTTCTTTCACCCGCTTATAAATAGCTTTTCCAGTCTGTTCTCTACTATAAACGTACAACAATCCAATTTGGTAGCATTTGCTTCAGATTCGGTCGACGTCATCAACCACACGAAATCCATCGTGGACGCGCTCAGCGATGGCGTCGTCGACACGGATGAAAATACGCTTATCATTCAGTCTCTGGACAGCCTAGGTAAGACATCTGATCACATGAACGGGCTGGTGGCCAGTAGTGCCATTGCTTCCGTAAACTACATTGATGGAACGCTAATTCCCGTACTAGACCATTTGGCAGTTGTGTCTGCGCTGATTGGGGACGAAGTGGGTCTGGGAATAAACGCGTTCATCAAATCATCCGCCACCTACGTATCAAGTGTGACGAAAAACGCTATAGAATCTACTCAAGACATTACGAATCTCAGCGCCGTAGTCAAAGAGCTTGGCTCCAGTTATGATGAGCAGACTGGAACCCTTGATATTCTTAGGCTAACCGAGAACATTACAAAGCTGAGCGATACCGTAAATACCTCTATCGATCATTTTGGTAAATTATTTACGGCTACCCATGCAGTGAGTGGCGATTATACAATAGACCAGGCTGCATCGGCACACAATTTAACCCCTATAGCTGTGGTAGGTATTTCGGATCACACTGACATGTTTCCTCACGCGCATGTTTCATAGCACATCTAGGGAAGGTCTGAAGTAGGCGTCTATTCCTGACGTCCTCTTGGCTTGAGGCTCAAAAAACGTTCGCGCAGTCAGAAAACCAGACCTTTTCCGCTGTTAACTCATCGCTTTATCTTCAATTGTGTCCTTCTCAAGGCGGTCTACCGCATTACAGGGGCACTTCTCCCATCGTCAGCAACCGCTTTCGAGCTATCCAGAGGTTCGACAGGGCAAAAAGTGTGTAAGCGCTCCATGAATCTCATATTCCAAGCGCTTATCTGATGCTTGATGCTGTGCTCCCGATTCTGTCAGGGCCCCTTTTGCCATGATGCGACCCGATGTAAAAGTCGAAAAAGTCTATCTCTATCCCAAGCCCGCCGACTTCCGAAAATCCATTGACGGCCTCGCTGCGTTGGTCGAGTTGGATATCAAGGTCGCGGTCTTTGACCCAGTGCTTTTTGTCTTCCTCAACAAGCCGCGCAACCGCGTGAAGATCTTGTACTGGGAACGCAACGGCTTCTGCCTTTGGCTCAAGCGCCTGGAGTCCGAGCGTTTTAAAACATCGCCTGACGTTACGGATGAAGCGATTGTCCTGCCGCAAGCACGCCATCGGCGAGAAGATCAGCGAGCAGCTTGAAATCGTCCCGCTGAAGATCCGCGTCATCAAACACGTCCGCAAAGTTCATGGTTGCCGCGACTGCGAAGCCCCTCCGATCACTGCGGAAAAGCCAGCTCAGTTGATTGAAAAAAGCATGGCCAGCCCGAGCGTTCTGGGGATGTTGCTGACCACTAAATATGTGGACGGCTTGCCGCTTCATCGATTTGAAAAAGTATTGGGTCGCCACGGCATCGATATCCCGCGCCAAACCTTGGCTCGCTGGGTTATCCAGTGCGGCGAGCATTTCCAGCCGCTATTGAATTTAATGCGCGATAGCCTGTTGGCCAGCCACATCATCCACTGCGATGAAACCCGGGTGAAGGTGTTAAAAGAGCCTGGCCGTGAGCCGAGCAGCCAGTCATGGATGTGGGTGCAAACCGGCGGCCCGCCGGACAGACCAGTAATACTTTTCGACTACTCTACCAGTCGAGCGTAGGAGGTACCGACGCGCCTGCTCGAAGGCTATCGCGGTTACGTCATGACCGATGATTATGCCGGTTACAACGCACTGGGCGCTCAAGCTTGCGTTGAGCGTTTAGGATGCTGGACTCATGCACGTCGAAAATTCGTTGAAGCACAGAAAGTGCAGCCCAAAGGTAAAACGGGGCGCGCGGATATTGCGCTGAATCTGATCAACAAGCTTTATGGCATCGAACGCGACCTAAAAGCTTGCAGTGAGGATGAACGCAAGATCGGTCGTCACGAACATAGTCTGCCGATACTGGCTCAGTTGAAAAGTTGGATCGAAAAGACGCAGCCACAGGTCACCGCTCAGAATGCCCTGGGAAAGCGATCAGTTACCTTGCAAATAACTGGAGCAAGCTGGAGCGATACGTCGAGGAAGGCTCTCTGCCGCTCGACAACAATGCCGCTGAACGCGCTATCCGCCCCTTTGTGATCGGGAGAAAGAACTGGATGTTTAGCGACACGCCCAAGGGCGCAACGGCCAGTGCTCAACTTTATAGCTTGGTCGAGACTGCCAAAGCCAACGGCCAAGAGCCCTATGCGTGGCTGCGCCACGCACTCGAACGCCTGCCAAAGGCGACTTCGGTTGAGGATTACGAAGCCTTGCTGCCGTGGAACTGCTCACCCGCAACGCCTAGCTGAGCGCTCTACCAATTTTGATTTCGGTGGGGTTTATGGAGCGCTTACGTACCTTTGGGCAGGTACTGGCGAATCAAACCGTTGACGTTCTCGTTACTGCCGCGCTGCCACGGGCTATGTGGATCGCAAAAATAAATCGCCACCCCCGTTTTCTGGGTCAGTTCAGCATGTTTGGCCATTTCACGGCCTTGGTCATAGGTCATAGGTCATAGGTCATAGGTCATAGGTCATAGGTCATGCTTTTACGGACTTCCAGCGGCATGCTGTTCAACGCCGCGCTGAACCCCTCCACCGCCGAGGTTGCGGTAGCATCGCGCGTTTTGACCAGGATCAAATAACCACTGGAGCGCTCAACAAGCGTGCCCACCGCCGAGGCATTGTCCTTGCCCTTGATCAGATCGCCCTCCCAGTGGCCGGGCATTTGCCGGTCTTCGATCTCGGGCGGACGCACGTGAATGCTCTCCATGTCCGGAATCTGGCCGCGCCGGTCAACGCCGCCACTGCGCGGTCTGCGGGTGCTTTTTCCTTGGCGCAGACACAGGATCAGCTCCTTGCGCAACTCGCCCATAGGCAGTGCGTAAATGGCATTGTAGATGGTTTCAGGGCAGACGTAAGCTTCTTCAAAATTGATTTTCATGCGACGCAGCTTGCCCGCGATTTGCTCGGGAGAAAAGCCTTCTCGAAGCAAGCAGACAATCAGCTCGAATCGCTCATTGCCGGGCACCAGCTGTCTGGCGGGACAGCAGACTTTTCGACGTTCACGAGTAAAAGCCTGGGCTTGGCAGGCCGCATAGCTCGCGTTGATAACCTTATTTCTTCTCATCTCGCGGCTGATGGTGGACGGACTGCGCCCCAACTGACGGGCGATTTCGCGCTGGCTGATGCTCCGATATTGCCCGATTTGAATGAATACGCGTTCCTCAATACTGAGTTCGGTATAAGACATCGCCGCACTTTACCTGAGGTCGAGGTGTTGCACTCAGTTTTTGCAGCCGTCGTTCTTCATGTTGGAAACTACCCATTCAAAATATTCACTGGGGCGGTACCACCTGTTCCCTGCGCCTCTTTAGTACGTTTCCCATTCGGGTTATTTTTCACACGAGGATTTCCATGTAAGAAGCGAGCGAGCAGCGGTGATGCTTTTTTAATAACGAGGAAATGGATTTTCTGGATCTTGGAAATTCTAGAAGCTCTTGATGGCACTCAATGAGCGAATAATTTTCCTGTCATGATGCATTGTAGGCAGTAGAGCCTCTGAATCCCCCCCCGAGATGGGTATCGTTCGCTTCAAGGCAGGGCCAATTTCGGCTTTTCTCCACTTTCTGCTATCCATCGTGAGGGTGAAGGACCTACTTACATCTAACATGCGCCGTGCTTTTTATCGAACGTCTAGTGAGCCCGTCGACTCGACACCGACGATTTGGCTCAAGTCTATTCGAAACTTCTGGCGCTTTTCGCTGAAGTGGGCCTGTCGAGTATCCAAGGGAGATAATGCACTGGGAAAGCCGCTGCCGATTGTTTACAATGGCCGATTGATGCTCAGTGCTACTGAGCATTATGCCTTCGTTCTCAGATCAAATTCCTGACCCTTCGATGAGCTGACGTCCTTTATTGCTGCCGCACCCTTAATGCGCTCGATCTGGTGCACTTATTCCAGTGGCGCAAGTGTCTTGACAGAGGAGCATCTGTGTCTACTCCACCGCAATCCCTTTCCGGACAACAGCCCCAACCTCAGGGCAATCTTTCCCCCTCCAATTACATGATCTTCGTTGCCTTCGTGGCTGCCATCGCCGGCGGGCTCTACGGCTACGACACCGGCATCATTTCAGGGGCCCTGCTGCAGATCAGCCGTGACTTCGGCCTCGATCACCAGGCTCAGGAACTGGTTACCGCGTCCATCCTCGCCGGTGCCGTGCTGGGCGCCGTGGGCAGCACTCGCCTGTCTACGCGCCTAGGCAGACGCCGCACCATCATGCTGGTCGCGTTGCTATACATCGTCGGAGTGCTGGCCTGCGCCTTTGCGCCCACCGCTTTTTGGCTAGGGGCCTTTCGCTTCATGCTGGGGCTGGCGGTGGGCGCCTCGACGCAGATCGTGCCCATGTACATCGCCGAACTGGCACCGCCGGACAAGCGCGGACGGCTAGTGGCCTATTTCAACGTGTCCATCGGCATCGGCATCCTCCTGGCGGCCGTGGTCGGTTACGTGCTGCAGGAATCCTGGACCTGGCGCTGGATGATCGGTGCGGCCGCCGTGCCGGCGTTGATACTGCTCCTGGGCATGCTCTGGCTGCCTGACAGCCCGCGCTGGCTGGTGGAGACCGACCAAGTGGCCGAGGCGCGCGAAACCCTCGAACAGGTACGGGAGACATCCCGCGAGGTGCGCAGGGAGATCGCCGAGATCCGGGCGGTCCAAGAGCGACTCGAAGACGCCCCCACGGGTTGGGCGGCGCTGCGGCAGCCATGGTTGCGGCCCGCCCTGATCGCCGGACTCGGCGTCGCGGCGTTCACCCAGCTGTCGGGCATCGAGATGATGATCTACTACACGCCGACCTTCCTTGCCGAGGCTGGCTTTGGCCATTCCTCGGCGCTGTTGGCGGCATTGGGCGTGGCCATAACCTATCTAGTCATGACCTTTGTCGGCAAGCTTGTGGTGGACCATGTTGGTCGCCGGCGGTTGACGCTAGTGACTATGCCCCTGGCGGCCATCGTGCTGCTGACCCTGGCTGCCGTCTTCCGCTGGCAACTGGGTGGCGAACACCATGGCGGCTTGGTGGTGACATTGCTGCTGCTGTTCATGGTCTTCAACTCGGCGGGTATCCAGATCATCGGCTGGCTAGTGGGCTCGGAAATCTATCCGCTGTCGATCCGTGATCAGGCGACTGGCGCCCACGCCGCTATGCTCTGGGGCTCCAATCTGCTGCTAACCGGGACCGCGCTATCGTTGGTCAGTATTCTGGGGGTAGGAGGCGCCATGGCGTTCTATGGTCTGCTCAACGTCCTGGGCGTGCTCTTCATCTTCTTCTTCGTACCGGAAACCGCAGGCCGATCGTTGGAAGAAATCGAAACCTCGCTGCGCCAGGGCACCTTCCTCAAGCGCTCCGGGCGTTAAGGATGGTCTGATCAACACTACCAAATGACGAGACATGTTACATCGGCACGCTGAGCTGCGCTCAGACGTTGGAATCTCCATCGTTTTCGGCGCTTTTTCGCGCAATTTCCCCGATCACAGGCACATCTCGGACACGACAAGCAGCAATTGCTTTCGCTTCATGCACAGGTTCGACAGCGCAAACAGCGTCAGTACCTGTGCCGTGTTCTTCGCCAGGCCGCGATAGCGTACATTGACGTAACCAAACTGGCGTTTGATCACCCGAAATGGATGCTCAACCTGGAGCGAACCTGAGCTTTGGCTCTCTCGATCTTGCGTATTGCTTTGTACAACACGCTGCGTTTTCCGTGTTTCTTGTAGGTGCTGCGCCGGGCTGCAACCTGCCATATGACTTGGCGTCCAGCATGCTCTTTGCGCTTCGCGACACCGGTATAGCCTGCATCGGTGCAGACCACGTTCTCAGCACCGTGTAGCAGTTTGTCGACTTGGTCACGTCCGCCACGTTGGCCGCAGTGACCACCACGCTGTGCACCAGCCTCGAGTCATCGTCGACACCAATGTGCGCTTTGGCACCGAAGTAATACTGGTTGCCCTTCTTCGTTTGGTGCATTTCCGGGTCGCGTTTACTGTCCTTATTCTTGGTCGAAGTGGCGCATGAATCAGCGTGGCATCGACGAGGTGCCTTGTTGCAGTGACAGGCCATGCTGGCCCAGTTAGTCATTGATCACGCCGAGAATGCCAGTGGCCAACTCGTGTTTTTCCCGCAGGCGACGGAAGTTGAGAATGGTGGTTTCGTCTGGGATTCGCTTCAGGCGAGGGTCGGTCATCAGCATGGGCATGCGAGTAGCAGAGACAGCAGCTGAAAAAGGATCTCCGCTTTGTACGGCAACTCCGGCTGGATGGGCATCGCGCCATGCTTTTAACTGAGCGTCGTGCTCTTTCCAATCGGCATCATCACCCCCGGCAGGAAGATCCGGCGGGCTGATGTGGTAATCCAGCAAATTGCCCTGCCATTCTTCCGCCTGGGCACGACTAGGGAACGCACGAAGTGGAACGGGCTCTGGCCATGTTTGATGCCGGTTGCCATGACCATAAAAAAAATGACTTGCGGAGTATCCATGGTCGCGTTTTCCTATTTGGATTTGCTTGGCAAGCGGGTATAGGCGGAAAGCGGTAAATCTGACCCTAATCAAGCATCCCAGCTGCGGCGTGGCAGCGCAGTTTCCGGTAGCCTTGACGAAGGCCAAGGCCTGACTCTTCCAAGATCGATTAGACTAGTAAATTGTTCAGCAACATCCTTAACCATGGGAAGCCCTGATGAAAGCACTGTTATTTATTCTCTCTTCAGCTTTGATCGCAGGCTGTGCGCAATCTAAGCCAGCTACTACAGTCCTTCATTCTTATGGCAATGACGGCTTACCGAGCGCCGAGGTCACCGCCTTTCAGGCGGCTGATGCGCGACTCAAGTATCAGAAAGCGCGCATTGAGTACGACCCCAAGGGCTGCGCCCGTTACCAAGGTGTTGCACCTGATGGACAACTCCGTAGCGAACCGCTGCTTGATGCCCGATCACAGCCAATCTGTGCGAAAAATCTTTGAGCTCAAAAATTCGAATGGCTCAGAACTCTGTCGTAGTCGAGGCTACCGACGACCATTGAGCTTAGCCCGCACTATGTGGGCTGCCGAGTCGAGCGAGGTTTTCCTTTGCACATGGCCTCGGTAAGGCGAGCTTGAAAAATACCATCACGCCGAACCCCAATAGACCAGGAAACTCGACCGCTCCAATGCTCTGTGGATTACTGGTGTATCCGCCTCCCCTCCGTACCATTCAAGATCGATGATCACGGGAACAATCCCAGCTATTGCGGCTTCTAGGTGACGCGACTCTCTGATCCAAGTTGCTAATGGAACAACATCACATCGCGCTCTGGCAAACGGTCAGTGACGGATGCAACGCGGATCAGGTGCTTGAATTGTCCAGATCGAAGCGAAGTAGCGCGGCGGGTGGTCATGCGGCCTCTCTGTCAGGATTGCACGGGAATCGTGCTGGATCTGGAGAGAGTCAGGCCAGGGCCTCCTAACAAGGGTATCAGCAGGCCCTACCTGGTGTTCACGGAAAATTGGGATTTCCCGTCCTTCTGCAGCCGCTTTCTCGTGAGTCAGTTGTGGCCTTCCACAGAAGGCCCCAGACTTCACGCAAAGTCCGGGGGACTATTTAACGGATATCCCGTTCTACGCAGCTCACAGGCAGCATAGATCATTGCCCCGACCAACTCCCTAGGGTCAGCCAGACAAGCGGTTACTATGCTGTAACAGCATTAGCTACAACCTAAATGCCTAACTCACGCACCTGACGAATATAATCGATCGTGATCGCCGCGTTGTGCTTTGCAAATGCAGCACTCAGGCGAGGCGGATCGATTCCACTAGACCACCCTACTTGCTCGGTGATGCGTTCGTGTGTCCTGGGCATGGAATGGACGCTTACTTCGATTCATACCTGGTCCACTTGCTGTGGCAGACGCTAGGCGTAGGGTACGGATGGCAATTCCCAGCCTCTTAATTCCGCGTCGGCCTCGGCCATCAGCACTTTCTGCTGTGCTGCGCTGATCCGGCCGCCGTCCAGCAGAGCCTGACTGTAGCCGCGAATGGCCGCATGCATTTTTTCGCAGCAATCGTAAGTCGGAGAGGTGTGTAACTCCGCGATGTCCTGGCGGGCGTGTTCCATTGCTTTTTTAGGCGTCATGCCAAACTCCTGTCTGGGCTATATCCAAAGCGGTTTTGCTCGATACGATATTAAGCCACAACGAAGAAGATGGCAGAGTGCCACTCGTCACCGATTGGTTCTGCTGGGTTGGCAACGCTGAGCCATGATTAGTTGGCCTGCGGGAATGACCGTAAATCAGGCGTGTATTTATGGTGATGCGGGCGAATAGACGCGGCACGTCAATCTGCAATTTATGATGGATGCGCAGCGTCGAAACAATGAGTAAGCACAGGTTTAGAGAGGATTAACTGATCGTTTGAATTGAACTTAGCATTACACCCTCGGTCGGATGGTGGCGCAAGGCTACCAAATACGAGCTACCATGCCCGCCGATCACCTGCAGACGATAAATTCATGACCTCAAAAACAGGATCTTTTGCCAAACGCTTGTACTTGCCGCGGGCGCTAGGTTCTGCTGTTGGGTTCTGGGCAGTTGCCGCAGTGCTGTACACCCTCCCTACCCCAGCCTGGATATGGGGCCTTCTGGCCTTCCAAGGCTTTGTCTGGCCTCATCTAGCGTTCTTGCTGGCTCGCAGGAGCGCGATACCCTATATCGTTGAACGCCGTAATTTGCTTGTCGAATCGGCCTTTGGCGGGTTGTGGGTGGCTGCTATGCACTTCAATCTGCTTCCCACAACCTTGCTAATTTCCATGCTGTGCATGAACAGTATTGCGGTAGGGGGGCCTCTATTACTTCGTTTATCGCTCGCGTCGCTGACGACTGCTGTGTTGGCCTTCACTGGCCTCTTAAACCCGGGATTTGCGCCGGAGACGACCCCTCTACAGGTTTACGCCTGTATACCAATGCTCGCCGTGTACCCACTGGCGGTCGGAGGCGCTGCCTACCACTTAAGCGCAAAACTAGCGGCGCATAAACGTGCATTTCGTGAGCACAGCCGAACGGATATGCAGACTGGCTTACTCAACCAGAGCGCTTGGCGCAGCATCCTTGACGAAGAATACGAATTAGCCAAGCGAGGCCTTGCCCGCTCTGCAGTGGCACTAATCGATCTGGATCATTTCAAAGCGATCAATGATGGGTATGGCCATCTGGCAGGTGACGCCGTCATCAAACTTTTCAGCGAGGTACTGGCCAAGGTAAAGGGTCCAACCGATACTGCCGGGCGGATTGGCGGAGACGAGTTTGGACTGATTATCCGCGGATCGAACATTCAACAGATTCGAGCCACTCTCGCGAGACTGCAGCAACGTCTCCAGCAGACTTTTAGTGAGCGGCTCGACGTCCCAGCCGTGTCGCTCAGCATTGGGTTTGCCGAGTTCAGCGTCCATGATGATAGCGCTGAGAATTGGTTGAGGGCGGCGGATCTGGCGCTTTATGAGGCCAAGGGTCAGGGCAGAAATCAGATCGCCGCTGCATATGCCTGATTGGGCTTCATCAAATATTCGTCATGCTTCCTGCAGTTCAATCAGCTAAGCCACTGGTATCACTGAGACCAAGTCCACGTATCTGAATTTCTTTCGTGCGGCTTTTGTGGGGTCCATTTCTGCCTGCAGGGAACTGAGCGTGTCGGCCTCGTGGACAAACAACTGAGTCTCCCCTTCAAATTCGTTATCGTTAATTAGCTGAGAATTCTTGATGGGTACCACTGAACCGTTTCAAATGCGCGATGGTTGGATCCTCGAGGACACCATGGTGGACACCTACGCAGAAATTGCCGAGGAGGCGTTTGCTCAGTTCTTATCGGAAAAAGCCAGCCCTGTGATTCGCCCAGAGCTGGAACATGACGCTGCTGCTTACCATGAGCACGAAAAAAGAAAGAAAATGATGGGAATTAAAACCATCGTTTTCTCCGCCATGACCCTTGAAGCTGCGGCGTATGAATTTGCGACCCTCCAGCTAGGCGAGCACTTTGCAAAAAAGTACCTGGACAAGCTGGATGTAGTGGGCAAATGGCTAATCATTCCGCGATTGGTTTGTGGCCGATCCCTTCGAGAGGATGGCCCAGCCATCAATGGACTTAAAGCATTGATAAAGTCACGCAATGCGTTGGTCCATCACAAGTCCAAAGAATGGGACAGTAGGATCAAAGCCAGCGATACGCTGAATGCGATAAAAGAGCAGCGAGCGCAGTTTGAAAATGTCCAGGTTCCCATCGCGTTTAAAACGCTGATCCTGCTTTCGCTGGAATTGAATGCGGTGCTACAAGCCGACGGTCCTCTCCCATCCTTTGAGGATAGTTGGATACACCCTACCCCATGCGATCCGCTCGTAGCGCAAGTGATCCACCGCTGTCGCGAGGTTCATCGCGATAACTGGCGAGGGCTGTGACGTGACTGAAATTGTTACCCAGCAGGGACGCCGGCTAACCGCTGCGGAATTTCAGCACTTGGCCGCCGTGCCGGCCGCCGTCGAGTGGTTTGCCAATATCGACAACCCGCGCACGCGGCGTGCGTACCAGGGCGACCTGGAGGACTTCTGTCATTTCGTAGGCTTAGCGACTGCAGACGAATTCCGTTCGGTGACCCGAGCGCACGTGCTCGCCTGGCGCGCCGATCTGGAGCGCCGGGGCCTGGCCGGCGCAACCATTCGCCGCAAACTGGCGGCGCTGGCCAGCCTCTATGACCACCTGCTCAACAGCAATGCGGTCACCGGCGGCAATCCGGTGCATGGCGTCAAGCGACCCCGAATCGAAACCAATGAAGGTAAAACGCCGGCGCTCGGTGATCACCAGGCTAAAGCCCTGCTCGATGCGCCAGATCCGGACACGCTCAAAGGCAAGCGCGATCGGGCGCTTCTAGCGGTGCTGCTGTACCACGGGCTACGCCGCGAAGAGGCCGCGCAGCTGATGCTCGCCGACCTGCAGGAGCGTCGAGGCATCAAGCACCTGCGCATCCACGGCAAGGGCGGCAAGCTGCGCTTTCTGCCGTTGCATCCGGTGGCCGCTGAACGCATCTACATCTACCTAGAAGCATCCAGCCTTGATCAGCAGGACGGCAAGACTCCCCTCTTCCACCCGCTGCGCGGCCGCACCACGGGCGGAGGAATCAGCGCCGATGGCATCTACGCAGTGGTAGGGCATTACGCCAAAGCTGCGGGGATAGAGGTTGCGGGGCTGGGGGTGCACGGGTTGCGTGCTACAGCGGCAACGAATGCCCTGGAGCACGAGGCGGATATCGCCAAGGTGCAGGTCTGGCTGGGCCACGCCAATATCAGCACGACGCGGATCTACGATCGCCGGCAGAACCGGCCAGAGGACTCACCCACGTTCAGGGTGAAGTATTGAGGTGTGTGTGCAGCGCGGAAAAAGTGAAAGGTTTAGGTAACGTTACCATTAATAGGCAGGCAGCAAAGCCAAGCAGGCTGCGGGTGACGTCAACCCGGGGCTCTGCTCACGAAGGGAACCCACGTCATAGAGGTCATTGATGTCCGCTGATCATTACAATGCTGCGCCCGTCCCCCCAGAGCAAGGAGCGGCCAACGCCGAAGAGTTGGCTTACCGACTCCGTCAACAGCAGCTGACGGCAGATTTTGGACTGCTCGCCTTGAAAAACCACGATGCAGCGCTATTGCTTCAGGAGGCTACCCGTCTGTGTGCAGAGGGCATGTCCACCCTGCTCTGCAAGGTCATGGCCTTTCAGCCGCAACAGGGCGACTTTCTAATGATCGCCGGTGTGGGCTGGGAACCTGGATACGTTGGGCATGCACGCGCTGGAGCCGATCTGGAAAGCCCTGCGGGTTTCGCTTTTCAGACAAGACGAGCGGTCATTTCAAACCACCTGCAGGCAGAAGCCCGTTTCCCCACACCACGAATCCTGGCTGACCACAACGTGAAGCGGGCGATCAACGTGGTTTTACTAGTCGCGGATGAGCCCTATGGCGTACTCGAAGTGGACAGTCCGCTCGATGGCCGATTCACCGACGCTGATCTGGCATTTATGCAGGGCTTTGCCAATCTCCTAGGCGTTGCGTTGGAACGTCAGAGCTATGAAGACGCACTGCGGGCTAACGAAGAGCAATTACGGCACGCCCTTGAACACCAGCATGTGTTGATGCAGGAGGTAAGCCATAGGGTCAAGAACAGCTTGGCGATTGTGGCGGGGTTGCTGCGCGTGCAGAGCAACAACTCTCCGTCCGCAGAACTTCGCCAAGCACTCGGCGATGCAGAAACGCGCGTATTGACCATTGCGCAACTGCATGGCCGTTTGTGGCAAACGGGCGAAGTGCGAAGCCTGAATCTGGAGGATTTCCTGAGGGAACTTTGCGAGAAATTCAGCAGCTCTGCGTCAACCAAAATCCTGACGTACGAAGCTCCTCCGGTAATGATTCCCACAGATGACGCAATTCCTCTAGGCTTGCTAGTGAACGAGCTGGTCACCAACGCAGTGAAATACGCCTCTCCACAGAAACCAGGCGATGTAAGCATCAGCATCAAGCCCACCGGCGACCGTCTCCGATTGGAAGTACGCGATCATGGCCCGGGGCTACCTGAGGATTGGCAGCAAAGAAAACCCGCTAGCCTAGGCATGAAACTCATCTCTCGCTTGAGCAGGCAGCTGGGAGGTGAACCTCAATGGGAAAATGCTCTTCCTGGCTCACGCTTTACTCTGGAATTCTCTGCTTGATTATTCCGAGGTTCTGCCGGATTGCCTCAGACTTTCTATGCCGAAACATCAAACAATGGTTCACGATTTTCAAAAAATCGCGCGATGGTGTTAGCAGTAATTCTTCAGCAAAGAAATCATGTAATTATCGAGCGCAGCCTGCTCGCATATGCCCTGGAGCACGAGGCGGATATCGCCAAGGTGCAGGCCTGGCTGGGCCACGCCAATATCAGCACGACGCGGATCTACGATCGCCGGCAGAACCGGCCAGAGGACTCACCCACGTTCAGGGTGAAGTATTGAGTTGTGTGTGTGCAACGCGGAAAAGTGAAGGTTTTAGGTAACGTTACCATTAATAGGCGGGCAACAAGGCAAAGCGGGGTGCGGGTGAAATCAACCCGGGGCTCCGCTCACGCCGTAAGGATCTTGCCGGTTTTGCGGTCCAGTATTCGATATGGCGAATCGTCCTTCCCCTCTGTAGTCCGCGTGAGATCTGCCAGAGCGGCGGACTTCGTCTTGTAAGTCCACTCTGATCCCATTCGAAACCATTCGCCGTCAAAGCCACTTCGACCCTGAAGTTCATAGCGCGCCTGCGCTGCAGCTTTTTTAGAGCCAGACGGCTGAGCAGCGGCTAAAAACCGTTCAAGCTCACGGACACGTGCTCGAGCTTTTTCGCCAAGCTCGAATTCTACCCGGGCTTTCATCTGCGCATCTTCCAGCTCGTTCATCAGCTGGAGCACCTGTGCGCGCAAGGCCATGTTCTCGTCCAAGGCCTCGACGGTATTTTTGGTAACGTTACTATTAATGCGCTAACGGTACTGACGTTGAATGGTCGCCCGGGGTAGCGCTTTGCCGGTCGATGGCCGGCCTGGCTTGCGCTTTGCAGGGGCAGCCTGGGTCAATGATGCTGGAGGTGCTTCGGGGATGTCGGCCATGATCTGGGATCTGACGCAATTGAGGTGAGGTAACGTTACTATAATCCATTTTGGTAACGTTACCTATTTAACTTCGACCATCAGTCTGTTGAGAGGGAAACGCGTCGACCAGCGCCGATCGCTCTCGGTCTTCCCGCTGGCCGAGAGCTAGACTGCAGAAACGATCAGCGTCAACGGCAGCTGGTGTTGGTCGTCCCGCCGAAGGAGGTTGACGTGCAGTTCACCGTAGTGGGCAACTGGTACGTGTTCACTGGCATTGGCTGTACTGATTGCGGGGCATGGTAGTTCTGCAGGGCCTGTATCGCGCGCTGCTTCCGAGCCTGGTCTCCTGTGCGTGTTGCTGGCTCAACGATAGCCGGCACTGAATGTAAGCATCGGTCCCCGGCCTGGCTCCGTAGGATTGGCACTGGGCATCCTCGGCGGCCGCTTGTTGGGCGGCCTTTTGTTCCTGGCTTGCACAGCCTGCTATGAGGATTACGACGGCGGTCAGCGCAATCAAATGTTTCATGGCAAATTCACTTAGGACCCAGCGTTTTTCTTTTCTTGGGCTTTGGTTCCTCACTGGGCGGCGGGGGCGGTGGAGGCGTGTTCGCATCGTCGATCAGTTTGATGAGCTGGTCACATTCCTCCGGCGTAATTTCGCCCTTTGCCAAGGCCTCTTTGACTAAAGAGTGCATCGCCTCCCGCGACAATTCTGTCCAGCCATTCTGCACTTGTGTGAGGATGTCGCTTTCCAGTTTTTTGAATTCCTTGCTGTGATCCTACGGAATAAAGTCTGTCGGATCGAGCCCAGCAATTACTGGGATTAGCCGACGGGCTAATCAGAAATAAAGTCTGTCGCATTCCGCATTTTTTGAGGCCTTACCGTGTGACCTACTAAATAAAGTCTGTCGGAATTACGCAACCACATGATTTTAATGAATTTTAACGACATAAATTGACTACTGACGCTTGTAACTCACGCACAGTGAGAATGATGATCGAGACGTGCTCGGGGCCTGACCTGCCTGACCTGCCAGACCCCGGGACCACCCGGTCCACAACCAATGCAGATTTTGCCGTTCCGTCGACGCTATTATCCGCGCATCCACGTCGATCAGTTCTCCCGCGGCCCTTCATTCGGAGCAAAGCAGCCGGCCGGCCGAACCAGATGAGCATCTTTAGACGAAGCCAATCTCAGCCGTGCATAGTTCCGCAACTTCCAACTCCGCATCCAGCACAGCGCGTGGATCTTCTGTTAAAACACTTTTCGGCTGACGACCTCCCAGGCAGCCGTTACTCGACCCAAACCAAAATGCCATACCCCAACCGTCCTTCTGAGAACCAAGGACCGACCGCAGATCATCGTGAACGGTAATCTGCGGATAAAAGGTACTGCCCGCTGCCAGTACCACTCTGGATCCTGGGAAACTCTCATAACCACAACATCAGCAAGTCGAGAAAGCTTTAAGGTTGCTTCGGAGGGGGCGCGACAGGCTTGGCCACTGCTTGGGAAGTCGGTCTTTGGGGAACATAGCCGTTAGTTTGCAAACCATCCTGCACGGGAGCTGGCTTACCATTTTCATTTTTGTCAGTCATTTCCTATACCTTCCTCAAGGATTTTTTGGTGGAGGAGCTACCGATTTACTTTCGCTGGTGGGTTTTGGAGAGTATCCATCCCTAAACTCTTGCCGTCCGCCATCACCTGATCCGCTTGTACCGCCGTTCTTTTGCTTGTCTGACATTAATAGTCGCTCCGCTGTCTAAAGATTATCTGGAATTTACTCAACAACCCTTTATGGATTTTTAGGTGGTGGTGCTGGCGCACGCTCGCTTGTTGGAATAGGCATATAACCGTTACTTACGCGACCTTTATCGCGCTTTTTGGAAGGAGGGGCAACTCTTTCAGATGAGTCATTTTTCTTGTTCGACATTTTCATTTTCCTCAGCGTCTTTTAGGTTGAAGAGCTCAAGTGTAGCTATTTCTTTGGCAAGTATGATGATACCGGCGGAGTCACTTCTCTTTCGTTCGAATCCCCCTCCCTCGCTCAAAACCCATGCCTCTTCGAGGTATATCTGCTCCGGTGCCGGACTGCTCGAAGCAAAAGACTTTGTGTCGAAGCGGCCCGCGATTTGACGTCCGTCAACCAAGGTCACTATCACCCAATAGCGACCTCGCTGGCTGAACACAAAATCCCAAGGTTTTCCCGTGGGGGGCGCAAGCGATCGTTGCAGCAGCTGGGTTTTGCGAAGCCATAGAAAGGCCCATGCCCAAGCAATCGGAGCAACCAGCACTACAAGGATGTAAAAAAACACATAAAGCGTTGGATAGGATGCTCTGAGGTTGAAGTTCTCTACTGCGTAAATCGGCCCCAATAGCAGCGCGTAGTTGATGGAGCTATAGGCGACGGCGTCTATTAATTGTTGCGCTGAGTCTTTGACTTGCGTCGGCTGAAGAAGCGCGTACATCTTCAGGCTGATGAATCCGGGAACGACGAAAGCGATGAAATAGAAAAGCTTGTTGGCTGCCCAAATATCCATATCAGTCCTTTTTAATTGGGTTCTGTTGTCGTCGTCAGAAGTCGGTCAATGCAAGCTGAGCAGATATTGCCCTATCAGCGCCAACAGCGGCGGTCATGAAGGTTAAAATGCCCGCCAATTTGGCGCTCGCCACTACCCATTTTTTATAAACACAAGAAAACCCGAAACAGAAATTTATCTGTGGCCGATGCTCAGTGCAAAGGTGAAAACGCTTCAGACAGCCGGCTGTCGGCAGCGCAGTGGTGGAACTCGACTCGCAGCCAGTCAAGCATGGCCCCACCGATTTCTTAGTGGGCATACAGCTCAGCACCGCAAGCACAGGTGACCAGACTCGGTAGCGCCAGTGCCGCAAAGCGCAGGATGACCAGGCCGTATACCCCCTCCAGTCGGCTAAAAGGGTCACTCTTGCGACATCCACCAGCGGTGTAATAGATGTATCCGTCAAGCTGTCACACATCACGCTCATGTCCAACGCAATGAATGCATCCCGGGCTTGGCGAAACGCATGGTGCTGGCAATTTTCGCCCGGCGAGTAGTTCCAGCTGAAAATTAATCTCGGCGTCAACCCAACTCGCTAACTCGGCCGCCGCGGAATGAAACGCGCGTCCAGCTCGTTCATATCCGGCGCGTCGTCTGATGCATGCAGCCGTGATTACGGCCGAGAGTCGTATGGGTCGAAAGCAGTAACCCACGACCGGCTGCTTTCGGCCAGAACAAGCCACTCCACGGTTCGATCTCCCCAGACAGTGATGGATCTCACTCAACGCTGGGTGGTAGCTAGACGGGCTCCGCGCTCCGCAAAGCGGTTGCCCTGCCTGGCAGTTTTTAGGAAAATGGGCCCCGTCAGATGATCACTGTGATATTTGGCAGAACGCTCCCCGACCGTTTTGCCACTACAAGCCGCCCTACTAAAGGCGGCTTTTTTGTCTACAAATAATCGCTATCTCCAACGGACTGTATTCAGCTATAGCGACAATGCACCGGCGTCACAGTTTGCGAACCTAAGACGACGCGTTGCAACTTACACTCGTCTACTGAATCGACGTCCTTCGGATTGGCAGCCGCGGGTCGTAAGGCGGCCCCACACCTCCTACGGAGTGGATTATCGTCTGGTCGCGCAAGCCGTGGGAAAACTCGGGCCGGGGCAGCCTAAGCTTTGTCGCTCAAAGGCCTGCCAGCAAACGCGGTGCCCCCAACGCGACCAAATGCCTCAACTGCCGAGTCATTAAAAAAGCTTTTGTACCCTGCCGATTGTTGGATCTTCTTTAGCTTCGCACGCGCCGCGGCCTTCACGTCTTCACTTTCTTTGGTTTTCATGCCCGTCCTCCAGGATCGGTTCGCTGCGAGTAACGTTAGCCTTTGCAGTTGGGATGTCAACGCATTCCGCTGTCGATGGATACCTGGCCTCGGTTCTCTGCCCCGGCGCCTTATTCAGCACCTAGCACCTGCATCTCACCTCGGCTTGAGTGCTGCGCCTCCGTCAGCCAACTCGATACTTAGCAAGTCAGCAACATTGAGATGCATGCTTTCTCCGAGGTCGAAAGTAAAGTCGACGATGAATTCCCCCTCTGCAATCCCTGCGCTCCTTGCTGAAGTATCTCAACTGCCAGGAAGAGGCAGGTTTTCGGTAAATGGCCCAGCTTTCTGCGCTTGTCGGGATGCTCCGCCACTAATATCTTCAGCTCCATTGTAGCTTGCCGCCCGACTACCACATATCAAGAGCGGTTATCCTCGCTGCTTGTTGAGACGCCTTTCTTGCGGTTGGGTTTAAGTAGTGATTGAAGCTGGAGCACCTGCTCGCCTAGCGCCTCGGCGCGCGCCGCGTGCGAGGCCGACTGCTGTTGGGCTCCATTAAGTGCGGCTAACTGAGCTGCCAGGCTTGCCTGCAATTGCTGGACGCTGCAGGTGTTTTGTTCTGCTCTTTCTTTATGAATCGCCACTTCTCGCCGGGCATCGGCGAGCTCGGTTAGCGCGGAGGTCAGCCTTTTCTCAAGGATCTCCGCTTGCCTGCCCAACTGTTTGAGTTGTATGGCAGCCGCCCTGCTCTCCTCCCGAGCACGATCCACCTCGCGGTGCGCGCGGTCTTCAATGCCCCGAAGGTACTCCTGCTGCTCAGCGCGCTGTTGCTCGACCTTTTCCTGTAAGGCCCTATTCTGTTGCACCATCTCGTCGGCTTGCCGGCGCGCGCTGTCACGTTCGGCATGGAACGCATCGCGTTGGCGTAGGAGGTCGTCAATCTGCGCCTGACGCTGGGTCAGTAGTTGCTCCAAGTCGGCGAGGCGGATTTCGGCAACGTCACGGGCCGCCAGTGCCTCGGCCGTCTGCCGACGTGCCTGCGCCTGCTCCAACCGTACCTTAGCTTCGCTTGCTGCCAGATGCTCGCGCTCGTTTATCAACACTTGCCGCTGATCCGCCAAAGAGACCTCGACTACGCCCTGCGCCAGGTTAGTCGCCTGCTGCCAGAGGGTAATAAAGGCCTGGGCTACATCTGTCGGCAATCCCGGCAACCGAGTTTCACCGCGCAAGCGCGCGGCCAGAGTTTCCCACCACTGATCGAGCAGGCTACCAACACGTGCTGGACTGCCGCGACCCAGTTCCAAGCGGACTCGTTCCACGGTTGGCCTTTCGCCACGGGCTAAAACCGCGTCCGCAGCCGCAAATACCTCATGTTCCGGTACTCCTACCGCCATGCGCTACCTCCAGATATATTAGGTCTGATAATCGTAGTTTATCCGACCTTATAAATTAATTACTGAGAATATAGTACGTTGAACGTATTAAATGATACAGATCAAGTTCGGGTGGTCAGCGAAACGCATTTAGAGGTGCATTCTCTGACGCAAAGCGCTCAGACCGCAGCGGAAGCATTCATGGCGGCAGGCACTGCGGCCAATACAGTGCGCAGCTATCGCAGCGCCCTCGCCTATTGGTCAGCCTGGCTGCGCCTACGGTTCGGCATCGCGCTGGGAGACGGTGCGTTGCCGGAAACCGTCGTGATCCAGTTCATTCTCGATCATCTGGCTCGTCCGCTGGCGGAAGGTGGCTGGGCTCACCTCCTCCCACTGCCGATTGACGCCGCATTGGTTGAAGCTAAGGTCAAAAGCAAACTTGGAGTTCTGGCTTTCAATACGGTCAGTCACCGTTTAGCGGTCTTGAGCAAGTGGCATCGCATCAATCAGTGGGCCAGCCCCACCGAGTCCATAGCGGCGAGGACGTTGCTACGTGAGGCGAGAAAAGCGCAGAGCCGTCAAGGTGTTCAGGTTAGAAAAAAAACCGCAGTGGTACTTGAGCCATTGCAGGCCCTGTTAGCGACCTGCACGGATGGCGTGCGCGGCATCCGTGATCGCGCGCTATTGCTGCTCGCCTGGAGCGGCGGCGGCCGTCGACGTTCGGAAGTGGTGGGGATACAGATCGCAGATGTGCGCCAACTTGATGAGGGCACTTGGCTGTACGCTTTGGGCACGACAAAGACAGACACGGGGGGAATTCGGCGGGAAAAGCCCTTGCGAGGGGCTGCGGCACAAGCACTAGCTGCCTGGCTGGCCGTTGCGCCTGCGGATCACGGCCCGCTCTTTCGGCGAATGTATAAGGGGAATAAAGTCGGGACGACCGCGTTATCCGCAGACCAAATCGCGCGCATCGTCCAGCGCAGGGCGGCGTTAGCAGGGCTGGCTGGCGACTGGGCCGCGCATAGTTTGCGCTCGGGTTTCGTCACCGAAGCTGGGCGTCAGGGAGTACCACTCGGCGAAGTCATGGCGATGACGGAGCACCGCAGCGTCGGCACCGTGATGGGGTATTTTCAAGCCGGGTCTTTGCTTAGCAGTAAAGCGACGGAGCTGTTAACCCAGATTGACACGGACGTCGCATCCACTGTGAAAACTTAGGAAATCATTGAAGTCTTCCAATGACCCCTCCTCTGCATCCGGTGCCCACAAACAATCAAGGATGGCTGTTCGCCTAAAGCGGACCCTTGCCGGGCTGATCACCAGCGCTTGGCAGAAAGCCCCTCCTCTTCTGGCGATAAAATAGGTTATCACCAATTATTACCGTTTATCCGATCTGCATACGCCGAAAGCTTGGCGCGGTTTTTTTGTGACTGAAATGTCCATTAGTGATCGTAGCGGTGCCAACAGAGAGATAGATATGCAGGAACTGACGAAAACCGCCCAGAACGATCAACGCAGGCTGACGGCGGTCGAATTTCAGGATTTGGCCCAGGTACCCGCTGCAGTCGAGTGGTTTGCCAACCTGGACAACCCTCGAACACGACGCGCCTACCAGAATGACCTGGAAGACTTCTGCGGTTTTGTCGGTTTGGGTTCGGCCGATGAATTTCGGGTGGTGACCCGATCGCATGTTTTAGCCTGGCGCGCCCAGCTCGAGCATCGCGGTTTGGCCGGAGCCACGATCCGGCGCAAATTGGCAGCGCTGGCCAGCCTTTTTGATCACCTCCTGGAGAGCAACGCGATCGCCGGCGGCAATCCCGTGCACGGGGTAAAGCGACCGAAGATTGAAAGCAACGAAGGCAAGACGCCGGCATTGGGTGATCACCAGGCGAAGGCGCTGCTCGAGGCGCCGGATGAGATAACACTTAAGGGGCAGCGCGACCGGGCGGTATTGGCTGTTCTTCTCTATCACGGGCTGCGCCGTGAAGAAGCGGCGCTGCTGCAGGTCAGCGACATCCAGGAACGCCGCGGGATCCAGCACCTGAAGGTGCATGGCAAGGGCGGCAAGGTGCGCTACCTGCCGTTGCACCCTGTGGCAGCTGGGCGCATTCATCAGTACCTGGAAAGCTCAGGGCATCATCTGGCCGAGCGGAAGGTGCCACTGTTCATGCCGCTGCGAGGTAAATTGACCGGCGCCGGGATCACGGCCAACGGCATCTATGCCGTCGTCACGGCCTACGCGAAAAAGGCCGGAATCGAGGTAGACGGTCTGGGGGGTGCACGGACTCAGGGCCACCGCGGCCACCAATGCCCTGGAGCATGAAGCGGATATCGCCAAGGTCCAGGCCTGGCTCGGACATGCCAATATCAGCACGACCAAGATCTATGATCGCCGGGAGAACCGGCCGGAGGATTCACCGACCTACACGGTGAAGTATTGAGGTGTGTATTCAGCGCGCAAAAGTTAAGGTTTAGGTAACGTTACATTAAGGCAGCCAGCAAAACATAGCGGGGCGGCGGAAAAGGTCTGGTTTTCTGACTGGGCGAGCGTTTTTTGAGCCTCAAGCCAAGAGGGCGTCAGGAATAGACGCCTACTTCAGACCTTCCCTAGATGTGCTATGAAACATGCGCGTGAGGAAGCATGTCAGTGTGATCCGGAATACCTACCACAGCTATAGGGGTTAACTCGTGTGCCGATGCAGCTTGGTCTTTTGTATAATCGCCACTCACTGCATGGGTAGCCGTAAATAATTTGCCAAAATGATCGATAGTGGTATTTACGGTATCGGTCAGCTTTGTAATGTTCTCGGTTAGCCTAAAAATATCAAGCGTTCCAGTCTTTTCATCATAACTGGAGCCAAGCTCTTTGACTAGGGCGCTGAGATTCGTAATGTCATGAGTAGATTCTATAGCGTTTTTCGTCACACTTGATACGTAGGTGGCGGATGATCTGATGAACGCGTTTATTCCCAGGCCCACTTCGTCCCCAATCAGCGCAGACACAACTGCCAAATGGTCTAGTACGGGAATGAACGTTCCATCAATGTAGTTTACGGAAGCAATAGCACTACTGGCCACCAGCCCGTTCATGTGATCAGATGTCTTACCCAGGCTGTCCAGAGATTGAATGATAAGCGTATTTTCATCCGTGTCGATGACGCCATCGCTGAGCGCGTCCACGATGGATTTCGTGTGGTTGATGACGTCGACCGAATCTGAAGCAAATGCAACCAAATTGGATTGCTGCACGTTTATAGTAGAGAACAGACTGGAAAAGCTATCTATAAGCGGGTGAAAGAAATTGCCAGTCGACTTGTCGAAGTCATTCAACCCAGGAATAATCTGGGAGGTTATAAAGTTAGAGCTTTCCCAGTTCCATCTTACAAAATCATTAGTCAAAACCTCTTCGTTCATGTCGACTTCTCCGTGTGTAGGGTAGCTAAGAAAACGCAGTTCGGATTTAAATGCTCTGAGTATTTACTTTAAATCCCGTTTTCAGCTAACAGCTTGGCAGCCTTGTAGCAACATGGCAAGAATTTTTTGGGGCAAATTGCCATCTCCATATTGTAAGAGGCGAGAGGCTGCATTACGAGCCCTATTCGGGAACCCGTACCAGCTTTGAAATTGGGCCTTTACAAGCCTTTCCAGTCGAATTTCAGCCATCGTCAATGACTTAACGTAAGGGCGGTCTCGAAAGCTTAGCGCGATACTGAGCTATTGAATTAGTTGTGGGCTCTTATGATGCCAACCCATCACTTGCGTCATCACTTTGATTAGGTTTTGTACGAAAAGTAAAGTATTGGCGCATGAGACACAGTCGAGGCGGCCTTACTGCTAAGATCCACATGGTCTGCGACGCCAATGGCATTTCCTTACGCTTCATCCTTTCGTCGAGGCAAGCCAGCGATATCGCACAAGCCTAATCGCTGTTGGATCAGGTCGAACTCCCGGTAAGCCGAGGCGACCACGCAAGCGTAGTCGCTGGTTACCGGCTGAAAAGGGCTATGACGCAGAACACCTGCGTCACTACTGCGACCGTTACCAACTGCACACGGTGATCCCGCTGCGCGCCATGCCAGGCAGACACCCACCTGGCTTTCCCCGACTCTTTGATCGCCCAAAGTATTCACAGCGGAACATCATTGAGCGGATGTTTGGCTGGCTGAAAGAGAAACGAGGAATAGGGACTCGCCACGACAAGCTGGCTCGTTCAGCTTGTTTGCCGAGGAACGTGTCTAATGAGCATGTACAAATTCGGTCGTTCCAGGGAATGGGAACTCGGAAAACTGGACGCATCGCTGGGCCCTATACCGGGTGCCTCAAGGCTCGAAGCTGCGGCTGGGGCCAATGGCCACATCAAGCACGGGTGCCATTTACCCACGCTCCGGATTGCTCGACCGCTAGTCAGCACGACGATTTTCCATAGCGAGACCTGATGTGGATCAGCGAACTAGCAGAAAGCGCCTCTCAACGAGAATTCCCACCTTCACCACACTGATCGCGGATGCTTGATTCCCGAGCTTTCCGCCGCAGCTCATCGAGCAGCTTGTACGAGACCCAATCTGGGAAAGCGCTTGAGTCACGGCTGAATGCATTTTTTCTCGATTGTACGAGGCTCCTTGCCCAGCCAACCACAAGATTCAGCTTCTGCCGCCTGCCTGTATGACACCTGCCTTTGTTGTTGCTCTCATGCATAGAGATCAATCAGGACAGCCTGCCTTGATTACTTTACTTAAGGTTTCAGAAGAGCGGCCGATCCCATATCAGAACGCCTCCATCAACCGTGGCAACCCAGAAGCGTCACTATCATGAATTTTCGATCACTAAATATCGCCCCAAGAGCGTCGCTATGTTTCGGCTTGATTACCCTACTGGTGGTGATTTTGGGGGGATTCGCATACCTCCAATTGGGCAAGCTTCGCGCTGCAGAGCAAGCGATAGAAACCCACTGGCTGAAGAGTATTCAGACCACAGACGACATTCAGATAGCCGTTCTGAGCGCGCGCTTAGCGAGCATCCGATTGTTGGCAGATACGAATGCTGAAGATCGTAAAGCGTCCATTGCTCAAATCTCCCAAGCACGTGACACCCTCAATGAACATACGAATTTCTACCGTCAGAACCTGATCAAGGATGATCAGCAGCGTGCGGCATTTGAACACGCAGCCACATTGATGGCTGAATTTATTGACGGTCTGGCTCGCATTTTGGAGCTGGATAGCGTCAGCCACGAACAGGCCGTTGCCTATGCCAATACTGAGCAATACGCACGCGCATCGGCCTACCAGGCTCAGTTGACACTGCTACGCCAACACGACGCCGAAGGCGCTGCGCAAGCCGGGATAACGGCATCTGATGTATACACGCGTAGTACCTATGTCATAGGAGTAGTCGTCGCCGCTGCAATCTTTCTGACGATTGTGTTGGCAATCACTTTGACTCATAGCATCGTCAGACCAGTCAATGCATCACTAGCCTTGGCTGAGCAAATCGCAAAGGGTGACCTACGCAGCTCACTGACAGTGACAGGTAACGATGAATCAGCGCGCCTGATGACGGCTCTGAACACCATGCAGGCCAATTTGCGCAATACCATCACCGAGATCTCCGATGCCTCTAAACAACTCAGCTCTGCATCGACTGAAATGACTGCAGTCACCGAGAGCGCAAACCGCACATTGCAACAGCAGAACAGTGAAATCGAACAAGCCGCCACTGCGGTAAATCAGATGAGTGCGGCGGTCGAAGAGGTCGCGCGCAACGCAACCTCAACCTCGCAGGCGGCCAAGGAGTCAACGCACGCCGCCCAGGCTGGCAACATGAAAGTTGGTGAGACCTTGAAAGCTATGGTGAGTCTTAAGGATCGTGTGGATGTGACGTCCGAACAGGTTCAGCAGCTAGCTGGGCAAACTCAGGATATAAGTAAGGTACTGGGTGTAATCGGAGCAATCGCCGAGCAAACCAATCTGTTAGCCCTTAACGCCGCTATAGAAGCTGCCCGGGCCGGTGAGCAAGGTCGCGGTTTTGCTGTTGTCGCCGACGAAGTCAGGGCGCTAGCTCACCGAACTCAAACTTCGACAGGCGAAATCGAAAACATGATCTCTTCAATGCAGGTCCGAAGCGCCCAGGTCGTTAATTCTATGGCTGAGAGCACACGTGAGGTTCATAGCACGCACAGTATGGCCAACGAAGCGGGCCAGTCGCTAGAATTGATCACCGATTCTGCTCAAATGATCAACGACCGAAATACACAGATTGCCACTGCTTCGGAAGAACAGGCGTACGTGGCCCGCGAAGTCGATCGGGCGCTGACCAGTATTCGTGATTTAGCGCTGCAAAGCAGTGAAGGCACTCGTCAGACTCTCATCGCCAGCAACGACCTGTCTCAACTCGCGGCAAATTTGGATCAGATGGTTGCGCGCTTTCGTACTTGATCGAGTCAGTGCTATTTCCGTTGCGGTGCTTGCGACAGTCACTAACTGCTCAGGTAGCGGACAACAGATGCTTGGCAAATTCGTATAGCGATGAGCTCTCGGTTTGTAGAGTTAGCAAAAATGGACAGCCTGTGGCGCCTCATCCGCTTACATCGCTGTATTCAACAGACTACAAATTATTTTTCTAGCAGGGCGGATCGTGTAATAAGACAGAAACCCTCAGCGTGAGCCAAGGGCTTGGGACACATGGATTTTCTTTACTCTGTATTGTCAGGAGTGCGATAGATCTGTAACCAATGCCGGCCAGGCTTACTGGTCGCGGGTGCCTGTTCGTGATCTCGAATGGTGCAGTATCGTCCGAAGCGTTGCGTTACTGAATGGTTGGAGGTATTCATGGTGACTTCCTGAAACGAACCACCGTCCCTCTCAATCTTGTTACCTGGGGCTACGTAAATTGCCATCATCATTCCTTGTTGGTCGATAGCAGCTGCTAACCATTTGACTATGGCACAAAATCCTTTTACTGCAATTAGGTCGTAACCGTTCGGGCAAACCACCTACAGAAGCCACGGCATAGTGATCACCGCTTGAGGATTCTCACCCTAGAATCCATATCCTTGGTGCGACGTCTACTGCTGAAGGCGGAAGCTCGACATTGGTTGATTTGAGGCCGAAAATATTCAGTAGAAATCAAATCAAAGAAAGATTATGCAGTCATCATTAAATCGCCTGATGCTCTACGTTAGAAACGTCCAGGCCGCGAGCGTGTTCTATGAGCGCCACTTTGGCTTCATGCCCACACAAGAAGCTGATGATCGAGTTATCGAGCTTTTTCCTATCCGCGCCTTCCGTCCCGGCTTTGAAGCTCCCAATCACGCAGCGTTGAGCGTTCAGCCAGCTCAACTCCCATCATGGTATTTTGACTCTCAGTGATAAGATCAGCGTCGAGCAGGGCCAAGGCGTAGCTCTCAGCACGAGCAAGGCAAACACGAATGTCGTCGCGTTGCTCTATTGCCATGATCTCATCCATCAGCTCACGCCAAGCTGTGCAGAGCTTTTCTGTTAAACCTTCGAAATTTTCTATCGGCGCCGCTTCCGGGGCTCTTACGGTTGTGCCGTCAACGCTTACAAACTCATTGCTCATAAGATCTTTTTTCCTGTTCCTGATCGGGGTCAACAGCGACCTACGCTTTCGCCCCGCTGTAGTCGTCGCCACCTTCGGCCTTGAAGACCGGTCCGGCCTTGTCCACCACGTAGAGCCAGCTCGGTGCGAGCCTTAATACAGTGACAGCTTCAATGATGAGGCGTTTAGTTTGTTCTACCAATTAATGAGCAACGCTCATAAACCTTAGAACGATCAGCTGACTAGTCTTCACACATCCGCATCGCTAATGTGCTTGAAAAATACTCGAGCAACCAGCGAGGAACAGATGACCGCAATCCACAACCCCAAGCGCCGCAAGGTGGTAGCGGCATTGGCAAGCTTGCCTTTGCTTGGCGCCTCGCTAACGTCCCAAGGCAAGGGTGGGGCTCCTGGAGGCTCTAAAGTTCTGGTCGCTTATTTCACCCGCTCAGGTAATACCAAGGTTGTCGCTGGTCTGCTTCAGCGCGCTCAGCAGGCTGACCTCTTCGAGATCGCTCCTGCAGATGCTTATCCCGAAGATTACTTGGGCACAGTAGAGCAAGCACGCCGGGAGCGTGACAGCAATTTCGAGCCTTTGCTCGCCGCCCATGTGTCGAACATGGCCAATTACGACCTGATTTTTCTGGGTTTCCCCATTTGGGGCGAAACCACGCCTCCCGTCATCAGATCGTTTTTGTCCAGCCATGATCTGAATGGCAAGGTTCTTGTGCCATTTATTACTCACGGTGGCTACGGCTTAGGTAGCAGTTACCACGTACTCACGCGTCATGCCCCTGGAGCGCTGCTGCAAAAAGGATTTGAGATGCAGGCTGATCAAGAGCGCAGGACCATGGACCAAGTCAACGGCTGGCTTGAAGATATACAACTACCCGCTTGAGCAAGGCAATGGCAGTGCGAGCTGCAAAGCTGTGTCTGCTACCCAAGCTCAGAGAGCTTTGATTCGAGGAGTCATTATGAAAACCCGCATGCTCGGTAACGGCCTGGAAGTCTCAGCCATTGGCCTTGGCTGCATGAGTATGACCGAGGTCTATGGTCCGGCTGCCAACAGCAAGGACATGATCGAACTGATACGCAGTGCTCACGAGCGCGGCGTCACCCTTTTCGACACAGCAGAAGCCTATGGTCCGCTCACCAACGAAACGCTGTTAGGTAAAGCCCTCGCGCCCATCCGGGACCAAGTCGTCATTGCGACAAAATTTGGCTTCAACATTGATCCGCAGACAGGCGCACGCGGCGCGGGCACCAACAGCAAGCCGGAACATATCAAGGCTGCGGTTGAGGCAAGCCTTAAGCGCTTGGGCACCGATCACATCGATCTGCTGTACCAACACCGGGTCGACCCGGAAGTGCCAATCGAAGATGTCGCTGGCACTGTCAAGGAGCTTATTGGGCAAGGCAAGGTCAAGCACTTCGGGCTCTCGGAAGCTGGGATTCAGACTATCCGTCGGGCTCACGCAGTTCAGCCCCTCACCGCCGTACAGAGCGAATATTCACTGTTCTGGCGGGGACCGGAGCTTGATTTGTTGCCGTTGCTTGGAGAGCTCAATGTTGGCTTCGTGCCCTTCAGCCCACTTGGAGCAGGTTTTCTAACCGGGCAGATTGACGAACATACGGTTTTCGCACCCAACGATTTTCGTAATCACGTACCGAGGTTCTCCGTCGAAGCGCGTAAAGCTAACAGCGTTCTGGTAAGACTCCTTACGGAGTTGGCAGAGCGCAAACAAGCAACCCCGGCTCAGGTGGCTCTGGGTTGGCTATTAGCACAGCAGCCATGGATCGTACCGATTCCAGGCACCACTAAGCTTCACCGACTGGAAGAAAATCTGGGTGCCGCAGAGTTGCGTTTAACTCATGAGGAATTGGCGGTAATCAATTCGGCTATATCGAAAATCGAGATCCTAGGCGACCGTTTGCCTGAAGCTGCAATGAAAATGGTTGGGCATTGAGCAACCGTCCCGGGTCAGCCTGCCCGCTGCTGCTTTCGCTCTACCCCAGCAAACGCTGATCTCGAAGGTGATACAGCTATGAATACCGATAATCCTATCGTGCTGGTCGTTGGAGCAAGCGGTAGCATCGGTCAGCCGACTGTCGCCGAGTCGCTGCGCAGAGGCTACCAAACTCGAGCACTGGTCCGTGATCCCTCTCAGGCCGAGCTGTTCGCCGAAGAGGTGGCCGTTGTGGTGGGCGATTTGACGCGTGCTGAGACCCTGGCTGAGGCTGTTGCCGGGGTAACAGGCGTCATCTTCACCCACGGCATCAGTGGTAATGATGCAAAAGGCGCAGAGTCGGTGAACTACGGGGCCATACTTAACGTGCTTACTGTGCTCAAAGCGCCGACTCGCATCGCCTTGATGACCACTGTAGGTGTGACAAAGCCGTCAGTAGGTCACGACTGGAAACGACGAGGTGAGCGGCTCGTCCGCGCCAGTGGACTGCCCTACACCATCGTGCGACCAGGCTGGTTCGACTACAACTCGCCCAATCAGCAGAAACTGGTGATGCGTCAGGGGGATACGCATTGGACTGGATCGCCCGCCGACGGCGTTGTTTCACGTAAACAAATTGCTCAGGTGTTGGTTGCTTCGTTGACCTCTCAAGCGGCAACACGCAAAACGTTTGAGCTCGTAGCTGATCCGGGCCTGGCTCAGACGGATCTGGAGCCGTTATTTTCGACCGTACCAGCAGACCTTTCAAGTGGGCAGGACGCCATAGGCGACCGGGACAGTCTTCCTGCGGCTAAAGAGCCGGATTCGGTGCTGCAGGCGCTTGCGGATATCAAGACCCGGTTCGCGCACTGATCGTATTCAAACTTCTTTATCTCCCAAGGGACCGCTCGCTGAGCACGGCTTGCTCGCAGGATTTTTGAGGATTACCCGAATGGTTTCTAAGGTTGAACTGAGTCGTCGCTTATTGCTGGGTGCAATGGGCGGCGTTGCCATAGCGCCGGCCTTCGCGAGCGCAGCGACGGTGCTTGGCGCGATGACTTCCGCGAGCGGGGATACCGTGCCTAGCAGCCAGCCTACCCTTGGAAGACGAAAGCTGGGCTCTTTGGAGGTCTCCAGTATTGGATTGGGCGTACAAAACATGAGTCGTACCTACCAGACGACCATCCCTAACCGTCCCGAGATGATCAACATCATTCGCACGGCTCATGACCATGACGTGACCTTCTTCGATGCGGCAGAAGCGTATGGTCCGCTCGAAGTGGAACGCATTTTAGGCGAGGGGTTATCCCCTATTCGAGACCAATGCGTCATTGCCTCCAAGTTCGGCTGGAACATCGACCCCATAACCGGGGAGCGTCGTCCTGGTCTGAATAGTCGCCCCGAGCACATCCAGAGCGCCGTTGAGGGTATGTTAAAGCGGCTGCGTACCGACCGAATCGATTTGCTTTACCAGCATCGAGTGGACCCTCAGGTCCCGATCGAAGATGTCGCAGGGGCTATCAAGAACCTGATGGCACAAGGCAAGGTCCTTCACTGGGGACTGTGCGAAATGGGGCTCGACACGCTACGTCGAGCACATGCAGAGCAGCCGGTGAGCGCCGTTCAAAGCGAATACTCGATGCTTTGGCGGGGCCCTGAGCAAGATGTTTTATCGACCTGTGAAAAGCTGGGGATTGGCTTCGTACCGTGGAGCCCTCTGGGGGTAGGCTTTTTGACAGGTGCAATCGATGCAAAAACCCGGTTCGCTGAGGGTGACATTCGCGGCATCGAAGGACGGTTTTCCACCGCAAATTTGGCACACAACATGGCTTTGGTAGACTTGCTGAACGCCTGGGCGCAGCGCAAGCACGCCAGCCCCGGGCAGATTTCGCTGGCGTGGCTACTCGCCCAGAAGCCTTGGATCGTACCGATTCCGGGCACGACACAGATGGCTCATATGCTGGATAACGTGGGTGCGGTCAGTGTGCAATTCACGCCGGCGGAGATCGCCGAGCTGGATCGATCCGTGCGAGCGATTGAGGTCAAAGGTTCACGGTTACCCGATGCAGTACTGGCATTCTCTGGAGTGGAGGCACCTGTCAAATAGTCCGCTTCAACGAACGAAGCGGACGGGGGGTTACTTAACTCCGGGACCTTAGAGGGTACGCGTATAGAAGGTGTTGAGTTTATCGATGGCGGCACTCACGTATTTGGGAACCCAGTAGGTTTCGATGTGAGTTGCGCCGTCGAGTTTGAACAACTCCTTATCCTTAGTACCAGTCGCTTTGGTAAACGCATCCTCAGTCATGTAAAGACTGTCAGCCTTCGTGCCCGCAATCATTAGCAGAGGTTGCTGAATTAGCGCTATCTGGTCCGTGGCGTCGAAGCGCATCAAGTCAATCAGGCTGCTCGTCGTGTACTTGAATGTTGAGTTTGGGTGGGCATGGGTCTTCCAGTAGTACTCGTAGCCCTGACGATACAAGTCGAAGGGTAGTTTAGCGATTTGTTCATCGCTGAGATTGGCATCCCCTGAATACATAACAGCCCCGCCTGCCGCCTCTTGGGCCCTGGCCGCAGAAGCTTGCTGCAGCCGTACTTGTACCGAGTCAAGCTGTGAGTCGACATAGCCATTGCGGCGCACACGTCCCGAATTGAACATGCTCACCGTGGCAACCGCTTTGAATCGTTTGTCCGTTTCGGCGGCGGCCAACGAGTATCCGCCACCACCGCAGATGCCTAGCAGGCCCAGGCGCGTGCTATCGGCGCCATCATACCGAGTGATGAAGTCGGCCATGCCATGAATGTCTTCGATTCGGTAGGCAGGCTTGTCAACGCTTCGCGGCTCACCGCCGCTAGCACCCTGGTAAGCTGCATCGGCGGTGATGGTGAGGTAACCCACTTCAGCTAGACGTTGCGCGTACAGACCTGCAACCTGTTCCTTGACGCCGCCGTTTGGGTGCGCCACTACAATAGTTGGATAATGACCTTTAGGGTCATAGTTAGCCGGAATGTAGACGTTCGCTGCTATATCTAATCCATTAAGTTTATAGCTGACAGGGCGGATATTGACTTTACCCGGTTCGTTTTTAGTAATCGCACCGTCGTAGGCTAACGTGAATGGGTTCTTCTTGTAGTCGGCCGCAAGCAGATCTCCACTTGCTACACCCACCAGCGCTGCAAGCGCAGTATGTCGAAAAAGTTTGCTCATATACACTTTCTCCTTTTCAAGTATGCAGGATTGAAGTCATTTCAGGGCATGAAAGATATAGTTGGGATGTTCGGCCTCATCCAACGCAAGTTGCCCATTCTTCAGCTCATTGCAAAGCGCGGGGCTCGCTACCCGGAGCATCCATGCCCCTAGGTCGCTCTGGTCGCCTTGAAAACTAGACGTTTGGCCATTAACGGCTTCGAGGAACTGATCACGTTCGGGAAAGTGGATGACGAAGGCTTCGGCCTTCCATGCAGCGACATTGATGCCCATCTGATTACAGATCGATATCTTCAGGCCTGCGTCATTCTGGTCTGCCAGCCGAGATGCCTGGATCAGCGAGCTCAGCGCAGGATCTGCGGATGCATCGCTGATAATGATTGTGTTCGGTTCCCACGCTTCGGGCGGGCAATCTTTGGCTTGCGGCTCAAGCTCGATGAAAGGATTGATCTCCATCGGGTAAATACGGCACACGAGCGGGCGATTTTCGTAAATACCGCAAAGGTCATCACGTTGTAGATTGGGGCACTGGGTAAGAGCGTGGGCAGCGAAAATGGCTGTGACCTGCACCTGCGTAGCGCCACATGACACCTGTGCCGATCGCAGCAGACTGTGCTGGTATTCCTGTTCTGAAACCGGCCAATGCGGACGGCTAAAGGCCTCAAGCAGGATTGCCACATCATCGCCACGCTCAAGCCATTGCCTGGTCTCCCCCAGCGTGAGAGGAATGAAGCGTCCTTTGCAGCATGCTCCGCAACCGACACAACTAAAGCGGGTTGGATAGTGCATGTGGACTCTCCGCGAAATAACGATTTCCTAGTACCTCTGGTACCTGTGCAGGAACCCTACGGCATACTAGGGCCAGTAGCATCGTTTGATTAGCCGCTGCGCTGCGCTAGGAGTTATGAGTCGACATCATTAATCAACCAAAGTAGGTCGATAGCGCAACGCTTCGACTAGTAAAGCAAAAGCGGGCGACGCTTGCCGTCTACTTGGGTAGTACAGATGAAATCCTGAATACCAAGGGCTCCAATCTTCAAGCACTACCTGCAGTTGCCCACTGGCGATATATGGCGCTGCTATGTCCTCAGGGATGTAGCTCAGACCGAAGCCATCCAACGCGGCATCCAGCAGTTGATAAACGCCGTTATACGTGATCTGTCCGGCTACACGCACATTCAGTGTTTCCTCATCCTTCTCGAACTCCCATGCATACACTCCCCCGTTAGTCGGCAGGCGCAGGTTGTTGCAAAGATGCTTGGGCAGACAGCGAGGTGTGATGGGTTTTTCCCGATCAGCGAAATAGGCTGGTGAGCCTAAGACCAGCATGCGCAGATCGGGGCCGATGCGCGTCGCAATCATGCCGTCGGCAACCGCCTCGCCGAGTCGTACGCCTGCATCGAAGCCCTGCGCAGCAATGTCGACAAAGCTGTAGTCGCAGCAAACCTCGACCGAAATATCGGGATATTTGGGCAGAAAGTTTTTCAGAACAGGGCGAATGACCAGCTCCAATGCATGGTCCATGGCGTTGATACGAATGTTACCCGCAGGTCTGTCACGCAGATCGCTAAGCGCTGCCAAGGCAAACTCAATCTCCTCAAAGCTAGGCCCTACCGTACTGATGAGTCGCTCTCCTGCCTCAGTCGGTGACACGCTTCGCGTGGTCCGGGTCAACAGCCTCAAACCTAATCTCGCCTCCAAGCCGCGAATCGTATGACTGAGGGCCGACTGGGACACGCCTAGCTTGCCGGCGGCCTTCGTGAAACTGCGTTCCCTCGCTACCGCCAGAAAGGCGAGCAGATCACTAGCATTTTCGCGAAGCATTAATGAATCTCACTCATTGATTTATGTGGATTCTAGTGACTAATAGAATTTACATGTAACTGATAGATTACAAATCTTTGCAAAAGCCTCGGAGATTCGTGATGAAGACACTTGCCGCAGCAGCGCTCTCACTGTCTCTGCTTACCGCTGAAAGCGAAGGTGCCCAGCCCATAAACGTTGTCGTGACACCCGCAGGTTCTCAGCCGTCGGTCGTAGGACCGGCGGAATATTTTACCGGGAAGGTCCGCGTTGATACGCCTTTCAAAGGCACCGGCGGCGCACGTGTAGGTGGCGCAACCGTGACGTTCGAGCCGGGTGCTCGAACTGCCTGGCACACCCATCCGTTGGGTCAGACGCTGATTGTGACTGCAGGAGCGGGGTATGTGCAGCAGCAAGGGCAGGCGCCACAGCGGATCCGTCCGGGCGACACTGTCTGGATACCCCCGCATGTTAAGCATTGGCATGGTGCAGGGCCGGATACCGGGTTGAGCCATATCGCGATTGCCGAGGCATTGGACGGCAAGACCGTCGACTGGCTCGAACAGGTCAGCGATGCGGATTATGGTCAGGCGCAATGATTCCACTGTCTCGCAGCCAGTGGAGAATCCTGCTGGTCATCTTGTGCAGCTATCTGATGATCGTACTGGATACCTCCGTGGTCATTACCGCGTTGCCGCAAATTCGCCAAACGTTCGCGATGAGCACCACAGGCCTGTCATGGGTGCAGAATGCCTACACCCTGGCCTTTGGCGGCTTATTGTTGCTCGGCGCACGTGCCGGGGACATACTCGGTCGCCGCCGCATGTTCGTCACGGGCCTGGGCGTGTTCATGCTCGCCTCGCTGCTGGTGGCAATGGCGCAAAGTCAGTGGTTGCTGGTTTCTGCGCGGGCTCTACAGGGCGCGGGTGCAGCGATTCTTGCGCCGTCCTCTTTGGCGTTGTTGCTGGTCAATTTTGAAGGGCAGCAACGTACCCGTGCGATCGCCTGGTATGGCGCTACCGCCGGCGTCGGCTCAAGTGTCGGCCTGCTTATCGGTGGCGTTCTGACCCAATGGGCATCATGGCGTGTGGGCTTCCTGATCAACCTTCCGCTTGGCTTGGTACTGATATGGGTAACGCTGCGCGTCGTCCGCGAAACGCCTGTGCAACCAAGCACATTCGATTTGGCGGGTGCGTTGCTGTCGACGGTGGGCATGACCAGCCTGGTCTTCGGCATCGTCACTGCCGCCCATGCAGGGTGGAGCGATAAGCACACAGTAATAGGGCTGATCGTTGGCCTCGTTCTACTGTCGATTTTTAGCTTTCATGAAGCGCGAACCCAAGAGCCGATATTGCCGCTGCGTCTGTTCCAGCACCGGGTACGCGCCGGTGCGTACAGCGCTCGACTGTTGTTCCTGGGTGCGATGATGAGCTTTTACTTCTTCACAACTCAGTACCTGCAGGAGGTGCTTGGCTTCAACGCCAGCGAGGCAGGGTTGGCCTTTCTACCGACTACCTTGGCAAACTTCTCCGCCGCCTTGGCCATACCGCGGCTAACCCGCCTGTTTGGAAACGGAGCGTTATTGGCAGGCGCAGTGGCTATGGGATGTGTCGGCATGGTGTGGCTGTCTGGAATACGCGCCGACAACCATTACCTTAGCGTCGTGGTACCGCTGCTACTGATCGGCCTGAGTCAAGGTGCCTGCCTCAGTCCGTTGACCACTGCAGCGATGACCGATGTGCAATCGGCCGACACTGGCGCAGCATCAGGTTTAGTCAACGTCAGCCATCAACTCGGTGGCACCTTAGGGCTCAGCGTGCTAACCGTTGCCTACAGCTATGGAGCGCGTTCCTCGGACTCAATCGAAGCGGTAACGGCGGGTATTTCCATGGCCTTCGTTTGGAGCGCTGTCTTGCTGGTATTGGCGTTGATCGTGGTGCTTGCTCTCATCGTGCGACAAACCCCTGCAAGCGCTGCAGTTGTTCAGGAGCGCGGATAGCTTATAGCCGTATGCTCAGCTCTTTGCCCGGAACTCGAAGACTTCCTTGAATACCGGCACTGCCGACATTGCTTTTGGCCAGCCGACGTAGAACGCCAGGTGTGTCACCACTTCAGAAGCCTCGGTCTTGCTCAGGCCATTGTCCATCGCGCGGTTCAAGTGGAACGGCAACTGTGCGGTCTGGCCCTGTGCGACAAGGGCGGCGACGGTGACCAAGCTACGGTCTCTAGCCGTCAGGCTCGGATCACGCCAAAGGTCTGCGAACAAGACATCGTTGGTGTAATCGCCCAGCTTCGGTGCTACTTCCTCGGTCGCCGATCGCACAGCGGCACGCCGTTTGGCTTCGCTATCTGCGTCCAGACTTAGGGGCTCGGTGATTGCCGGCACGATTTGGTCATGGGCAATGTTGCGCTCGGTAAATACCTGATGGGCCACCCCCGCTGCTGACATCGCGTTCGGCCAGCCTGCGTAAAAAGCAAGATGGGTAATGAGGGCGCTGATCTCGCTCGGCTTTAGACCGTTGTCCAAGCCTAGCTTGATATGGCCAGTCAGCTGTGCACTCTGGCCGTTTGCAATAAGGGCAGAGAGGGTGATCAGACTCCGGTCGCGGCTCGCCAATTGCGGACGCTTCCAGACTTCCCCAAACAGCAGCTGCGTGGTGTAGTCATAGAGCTTTGGCGTGACCTCCTGCACATGGGGCGCAGGCTTGGGGTCCGGCTTGGCTGAGCTAGCTCCAGCCTCGGTCACGGCAGCAAGACACAACGTCGCGAATACGGGTGCAATCAGTCTCATGGTGCCTCTCAGGTGATAGCAATCGGTGGCAGGTGATCAAGGAATTTGTCCAAGGTGATTGGATATTCCCGAACCCGAACTCCAGTGGCGTTATAGACAGCGTTTGCAATGGCCGCAGCGACACCTGAGATGCCAAGCTCCCCTACGCCCTTGGCTTTCATCGGTGATGAGTAAGCATCTACTTCGTCGATGAAAATGACTTCCTGATGCGGAATGTCGGCGTGCACCGGTACTTCATACCCGGCAAGATCGTGGTTAACGAAGAAACCGTGACGCTTGTCGACCACTAATTCCTCCATCAGCGCCGCGCCGGCACCCATGGTCATGGCGCCAATGATCTGGCTGCGCGCGGTCTTGGGATTGAGTATGCGACCGGCAGCGCAGACGGCCAGCATGCGGTCAATACGCACCTCCCCGGTTGCAGCATCGACTCGGACTTGAACGAAATGCGCGCCAAAGGTCTGGTGCTCGCGCTCTTCACGGGCCTTGCCGAACTCCAGGATATCTTCGGCCATCAACGTGCCGTGGCGAGCGACTTCTGCAAGAGACATGCTTTTGCCGCCGCCTCGCACCTGGCCATCCGTGAACTGCGCAGTGGCGGGGTCGATACCGATCGTTTCGGCAATAAGCGTGCGCAGCTTCATGCTGGCGGCATACACTCCGGAGGTGGATGAGTTAGCACCTCGCTGGCCAGCGGAGCCTGCCGACGTAGGGAAGTTAGAATCACCCAGGCGAACCACCACCTTGTCCAGGCTAACACCCAGAGTCTCGGCGGCTGTCTGCCCGAGGATGGTGTAGCTGCCAGTACCGATGTCGGTCATGTCGGTTTCGACTGTGATGAGGCCATGAGCATCCAAATGCACGCGCGCCGCGGAATCGCGGATGGGATTACCGCGAATCGCCGAGGCCATGCCCATGCCTATCAGCCAGCGACCATCGCGCTGGCTGCCTGGAGCGGACGAACGCTGATCCCAGCCGAAATGCTGCGCGCCTATCTCCAGACACTTGATCAGCTCGCGTGTCGAGAATTGCCGGGAAGGTTCTCCCGGCACCACCTGCGTGTCGTTCAAAATGCGCAGTTTGACTGGGTCAATATTCAGGGCCACTGCTAATTCATCCATGGCGCCCTCGAGGGCCATCATTCCAGATGCCTCTCCTGGTGCACGCATCGCATTGCCTTCAGGGAGGTCCAGCACGGCCAAGCGAGCGCGGGTCATGCGGTTGGCACCGGCGTATAGGACTTGGGTCTGAGTGACCGCCTTTTCGTACGGTCCGCCTGGGAGATTGCCGGACAGGGTTTCGTGGCCGATCGCTGTGATAAGTCCTGAGCTATCGGCACCCAAGCGCACGCGCTGGATCGTGGCAGGCCGGTGAGTGGTGTTGTTGAACATCATGGGCCTGGTGAGCGCAACCTTAACCGGCTTGCCGAGCTGACGTGCCGCAACCGATGCCAAGACCGCGTCTGCCAGCACCGATGCCTTTCCCCCGAAACCGCCACCGATGTAAGGCGAAAGCAGGCGGATGTTTTGTGGTGGCACGCCGAGGATCTTCGAAAGGTCGCGCTTGCTCCACGACAGCAGCTGAATCGAGCACCATAACGTCAACTGGTCCCCCTGCCATCGCGCAACGGATGCATGAGGCTCCATCATCGCGTGGGCTTGGTCAGGCGTGGTGTACGTCACGTCGACTTGCACGGTCGCCTGGTTGAAGGCCTGATCGAACTGGCCGATGTCCGTATCGGGCCCGCTTTTAGGAATCTGGGCATTAGGGCGTTCAGCCTCCAGGTCAAATCGGCCTTGGCCTGGTGCATATTCCACTTCGATCAACTGCGCGGCCGAGCGCGCCTCCTCGAAAGTCTGTGCGACCACCATCGCAATTGCCTGATGGTAATGGTCGATGTCCGGGCCACCAAGCGCCCTGGCAGCATTGAACTCACTTTTCCCGAGGGGGCCGGCATTTGCTGCGGTAATGACAACCAGCACGCCCGATGCTTCCTGCGCAGCGTCTGTCTGTATTCGGGCTATACGACCTTTGCCAATACCAGCACCTACGATATAACCGTACACAGCGTCCGGGACCGGCTCATGATTCTCGTAGGCATAGCGAGCAGCGCCCGTAACCTTCAACGGTCCTTCGATTCGATCAAGGGGCTGGCCAATGACTTTCAACTGGTCTATCGGATTGTCACCCGTCGGCGAATCGAACTTCATGACTGAGCCCTCGCTTGGGATAGTACCGACGCCAGTGTTCGTTCCGCCAAGACAATCTTGAAGGCATTGTCATGAGCAGGAGCGGCACCGGCGAGCAGTCTGTCCATGACCGCCTTGGCACCTTTTGGCATCAGCGCGTCAGCAGCTTCCATGCGCCATGGCTTATGAGCGACACCGCCCAGCGCTACCCGGCCGGTTCCGTCGGGCTGAACGATGGTCGCCACCGAGATCAGGGCAAACGCGTACGATGCGCGGTCGCGCACCTTGTGATACAGATGCGCGCCACCTAGCGGCTTGGGCAGCGTAACAGCGGTCACCAGCTCATCTGGGAAAAGGGCTGTTTCGATATTCGGCGTGTTGGCGGGCAGCCGATGGAAGTCGGCTATTGGAATGGAGCGGACACGACCGTGAGCCCGAACAGTCTCAACCGTGGCATCCAGCAAACGCATCGCTACCGCCATGTCGCTTGGATGGGTGGCAATGCAGTTACTGCTCGTGCCGATGATAGCGAGTTGGCGGCTAACCCCCCCAATGGCTGCGCAGCCAGTGCCGGGCTTGCGTTTGTTGCACGCCATGTTGGTATCGTAGAAATAGGGGCAGCGTGTGCGTTGCAGTAAATTGCCTGCCGTCGTCGCGACGTTGCGAAGTTGTCCCGAGGCACCTGCTAGCAGGGCTCTAGAGAGCACCGCGTAATCTTTTCTTACGCGAGCGTCGGCAGCCAGATCGGTGTTGCGTACCAAGGCCCCAATACGCAGCCCGCCTTCGGACGTGGGCTCAATGGTGTCCATCCCCAGTCCGTTCACGTCAATCAAATGCGTGGGGGCTTCGATCTCGAGCTTCATCAGATCCACTAAATTGGTACCCCCGGCAATGAAGCGTGCGCCTTCAAATTGGGCGGCCTGGGTAGCCGCTTCTGCCGGAGATCCGGGGCGCAGATAATTGAACGGCCTCATACGGTCTCCTGCGCGACTTCGGTAATCGCCTCGATAATGTTCGAATAGGCGCCGCAACGGCAGATGTTGCCGCTCATGCGCTCCTGAATCTCCCGGGCGACAAGTCGCGGCGCTTCGGTGAGGTTTTCACTGACATGGCTGGGAATGCCGGCGCGAATCTCTTCAAGAACCGCTACCGCTGAGCAAATTTGCCCTGGCGTGCAATAACCGCATTGATAGCCATCATGTTTGATGAAAGCTGCCTGCATGGGGTGTAGTTTCTCGGTACTGCCCAAGCCCTCAATGGTGGTAATCCTGGAACCTTGATGCATAACGGCCAGCGTCAGACATGAATTGATCCTGGTGCCGTTGGCGATGACGGTGCAAGCGCCGCATTGACCGTGGTCGCACCCTTTCTTGGTGCCGGTCAGGTGCAAATGATCGCGCAATGCATCCAGCAACGTCGTTCGGGTATCAAGTACAAGCGCCTGTGTCGTGCCGTTGATATTGATAACGAGCTGCGATTTGTTTGGTTGCGCGGCGTTGGCGGCACTGGCCTTTGCAGTGATAAATGGGGGCAGAGTAATGGTCGCAGAGGTGACTACCCCTACGATAAGGAATTCGCGCCGGGTCAACGGCATCCTGTCGATCGTATCCACGGTCAGTATTCCTCAGGAAAGCTGTATGGCCTGTTCATGAACAGAGGGGCACGCGTAAAATCGCTCGCCATTGCATCGGTTTCATAGGTGCGTATATCTACCGAACTTAGCGTCTTGTGTGGCTAGCGACTATGCCGTAACCGCGTATAGGCCCATGAGCACCGTTCATGAATGGTTGATGACGTGGTTTAAGCTGGCAATGTGCATGAGATAATTGGGCAAAGTACCGGGCGCGGTCGAGTGATCTGGACACTTCCCAAACACGACATGCATTGAGAACAAAACCACCTAGTTAGGGTTTCACTTAAACCCCACTAGGTCATGGCGCGCCGTCGCTTAGGACAATCATCTAGCCGCATCGGGCGATTGAGCGATACGATTACGGCATAGTGCTATCTGTAACTGGACACGAGCACTATCGGCAAGAAGCCGTTAAGCATGGCCAACAAGGAGAGAACATGAGTCAGCCTTGGCCATACGCCGGCGCCCGCTGGTAGAAATTCGATTTTCATACGCATACCCCAGCATCTAGGGATACGAGTGCTTGGCAAGCTGCGATTAGCCCCCTAACAAGCTGCCCCCCTGAAAAATGGCTACTTAAGTACATGGCCGCCGAAATGGACTGTGTAGCTGTCACCGATCACAGTAATCGGGCGTAAACAGAATGCGACTTCGCAAGCTAGGCAGGGCGAAGCCATCCGGATATTCCACTTACGGCCAATGGCGCGGCACTCAGTGCCAGCTGTTATCTGATTTGGCAACCCCCTACGCTGGTCGAACAGATGAGGTGAGTTGCTATATTTCCATTTGTCGCAGCCGTTATGAATTCCCGAATCACACATTCAATGTCAAGGTTCAGAGATAATCAATGCGCCGTAGTGACCGAGCCTAGAGGTCTCCTTGAATACAATCCGTACACAGGTTGGAGAATAGGGGGCTTGACGCCAAGTCCTGCGGCAAATTGTTCCATGGCTTGAAGCAGATGATGTCGTTTGGGTATATTCCCCAGTAGACATTGTGCTCTACAGCGCTTTGCGTAAGCGTTAACGTCAACCAACGCAACCATAGGGCAAATCCGTCCTTAAGTTGTGAGTGGTCTCTATGACGTCTTCCTCGTCGGCCGTTCGGGCCGGTACATCTGTATTAGCATCATCCTTGCTGCTCGGCATTCTGCTGATCGCTGCCAATTTGCGAGCGCCTATTACGTCGCTTGGCCCAGTATTGGATCAGGTGCAACATTATTTTTCTTTGAGTGCGGCTGCCGCGGGTTTCCTGAACGCGCTTCCACTTCTGATGTTCGCTTCTGCGTCGCCACTGGCTCCATGGCTCACGAGACGCTTCGGCCTTGAACAGGCTTTGTTTGGTGCGCTGTGTCTCATTGCTATGGGCTGCCTAATCCGGTCTAGCGGTACAGCTACCGGACTATGGGTCGGTACGCTTCTCATCGGCGGAGGTATCGCTACAGCCAACGTGCTCATTGTGCCCCTTGTGAAACGGGACTTCCCAACTCACGCAGCGCTGTGTATCGGTCTTTATGCTGCAATTATGGCGTTGATGGCTGCGCTTGCGAGTGGACTGTCAGCGCCTCTGTCCTCGTTATCAGGCTACACGTGGAAGGTATCCTTGGGAGTGTGGTTTGTCCTCGCCCTCGTAGCTATCGTTTGCTGGTTACCTCATCTCCGGCAGGCCCGCGGGCGTGTGGCGATACCAGCGCCACACGCCGCAAAGTCAGTCTGGGGAAGCACGATCGCATGGCAAGTCTCGATGTTTATGGCTTTACAGACTGTGACTTTCTACACCGTGATTGACTGGTACCCCGCGATGGCAAATTCAATAGGAATAGGGGCATCACAGTCGGGCTTGCACCTCTTTGCTTATCAAGCGGTCGCTGTCGTGGCTAACCTTTCCACTTCCGTCGCAATCAAGCGAATGAAAGATCAACGCCTAATGGGATTTCTATGCTCGCTGGCGGTGGCGATCGGTATGGCAGGGCTTGTGTGGGCTCCTTCAATGTCTTTGGTATGGCTGTTGTTTGCAGGCGTCGGGGCAGGTGCGTCTATGGTCACATGCCTGACTTTATTTGGTCTGCGCGTTCGTGATCACCACCAGGCAAGTTCGCTTTCGGCTATGGCACAGTGCGTAGGCTACGGTTTGGGGGCCGCGGGCCCATTCTTGGCAGGCTGGCTTCACAGCGTTTTCGGCACCTGGCAGGAATCGCTTTGGATGCTTTTGGTGGCGGCAGTTCTACAAATCTTCTTTGCCGTAATGGCGGGCCGTAATCGATTCATTGAGTAAAAGCATCACCGGTGCGGGGAGAGGGTTTCAAGGCTCTTCCGGACCGTGGATCCGCGCTCATTTTTCCTATTCTTTCTTCAAGATCAGAGCACTTCATATGTCTATCCAGCAAACACCCGCTTATGTTTTGCCTGTGCGTGCCGCGGTCAAGATGGAGGCTGCCATGGCGTTGGGCAGTTTCGCCATTGGTACGGGTGAGTTCGCCATTATGGGGTTGATGCCAGACATCGCCAGCAATTTGCATCTCAGTGAGCCTCAAGTGGGGCATGCCATCAGTGCCTACGCGTTGGGCGTAATGGTAGGGGCACCGTTGTTGGCGATCCTTGGTGCCAAGATGTTGCGTAAGCATCTTTTAATCCTGCTAATGGTTCTCTACGCGGTGGGCAACCTTGCCACTGCGTATACGCCGACGTTTGGTAGCTTGGTTGCATTTCGATTCATCAGCGGATTACCACACGGAGCGTATTTCGGTATTGCAGCAGTGGTGGCTTCAAGTATGGTGCCGGCGAATAAGCGTGCTGGAGCTGTAGCGCGCGTGATGATGGGGTTAACCCTAGCGATGCTACTTGGTAACCCTGTAGCTACATTTCTGGGGCAGTTCTTCGGCTGGCGTTCGGCGTTCGCGCTCGTAGGCGTCATTGCAGTTGCTACCATTGCCTTGGTGTGGCTCTTTGTTCCTGATCGTCGAGACGAAGTCCGTAGTGATCCACGTAAGGAGTTACAGGCGTTCAAGAAACCTCAGGTTTGGATGGCTCTGTCCATCGCTGCAATCGGCTTTTCAGGTATGTTCTCGGTTTTCAGCTACCTAGCGCCGACGATGCTTGAAGTAACCCGGACGTCCCCAGAGATGATTCCATTTGGGCTCGCAGCATTCGGCTTGGGCGGTATCATCGGCAATATCGTTGGCGGCAAATTGTTTGACCGTTTGCAATTCCGTGCGGTAGGGGTTGTTCTCGTATGGTCTATAGCCGTATTGATGTTCTTCCCTTTAGCCGCAGAATCGACCTGGGGGGTGATGCTGGGTGTTGGTCTAGTCGGGACAATGATTGCTTTAGCCGCTCCGCTTCAGATTCGGTTAATGGACATAGCCCACGAAGCGCCTAGCTTGGCGGCAGCGTCTAACCATGCTGCATTCAATCTTGCAAATGCGTTAGGCCCGTGGTTAGGGGGAATGGCGATCACAGCTGGCTTTGGCTGGACGAGCACTGGCTACATCGGCGCTGCGACCGCACTTGCAGGACTGGCGGTATATCTGATCGCTCGACGCATGAGAGGGGGCGAGTGACAGACTCATGGTTGGAGTTGCCGCCTGATGCAGGCCACATTCAGTAACAGCCACGAGTGCTTGGAGGGCTTGGCGGCCGTCGAGAGGTAAGGCTGCGTGGAACACGTGAGCCGCCCCTCCGCCCCCTGCGCAAGCCAGGCGATGCATTTAGAGATTTCATTTAGAGTGGGCAAAGAAAAAGGCAGGTAATACGCAGTAGGGATGATGGGCGGGGTGCCCGACTGCTGCCGACGACGAAGGGCTGCTTTGGGTCGAAAGCAGCCGGTTAGTTGGACTATGACTGGTCAACGGAGCCCGGGTTGCCGGCCACTAACAACCCTCAGCCTGCTGCAATCTCACCAGCCGGATGAAAATAGGCATTTAACGTAAACCCCGTTATGGAACGCGACATAAAAGCTTACGATCATAAGAGATACGTTTTTGTCGGGCAGATTGAGGCTCGCCCAGCCAGGCGTAGCAGCCGCTGGGGTGCACCCTGAGAGTTTGGCAAAGGCGCCGTACCGGGTAATCAGTTGGGTGCTTCTTGATGAACGCGTACTTCGGCCGCACTCTTTTGCATAGTAGGCGGCGGCTTTTTTTAGATGTCTCGCTCTTCATTCACACGCTTGAGTTCAGAGCGAAGTTGACGCATCTAGGCTTGCTGGTCATCGTCTTGCTGACGCTGCTCTTGGATGAGCTACGATTTGACCCAGCTGTAAGCCAAGGTACTGGCTGCTACGGTTTGACATCGCAGCAGCCAGAGGGCTGGTTAGAATGCTGCCTTCAGGCGAGCGCCGGCGTAGGCCTGTGCTTCCTGAGCCTTTTCCACCACCGCAGCGGTACCGAAAAACTCGTGGGTCACGCCGTCATACAGCTTGCGCTCCACGCTTACGCCCTGGTTTCGCAACGCCTGCTCCAGTTGCGCACCGTCATCACGCAGCGGGTCGATCTCGGCGTTGATCAGAGTCACTGGCGGCAGACCGTGAAGGTTGGCGTGCACAAGATCCAAACGTGGATCCTTCAGATCGGCAGAGCTCTTGGTCACATTGGCCACGAACCAAAGCATCATGGGGCGATTGAGTGGCTTGGCGTCAGCGTACTTCAAGTACGACTCAGTGTTGGTCGTGGTCTGTCCCACTGGGTATACAGCAATCACACTCTTGGGCGAGGTCAAGCCCTGGTCGCGTGCAGCCACAGCAGTGGCGAGCGCCAGATTGCCCCCGGCGCTTTCGCCGGCCAACGCTAGGCGCTTAGAGTCTCCGCCAATGCTAGCCGCGTTGGTAGTGAGCCAGCGGTAGGCAGCAACAGCGTCTAGATGGGCTGCCGGGAATTTATATTCAGGCGCGCGACGGTAGTCCACTGACACCACGATAGCATTGGCCTGCTTGGCCAGGCCGCGGGCGCCACCGTCATACACGGTGCGGTCCGCGATCACCCAACCGCCGCCGTGGAAATACAGTACTACCGGGAATGGTCCGTTACCAGCAGGGGTATAGACGGTTGCTGGCAAGTTCCCTGTAGCACCGGCTACGGTGATCTCACGGGTTGTCACGCCCGGGACCAGTGCTGTGGGGCTGCTGTCACGCTTCTGGTCGGCCAGTACCTGCTTTACACCATCTGCCACAGTAGGCTGCTTACGGGCTTCGTCCGGCGTGGTTTTTTCAATGGCTTTAGGATCGAAGGCCGCTTGGGCGTTGAGCACTTTCTGCATGTCGCTGTCAGTGCGGAACAAGCTCTTGGTCGAGCTGACAGCTAATTCCGACAAAGTAGGTTTTTCCGGATCGCGAGCGCAACCGGCCAAGGTTGCCAAGCTGACGGCGGTTACTGCAGCAACCAGGGCACAACGTATTGGATGGGAAGAACGCATGGTGAATCCTCGATGGGTGCAGCTATGGCCACGAAGTGGCGGCGGGCGCTGCAGAAGCCGCGCCTACGCTTTGTCCGAGGAAAACAAGTAGTGTTCAAGGCAGACAGCGTTTATACGGATCAGCGGTAGGGAGCTAAATCCAACGCTGCTGGCCGACTTTTCCCACTACGCGGTCGGCCACTAGTTGCCGTTTTCTAATCTTCCAATGCCAGGCTTTCCATACAGCCAGGGCATACCGCACGCCCGGTAATGATCACCGATTGCGGACCGATTCAGGTGGGCTGAGATAAGCCAGCCTCGCGCTCGGTTATGACTTCCTCAATCAGTCGGCAATCCAAACAATTGCACCTTAAAAGTTATGTTATAACATGTCCGATATTTTTCATTGTCCCCAAGGAAACCTGCATGTCTCGCTGCCCCAAATTGCAATTCTGGCGCCTCCCGCCCATTGCAACAGCTTTAATGATTGCATCGCCGGCCTACGCCATAGAAGTAGATCCACAAGTGATTACCGCGAATCCACTAGGTAGCGAGCAGCTGGCTTTGCCGAGCACTGTCCTCACCGGAGATAAACTGACCCTTGCGCAGAGGGGCAGTTTGGGCGAAACCTTGAACAATCAACCAGCCGTGTCGTCGTCTTATTTCGGACCAGGCGCCAGTCGGCCAATCATCCGCGGGTTGGACGGCGATCGAATCAGGATCTTGCGTAATGGCGTTGGCGCACTGGATGCGTCGTCGCTTTCTTACGACCATGCGGTGCCGCTGGATCCTGTCAATGTTGATCGCATCGAAATCGTGCGTGGCCCCGCTGCATTGTTATATGGAGGCAGTGCCATTGGCGGCGTGGTAAATACATTGGACAACCGCATTCCTGTTGAATCCATCGAAGGCATACACGGTTCCGGTGAATTGCGATATGGCGGTGCCGACACCACGCGTAGTAGCGCCGGAAAGCTGGAAGCCGGCAACGGTCAATTTGCGCTGCACATCGATGCCAATGCTCGTAATTTTAATGACCTGCGTATCCCGGGCTACGCTCGCACCTCTGATCAACGGACCCGCGAAGAGAGAGACGATGAAAAACATCGCCTCGGCAACAGCGACGGGCGCCAAGAAGGTGGTGCCGTAGGTGGCTCCTACATATGGGATGACGGTTATGCCGGAGTGTCCTACAGCAATTACGACTCTAACTACGGATCGCCTGCCGAGCAGGACGTACGCATCCGCATGGAGCAAGATCACTACGCGTTTGCTTCTGAGGTCCGCAATCTGTCCGGTCCCTTCACATCTGTGAAATTAGACGCAGGGTACACAGACTACAAACACATGGAGATTGAAGACGGCGAGATAGGCACCACCTTCAAAAACAAGGGTTATGAGACTCGGGTGGAGGCCCGCCATCAGCCGATAGGACCGCTTAATGGTGTGGTGGGTGCGCAGTTGACGCGCGGTGAGTTTTCCGCGCTTGGTGACGAAGCATTTGTGCCGCAGACCGATACCAATGCTGGAGCTCTGTTCATTCTCGAAGAACTGCAATCCAGTGACCGACTCATGCTGAGCTTGGGCGGTCGCCTGGAGCACACGACAGTCGATCCGGATGCTAAGGGCAACATGCGGTTTAATAGCGCTGATCGCTCTAGCAGTTTTACTACTGGTAGCTTGTCGTCAGGCGCGGTGTATACGCTTACGCCGGTCTGGTCATTGGCAGCAACTCTGGGCTATACCGAACGTGCGCCAACGTTTTACGAGCTGTACGCCAACGGTGCACACGTTGCTACAGGCACTTACGAGGTAGGTGACGTTGACTTATCCAAGGAAAAAGCAGTGTCCAGCGACTTGGCGCTACGGTTTGACAATGGCGCCCATAAGGGCAGCGTAGGCGTATTTTATAGCCATTTTTCGAATTACATTGGGCTATTGAGTAGCGGCCGATCGCTCAACGACGAGGGTGAAGAGGACGCCGACGGCATCCCTGAATTCACCTACTCAGGCGTACGTGCTCGATTTGCCGGTTTCGAAGCACAGGATCATTGGAAGCTGGCTGAGACTCGCTACGGTAACATTGCGCTGGAGCTTTCCGGTGACTATACCCGCGCTAAGAATCTGGACACTGGCGAGGCTTTGCCGCGTATCGCCCCCCTGCGACTGAACAGTGGGCTGCTGTGGGAGCTGGACAAATGGCAGGCCAGGGTCGACGTCGAGCATGCGAGCTCGCAGCACAACGTGCCGGATAATGAATCCGGAACTGACGGCTATACGACTTTAGGCGCGAGTGCAGGGTACAAATTTGACCTGGGCGGTAGCCAATGGCTGGCATTCGTTAATGGTGAAAACTTGACGAATCAGACTGTGAGGTACGCCAGCTCAATTCTTCGCGATATTGCGCCTGCTCAGGGAAGAAGTGTCGAAGTTGGTTTGCGAACAAACTTCTAACCTGCTTTCACCCAACCGCCGATACCACGTATCGGCGACCTGAGCTCAGCATGTAAAATGGTCCGCACGCGACGGCCACTCTATCAAGCTCTGTTCTGATTGCATTCAAGATGTTTCCATTGTCGCGGAGCTGGTAGTGGGCAAGGTGACTTTTCGCCCTAAAAGGCATCAGCCCGCAAATCCTAGGACACATTTATCTGACTTCAAGCTCAGCCACCGAGCTTAGCTCGCCTCTGAGAATGCTTTGATGAAGCTGATTGATGTGCTCGACCGCGTTCTGACCTTGTGCCAGATGGTGCACGTAGATTTCGCTTGTCTTGGTAAAACGGTGGCCAATACGCACGGTATAGGAGCGGAACATCCAGCTGAGAAAACCTGTGTAATACATAGCATCTTCAATGTCCCGCCACTTCACGCCACGAACTCCTTTGCTCCAAGGCAAAATCCCCCGGTACAGCCAAACTCCAACGTCATCCGTGTAAACCCGCACGCTTCTGAGAAAGAGGATTTTGTAGATACAGAGAGGCAGCGAAACTACCAGAACAAACACGCTCACTGCCATGCCGAGCCGAAAAGCAGCATCCGTTTGCGCGTTGTGTAACGTCCACCCGCCAATGCTAATTGAAACAGCAATGAAAAAAATTATCGTCAAGACGGTGCTGACATAGGCCAACCAGGACAGTCGATACCCTGCATGTGCAGACTCAATGCTGGGGCTTTCGTATCCATTCATGAGGCATTCCTTAACAAGTTATGTGTGCCCTGCCCTTGGTTACAAGGATTGCCAGTACCCGGGGCTTGGGGTGCAGCAAAGTGTCTTTTCATCGGCCAATCCGCGTCTTGCATTGAAGAAGCCGCGCTGCGCTCGGCCTTGCCAATAACGTGGTGGACAATAGGAATCAAGGCAGATTGGGCATCTTCGTACGCCTGCCCGGTTTGGCTTATGGCTTCGTAAGTGCGCTGTAGCCCACCTGCGTCATGGGGGTGATGATTGCGCTCCCGTGCATAGGCTTGGCCAGCATCACTGTAAGCCGCAAAAGCAGCCTGCACTGAGTCGATCGTAGGCTTGATTTCGTCGGGGTCGATCATCGGCATGACATTGATCCCTTGTTACAAGGCAAGATAGAAATGCAATTTTGGTCAGGCGTTTGATCATTTTTTCTTTACTCAATCAGCACTTGAATGCGGGCCAGTACATCGTCCATCACCACCTCGGGGACCGCCTCTACGCGCTTACCCCCACGGGCCTCAAGGTCAACGGTGCGGATTTGATTACACAACACCACACCTTGCGTCTCGGTGCCGGAACCGCTCAGTGGCACGGCAAAGCCGGCATATCGGGCAAAATCCCCGTCTTGGGTGATGGGCGCGATCAGGACCAAGCCCGACACGTTGAACGCCGCAGGCGAAATGATCAGCGCCGGACGAAAATCGCCTTGCTGCTCACGGCCAGCGGTGGGATTCATGTTCAAGCGCACAATATCGCCACGGTTTAATTTGGCTCGCTTCACGCTTCACGCCCAACGGCTGACATCGCATTCCACGCTGCCATGTCGGCAGGATCCGGCGCGCTCAAGTCACACTGCGCCATGAGCTCGGCCAGCGCGTAATGCGGCTTGGCCTTCGCAGGCTTGAGCGTCATAACCTCGGCGGATACATCGAGTTTCAACACATCGCCACTAACCAGATTCATCAGCTTAAGCACGGTTGCAGGCAAGCGTATCGCCGCGCTATTGCCCCACTGCTGCACTTTGACTTCCATAACAGCCTCCTAAAAAGTATACACATTGTAGATACCAAAAACACTAACCGCAAGCTTTTTGTATAAACATAGTATCTACAATGCCAGCTCCAAAGCGCGTCAGTGACCTCGTGCCTTAAGGGCAGAAATGCGCTCGATCCATACGCCATGCACCTGAGCCTCGAGAAATAGGTACACATCGGGTTCGATTGCCTGCATGTCCTGCAGGGCCTGGATAAAACCGCGACAGAACTGATAGCCATATTCGACCTGAACCTCGGTCTGGCTGCTATACAGGTCGCGCAGGGCCACGCGCCAGGTGGCATAGGCCTGCTCACTCAAACCACGCGGCAGATCCGAGGTGTCCAGAAAATCGAGATCGGCAGGTGGCATAACCAGCTCCTAGGAGGAAAGGGACCAGGGCGCAGCAACAGGGCGGGCTTATGGTACGTCAATCCCAAGGCTTGTTACGTCTAGCAAGCAGCAAAAAAACCGCCTAGGCGGGTCCTGATGTGGGACCAACTAAACATAGTACCCGACATATCTAACCGCGATCAGTGGCCGTTTTGAGCATGTGCCTAGCTGTCTGAACCAGCTGGTCCAAACTCCAAGGCTTTTGCAGGAACGCGACTCCGGCAGGCAGATCATGACTCACTTCGGCTTCGTAGCCTGTGGTCACTATAAATGAGGGACTGGCATCTGGAGATGGCCGCCGAGCTGGAACGCTGCGGTAGGTTCCAGCAGGCCCGCATTCATATAACGCTCGCCAGTCTGTTAAAGCCCGCTGTGACACTTCCTGCCGTATGAATCAGTACAGAAAGCAGGCAATCGAGGTGGCTCAGATGGCAACAAGATCCGGTATGCGTTTGCGGCCATGATCAGCAGGACAGCACGGCTCCCCTCTTCCACCCGCTGCGCGGCCGCGCAACGGGTGCAGGGATCAGCGCCGACGGCCTCTATGCGGTGGTAGGGCACTACGCCAGAGCTGCAGGGGTAGAGGTTGCGGGACTCGTACACGGGCTGCGCGCAACGGCAGCCACCAATGCCCTGGAACACGAGGCGGATATCGCCAAGGTGCAGCCATGGCGTAAGCGGATGGCGAACACACCTACCGAACTCTAGCATTAAAGGGGATCGGGTCTGCCCGAGGGGATGCGCTTTATCTGCACACCGTCTCGAACACACCGCCATCTCGGCGACTTTGCTGCATTCAGCTCCGCCATCCTGCGCAGGGATGCAGCGCTGAGATGCACCTGTTCCAGAAATTATCGGGCGCGTCGGCGGCAAGGAAAATTAATCTCACGCCCGCGCGTGGGAGGTGAGCATTATCCTCGCGATCAGTTTTTTTCTAGAGCTTTGATATACCCAGGCACAGCTAAGGATGGGGCCTGATGGCGATCTTCAGAAGCTCGGGCTTCATGAGCCTCAGCATAGTCCTTATCAGCCTGAGCCTTCTCATCAGCGGCCTGCCCGGGATTACCCTCAACCTGTTTTTGATCAGACGCTTGTTAATGCTTGTTGGCATCTTGCGTGTGGTCTTCGGACGATTTTTCACAGCCAGGCAAGCCAAGCGCTAATGCGAAGAGTAAAGGTAAGGGAAGTGCCTTGATCATGGAAATGCCCTCTAGGTTATCAATAACCTATTGATCTGCATGGCACAATCTTAGTTCAACATACGCTTTACCTGATGAACGGAGTACTCGTAGTGCCAAACGTTCAGATCAGGCCCGATACGCTACCACGTGGTCCATTCGCACACCGCAAATCCACGGCAAAGTGCCTAGCGAGTAGGCTGAGGCGGCTGAACACAAGAACCACTTCCTAAGTGATCCGGCGGTTGCACTCTCTATTTGGCATCCGATACAACAGTATGTGGGGTAGCAAAAGGAGCGGGCTTTAGATTATCGAGAACGTTGACTAATAATCTTAGCAGTAAGTTCAGTCAGTTACCTAACACTATATGAAGATGACAATGGGGCGCCAGCGACTGCGTGGGGGGTAACGAGTCACAAGAAAATGTATTCGGTTGAGGACGTCCAAGATAATACCCTTGCGCATGGTCATAGCCTAGAGTACGCAACAACTCGAGATCCTGAGCAGTCTCAACGCCTTCCGCTAACACTTTGAGATCAAATGCATGCCCCAGTTTCAAAAGGGCCGTCAACACCTCCTCGCGTTGGGCTTTGTTTTCAATTCTGAGTACCTGACGGTCAACCTTCAAACAATGGAATGGAAGCTTCAGTAAATAAGCCAAGTTGGCATGACCTTGACCGAAATCGTCCAGAGCCAGTCGTACGCCCAAGTTGCAGAGACCGGAAACTGTACTCAATAGTTGATCATTTATACGCAGAGGCACGCCTTCGGTTACTTCCAATATTAGCCGATGGCTCGCGAGACCATGTTTAAGTAATGCACCCGCCACTTTCATCGGAAAATCTGTGTTGGCAAGCTGTATAGGTGAAAGGTTCACTGATATGTTGACAGCGTCATGCCAGCGGCTGGCCGCTTCACAGGATTTATCCAAAACCCAGTCACCTACAGCATTAATCAGCCCGCTGCGTTCTGCCATTGCGATGAATAAATCAGGTGGCACATTTCCGAGCTTGGGATGCAGCCAGCGAATAAGGCTTTCGTATCCAGTGAGCTGATAAGGTTCGAGTTGATACAGCGGTTGGAAGTGCAGGTCGAATTGGTCTGTTGCTAACGCCTCTCGGATATCCTCCGGGGTTAGAAGCGACTCATCGTTTTGAGAAAAAATAAATCCCGTATCCTCTAGACGATTGCGGCCACCTCTTTTAGCTCGATACAGAGCTTTGTCAGCCTGATCCAGAAGTGAGGTGCTATCGGTTAGCGCACTACTCGCACTGTGCGCTAATCCGATGCTGACAGTGATGACCGAGATGCCGTCTGTACGTCCCAGATGGGCGATGTTTAGTTCACGTATGGTTTGCAATACGTGGTGAGCGATCCTGCGGGCCTCATCATGAGAGGTATCTGGCAAAACGGCAATGAACTCTTCACCGCCGAATCGTGCTACGGCGCAAGGCGAAATGAAGCAACTGCCCAGAGCCGTGGCAACAGCTCTCAAGCACTCATCGCCCATAAGATGTCCATAATGGTCGTTAAAGCGTTTGAAATGGTCTATATCGATCAAAAATAATGCGCCCTCGGACTGTCCATCCAAATGCTTTGCCGTAAGCGCATCCAGTTGCGGTTGTATGTGCCTACGGTTAGCCAGACCGGTCAGCGAGTCGGTCTCTGAAAGGCGTTGCAAGTCACTATTGGCATCTGTGAGACTAGAGGCTCTGGTTTCCTCACGTAGCCAATACAGGTAACTTCGTCTGGCTTCGGCGTTGGACCAGTAGTTGCCGAGCAATGAGAAAAAAGATGAGGATCCTATAGCGGTCATTATCAAGCCGCCAGCACTCAGGGAAATCGGGGCTGTATGCACACCCCAAGCTGTGATGGTTAAGCAAAATATGTTGTATATCAAAGCAATATTAAAAGGGCTTTTCATGCACGTATTGACATAAATAAGCATCAGCGGCCAACAAAACATGAACAGTGACTGCTCACCCGAAACAGGTTGTTCACCGTTAATTACTACGTTGTAAGCGGCTATAAATCCGGTGTATGAGGGCAACATGGAAACGTATTCTCTCCAGTGCTCCGATAACTTCTTTAGAAGCAACACACCCAGTAGAGTGCTTGGTACACATGTTCCGACCATCTGCAAAATTGCTGATACCAAATCCTTCGGATTTATGATGACCATCCATAGTGAAAAACTACCGAATGTGAAACCTCCCAAGATCAAGCACAGAATCAGGTGGTGCCGGCGGGTAGTATGGATATCGCTCTGATAACGTAGCTCCAATTGCTCAGAGAAGCGTGCAGCGCTAGTTGTTTTCTCGAGTTCTCGTTCAATCTGGCTAGCGTCTAACATAGAAAATTCCACAGCATGCACTAATGAGGCCTTGTCATGGCTATAAGCCACCATTCTACCTTGCTGCGGGTGTCGAGCCACTGGAATCTGCCCGGCGGTGATCTCCCGATTCATCTCCTGTGAAAACGAGCCTAGTTGAGATCTCGTCGATCAACTGACCGTCCGGGTGCACATTTCGCGAAACTGACTGAAGACACCGCCAATGATCGTGACTAATTCGAGCTGGACAATCCCCGGACAAGCCGTGCCTATCAAAATGACCTGGAAGGCTTTTGAGAGTTTGTCGATCTGGCTTTGACCGATGAGTTTCGTGCGGTGACCCGAACGCACGTGCTCGCTGGGCGCGTCCAGCTCAAACATCGCGGTTTGGCTATTACTGTAACCGTCGTGAGCGATTCATGTTTAGTCGAGAGTAGGTACGTCCCACATGACAGATGTCATGAGACGCCTGGTGATCAATTGCCGGTTCGCTGCAACCCCCGAATCGGGGGGTTTTCGTGCCTCCTAGGGGTGCAGTGGCCCAATTGCGCCAAGAAGAAATCGTGGTCGGCCCTGTGCAGGGCGCCCGGCTCGAGCGCTTCGCGCAACACCATCGTCAGTCGGCTGTGCCATTCCCCGCTCTGCACTAGGGCCACGTCCATGACCTTGTCGAGGCGCATGACCAGATCCTTTCTGCAGCGACCTTGAAGCTGTTCTTTGCAGATGTAGAAAAAGTACCGAACACGCTGTGGGTACAGCACATTGGAATAGACCATCATGGCTTGCATCGCTTCACTTGCGCCGAGGTCCAGCGGGATCACAAACACGTTTGACTCCTTTGATGGGTCATTTTTCGGGCAAGTCTAACGTTTCACTGACCGACCCATACCGAGTGCGGCGCTGGCTTCAGAAAGATTGACCTTTTGGGGCTCTATTCCAGAGTGCGACCTGGCGTCAACTATAGGAACCTTGGGACAGTGCTGGACAGCAGCTGCAATCGCCTGCAGGCAGACTGCCACGACGCTACCAATGATGCTGTCGTTCCTGTCGGGATGCGATTTCAAAATGCATTCATTCATTGAAGGCAAGAGTCTGCAACTGACGCTGGGGGTATTGATTATGACGTCATCTCCAAGCCTAACATTCCGACAGATCTGGCCAGGAAAGTCCCGCAAGTCATGCAGGCTCCCAACGGAGTAAGCTAAACGGAATGCTTCAGTGTTGGTAGTGTGCCCTGGAGATGCGAGCTCACCACGACCCGAAACGACCTAAGGGAGGGCAGCTCTCCGCCATAACGCCTCACTACCCTAGAGTGATCTATAGCGTTATCGGGCCTTAGCAGTACGAGACCTAGCCCGCCAGGCCTTCCTGCCTCCCCTGGCGTGCTCCTTCCTTGATGTTTCTTGCCTACAGATCCAGACATGTCGCCTGCCTGCCCTGCCCTACGTGCATGAGGTTGTTGTAGCAACACATCTCGCTATGCTTTTATCTATATAGCGATCAATTGTGGTGACCAAGACTTCGATGAGCGACAGAACCTACCCCTACACCGCATGGCTGCTGACACGGAATTTTCAGTTGCTGGAGGTCGAACTCGTGGACCAGGGATTCGCTAACAGCGCATATGACCGCACTGACAAGGGCCGCAATTACCACGTTGACGAACTTTTTCTTACGAAAGCCAGGGCCATTGCGTTCGGTGAAGCCAAGCTTGCAGCGCTTGCCAAGGAGCTGGAAAGACGTCAAAGAGGGTTACTGAAGCGACGATTGGAGTTGCAAAGATGCAAATGAAATTGTCTTGCACAAGCATCCGCAAGGGTAGATAGCGGGGCCCTTTGGTAGTCTCTGACCGGAGAGATATCTTGAGCTTGATGGCTTTGTCTAGCAATCGGGCGGTCAGGTGCGCATCTGGTCGGACGTGGTTGAGACCACGACAGTCTGCATTCACCTGCTGCGGTATCTGGAGGAAACTCCCAAGTTCCGGGCAAATCCAGTTGATCAGTGCGCGGTCAGCTTGTGGCAGATGGCTTGCAGCTGAGTCAAGGTGAAATGTCAGCAGTTTTGCTGCTTGACCAACTACACCCGCGATAGAACTGTTGAATCAGGAACTCCAGCGACGGAGCGTGAAACGTGAGCCTGGGGCCGACCGTAGTGATACCCCTGAGCATAATTACACCCATTGCTGGCCAGCCAAGATGGAAGGGAGGGTGAGTGAAAATCCTCGATGCCTTCCGCGGTTACTTTCATATTCAGGCTACGTGCCATCCCTAAAATGGCTTCTACCATTGGACGATGATCAGTCTTACCGATCTCAAAAAAAGATCGGTCTATCTTGATTTTATCAATGGACAAACGTGTCAAATGATAAAGACCTGAGTAGCCAGTGCCGAAGTCATCAAGTGCCACTGTGATGCCATGTGCGTGAAGTCTGTTCAGGTTGCGCTCGGCCGCTTCGATATTGCCGACCAAGGCCTCTTCGGTTATTTCGACCTCAAAGCGGTCAAATGGAAACTGCTCATGGCGCAACTGCTCCAGGAACCGATCAGGAAAAAGCTCATCGGTGATCATTGCTGCACTGACGTTCAGCGAAAGATGAAGGTGATCGTCCCAATCCCTGGCAGCGTTACAAGCTTGCTTAACGAGAGATTGAGTCATCATGGGGATCAACCCTAGGCGTTCAAGCGCTGGAATAAAATCAGCAGGCATCCCAGTGCTCCCATCTGGCTTGAGCCATCTGGCCAAGATCTCAAATCCGACGACTTCCTGAGAAGGCAGTGCAACAATAGGCTGATAGAATGGAACGATCTCATTCAGTTCCACTGCCTGTTTAAGCGCAGCGTCTTCATCGATTTGAGCCTGATATTGGAGCCCATGCTCTGTTTCGTAAAAATGGTAGGTTGAACGACCCGTAACCTTACCCCTGTACATTGCTACATCTGCGCAGTGCAATAGCGCTGAGGTTTCGGTAGCGTCGACCCACGAACGAGAGATGCCAACTGTAGCCCCCTGCCGGAAGGGTCGAAGCTTCTCGAGCATCGGCGCCCCTATTCGCGAAATCACATCTGCGGCAATGAGGCCCAGCTCGCGTTCCTCTCTACGGCTGGTAAATACGACGCAGAATTCATCGCCTCCTAGACGCGAAGCGATGCCGCCGTACTTGATTGCAATCTCTTCCAGTCGTTTTGCTACCTCAATGAGCACTGCGTCACCCGTTGCATGCCCGCGCTGATCGTTAACCGCCTTGAAATAGTCAAGGTCGATCAGCATCACAATCACAGGTTCCAACTGAGCGAGTTGCTCGTTTACAAGCTCCATAAAGGCACGCCGATTGAGCAGGCCGCTGAGTGAGTCGTACCTTGCCAGCTTCTCAGTATGGGACTGCAACCCTTCCAGTTGAAGGTAGTTGCGTCTGGCATTACTGATCATTTTTATAAGCATCACTCCCGGCCCGATCATGGCGATCAGTGAAAAGCCCGTAGATGTCAGTACGAAACGTAACCTTTCCCCGTCCTCAAAAATGCCGTCATAGGGAAGGCCAAGCCCCCGCATCACCCATGCCTCCAGCTCGAACTCCCAAAGAATGGAAAGACCCATGACGGTAAGCAGAATGAGAAAAAGCAGCTGTATCAGACGGCATGGACTGGGTAAGCGTAAATAGGTCATGGGCAGCCTCACAGGCCAAGCTAACAGTGTGTAATATCATATGGCCATCATCCCATAAAGCCATGGTGTCGGTTTATAGAACCTGTTTATTCCTCCAATAAAGAAGAATGTCTTTTTCTGGGGAGCTTCATTGTTATGGGCCTACCAACGAAGGTTGGGGCTATCACCAAAAAGCGACGCTCTAGTAGTTTGCCCTGGGAAATTGCGCCTTGTGGGCAAACCACGCAACCGACCCGCTCTTCATTAAGTATCAGCCAGCGCCCGACCCAGCGTTCCACACATTGAGCAGCGCTGCTGCGTCCAAGTGACCGCCATGGGGTTTAGATCCAGATTCACTCTCGACTTGCTCAGGAGTCCTAAGCGGCTTTTCCCCTTGCTGGATTCTGGTTTGTAACCGGCAGATGGACATCCCAGACACTCGCATTGTCATGAAATGCTATCGACGGGACGAGGGAAACCTTGAGTATCACCCTCAGAAGCAGCGCGTGTGGCGAGCAGGTCTAGGTCTGCTCCTCAAGGGCATTGGCAGAATATGCGATGTGAAAAACTTGTGATTTCAACTGACTATCTCCTGAAGCTTTCTGATATCATTCTCACATGAGAATAGTTCGCATTGCCAAGGAGGCTTCAACCCGTTCTGATCACCTTGCTGGGTAGCCCGTAATGTTCCTTTCGCATCCGTTTCGCCCCACCCTGCTTGCGCTTTGCTGCTCTGCGAGCTTCATCGCCAATGCTGCCGACTCTGCGGTTGAGCTCGGTGCTACTGACATAAACGCGGATGCCGTCAAGGCCAATTCCAACACGCTGCCTGAGGTCTATGCGGGTGGTCAGGTCGCTCGTGGCGGGCAGATGGGTGTTCTGGGTAATCAGGACAACATGAACGTGCCTTTCACCATGACCAGCTATACCTCCCAGCTTATCGAGGATCAGCAGGCTGAAGATGTGGGAGATGTACTCCTCAACGACCCGTCGGTGCGCCAGTCTTACGGCTTCGGTAATCAGTCGCAGATATTCGTGATCCGCGGTTTGCCATTGGCAGGTGACGATATCTCCTACGGCGGTTTGTACGGCGTCCTTCCTCGGCAAATTCTTTCCACGGACGCGATTGAGCGGGTGGAAGTATTCAAAGGTCCCAACGCTTTTATCAACGGCGTGAGCCCCACCGGTACGGGCTTGGGTGGCAGCGTGAATTTGCAGCCCAAGCGTGCTGAAGACGTGCCGACTCGCCGTTACACCCAAGACATCAGTTCTGACGGCCGCGTTGGTGAGCACCTGGACCTTGGCCAACGCTTCGGCGAGGGCAATCGATTCGGAGGGCGGGTCAACCTTAGCCAACGTGAAGGCGACACTGCGATTGATGACGAAAACCAGCGCACCAAGTTGTTCGTCGCGGGACTCGATTATCGTGGTGACACCTTTCGCGTCTCTACCGACTTTGGCTACCAAAAACAGCGCATCAACGGTTTACGCAACACCGTGCAATTGGGTAATGCGACCAAAATCCCGACCGCCCCGGACGCCAGCCACAACTACGGCCAGGACTGGACGAATGCCGAAACCGAAGACACGTTCGGCATGATGCGTGGCGACTGGGACCTGAATGAAAACTGGACTGCCTACCTTGCCGGGGGCGCCAAGCATACGCGTGAAACGGGTGTATACGGCACGCCAACCCTCGTAGGTAATAACGGAGTTGCAACTGTCGGCGGCTCTGAGATCCCGCACAATGAGGACAACACCAGCTTTGCAGCGGGGCTTAACGGTCATGTTCAAACCGGGCCGGTCAGTCATCAGATCGCGATCGGCGCCTCTACCCTCTGGACCCAGCAAGAGAACGCCTACACCTTCTACCGATCGGTCACCGGGAATACCAATATCTACACCACACCTGACCTGCCCAAGCCCACGGCGGTTTCCCTCACCGGCGGCGATATGGGCGATCCGGGTGTCACCGGCAAAACCCGCAACCGAAGCCTGGCCGTTTCCGACACTGTTGGCTTGTTGGACGATAGTTTGCTCCTTACCTATGGCGTACGCCGTCAGCAGCTGCGCGTAGAGAACTACTCGTACGACGGCACCACCTCCAACGGCGTATCTAATCCGGCCAATGACGGCAGCCGTACTTCGCTTTACGACGAATCCATCACTACTCCGGTGTATGGCATCGTCTATAAACCGACTGACACCGTTTCCCTGTACGCAAACCGCATTGAAGGCTTGGCCAAAGGGCCGGTCGCATCCGGTGCCAACGTCACCAACCTTGGGGAAGCCTTCCCGCCTGGCCGCACCAAGCAACTGGAAGCGGGTATCAAGCTGGACATGCAATCGTTCGGCGCAAATCTTGGCGTGTTCCGGATCGAGAAGCCCAGCGATGGCTACGTCGATGCGACCCAGCGCCTCTATATTCGCGACGGCGAGCAGGTGAACAAGGGCGTTGAGCTGAGCGTGTTTGGTGAGCCCATCGAAGGCCTTCGCCTGATGGCAGGCGGCACGCGCTTGACCTCGGAGCTGAAGAACACCGCGGGCGGGCTCACTGATGGCAACCATGCCATCGGGGTGCCCACCTTCCAGCTAAATGCGAGCGTCGACTGGGACGTTCCTGGCCTGGAGGGAGCTGCCCTTAGCGCCCGTATGCTTCGTACTGGAGGCCAGTATGCGGACCAGGCCAATAACCTGAGCCTTTCCACCTGGAATCGGTTCGATGCCGGCGCGCGCTACACCTTCAAGGTGGATCAAAAGGACCTGACGTTGCGCGTCAATGTGGAGAACATCACCGACAAGAACTACTGGGCCTCCGCCAACGGCGGCTATCTCAGCCAGGGCGACCCGCGTCTGGTCAAAGTCTCGGGCACCATCGATTTCTAAGTCGAATAGTTTGCGCCAAGTCCCCTTTTAATCGATCTGGTGCAATGTGCCCTGCAGGCCGGCGCGCCTTGCGGTAATGACGCAATGGCCGTCCTACGTCTTTCGCGTGGCCAGATCAGCGGTAGACGTTCTGCGCAAAACAGACAGCATTCAGGGTACGGAAACTGCATGCGTCGTTGTCTTACAGTCAATCTGATGACGAATCTATGAAGTCTTTCTACCTTGTATCAACAAGGCTCTCTCCCTCAGCGCTTACTAGAGCGCTGATCGGCTTCATTGCATTAGTGTGTATATCGCTGATCCTGGCTACAGCGTGGCAGATAAATCAGTCTAGGCACGAACGCATTGCTAACGCTAAAGTTGCAGTTTCGAATATCGTTCGAGCCGCTGAACAACAAGCTCAGGACACCATTCGCCAAGCTGATAATACACTGCGAGATCTTGTCGAACGCGTGGAACACGATGGTGTAGCGGAAGATCAGCTATCTCGGCTGGAGAAGCAAATGGCTCAAGACGTGGTGAACGTAGAAGGGATCCAAGGGTTATTTATCTACGATGCTCAAGGTAATTGGGTCGCTAACTCCTTTTCAAGTGGTGCGCAGACGCTGAACAACGTCGACCGCGCATACTTCGTTTATCACCGCGACCACACCGATGAATCCATTCACGTCGACTCCATTGTAAAGAGCCGCACTACGGGCGACATGGTCATACCGGTCAGCAGGCGTATCAATGCTGCTGACGGATCGTTCGCAGGTGTTGCTCTGGCAACCGTGCCTGTCACATATTTCCAAACGTTCTTCCAGCGCATGGATGTAGACGACAAGGGCGTTATTTTCCTTGCGCTCAACAACGGTGATCTACTGGCCCGGCGGCCTACGTTGACAGCGTTGATGACCACCAATGTGGCAAAGGGCGATATATTTACCCTCTATCTGCCACAGAGCGATCATGGCAACGCCGTGATTAAGTCAGTGGTGGATGGCGTAGAAAGGATTTATGCCTACCGGCGGGTATCTGGATTGCCCATCGTTGCCGCTGCTGGTGTATCCAGCCAACATATCTTCGCACCCTGGTGGGCTTACGCGTATAGGTCCATGGCGCTCATCGGTATAATCACTTTGGCCTTGGTTTTGTTGGGCGCCCTGCTGTACCGGCAGATCCAGCAGTTAATCACTGCGGAAACTGAGCTGAACATCGCTAGAACCGAACTTGAGATCATCGCCCGGACCGATAGTTTGACACATATGGCTAACAGGCGATGTTTCGATGCTACCTTGCAGCAAGAATGGGGACGGGCAAGCCGGAACAGATCAACCATAGCCGTTATCTTGCTAGATATCGACTGGTTCAAGCAATACAACGATCTTTACGGCCATCTGGGGGGTGACGACTGCCTGAGGCAAGTTGCGGAAATCATCGGCACCTGCGTCAATCGGCCGGGCGATCTTGCGGCCCGCTATGGTGGCGAGGAGTTTGTGATCCTGCTGCCTGAAACTAATCTCGCTGGGGCTTTAAACGTCGCAGCCAATGTCAGGTTGTCCATCGCCAATGCACTCATAGATCACTCAGGTAGCCCGTTGGGAATTGTAACGATCAGCTCAGGCGTGGTGGCGATCAGTTCACCCTTGAAGGAAGGCTATCGAGCGGCCCTGGAAGAGGCAGATCGACTTCTCTATTGCGCTAAAAATAAAGGCCGTAACAGCGTTGAAGGTCGATTGATAACCTGTGTAAGCAATCCACACCCAACGGCCGTTGTTAATTTTCCTCGGTAAGCCAGCATCATGACACGCTTAAGAAAGTGCCCGTTCAATCGCTGAGTAATGCTGACTGTACGCCAGTGCAGTGACAAGATTGGACTGTCACCGGATTCGTAGATGCTCTTTTCATGCCCTAAGCCAGTGGGCATACCACACGCTGTTAAGCCATTTCTTAGCGGTACCCAAAAAATATTTATCCCAGTATCAGTTACCATGACAGCGATGCTTGTTCTGTAGCAGTTGTTCACTCGGCAGCGGAGCGCCGCACAAAACAGCGGTTCACGCTGCGAAAGCATCGTGAACGCTCGTTGCGAACATCATAGATCAGCTGCATGGCCTGCTCTCCAGTCACAAGCCCCTCTCTTCGTGCCTGCTCGATCCGAATGAATAACCCATTACAGTCATCTTCCAGCTTGGCCCAATGGGCTGTATGCAGATTACGAATGGATTGCTTGAGAGCATCGAGCATGGGATCCCCTGAATATCACGCATTACCTTGTAGCAGCAAAGCTGCTGAACACGGAAGACTACAAATCCATCAATACCCGGCTTGACCTGAGAACTGCTCTACAGCAGTCACAACACTGTTGGCACCTTGCTGAATGTCCTTGATCACCTCGTCTGCCTCACTGGCCAAATCAAGCGCTTCCCCGGCCTGCTGCCTGCTTTTTCCAATAATGCTCACCGCAGTCGAGGCCAGTACCTGGTTCTTTTTTACCACCTCGACGATCTCTGCAGTTGCTTTAGTGGTTCGCATGGCCAGATTTCTGACCTCGTCAGCGACCACAGCAAAACCCCGGCCCTGCTCCCCGGCACGTGCCGCTTCGATTGCTGCGTTCAAAGCCAACAAATTAGTCTGGTCTGCGATGCTGCCGATGGTTTTCACGATGGTACCGATTTCCTGGCTCTGGGCATCCAGCGCTTCAATGCCATGGGCAGCATCTTCCATCAAGGCCGAAAGCGTATTGAGAGTGGTGACGGTGTTCTGAATGACCTCGCGACCTTGCTGTGCACTGGCGTTGGTTCGAACTGAGGTGCCGTGCGCCATGCCAGCTGCTTCGGAAACAGCGCGCTCTCGGGTGACCTGGTCGGTGATAACGGTGGCCAACTTGGCAATCTTGTACAGCTTGCCATTGGCATCCACTATTGGATTGTATGAAGCTTCCAGCCACACTTCCTTGCCGTGTTTATCCGAGCGGCAAAACCTTCCAGCAACGTACGATCCCTTTCGCAGGGTGTGCCAGAACTGTTCATAGTCTTGTGACTGAGCGTCAGACGGCAGGCAAAAGATCCGGTGATGCTGGCCCTGGATTTGGGGAAGCGTATAGCCCATAGCATTCAGAAAATTATGATTGGCTGCCAGGACTATTCCGTCCAGCGAAAATTCGATAACGGCAGTGGACCGCATCAGTGCCCCCACCAGCGCTTCGTTCTCTCTGGAGGCCTCGATTGTCCTTGTCAGCACGCTGGAATACACAACGATTCGTTCTACACGTCCGCTCTCACCCGCGAAAGGTATAACCATTGCCCGTAGCCAGACGTGCCGACCTTCACGGCTGCACAGACGCAATGTGCCGCTGTAATGCTTGCCCTGGGCCACTGCATCAAGAGCCCGACGCTGATGTACGTCACCGCTCAGTTCAGAGGGACTGAACTCACGCAGGGCGCGGCCTGACAATTCCGCCCGGGTGAATCCCAGCTCTGTTTCAAACAGAGCATTCACCTCCAGGATGACACCTGCCGCATCCAGGGTGACCGCCACGGTTTCGAGATCCAGAGTCGCCTTGACCTGCTCAAGAGCCCCCAGCCGTGTTTCCAATTGCTGGATTCTGTTTTTTAACCGGTTGTTGAACATGACAGTGACCCGCATTGACATAAAATACTATCGACGGGTCGAGGGAAACCTTGAGGATTACCCACCGAAGCAGTGCGCATAGCCACATCAGTAACAAGTCTGAAAAGCTGAGGTTGTTGCGACCAGACATTGCAACGGGATGGGTGTACGGATGGGTGTGCGCTTCGAGTCCATGTCTTGCAGATAGCTGCCCGGGCTTTATGGTCCAGTCCGCCTAGGGGTAGCACGCTTGATTTGGAGGTTAGGCGGCGCAGCAAAGAAAACCTAAAAAAGTCCGACGGCATTCTGCCCAGCGAAATTGCGCCTGGCGGGTGACTCGCAAGCATCAGACGTTATGAATCTAACTGGTTTGAGTTTATCACCGGCGGCAGCTGCTCCTTTAAAGATACAAGACGGTCTTCAAAAGCCCTTTCAAAGGCTACACCCAGCGCATTGAACTGCGCACCGGAGATTGCTTCAGCCACGCCCAGACCCGTGCTGAACCCTAAAGCGCGGCCATGGGCATGGCACAGCTCCATAATGCTCTCCGCGCTGCTAATTCGCTCAATACATGTACGTAGGCACTGCTGCAGATCGCGTGGTACCCCCGACATGCTAATCATACGATGCGGATCAAGACTTGAGTTGAGCAGGCGATAGCTCACGAGGCCTTCTCCTGATTTGAAACTCTATTTTTAGGCGTAATAGTTCATCACTGCTCGCATTTTGCCAACTGGAACTGCTGGACGATCAGCCTCCAGTTCAGCGCAGTTTGACGCCTAAAAACTCGATCCGCCATGTATCTTCGCGCTTAGACTGCACTCCGTTTGAGCGTCCGACATCCAGAGATATCGGACGAACTCGCCATCAGGTATGAATGCCTTAGACCTTGAAACGATTGACCAGCTGATTCAGGTTAACCGCAAGCTTCGACATTTCGTTACACGCACTTGCGGTCTGGCTGGCGCCTGCCGAGCTTTGGGAGGCAAGCTCTCGAATGCTGACCAGGTTGCGATCAACTTCCCGGGCGACATGCGCCTGTTCTTCCGAAGCGGTGGCGATCAGGATGTTGCGCTCGTTGATGCTCGTAATGGCGGTGGCGATCTGGTCAAAAGAACTGCTGGCATCGCCAGCGACACTCAGGGATTCAGCAGCCAATTCTCTGCTGGTGGCCATCGCTTTTACGGCCTGGTCGGAATCGTTTTGAATAGCCTGGATCATCTGTTCGATTTCTTGCGTCGACACTTGCGTGCGGTGAGCGAGGGCTCGAACTTCATCGGCGACGACTGCGAAGCCTCGGCCTTGTTCACCCGCCCGAGCGGCCTCGATCGCTGCATTGAGCGCAAGAAGATTGGTCTGCTCCGCAATGGCTCTGATCACTTCAACCACTGTTGAAATATTCTGTGCACGATTGGACAAGCCAGTGATTTGCTCGCTGGTGTCCTGCACATTGCTCGACAACTTCTCTATGGCCTTTAGGGTCTGCGATACGCGCTCCAGGCCAACCTCCGTGTAGCCCTGGCCTCGTCTGGACTCTTCAGAAGCCGATTCGGCATTGCGTGCCACTTCGTCTACCGCAGCGCTCATCTCGGTGACGGCAGTTGCGGCCTGATTCACTTCATCGTTCTGCGACACCAGGCCAAGACTAGATTGCTCAGTCACCGCAGTCATTTGTTCCGATGCCGCAGCCAACTGGGATGAGGAGTCCCCGATCTGCATGATCGTGCTTCGAAGGTTCTGCTGCATTTTGGCCAATGCACTCAAAAGCCTACCTGCTTCATCCGTTCCGCTGACTTCAACCTCTTTTGTCAGGTCGCTAGAGGCAATGCGTTCAGCGACACCGAGAGCGTTTCCTAGGGGCGACGTGATCGTTTTAGTCAGTAGAGTTGCCAAACAAAGGGTCAGGAGCGCGACGAAGATAATCAAGCCGACGACGAGGTAAAAGCCTGAGTCATAAACTTGCGTCGCTTGAGCGCCGGCAAGGGTGGCGCCTTCGTTGTTAAATTGAGTCAGCTCCTCGATCTGATCCTCCATCTGATTTATCAGAGGACGGATACTGGTAGCGTCGAGCTTAACAATGGCGCTTGTATCGCCTGATTTCAGCAAAGGCTCCAGTAGGTCTAGCTGACCGGCGTAGTCGTCATAAGACTTTTTTACAGCCAAGAACAATTGCCGCTCACGATCACTCGCAATGAGCGGCTCATAGTTGTATACCGCATCTTTCGAGGCTTTGCGGTAGCCGGGAAATTTGTCGACTGTTTGTTGAATGGTTTGGGGGTCCGCGAGTGCCCGCTGCGTCTCGAGGCGTATGCGAAGAATGGTCGAGTTCATCAGCGCGGTTTGCCGGATACTGGGCATCCAGTTGAGTTCGACATCCTTTTCCGTATCGCGAAGCTTGTCCATCTGCAGTATGGCGATGACGCCCAATACCACGACCAGCATAATGATGGCCGAAAAAAACAGGGTGGCGCGTGGAGCAAGGTTTATATTTCTGAGCCGCATTGGACTTCTCACTGCAAGATGGCCAGAGGCCCGGTCTTGAAGCTATCGGCTAGAAATCCTGAAGGATAATGGCTGCCCGTCGGCTCGTTGATACCACGTCCCCAGCGACGGCTCCCTTGTGACATCCACCCCCACTAGCGTCCTGGTGCTGTCTTTGTGAACGTGCTCAGGAGGTAGGATCAAACCGAAAAACAACGTGCAGCACCGCCTCGTAATTGTCAGCAGATCATCGACTGAAATTTCGCGTTTTTAACAGATACGATGTCAAATCCGAGCCCACAGCAGGTGGGTTGCACTTCAACGCAACGCCCTCACCCCCTTAATCCATGGAGGTTGTAGACCGATGTTGGACACCGTCGCAGTCTTTCTCAGCATCACCGCGGTGCTAGCGTTTCTCAACAGACGGTATGTGGGTTTGCCGCCCGCCATTGGCGTGATGAGCATTGCGCTAGCGCTTTCGCTCGTCAACATGGCGCTCAGTGGACTGGGTTTTGAAGCGTTGCATACATTCGAAACCTCACTGGTGGAGTCCATCGACTTTTCAGAGCTGTTGATGCAAGGCATGTTATCGCTGCTGCTGTTCGCTGGCGCACTACACGTAGACTTGTCGCAGCTACGTGCCTACCGATGGCAAGTTGCATCACTGGCGGTCATTGGAACGACGGTTTCGACGCTGTTCATTGGTTTTGCGCTTTGGGCGCTGCTCTCGCTTACTGACCTGGCTCTGCCCCTTTCGTACTGCCTGGTATTCGGTGCGCTCATCTCTCCAACGGACCCCATCGCGGTAATGGGCATTTTGAAGTCAGCAGGTGCACCCGCAAGCGTCGAGCTGGTGATATCGGGCGAATCGCTGTTCAACGATGGAGTCAGCGTCGTGCTGTTTTCGCTCATTCTGGCGATGATTGTCAGTGGTGACGCGCCCTCAGTGCTTGGTGCTTCACAACTGTTGGTCGAGGAGGCAGGCGGCGGCGCATTGGTTGGCGCGGTGTTGGGCTACATCACCTATCGAATGCTCAAGAGCATCGACAGCTATCAGGAAGAAGTGCTCATCACATTGGCTGCGGTACTTGGCGGCTATGCCTTGGCGACTCATCTGCACGTCTCAGGTCCGCTTGCGATGGTGGTAATGGGCCTCATCGTTGGCAATCAAGGCCGCTCCTACGCCATGTCGGAAGAAACCGAGAGGAACCTTGATATGTTCTGGGAGTTGATTGACGAGATCCTCAACGCGGTTCTTTTTGTGCTCATTGGCCTGGAAGTGGTGCTGATTCACTTCTCAGGTACGCTTGCTGTCACAGGACTGGCCGTTATCGTGCTGACATTGCTGGCCAGGTTGCTGACAGTTGGCGCTCCCGTCGCAGTGCTGGGCAAACGCTTTCGGCTGCCTGCCGGCGCCTGGAGCGTTATGACGTGGGGCGGATTACGGGGAGGGATATCAGTAGCACTGGCACTGTCACTTCCAGCGGGGCATGCCCGGGACGTGGTGGTATCGCTGACCTACATGGTCGTCGTGTTCTCGATTTTGGTTCAGGGCATGAGCATCGGAACGCTGGTGAAGCGCGTTATTCCTTGCAGGAAATGAGCACGGATCGCCAGGGCTGAGGGCCGGTTCACCGGAGCGAGGCGGCAATGCACGCTCTCAACCGCGCCTTGTCACCGTCAAGAGTCATCGCCGCCTCCGCCCGTTCGAGGACGACGCCGATGTGACGGGCGCTCAAGTCGGCGTACAAAGCCGGGCAGCAATGCGCAAGGCTTGCAAGCGCTTTGACAAGACGGATGTTGACCTCGATAAGTGCTGCGCCGTCACGCGCAATCGGCGAAAAGAAGTCGTCAAACATTTCTTCCACGGAGAGCCCACGCACATGCACGCAACTGCACTGTGCTTCAGGCTTTTCAAGCGTCCCAGACCTCGCCTGTGCATTGAACGCGCGAATTCCCCTGCCTATTACATCGATTGCTGTGCCTGGGTCATTTACGGCCGGCGAAAGCGCCCTCGATGCGATCTCCGACAATACGGACAAACCGAAGCGGGGGTCGTGCTCGTACGTTCTACTAACGCCAAGGGTGATCGCGGATAGGATTTGTCTCACCTGAGGTTCATCCAGCGGCTCGGTGTTCGATCTCATTACCCGTGCCAGCAGTTCGCCTTCGTTTACAAAACTGCCAGGCAGTATCTCAAGATAAATCAACGCAGCATGTTTCTGTGCGAAGGCGTCCAGCGCAGGCACGTCGATGTGCTGCACGTAGCCCACTTCCCGACTGTTGATCGATAGCACTCCCAGCACCTGCACAAGTCGCTCCGGGTAGGCGCAACCGCCCAGGTAAGGCAGTTGGCAGCGTTCAGTGAGCGCACTGATGGTGGCGGCCTCGACTCGGTCGATCGTCTCACCTACCCGGCCAAGCCTGGACAGATGGTCGATCCATCGCAGCAAGGTGTAGACGATCAGTACCACCACGGCGAGTGTGACCGCGAACAAGATGACCCGGCCCTGAGCACCATACGCACCTGTGCTTAGAGCGATGATGCCGACCAGGCTAAACAGAAAGGAGCCAATGAAGGTCGACAGCGCGTTCTGAGTGGTCGAGTCCTCCATGACCAGTGTTGTGGCGCGCGGGGTGGTGCCCGTGCTGGCTGCTCCATAGGCCGTGACCATGGTACTTAGAGAAAACGTCGTGACCGCCAGCATGCTGGACGCGATGATGCCCAGAATCTTGTCGACGGCATCAGCGCCTATCTTGCCAGGCAGGTCTATAGGAATGTGGTCTCTGAGAACCACAGCCAGCAACGCCGTCACAACGCCCAGTAGGGAAAACAGTCCCGCTCTGAACCACAGACGTCTGGTCGTGCGAATCAACAGCCATTGCCACCGAGCAACCATTGCGAAACTCCGCTGTTACGTAAGGGTGAGTTGGATGATATCTGTACCAACTAACGACTGGCCGGCTTTCTGAAGTTGAACAAGCCCCACAGCAAACCCACCACTGCAGACGCAGAGGAAGCGCATAGCACGCTCAGCTTCGCTGCTGCCAATAAACGGTCGTCGTCATAGGCAAGGCCCGCGATGAAAATCGACATCGTGAAGCCAATGCCGGCGAGCAGGCCTACCAGTATCACCCCGCGCCAAGTCACCTGTTCAGGCAGTTTGCAAAGCCCCGTGCGAACCAAGAGGCAAGTAGCGAGCACCACGCCGATGGGCTTACCAAATACCAACGCCATTACGACGCCATAGACGACCGGAACCACAGCTGCATCGCTTAGCTGAGCACCATGGACATTGACCCCAGCATTCGCCAGTGCGAAAAGCGGCATGATCACGAAAGCGACCCACGGATGGAGAGCCTCCTGAACTCGTTGCACAGGGGGCATCACTTCACGCTCGGCAAGCCGGATTTGCTTGAGTGGTGCTGAGACCTTCTTCTCGCCCTGGTCTACCCGGTGCGTGAGATCTCGGAATGCCTGAGACATGATTTCGAGTGGCCGCTCCCGAGACGGTGCCGACCATACAGGTGTTACAAGCCCAAGGATCACGCCGGCCAGTGTTGGATGCACACCGAGCTTGAGAAGGCCTCCCCAGACAATCGAGCCCGGCAGCAAGTAGAGCCAGGCCGAGCCGATTCCCATCCTTTGCATCACAAAGACAAGCGCGAGACCTGTGCCTGCGATCGCCAGCCCCACAAGATGCAGGCTTGCGGTGTAGAACAGCGCGATGATGAGGATTGCAGCAATGTCGTCGATGATTGCAAGAGCCAGCAGAAAGACTCGCAAGTTGGCTGGAATTGATTTGCCCAGCAGAGCAAGAACTCCCACGGCGAATGCGATATCGGTTGCGGTCGGGACTGCCCAACCGTGTGCAGACGCCGTACCCATGTTGTAAGCAAGGTAGACTCCTGCAGGGACTAGCACACCACCCAGTGCCGCACCTAACGGGAGCGTTGCCAGCTTTGCGTTCGACAGAGCGCCGCCTTGGATCTCTTGACGAATCTCCATTCCGACCACGAGAAAGAAGATGGTCATTAAGCCGTCATTGACCAAGAAGTGCAGCGACTGACCCACGCTGAAGGATCCGATGGTGATGGCGACTGTGGTGTGCCAGAAGGTTTCATAGGAAAGGCTGGGCGAGCTGTTGGCCCAGAGCAGTGCAGCGATAGCGGCGAGTACAAGAACGACGCCACTGAGGGCTTCGATATGACTGAATCGCTCGACCGCAGCCAATGCTCGGCTGGTGAGGATTTGCGGCCGGGGGATAACAGTCGATGCGGGCGTATTTGGCGCAGGCACGGGTATTCCTCACCGGCGGCCCGACCGATATTGGAATTTAACCTGCGGATCAGCACATCGCTTTACGCACCCAGGTGGATTGTACGCACGGGCTAATGGCTATCGCAAAGTTTAGAGAATTCCTGCTTCCTGATTCCTGCAGGAAATTGAGACAATGCAGGTCGGCCATCCGGCTGCATGCTTCTCAACGCACAGGTACACCATGGCGCTTAATTCTGATCGCCGGATTACACAAGGTCCTTGGAACGCTCGTTACAGCCAGGATCTGATTGAACACCTTCCCGTCGGGCTCTATATCTGCGATCGAAATGCCGTCGTTGTTGCTTACAACCTCAAAGCAGCAGAGATCTGGGGAGAGACCCCAGTCAAGGGTGATCCCGAGGTGAAGTTCTGCGGCGCTCACAGACTTTATGCAGGTGACGGCACCTACCTGCCCCATGACCAGACGCCAATGGTGCAGGTTCTGGCCACAGGTGAGCCCGCACTGAATGTCGATGTGATCGTTGAGCGGCGTGACGGTAGCCGTCGCAACGTTATTGCAAACGTCACGCCTCTTTTTGACGAAGGTGGAGACCAGATCGGCTTCGTTAATTGCGTGCAGGACGTCACCTTCCTTAGGCAGCGTGAGGAAGAGAGGGTCCAGATGATCAGCGATCGGTTTCAGGCTCAGAAGATGGAAATCGTAGGCCAGCTCACCACGGGCATCGCGCATGACTTCAACAACATGCTGACGGCCGTAACGGGCTCGGCAAGTCTCGCTGAGCATTACCTTAAAAACGATAAGCCCGACCATGCAAAGAAGCATCTGGCCAATGCACTGCGCGCGTCCCAGACCGCGAGTGCGATGACAGCCCGGCTTATGGCTTTTTCCAGACGGCACAAGCTGGGTTCAGAAGTGATCAATGTGAATCCGTTAATCACTTCGCTAATTGAGCTTGGTCGTGGAAGCTTGGGATCAAAGGTCTTATATGAGACTGAGTTGGCGTCCAACCTTTGGCTGACGAAGGTCGATCCACACCAACTGGAAAGCGCCGTATTCAATCTGATGGTCAACGCCCGGGATGCGATGCCAGCAGGGGGCACCATTTCGATTCGCACCTCCAATGTAGATGTCAGTGAACAGATGGCTGCCAAGGGCTCCCTACTGGTAACCGGTCAATCGTGTGTGCGAATTCAGGTGTCTGACACGGGCACCGGAATGCCTGTGGCGCTTATCGAGCGGATCTTCGAACCCTTCTTTACAACCAAAGAAGAGGGAAAAGGCACAGGTCTCGGCCTGACGATGGTCTACGGGTATGTCATCCAGGCGGGAGGATGCCTTACGGTTGAGAGCCAGGAAGGCCACGGCACAACTTTTTCGCTGTTCATGCCGAGAGACGTTCTTCCAGAGGTCGACGCGGTCATCTGAGACAGAGCAGGTTTGCCCGCAATCAATCAGGCTAGCTGGCTAGGCTGGCCTTACTTGCCGGTGTAAGAAATACGTTATCACCGATTATTACCGTTTATCCGATCTTCGTACGCCGAAATCTTAGCGCGGTGTTTTTGTGACTGGGATGACCATTAGTGATCGTAGCGGTGCCAACAGAGAGATAGATATGCAGGAACTGACGAAAACCGCCCAGAACGATCAGCGTAGGCTGACGGCGGTCGAATTTCAGGATTTGGCTCGGGTACCCGCTGCAGTCGAGTGGTTTGCCAACCTCGACAACCCTCGAACACGACGCGCCTACCAAAATGACCTGGAAGACTTCTGCGGTTTTGTCGGTTTGGCTTCGGCCGATGAGTTTCGTGTGGTGACCCGATCGCACGTTCTGGCCTGGCGCGCCCAGCTCGAGCATCGCGGTTTGGCCGGCGCCACGATCCGCCGCAAATTGGCCGCGCTGGCCAGCCTCTTTGATCACCTCCTGGAGAGCAATGCGATCGCCGGCGGCAATCCCGTCCACGGGGTGAAACGACCCAGGATAGAAAGCAACGAAGGTAAGACGCCGGCACTGGGTGATCACCAGGCCAAAGCGCTGCTCGAGGCGCCGGATGAAGCAACACTTAAAGGGCAGCGCGACCGGGCGCTATTGGCTGTTCTTCTCTATCACGGACTACGCCGTGAAGAAGCAGCGCTGCTGCAGGTGAGCGACATTCAGGAGCGCCGCGGGATCCAGCATCTAAAGGTGCACGGCAAAGGCGGCAAGGTTCGGTACCTGCCACTGCACCCGGTGGCGGCTGGACGCATTCATCAGTACCTGGAAAGCTCAGGGCATCATTTGGCGGACAGGAAGGTGCCGCTATTCATCCCGTTGCGGGGCAAGTTGACCGGCGCCGGTATCACAGCCAACGGCATCTATACGGTGGTCGCAGCCTACGCGAAAAAGGCCGGTATTGAGGTCGACGGCCTAGGCGTCCATGGACTCAGAGCAACCGCAGCCACCAACGCCTTGGAGCATGAAGCCGATATTGCCAAGGTCCAGGCCTGGCTGGGTCACGCCAATATCAGCACGACCAAGATCTATGACCGGAGAGAGAACCGGCCAGAGGATTCTCCGACCTATAAGGTGAAGTATTAATAGAAGGAGTTGAGGACTGAGCAACAACTCACCCACGCGCATTGTCGAGAATGTGGTGTAACGCTACCCAAGGATGATGACCTTCCACATCACTGCCTCCGCAGGTATCGGTGTGTAGAAATGGGATTTCGCAGTCTTCCAGTGCTTGGCTTTCCATGCAGCCAGTGCATACAGCACGTCCTGCAACGATCGACCATCGACCGTTCCATTCTTCAATACCTCGTTCAGTCTCCACTTCTCCGACTCCTCAGCGTACATTTGATAGATGCTGAAGGTAGCCCTGTGCGGGCCTGTTTGATACGCCCAAAACCATGCCCTTGTTTGGGGGTAAGCCATGCGCAACAACCAATAAAGCAACGCGTGTTGGTCGGCGTGTTACCGGCAGCTTTTGGCCAATTCTGTTGAAAAAGTCGTTTTTTCAGGAAACGTGACGCTGAGCTTGGCCTCATCAAAGAACCTATTCACCACTGTTAAGTGGTTTTTCGGTACTTCGTTGACCGTTGCTGCTTTGTCAGTGGGTTAATTTGAGGGTTTTTGCTGATTTCGGGCGCACCCATCCTGTGGTTGGCGGCCCGTGAGAGATGAGTTTGGCCAGTCGGCGCAGGTTCTGTACCGCAGCAGCTAATGTGAACTCATCAGTCGCGCCACTCATGCCGCGTAGTCGCAAGCGATCCAGTTTCAAGATGCGCTTGAGGTGGGCAAATAACATTTCTACTTTCTTACGTTCGTGACGAGAGCGCACATATTCCGGCGTCTTCGCGATTTGCCGAGCCACATCGCGAGCCGCTTCATGAACACTGCGGGCGATCTTACGAACCGCAGTGTTGGGGCAGCACTTGGCTTTCATCGGACATGTCGCGCAGTCGGTTTGGCTGGATCGGAAGTTGATGGTGTTGGCTTTCGTCACGTGTGAGCGCAGGTTCTTGAAAGCTCGCCATTCGCTACGTAATGCCTTAGCAGGACAGCGATACTCCTCAGCGTCTTTGTTCCAGTGGAAGTCGCTGATCGAAAAACTGTCGCCCTTACGCTCGGTTTTATCCCACACCGGCACATGCGGCTCGATATCTTTCTCTTCCACCATCCAGGCCAACATCGGTGCTGTGCCGTAAGCGGTAACGCCGATTAAGCGATCCGGTTTGATGTCGAACAACTCTTCGACTCGGTCAATCATGGTCTTGGTGCTCTCAACCTCGGCGGTTCGATGAGCTGGTGTCGGCTCTACGTCCATGATCACGCCATGCTCGACATCAATCAGGTAGTTCGTGGAGTAGGCGAAAAACGCTGGGCCACCCGGGGCCGCCGTCCAACGGGATAGGGGATCAGTCAGCGAAAAGCGCTTGGGAAGTGCTTAAGCCAGCGCCTCTTCATCGAGTGCTTCGAGGTACTCACGGACAGCACGAGTGCTCAGAGACGGGTCGCGCCAGTTGATCTCTTCATCGCCAGGCACGCCACGTTGCCGACTCGCGTCCGCCTTGATGATGCTGGCGTCCACGGCAAAGCCTTCGCCCTTTACCAGACCCGCGTCCATGCAGCGACGCAGCACCTCATTAAACAGCCAGCGAAACAGATCACTGTCCCGGAAACGGCCGTGTCGATTCTTGGAAAACGTCCAGCGATTGCGAACTTCATCCTCAAGGCTTAACCGGCAGAACCAGCGATAAGCCAAGTTCAAATGGGCCTCTTCACACAAGCGCCGTTCGGAGCGAATGCCATAGCAATAGCCCACGACCAGCATGCGGATCATCAACTCAGGATCAATCGAAGGACGCCCAATCGGGCTATAGAAATCGGCGAGATAGTGGCGCAGGTCGCTCAGATCGAGACACCGATCAATGCTGCGCAGCAGGTGATTTGTTGGGATGTGGTCTTCAAGGTTGAACGAGTAAAACAGCCGATCCTGCCCACTCGATAACTGTCCCATCATGCTGCGTACTCTCCCGCTGGCCGATGAGCAGATTTTGCCTCAGGCCAAGCAGGAGAGCTACTGTTTCAACAGAATCGGTCGATAGCGGACGGTCAGTGCAGCGTCAAACCTCTCAAAAAGAAAACTCGATGGTCACAGCCGTTAAGAACACCGTCACCGCTGTCTTCCCGGCCAGCGTAATGAGACGCGGGAAATAAGCCAATCCCACGCTAATAGTGCAGCTCAACACCGCGAATGTGCAGAACCACATGACCCATGATCGGCCATCTGGCGCACTCGCTATACAAAAGAGTAACGATCCCGCAATGCCAGTGAACCCCAACCAACGCAACGCCCGCTGGCTGGGCCATATCGGTCGGTTGTTAAAGACGTCACGGTAGTGTCTGTTTAGCGACAGGCACAAGGCCGTCAGGGCCGCGTATAGCAAAGCGCTCCATGTCAGCAGGCTCATGAATGCCTCTCGCGTCGGGGGGGCCTTGAACCCGGCGCACGAGTTTGTGGTATGCACTGCTGCGCAGGTTGGTAGAGCCGCCAGGCCACAACCGCAAAACTCATTCCCAGCAGTCCGCAGACCAGGTTCAGCCCGTTTATTGGATTGGGACCTGTGAGGATATCGAGCACAGGTAAACCACCACACGTCAACGCACACAGCATTGCCTGCTCTCGCCAGGCATGTTGGGTCAACCGCATTTGAGCGTGCAGTAGCGTTAGCAGCCAGGTGCAGAAAAAGGCCTGTATTTCACGAATATCCCGAGCGGGCATATCGCCGGGCAGTAGCCGGTTGGCCCAGAGAAACGCAGCCATCGCCGTGGGCAGTCCGAGCATTGCCGCGATGTTCAGGCCTTCAATATGCCGATAGACCCCACGCCTTGAATTGCCTCTGCGTTTGACCACCCACAGCTGCAGCCCTGTGGCAATCATCGCGCAGCCGCCCAGCCCACTGAGAAATAACAACACACGCAACAGCGGATCGGCGAAATGCGCCAAGTGCAGCCCGTACATCACACCGTAGAAAGCCTTGACGGGCCCCGTTGACGGGTTCGTGCCGACCCACTCACCACCCACGCCGTCCAGCACCAGCCGTTGCGGCTGCGATGAGACGTGATCCAGGGTGTCCCTGAACAGCTCGACGCGGGCATTGACGGCTCCAGGCGCAGTGATCGACACACGAGCAATATGCTCTTGACCCCAATGCTGCCGGGCTTGCTGAATGAGGGTTTCGGGCGAGGCCAAAACGGCCCTCCCGAGCGCCGGCACCTGCGGGGCACTGAAGTCGCGAATGTCACGAAAGAACGCTGCGCGATCGGGGCCATAGACCAGATCGACGCCCCACGGGATGTACATGAACATTAAGGTGATCAGCCCGGTGTAGGTGATCACTGCATGGAACGGCAGCGCTAACACACTCAAAGTATTGTGCGCATCGAGCCAAGAGCGCTGGCCCTTGCCTGGCCTGAAGGTGAAGAAGTCCTTGAAGATGCGCCGATGGATAATCACGCCACTGACGATGGCGATGAGCATGGCCATGCTGGCAACGCCAACGATCCAGCGGCCGATCTGCGACGGCAGGCTGAGCTGAAAATGAAACCCGTAAAAGAAGTCTCCGCCAAAGGTTTTGCGCGGGGTTAGCGTCTGCGTGGAGGCTGGATCAAGCCACTCGCTGTTGTAACGCCGCTCCCCTGCACCTTGCCACATGACCTGAGTCACAGGCAGACGCGTCGTGGGCAGATCAATCAGCCAGGAAGCAGCATCCGGCGCACACTGCTCCAACCAGTCCATCGCTTGTTTGAGTGAAGCGGCCTCGCTGATCGGCGCCGAGGGGCGAATTTCCGGGTGCATCCAGGCGGTGATTTCACTGCGGTAATAGCTGGCAGTGCCGGTCATGAAAATAGCCAGCAACAGCCAGCCGACAACCAGCCCCGACCAGGTGTGCAGCCAAGCCATGCTTTGACGCAATCCTTCTTTCATCACGCATCACCGGGCAGGGAGACGGCGGACAACCACCCATAGACGCCCCCGAGCAGCAACATCGCGGCAAGCAGCCCCAGCCAGGCGCGCCTGGCCGAGCGTGCCGCGAAAACCCATATGGCTGCAAGGCACAGAATCAGGAAGGCAGGCAACGTCGCTGCCAACACGGTCTCGGCGCGAGGCTGTAACACGACAAGGGGCAACCCGATGGCCAGGCAGGCGGTGAACAGCGCGGTGACGGCGTACCCGCCTATCACCGCTGCGAGGATTCTTGAGAATACCCCTAACCTATAGCGAACGGACAGCTGGGGCCTGCCATGCCTCACCACTGGTAGCTCACAGAGCCGATGACACTGCGCTCGTCGCCGTAGCGGCACGAGGTATTGCACGACAGGTACGACTCATTGGTCAGGTTCTGGGCCTTGGCAGTCAACTGCCAATGGTCGTCGATGTCATAGCTGACCCGTGCATCAAAGCGGGTGTAGGCCGGGATCTTGCGATCAGTGACGGTCGGTGTGGTGCGGGTGGTACCGGTGTACAATGCGCCCACGCCGATCTTGACCTGCGGCAGACCGAACGCAGCCAGACGATAGTCCGTCCAGAGCGAGGCGTTGTGGTAAGGCACCCCTTCAAGGCGTTTGCCAATGTTGGTGACGACGTTATCTTCCAAGACATGCGCGTCGGTATAGCTGTAGCTGGCCGTCATGCTCACGGTGTCAGTCAGGTCGGTCTTGGCTTCGAGTTCCAGCCCCTTGGAGCGGCTTTTGCCATACTGCTCGTACTGCGCGTTCAGGGCGTTGTAGGTGATCGCGTTGGTCTGTGTCAGCTCGTAGACCGCCGCGCTGAGCACCGTGTTGCTGCCCGGTGGCTGGTAGCGAATGCCGACCTCGTATTGCTCGCCTTCGATCGGGTCGAACGTCCCCGCGACGCCAGGGTTGGCAACATCGGCCGGCTGGAACGACTGGCTATAGCTGACATAGGGCGCTACGCCGTTATCGAACAGGTACAACAGCGCGATACGGCCGGTAGGTTTCTGGTCACTGCGTGGCGTACGGTCGCCATTGACGAAGGAATAATTACGGCTTTCTGCCCAGTCCTGGCGACCACCCAACAGAAACACCCAATGATCGTCAAAGGTGATCTGGTCTTGAAGGTAGAGACCCACCTGACGGCTGTGGATATCCCACCCGGATTCGGGTGCGGTGTTCGCCCCTACCCCGGTGTAGGCAAAGGTCGAGAGGTTCAGGCGGGGAGCAAGTTGCGCCACTGTGGCGCTGATGTGGCGATGGGTGTCGTAGGTCTTGTGGTAGTAGTCCACACCCGCCAGTAGTGTGTGGCGCCAGCGGCCCGCGTCGATCTTCCATTCAACGTTGTTGTCGCTGGTCCAGCCGGTGGAGGTTTCTTCACGTTCGCTGTAACGGCGGTTCAACGTGTTACCGGAAATGCTGAACGGCAACAGGTAGTTCCAGGAAACCCTGGATTGGTAGTAGCGCAGGGCGTGACGTACTTTGAGCGTGTCGCTAAAGCTGTGTTCGAACACGTAGCCCAATGTATCGATGCGGCTGTTGAAATGATCGTAACCGGGCTCGCCCACAAAATCGTCGCGCCCGATCTTGCGTCCAGGGTTTGGACTGTAGGTGGTCATGGCGTAAGTTAGCGGCGGCGTCAGCCCGGTGAGTGCTTCGGTGTGGCTGGCGAGCACAGTGAGAGAGGTATCGTCGTTCGGCTTCCAGGTGAAAGAGGGTGCGATGTAGCGCTTGTCGTCGCGAATGTGGTCTACCTGCGTGTCAGCGTCGCGCCACAGGCCGTCGAGCCGATAGGAGAATTCACCCTGTTCATCCAGCGGGCCGGCCAGGTCGAAGGTGTACTGCTTGCGATCATGGCTACCGTATTCGACGCCGACCCGATGCAACGGGGTGTCGGTGGGCCGCTTGCTCACGGCGTTGATCATGCCTCCCGGCGACAGCTGCCCGTACAGCACAGACGAAGCGCCCTTGAGCACTTCGGCGCGCTCCAAACCAAACGGCTCAATGCCGCCGTCGTAGACGCTGGACTGCAATTTCATGCCGTCGAGCAGAATACTGCCAGTCCCGGAGCCAACGTTGAAACCGCGCAAGGTGTAATCGTCCGCCACCCGGCTGAAACCATTGGGCTGGCTTACAAACCCTGGCGTGTAGCCCAAGGCATCTGCCAAGGTGTCACTCTTGCGGTCGTCCATTTCGGCGCGGGTAACTACGGAAATCGATTGCGGCGTCTCAATCAGTGGCGTGTCGGTCTTGGTCGCACTGGCGGCACGTTTGGCCACATAGCCATAGACCGGACCGTAGGCCGACTCCTGATCGGACACTGCATCGATGTTCGACACACCCAACATCAGCGCACCGGTTTCCGGCTGCACGCTCAGCGCGCCGCTGCCACTAATCAAAAGCGACAGTCCGCTGCCCTGCAGTGCCTGCTCGACGGCCTGCTCTGCTGTCAGTTGGCCGGAAACTCCATGGGCCTGTCGCCCTCTGACGTCATCCGGCAGGAACACCACCTGGCGACCACTGCGCTGACCGATCGCGATAAGCGTCGCCTCCAGAGGACCTGCGAGCCAGGCGTACATCTGGCGCCCCGCCGCGCTGACCGGCTCTGCAGCAAAAATGATGTTTACAGGCGTAACGACAATGCTGACAGCAATGGCCAAAGGGCAAAGGAACTGAGGACGCATGGGTGAATGACTCTCCGGTGTCAGGACAGAACAGCTGCAAACGGCGCAGCACTGTCTTGCTTGTGCGATGAGCCAGCGAAATATTAAGAGCCTATTGAAAAATTTTTTCTTGCGGACCTCAGCTCAGGGACACACGGGTCCAGAACCCCAGGAAATGCTCGACCCGCAGCGGCAACACATCAGCCATTGCAGCCAGCACCTGTTCACTTTGATCGAGGCTGAACACGCCGGAGATTTTCAGTCGCGCAGCTTTGGGGCTGAGGGTCAACACGCCTCGGTGATAAGGTCGCAACGCCTCGATGACCGTTGCCAGCGTCTGGTCGTGAGACTCCAGCATGCCCTGCGACCACGCTGAAGCACTGTTCGCGGACCTGCCGATCGGCTCGATACCTCTGCCGGTCAGCCGTACACCCTGCCCCTCTGCCAACGTCGCACCCGAGCCGTTGATGTGCGTTACCCGCAGGCTTTTCTTCAACGCCCAGATACGGGACTCCTCCGGCAAGAGCATCATCATGCAGCGTCCTTCGGCCATGCTCGCAGTACCTAGGCGAGAACACAGCCGCAGGGCATCCCGCTCGCTGGCCCGAACGTCGGCAATCACACCGCCATCAAGCAATTCAACATCACGCTTATGTGCCCCGAAACGCAGGTTCACTGCACTTTGCGCGTTGAGCAGCAGAGACGAACCGTCTGGCAGAGCGATGCGTTCACGCTGGGCGGTGCCGGTACTCAAATCTGAGCGCAGTCCCGCCAGCCCCCTCCCCGGGCCGGTCAGACAATAACTGCCAGCTGCCAACCCGCATAGCCCCAACGCCCCTCGCAGAAAGGCACGACGACGAACCAGTCGGTCCTTGGCCAACATTCGGCCCGACACACCGTCAACGCTGGCAAACGCTGCCTGCAACCGAAGCTGCAACTGTTGCCAGGCCTCCTGATGGTGTCGGTCGGCCGCAAGCCACTGCTCGAAAGACAGTTGCTGCTGCGCATCGAAAAACCCGGAACGCTGATAGGCCATCCAGGCAATGGCTTCATCCACAGCAGCAGGCAGTACAGCAGTCATAGCCGCGCTTCGAAACAGGCACGCAGCCCCTGGACCACGTACTGATGAACACGCGGCACGGACACGCCCAGCTCGCGGCCGATTTCAAGGTAAGTCATGCCATCGAGCTGGCTGTACAAAAACGCCGCCCGGGCCCGGGACGACAGTCCCTCAAGCATACGATCAATCTCGACCAGGGCTTCGACCGCGAGCGCTTGTTGCTCTGCTGACGGGGCAAACTGCTCAGGCTCGCCGGCCAACGTCTCCAGATAGGCACGCTCCAGATCGCGGCGGCGCCAACTGGCGTACACCAAGCGCTTGGCAATGGTCGTTAACAGTGCCCTAGGCTCGCGAATCGAATGTGGATCATCCAGTGCTACCACGTGAGCAAAGGTTTCCGACGCCATGTCTGCGGCATCGCTGGGGCAACCCAATCGCGCCCGCAACCGGTCGAACAACCACCCATGGTGATCGCCGAACAGCTGATGGAGCAGGCTTTGGCGGGCGGTCAACTTGACGCTGGCGACACTGGAATTGACTGCCATCGAGAGCATCACTAATGGAAATGGTTCTCAATTCTGTCAAACCCAATCTGCTCTCGCAATAAAAGTCATTGGCAGGACAGAAAAAGACCGCCCAGATTGGCGGCGATACCGAGATTCGCTATCGCTTGACGATAATTTCAGACACCACAACAGGAGTTGGTCGTTCCACGCCTTGGACTCTGCCATGAACGCCCGCTAGAAGGCGTACCAAGTGCTAGAGCGGCGAAAGCCTTATCACCAGCAGAATCACCAGTTGGGTGTTTATATCCTCCATGTTGACGCTCTACTTGTAAAATCATGCCAAAAGGCAGCTTGACATAAACGATGGGCACCTCTGGTTGAGCCGGTCTGCATCTTGCGTAATTAATTTGCCTGAGCAACGCCTGGGGTGCCGCCGCCTTCGCCACGTTTAAGCATCCGGCGATAGGAGGACGGAACCATATCGACTAGCAGAAAATTTTAATCGTGCCATGCACAAGCCTCATACATCGGTTTGATCACGCGCTACCCCACGCGCTCTTGCGTCTTTTCCTGTGTTCTTAGAGGGCTTACATGCTGTCAATAAAGTGCGATCGCTTATTATGTCATTGCGTTTACTTGCCGGGCTGATCGTGTCGCCTGTTAAGAGAAGAGAGAGAGGGGAGGCATACCCTAGTGCCGAAATACCCCTTGCGTGTCGATCGCCTTGATGGCTAGAGTTGGGCACCGAAAACCGCAGGTAACGCAATGGAACTGCTTGATATTTACCTCCCTCATTACCATTTTCGTGAGCGTCACGCCCTCGATATTCGCGCTACCGCTGCCCAAGTAATGGGGGCTGTCGAAAGCTACGATAGTACCGAGGATCGACTCGTTCGGGCGATGACCGCGTTGCGCGAGATGCCGCAGCGGTTAATTTGGAGGCTAGGTAATGCTCCCGCTAGCAATCGTCCGCCATTCAGTCTTGAAAACTTTACCAACCTTGGAACCATTCCTGATAAAGCTCTCGCATTAGGTCTGGCGGGGCGCTTTTGGAAGCTAGACTACGGCCAAGAAATCGTCCCGGATGCTGAAAGTTTTAAGCATTTCGAACAGCCTGGCGCGGCGCGGCTAGTGCTCGGATTCAGCGCCAATGAACTTGGTGACGGTCTCACCCGCCTTGTTACGGAAACACGCGTGCAGTGCCTTGATGCCGTTGCCCTGCGCCAATTTCGCCCGTATTGGTACCTGATACGCCCCTTCAGCGGGCTGATTCGTAGACGTGTGCTTAAAGCCATCAAACGGGAAGTGTGCAGGATTCATCGCTAAAATTCACCGCAACTTCGGAGGTATAGGTAACCGGCACTTCGAAGAACTTATAGCTGCCTTCATCCACTTATAAGATGTCGATGTTATCGCCGGCCGGTACGGTGCGCGGCTAACTCTTTTTCCTTAGTCGCGATGCTTGAGGCCCACTGAAAGCCGACAGTTGCGGGACTCAATACTCCCCTGCCTGAAAGGCCAGCACGCCCGATCTTTCATGCTGGGAGTTTGCCCGACGATCGTCAGCTTGACCTTCTGCGGAGACTCAGCCCGAGGAGGGATAGAGGGGCTGTGATGAAAGGTGACGATGTTGTGAGCGCCCGTGGGAACAAAGTTCTGGTTATTGAAGCTGGTTTGCCGAGGCCCGGGGTTAGGACCCGTGTCCAACGATGTTGGACTCGAGCGTATGACAGAGCCCCTGTCCACTTCTGCGTTCAACACCTGAGCTTTGGATTCCATCGACGCGACTCCTCGGTGGGGCTCCGATCGGGTTGACCACAGCAAAGCGCTGACTCCAATAACACTGCCTATTGCTAGGCACGCGACAAGACTTTGCACGCAGGGCCTGTGGCCTCTTCGGGTAATTCGTTCCGGGGCATCACTGAGTTCTGCTTTCATCCATGACCTATCTATGATCTCTTTTTGCACATCGGCAACATTCTGGAAGCGATCTTCCCGTTGAACTCTCGGACGCGAAAGACGCGCCCTGCTACTGCCAAAGACATGTGGTGCACAGCAGACTTTTCTCTAACTTTCTGCCTGAACTTCCAACTTGGCGCACAGCGCTTTTAGCATGACGTTGTTTTCAACCACTAAATCGATTTTCTCAACCTCACGTAAGCTTGTCGCCAAACGTGCGATCATTTCTGCGTTGAGGCTGCGGTTATTCACCACCGCGCAGTGTTCCAGCCGTTCGCGCAACTCTGTCGGCAGTCGGAATGGATACGGGGCAGATTGCTTTTTCGTACTCATCGACTTTTCCTACTAACTTTCAAAAAAAGCCGCTACCCAGCCTTTTGCACCGTTGTATTCATCACCGCCTTCGGCAATGAAAATGTGATCTGTTTCATTCACAGCGTATACGCCTGGACTCTCATCGCTCGCGTCACGCAAGGAATCCTTCCAGCCGTACACTGCGCCTTGCCAGATCAGCACGACGCCGCCACGATGATCCTGGTTAGCATTTCGCCATTTTCTGGCAGTTGCACGAAGCGTTTCACTAAGATTGGTCACGGCTGATTTTCCTGGACGATCTGAGGTCCGATGATGCCCTGTTACTACTGACAAAGCCCGCACGGGGAGGACTTGTGGTGGATGCAGCGACATGTCCGTTATTTGTGTTGGTGGTGGACTGGGTGAATTGTCGCCGTGGTTACCATCAGCCATCAAGCCCTCAGGCGCGATAGCCGCTTTTCCTGCTCGATCACGGTACGATCACGGTATTCCTCTACGGCCACAGCCCCACTCGTGACGGGAATTGGGCGTTGCTCAATTTTTCTTACCTACACAGCTGCATCGCAATGGCATCGAACTCACGGTCAAAGCTAACTTTCTCTGCCGCGCTCAAGAAACCCTGCTGCTCGACGAACCGATTAGTTTCATGCCGGACGTTCTCTACACGCTTCACCATGCGCTGTGCTTCAACCTCGGTAATACCACGGCCTTTTTTCTTGAGGTACTGATATCGGCACTTAGAACATTCGCTCTTACTGAGATATGTGCTTGTCCTGGATCGCTGATCTGCCCGCCAGTCTCGCCGGCTGTTTCTTGTTGGTTTTAGATGTCACAGCTTGGAAGATTGAGGCTTTGCTGTGCAGCTGTAGCGGTCAGGCTAAAAACAAACAACGAAGTGAAGAAAATATGTTTCATGACTCATTCCCTTTGATCGGATGTCAATCACGCGTGCATGGCACACCACGACCTAGACGATGCTGCCCGGCAATTGATTAAGGCGAATCTGCTGCATGGGCTCGGCTAGGATATTTTCCAGAACCGGCATAGCGTTTGTCAGGGTCGGGGCCTTCATGTGCGCTTGCAGTGCCGCTTCATCGTCCCAGCTTTCGTAGGAAACAAAGCGGGTGGGGTCTTCGAGATCCGTCAACAGCGCATAGGCCTGGCACCCAGGCTCGTGCTGGAATTGCGGCAGGGCGGATTGCAGCAGGTTTTTCAATTGCGCTTCCTTGCCTGGCTTGGCTTTCATGATCGCGACGACGTTAAGAGGTGAAGTCATGTGGGGAGTCCTGGGAATGCCGGCGCCGGAATGGAGCCGTCAGCGCATGAGACATGCCACGTAAGGTATTCATTCAGAAAAAACAGCGAGGCTACTGTTACTGCGCCGCCACCCTTTTTCATTTTCGTGGAGTCGCTGTAATCCAAGGACTCCTTTCGCCTTGGATTACATCGGCCAGCCAGCGGAAAGGCACGCTGGTCACCACCCCCAGCTCCCAAAATCCCGCTAGAGTTATTTCTAACTACAGCATTTCAGTTGAGTCGATGGACGCGCTAATTACGCCCACCAAAGACACTTGCACCGTGGAAGCGAAGATCATGTCGGTATTGCCCAGGTCCTGGGTCCAGTCGCCGGTGAGGGCGATTTCGAACCGATGGCCTTGAGCGTCCGCTTCCACATCCTTCAGGTAGGTGCGGTCCAGATCGTGGTTATAGACCATCTTCAGCGTCGTCCCTGTGCCGTCTCCGAAACCCGTGTAGCCCAATGCCGACACGTCGATTTTGTCGTTGTTGTTGGCGAACCGGTCAATCAGGTCCACGAAGCTCTGGGTGTCGGTGCGGTAGCTGTCAGTGGCCGAGGTGTAGCGGAACACGTCAGCGTCATTGATGCCGTTACGGCCGTACACCGAAAGGTTCGGATCGTCGCCGCCGCTCAGATGGTCGGCACCCGCGCCCCCGATGATCACATCCGAGCCTCTGCCGCCGTCGATACGGTCGTTGCCAGCCAAGCCGTAAATGACTTCCGACATCGCGGTCCCTGTGATCACGTCCTTGGCAGCCGTTCCTTCGACGGTGGGGGCCGTGAACACCAGGTTGGTGCTGTTCAACTGCCCCGTCAGGTTGCCTTCGAGCGCCAGTTCAAAGCGCTGCCCGTCGGCGTTGGCATCGAAACTTTTCAGGTAAGTGCGGGTGCCGTCAGCGTTGGCCTGGATGGCCAGCGTGCCATTGTGGCCGTCGCCAATGCCGGTGAAGCCCAACGCAATCAGATCTACACGGTCTTGGGAGGCGTCGAAGTCCAGAATCCGGTCGCTGCCGGTTTCCGTAGCGGTACGGTAGCTGTCGCTGATCTGAGTGAAGCGGAAAATGTCTGCGCCCGTCCCGCCTGTCAGCACGTCACGGCCACCCGCGCCTTGCAGCACGTCGTCACCGCCCAGGCCGTGGATGATCTCGGCCGTGTCGTTGCCAATCAGGTGATTGGCCTCACTGGAGCCATCCACATGGTATTGGCCGTCCTGGCTGCCAAAGGTGGTGTCCAGGCTGCCATCGGCGTTCAATCGGGTGATCACGTCGCCGGCGATCAGGATTTTGCCATCGGGCTGAACGACTACCGAGTGGGCATAGTTCTTATCGCCGTGAGGCACCTGGACGGTGAGCTTGCCATCACCGCTAAAGGAGGTATCGAAGGAGCCGTCCGCATTCAGCCGCAGTACGTTGAAGGCGGTATTGTCATTGCTCTCGCCGGCAATGATGATCTTGCCATCGGCTTGCACGGTCATCGCAGCGCGGTAGTCCAGCCCCAGCGCGGTATCGAAGTACACCACGCCGTCCACGCCAAACGCGGTATCCAGGTTGCCGTCGGCTGCTAGTCGCTGAACGGCGTAAACCGGATCGCCCGGGTCGTGGGGACCGTCGGAGCCCACGTACAGCCAACTGCCGAGCAATACGCTGCCGTCTGGCTGCACAACTGTGGCGATATTGCCGGTGCCGTAATGCCCGGTCGGGTTGAGGACAAGTGCGCCGTCGGTACCGAAATCCTCCGCCGGAGCCCCGCTGCTGTCCAGCTTGAACACCACTGCTTGGGCGGTGCCGCGAAGGCTGACATACACCGAGCCATCCGCCGTCGCGTACATCACCAGGCCGTCGTAGTTGAAGGGCGGGACCATTGCTGCGGCGCCGTCGTGGCCGAAGGTGGTGTCCAGGGTGCCGTCTACATTGAAGCGTTCGACCTTCAAACCGCCAAGCCCCGGCTGCGCGGCGAGCACTTTGCCGTCAGCCTGCACCGCCATGACGTAGTCAGCATAGGCTTCCGGATCCAGGTTGCCGGGCACGAGGGCAATTCCGTCCTGGCTGAAACTGCTGTCCAGACTGCCGTCACTATTGAGGCGCACCGCCGTGAAGCTGCCGCGTGTGCCATAGCTTTCATCGCCCGGCGAGCCGGGGTAACCAATGGCGGTCTGGAAGCTTTCGCCACCGACGATAATCTTGCCGTCAGGCTGAAGAATGACGCTCCAGGTTTGATCGCCCCCCGTGGAGGGGTCGACCTGCACGGTGCCCGGACCGCTTCGTACGGTGTAATCGATGGTGGGCTTGCTGTCTGTTGAAGCCATGACATTGTCCTTTTGGCATGGAACCCGATGGATTGGGAAAAAGCTTGGACGGGTCCGTTGAATCTGACCTTGGTAGGATCTATTAATGCGAACTTTTTAGGCTCTGGCTCACCACACCAACTGCACCCCGCGGCAGAAATTCTCGGAAAATTGGGATCCCCGTCCTTCTGCAGCTGCTTTCTCGTGAGTCAGTTGTGGCCTTCCACAGAAGGCCCCCAGACTTCACGCAAAGTCCGGGGGACTATTTAACGGATATCCCGTTATGCGACGCCTTAGGTTGAAGTCGCTTGAGAACACTCCGACTGCCGTGACTGGTGTCACGGGACCGCGTTTAGAATCCTACGACGAGTTCTGGGCAAAGCAGAGGATCATGGGGCGCAGTGGCAGCAGAGGCGCTACAAGGGCCAGGGCACGCGAAGAGCCCCCTCAGTGACCAATAGATCGTCGGGTTTTGGGGCTTGAAAAAGGCCGGCTTTGCCGAGTACCGGCGCAGGTGTTGATAGCCTTGCTGTCAATTGAGAGGCGCCTAATCCCCTTTGGGCGAAAAAAAGCCGCCCCAACCGAAGCTAGGGCGGCTTTTCCCTCAGTTCAATCCTTTACAACAGATCGTTCCAATGGGCTCGCAAAAACTCATAGAGGTGATAAGCCCCTAATCCGTTTCTAACGAGGTCCCACATACGCTTAAATTTCTTATACATACTTTGGCCTCCTACAGTGAGGCCAATCCTCCGGTGGGCTTGTCCGGCTTACCACCCACCTTCGGGAATACATTGCGAATGCATCCACTGAGGCGGCCGGGGGTGAACCCTTCACAGCACCGGCCCGGATCTCACCCCGTTTGAAGAGTATGAAACCGTTATTTCCCAGGCCAGACCTCGTGGACGACTCACTTTGCAGGGAACCCGTCGACTGGCATGGTACTCGATTTTTAATAGCTCGCAGCGCTGTAACACGAAAATTTACTGCAGCCGCAGCCCCGCCTGCTGAAGATGCGAAACCGGGGGTTTAAGCACGCCAGAGGCGTTGTGCCCCTTGGGCTTCCCCCCCTGCCAGCCCCCGGCTTAAAACCGCTACCCTTTACCTAAAACCCAGGTTACCCCCGGGCTACTACAAGGGAATGCAATGACATAGTTGTTATCAACGTCAACCAGCAGTAAGATGTACCCATTGCGAATGCATCCACTGAGGATGTGCAGGAATCGGCCTCACCGAAGCCTGCGACAGAAAAACCGCCATCTCGGGCGGTTTTTTTGTGCATGCCGTTTAATTCCGCGCAAAGAAATCCCGCCTGAGCGGGGCCCGTATACGCCCGTCCTGGGCAAGGGGTTAGTAATCGTCGCTGGGTGGCTAGGCTTCCGGTCCCTTACAGCGGGCTCGCCAGGCCATAAACGCCAAAAATTCTAAGGTCAAGCATAAGGTATTGAGACCTAAGCGACAGCTCACCCTCGAGCAGTGTCGAGAATATGGTGGAATGCACCCCATGGATGTTTGCTTTCCTGATCGCTGACAGCGCATGCGTCGGCATGACAGAAGGCTTCTTCGCAATCTTCCAACGCTTGGCTTTCCATGCAGCTGGTGCACACCGCCCGACCGGAGACGGTCATCCATCGGGCGTTCCATTTTTCAATACTCCATTCGATCTCCATGATCCTATTCCTTGGCCTGCATTTGTCAGAGCCGACAGTACCTCCAGTGGAACCGGATTGATACGCTCGAAAACATACCCTTGGATGAAGACAATCCAGGGTATCCGTCCGGCCAAGTCATCTACCGGACTCCGCAAAGCCAAGACATGGTGTGCACTTAATTTTAAGTGGGCACCAGTTCTAGCCTTTTAAGCGGGTATTTTATGCAGCCGACACGCCGTTCCTACTCCAAATCCTTCAAAGTCCAAGTCATTCAAGAGTGCGCCCAGCCTGGTGCCTCGATTGCCAGCGTCGCGCTGAGCCATAGCCTCAACGCAAACCTCGTCCACAAATGGATTCGGGTGCAAGCGCAGAAAAGCACAGCGCTGCAACCTGCATTTATTCCGATGCCCATGCCGCCGACCGGAGCAAATTCGCAAGCTGCACCATCGAATTTTTGCGTTGAGATCCAGCACCCGCGTGGCACCGTCAGAGTGAACTGGCCCACTGAGCATGACTTCGCTACCCAATCTCGATCACCTGCCCCCTGAACAACTGCGCGCCTTGGCGGCGCAGTTGATGCGGCGTGTCGAGACGCTCAACCACCAGGTCGAAACGATGGGTAAAACCGTTGAGACGATGAGCAAGAAGATCAACCGTGATCAAACAGTCATTGAGAAACTGACTCACGAGATCGCTCAGCTCAAGCGTTTGAAGTTTGCCAAGCGCAGCGAGCAGATGAATCCTGAGCAGGCCAGTTTGCTCGATGACTTGATCGACACCGATATCGCCGCGATTGAAGCCGAGCTTCAAGCCTTGCAAACAGTACCAGCGGCGACCAAGAAAAAGCAGAAGCCCAAGCGCACTGCACTACCGGCTGAGTTTCCGCGCACACTGATCCATCACGAACCGGACAACACTCACTGCCCGTGCGGTTGCGCCCTCAAGCGCATCGGCGAGGACGTCAGCGAGAAGCTGGATTACACGCCCGGCGTGTTTACAGTTGAACGCCATGTGCGTGGTAAATGGGTCTGCGATGACTGCCAAACCCTCATTCAGGCACCCGTTCCGGCGCAGGTTATTGATAAGGGCATCCCGACTGCGGGCCTACTTGCCCACGTCATGATCGCCAAGTTTGCCGACCATCTGCCGCTTTACCGTCAGGAATCGATCTTCGGTAGAGCGGGCCTTGCGATTCCACGCTCAACCTTGGCTCAATGGGTGGGCATGACGGGCGTACAGTTGCAGCCTCTGGTCGATGCGTTGTGCGACGTAGTGCTTGGGCAGCAGGTTATCCACGCCGATGAAACACCGGTGCAGATGCTCATGCCGGGAACAAAGAAAACTCACCGTTCCTATGTTTGGGCCTACGCCACCAGCCAGTTCTCGGATGTGGCAGCGGTGGTTTACGACTTCAGCCCTAGCCGCGCCGGAGAGCATGCGCGCAACTTCCTGCAAGACTGGAGGGGCAAGTTGGTCTGTGATGATTTTGGCGGCTACAAAGCCAGCTTCGAACTTGGCGTTACCGAAATCGGGTGCATGGCCCATGCACGGCGTAAGTTCTTCGAACTGCACGCTACGAATAAAAGCACGCTTGCTGAGCAAGCCCTGCGCTATATCCAGTTGTTGTACGAAATCGAAAGTGAAGTCCGCGATCTGGAGCCGGATTTACGGCGCCGAATACGGCAAGAAAAAGCTGTCCCGGTGATGGACATGCTGCATGCTTGGATGCTCGCCCAGCGCGATCTCGTGCCCGAAGGCTCGGCCATCAGCAGAGTACTCGATTACAGCCTGAAACGCTGGGCAGCGCTGTCGCGCTACCTTGATGACGGGGCCGTACCCATAGACAACAATTGGGCCGAAAACCAAATCAGGCCATGGGCGCTTGGACGCAAGAACTGGCTCTTCGCAGGGTCGTTGCGCAGCGGGAGACGGGCGGCGGCGATCATGAGCTTGATCCAATCTGCGACTGAATGGGCATGATCCGTACGCCTATCTGAAAGACGTTCTCACGCGCCTACCGACGCAGCGGGCGAGTGAGATTATGGAGCTGCTACCGCATGAGTGGGCGCCCGTTTAACTGCGCAAGGCAGGTTCACCGGACACGAATATTGTTTGCTTGGGACAACATTCACAAGGAGTCCACTGGATAGGGTTTCAAAACGGCAACGCAGCTGCGCTTACTTATCCCCGGATCTAAATTTAGACATCAGTGCTGGATAATCCTGCGGATCCGGGAATGCTTCATAACTGACCGAAGCTCCGGTCGTCACCCAAGGTAATTTCTCTCTCGTCCAGGTTTCCATGAACGGCAGGTACTGCTGCGGGTTTTCCAACAGGCTACTTCGCACACCTACGTACTCGTCGACTCCGGCGGGCCGGGTGAATAGCCAAGTTAGACAGTGTGCGCAGAAATAGTGGCGAGTCGAGCCATGTAGACCACCGATAACAGTTTCGCCTTGGGTCACTGCGAAGCCTGCCGCAGGAAAAAGTGCCGTCAGAGAAAATGCGCTAGCGGACATTTTTTGACATCCGACGCAATGACAAGCAGTAGTCATGACAGGTGGGCAATCGGTCTCAAAAGTGACGTGTCCGCAACGGCAGGTTCCCGAAAATATCATGAATTTTATCTCGTGGTGCGCGGATGGGCGCTGGATGGCCAAAGTAGGGTTAGGGAAAGCATGCGCGAGTCTGGGTATGATTGAAACTAATCAAACTTACCTAGCAGCTCACAGGAAATGTATGAATACACCGCAGCTTCATTGGGAAACTCAGCGCGTTTTCCTGGCAGTCCTGAGAACCGGCAGCCTTTCCGCCGCTGCAAGAGCACTGGGCGTGGCGCAAGCCACTGCACGACGCCGTATAGACGAACTGGAGCGAAGCGTCGGGATGAGCCTGTTTGTACGCTCGCCAAAGGGGTTGATGCCCACTGACACTGCGAGAGAGCTGGTTGGCCATGCCGAGTCCATGGCCTTGGCCGCCGAGGCATTCACCCGTGCCGCTTCCGCCGAAGCCAGCGTGCCAGGGGGCACCGTGCGCGTAACAAGCAGTCGTTTAATGAGTGTTGAAGTACTGCCTCTTCTATTGCGAGATGTTCGTAATGCGCATCCGGAGTTGAGGCTGGAACTGAGCGTCTGCAATCGCCAAGAGGATCTAGCGCTGCAAGAGGCCGATGTCGCGGTGCGTATTCATCGCCCCACCGAGTCTGCGGTGGTGACCCGCCATGTCGGGGATCTTCGGTTAGGGCTGTACGCAACCGAAGAGCTGGTAGCGCTGAATGGCACTCCTCGCTATGAAAGCGAATTAGACAAGTATCCGCTGATTGGCCCGGATCGCAACCTGACGGAGGTAGCATTCTTGGAGCAACAGGGCTATTTGTGCACGGCGGAACGCGCGGTCATTCGTACTGACGATCATCTGGCCCAATTTGCAGCGCTGAGGGCGGGACTGGGAATTGGGATGTGCTCTAGCCAGTTAGCGAGTCGGCATGGGCTGGTGCGAGTGCTACCGAAACTGGTCGATTTTAAAGTAGGTGTATGGATTGCAATGCACCACGACCTCCGGCGAGTAAGACGTATCGCATTGGTGTTCGATGTCTTGGCGCAATCGCTGTCGCGGTTTCTGAAAGCCTCCGAATAGCCGCTATAGTTAGACACTGCCCGTCGAAAATCATAGGTTCTGGCCAAATACTGCTTCTCGACGATTCGTATCATGCTTTATCTATCGGCTCTAAATGTCGTAGGTGACTTCGCCAGACGCTTACTCTATATCCAGGTTGCCGGTGGAGCAAATGCCGCTGCAACTGACTTACTATGAAAAGGCCCTCGAACTGTCGGAAAGTCAGGGGGCCTATTTAACGGATATCCCGTTACACGCAGTCAAGACGCAGCAAGATGCCGAAGGGCTGAGCGACGCTTTGGATCGATAGCGGTCGGCCGTGGATCACTGCTTTCGACCCGCAGCCGTCTGTGACGATGCTTGAGGCCGATTGAGGCGTGGCATTTCGCGATTCGATACTTCCCTGTCTATAAGCCCAGCACGCACATTCTTTCATGCTCGGCGACTGCCGGACGATCGTCAACTTGGGTTTCTTTGGAGCCTCTGGCCTTGGCGAAAGATCGGAGCTAACTCGAAAAGCGACCACATTGTCAGCGCCTCTAGGAATGAAGTTCCGATCGTTGATCGGTCAATTTTCCATACTAGATTAAACGCTAATTTCAGGTCTTGAAGCGCGCTACCATCTGATTCAAGTTCACCGCTAACTGCGAAAGCTCATTGCTGGCGGCCAGGGTTTGCTGCGTGCCTTCGCTGCTCTGCAGCGCCAAGTTGCGAATGCTCACGAGCGCGCGGTCTACTTCGCGAGCTACATGAGCCTGCTCTTCCGCGGCAGTGGCGATCTGCTGATTGCGGTCATTGATCAGTTGCACCGAGTCGGCGATGACTTTCAGTGACATCCCGGCTTCGTCGGCAGTGCGCTGCGTGTTGTGTGCCTCGATGGTGCTGCTGCTCATCGAATCCACAACCAGTGACGTGCCTGCTTGGATACTTGAAATCATCTGTTCGATTTCCAGAGTTGAGGTTTGTGTGCGATGAGCCAGTGCCCGAACCTCATCAGCCACCACGGCGAAGCCTCGGCCTTGCTCACCAGCGCGGGCCGCTTCGATCGCGGCGTTCAAGGCCAGCAGGTTGGTCTGTTCTGCAATGGCACGGATCACGCTCAGCACCTTGCTGATGTCCTGCGCTTGACCAGCGAGGCCCTGTACCTGTTCAGAGGTCATTTCCACGCGGTCCGTTAGGCTGCGCATGGCATGTAGGGTTTCGCCGACTTTCTGGTTACCGGTGGCGGCAGCGCGTGTGGAGTCCTTGGCCGCTTCGGAGGTGGAGTTAGCGTTAAGCGCGACCTCATCGACGGCGGCGCTCATCTGGTTTACCGCCGTGGCGGCCTGCTCGATCTCACTGTTCTGCTGCTGCAGGGTGAGGCTGGCGCTCTCGGTGATGGAAGTCATCTCTACTGCGGCGGAACTGAGCTGTGCGGAAGCATCGGAGATCTGCTCTATGGTGCTTCGCAGGTTGCCTTGCATGGTGTTTAGCGCGCGCATCAACCGCGCAGATTCGTCATTACCCTTAACCTCCAGGATAAGACGCAGGTCGCCGTCGGCGATTTCCTCGGCCATTTTCAGCGAGGCGCTCATAGGCTGGACAATGCTGCGAGTCAGCAGGGTGGCGAGCACCAGCGTCAGCACCAGCGCGGCGAGTACCACACTATCGACGATGGTGATGCTGTGGGCATACACCTCAGTGGCGGTCACGCCTGCTGCTGCAGCGCCGTCGGTATTGTGCTGGCGCAACTCATTGAGTTTGACCTGGTACGCTGCGGCACGGTCGCGTTGTTCAGTGTTGGCGAATGTCACGGCCTGCTCATGCTGGGTAGCGTCAAGATCGACGACGCGTTGCAGTCCATCAAGATAGTTCTTCATCAGCGCCGCTGCGGCCTCGAATTTGGCCCCTTCTTCTGGGTCGGAAATGAGGTTATTGCGGTAGAAGTCGGTGCGCTCGTTGAGCATGCGCTTAGCGTCTTCCAGGTGCTGCACGGCGGTCGCTTGCTCTTGGGGATTCGAAGTCGCCAGAAGACGGATGCTCTCTAGGCGCGCGCCGAGCAGGGCGATCTGGATGTCGTCGGCGGTCTGCACGCTGATCAGCCAGTTCTTTTCGATGTCCTGCTCGGTGCCACGCAGCTTCCCTAGCTGCACGTATGCGAAGCCGCCGAGGGCAATGACCAGCAGCGTGATTAAACCGAAACACAAGGCGGCACGGGGCGCAATATTTAAAGAACGTAGGTTCACGGTGCAACTCCGAAGGGCAAACGCAGAAACTTTCTGCGTTCTGTACGGAAGCCATCGGCAATGAAAAACATAAATTTAGAACAAGGGTCAATTACAGCGGTATCAGTGCGGCCAGGTAGCAAGCAATATCGTCGAACCGTCATCGTTGTATCCGAATGTACATCAACAAGATCAAGGTTGTGCATCAGCGTCAGGGGGTGGGCCAGGGATTGCTCTGGCACCTTTGGCAGATCCATCGACTGCCGATCGTGCCACTGTACGAGTACGAGCTGTCATGCGGCTTCTGGGATAAAGCGCGTCTGCGATTCGACGCTGTAGGTGCCCAACTGCTCGATCAGCTGGCAAGCCTTCCCGATACGAATTAAGAGGCGTTACGTTGACGGCATCTAGTACCGAAATCTGACAAAACCCAAGGTCTTTGGGGGGCCGCTATCGACCCAAAGCGGCCATTGGCATCGAATGTCAAACACCTAAAGGCTACCGCGTAACGATGTGTATTGACCCGTTTCTTATCGCCGCTTCGTCGATACCGGCCCATTGCCCGCAACGAAACGGCGTTAATAGCGTTACACCACACGTGCTGTGGACCAACCGCAGATAAGGAACAGGTATGACCCAAATTTCCGGCATCAAGGAAGTCACCAGCTATACGGATTTACAGGTCACAAGTGCCAGTAGCCAGGTCAGCAAGAACGCGATCGAACTCATCGTGCAGGGTACTCCTGGCAATGACTACATACGTGGTGGGCTGGCCAATGAACTGCTAATGGGTGGGGGCGGCAACGACCAACTAGTCAGCGGGGGGGGCAACGATGTGATGGTCTCCAGTGCCGGATACGACGGTATGGACGGCGGCGCCGGTAATGATGTATTCCGCTTCGACCGCCTCGGCGACAGCTATATCAAGGACGGAGGCGAGTATACCGACACCATCAACTATTTCGATCCCGCCCACGATATCCTCGACGTGTCGGCTCTGGGCTATAGCCATTTAGGCAATGGTTATGGCGATACCTTGCACATCCGTAGCGAGCCTCTGCGCGGCATTTACATTTTGGAAAGCTACGAGCGAGACGGTAATGGCAAACATTTTGCCGTGCAGTTTCTGGCCAATAGCGGCCTTATTACCGATGCCAACTTCCAGCCGCTGATCAACGGCACTTCGCACAACGATCTGCTCGAAGGCACACACGCCAGCGAATCCCTGAAGGCCGGCACTGGCCGCGATACCGTCGAAGCAGGTGCGGGCAATGACCGGCTATTCGGCGGCGCCGGCGGCGATACCCTGAGCGGCGGAGCAGGTGCCGACAATTTCGTGTATACCCGGCTCAGCGACAGCTACCGTAATGATGCCAGTGGTAGCTACAGCAGCCGCGACCTAATCACCGACTTCAGTGGCAGCGGCCATGACATGATCGACGTGTCAGCGTTGAGCTTCACCGGGCTGGGCAACGGCTACAATGGTACGCTGAAGGTGGTCCTCAACTTGGCCGGCGATACCACCGCGCTTAAATCGCTGGAGCCCGATGCCAACGGCAACCGCTTCGAAGTTCTGCTCAGCGGGAACCACGTCAGTGAGCTCAATGCCAGCACCGTGCTGTTCGCCCCGCCCAGTGACGCGACCACCGTGACCACCCCGCAGCCGATCACACCCGTGAATCTGGCCGGCGACGACAAGGCGAACATCCTGTATGGCTACTGGGGAAACGACACGCTGGCCGGCGGCGCCGGAAACGACACGCTGGAGGGTAACGCCGGCGACGATGTGCTGACCGGTGGGTTAGGCGCGGACAAGCTCACTGGCGGTACAGGCAACGACCGGTTCGTGTTCACGAGCAGCGCCGACAGCTATGCCGGTAGCAGCGACCTGATCACTGACTTCATCTGGGGCCAGGACAAGCTCGACGTCGCCGCGCTCGGCGTGACCGGTTTGGGAGACGGCCGTGACGGTACCTTGCGCATGACCTACGATGAAAACACTGATCGTACCTACCTGCGCAGCAGCGAAGCGGGGGCCGATGGGCACGCTTTCCAGGTCACGCTAGCCGGATTCGACTACACGCAGTTGATCACCAATGCCGATTTGGTGGTTGCTGATAAGGCAGAGGTGGTCCTCATTGGCCACGCCACTATTGACATTGACCACGTGGGCTAACGCTGCCTGAGCAACTGAGCTATCAGCACGCAACTTTAGCTTACGCAACCGCTACGGTGTGCGTGCTGAACGGCAGCTGTGGGGCGAAAGCGGTCACCCATGACCGACCGCTATCGACCGTAAGCAGCCACCAGCCGGGGCTGCTGCACGATATCAAGCCAAGGATGATCGTAGGTGCATCAGTATCCTTGTGCATTTGCTACGCAGTTTGCCCCTTGCCAATATCACCACGGCGCGAATCTACGATTGCCGGTAGAACCGACGCAGGAATGACCGGATTACCGACTCTAAAAGGCTAACTACTAATAGAGGAAAACAGTGGTGCCAGCACCTGCTGATGTAAGCAGTTTCCAAAAAGTCCTGTTTATGATTCGCCCAAAGCCAGCCGCTCAGCTATACATTAGAAGAGAAACAGTGCCATCACCGGCACACCTACTGGAGGCTCAATATGGCTAGCAATGAAAAAACCAGCAAAGGCGTAGCGTCAAAAGCAGGTAAGCAATTGAAGGACGATAAATCTTCTGCTGCAGAAAAATCAGTCGCTGGTTCGGCACTGACTCAAACCCCAGACAAAAAGAAAAAGTAGACATTTGCTACTGAACGCGTCTGACCCCAGCATTTTCCCATGTCCGAGTAATCGCTGTAATCCAAGGAGACTTGAGCCCTGGATTACAGCGGCCAGCAAGAGGAGCGACACCTTGGGTACCCCTCCCCGGCCTCCCACAATCCCGCAAGAGTGATTGCCAGCTTCGGCCTTGTCATCGTTGTCGGCGAACCGGGCAATCAGATCCACAAAGCTCTGGCTCTCCGGTAGCTGTCAGTCGCCGCCGTGTAGCGGAACACGTCAGCGTCGTTGGTGCCATTGCGGCGATAGACCGAGAGATTGGGGTCGCCGCCGGCGATCAACAGGTGAGCACCTGTGCCTCCGATGATCAGATCCGAGCCTATGCCGCCGTCGATATGGTCCTTGCCGGCCAAGCCGTAAATGACTTCCGACGTAGCGGTCCCTATGATCACGTCCCTGCCGGCCGTTCCTTCGACGGTGGGGGCCGTGAACACCAGGTTGGGGCTGTTCAACTGCCCCGTCAGGTAGCCTTCGAGCGCCAGTTCATCGCACCTCCTGTTTGGGCCTCATGATGAGGCTTGGAGGTGTCTATGAAACCGGAGGCGACTCATACGGTAGCTACGATCTTACCCAGCTGTAAGCCAAGGTGCTGACTGCTACGGTTTGACATCGCAGCAGCCAGAGGGCTGGTTAGAATGCTGCCTTCAGGCGAGCGCCGGCATAGGCCTGTGCTTCCTGAGCCTTTTCCACCACCGCAGCGGTGCCGAAAAACTCGTGGGTCACGCCGTCATACAGCTTGCGCTCCACGCTTACGCCCTGGTTTCGCAACGCCTGCTCCAGTTGCGCACCGTCATCACGCAGCGGGTCGATCTCGGCATTGATCAGAGTCACTGGCGGCAGACCGTGAAGGTTGGCGTGCACAAGATCCAGACGTGGATCCTTCAGATCGGCAGAGCTTTTGGTCACATTGGCCACGAACCAAAGCATCATGGGGCGATTGAGTGGCTTGGCGTCAGCGTACTTCAAGTACGACTCGGTGTTGGTCGTGGTCTGCCCCACTGGGTACACAGCAATCACACTCTTAGGCGAGGTCAGGCCCTGATCGCGTGCTGCCACAGCAGTGGCGAGCGCCAGATTGCCGCCGGCGCTTTCGCCGGCCAACGCTAGGCGTTTAGGGTCTCCGCCAATGCTAGCAGCGTTGGTAGTGAGCCAGCGGTAGGCAGCAACAGCGTCTAGATGCGCTGCCGGGAATTTATATTCAGGCGCGCGACGGTAGTCCACTGACACCACGATAGCATTGGCCTGCTTGGCCAGGCCGCGGGCGCCACCGTCATACACGGTGCGGTCCGCGATCACCCAACCGCCGCCGTGGAAATACAGCACTACCGGGAATGGTCCGTTACCAGCAGGGGTATAGACGGTTGCTGGCAAGTTCCCTGCAGCACCGGCTACCGTGATCTCATGGGTTGCCACGCCCGGGACCAGTGCTGTGGGGCTGCTGTCACGCTTCTGGTCGGCCAGTACCCGCTTTACGCCATCAGCCACAGTAGGCTGTTTACGGGCCTCCTCCGGCGTGGTTTTTTCAATAGCTTTAGGATCGAACGCCGCTTGGGCGTTAAGCACTTTCTGCATGTCGCTGTCAGTGCGGAACATGCTTTTGGTCGAGCTGACAGCTAATTCCGACAAGGTAGGTTTTTCCGGATCGCGAGCGCAACCGGCCAAGGTTGCCAAGCTGACGGCAGTTACGGTAGCAACCAATGCACAACGTATTGGGTGGGACGAACGCATGGTGAATCCTCGATGGGTGCAGCTATCTCGACGAATGTGGTGGCAGGCGCTGCACAAGCCGCTCCTACGCTTTGTCCGAGGAAAACACGTAGTGTTCAAAGCAAGCAGCAGTCATCCGGATCAGCGGCAGGAAGCTGAATCCAACACTGCGCGAGTCGGGCGATATTAGCTGTACATCTTTATTACGGGCTGCGCTGCGAAGAAGCGTCTAGGACCATTCAAGTTAATGGGTAGTTGGTTTCCGGTTTTGTAAGAGCAAGTCCAGTCAGTTGCCCGAAACTATATGAAGATGACAGTAAGGGTCCAGGGTTTGGGTGGGCGGCAACGTGTTACATGAAAATGTATTGGGTTGAGGACGTCCAAGATAATAGCCTTGAGCGTGGTCATAGCCTATATCACGCAGTAATTCGAGATCCTGGGCGGTCTCAACGCCTTCAGCCAGCACCTTGAGACTAAAAGCATTCCCTAATTTCAAAAGAGCCATCAACACCTGCTCGCGCTGGGATTTTTCTTCGATTCTCAATACCTGACGGTCAACCTTCAAAGAATGGAATGGAAGCTTCAGGAGATAAGCCAGGTTGGCATGACCTTGACCGAAGTCATCCAGAGCCAGTCGCACGCCCAAGTTGCTGAGGCCTGAAACTGTTTTCAATAGTTGATCATCTATGCGCAAAGGCACTCCTTCGGTTATTTCCAATATGAGGCGATGCCCTGCAAGACCCTGCTTGAGTAATGCACCCGCCACTTTCATTGGAAAATCAGGGTTGGCAAGCTGTATAGGTGAAAGGTTTACCGATATGCTCACAGCGTCGTGCCACCGGCTGGCGTGCTCACAGGCTTTATCCAGAACCCAGTCACCTACAGCATGAATCAATCCGCTACGCTCTGCCATTGCGATGAATAGATCAGGCGGAACATTTCCGAGCTTGGGATGCTGCCAGCGAATAAGGCTTTCGTATCCAGTGAGCTGATAAGGTTCGAGCTGATACAGCGGTTGGAAGTACAAACAGAATTGGTCTGTTGCTAAAGCCTCTCGGATATCCTCCGGGGTCAGAAGCGATTCATCGTTCTGTGAAAATATAAATCCCGTGTCCTCCAAACGGTTACGGCCACCTCTTTTAGCTCGATACAGCGCTTTGTCAGCCTGATCCAGGAGTGAGGAGCTATCGGTTAGCTCGATACTCGCACTGTGCGCTAATCCGATGCTGACAGTGATAATGGAGATGCCGTCTGTACGTCCGAGGTGGGCGATGTTTAGTTCACGTATGGTCTGCAGTACATGGTGAGCGATCCTACGGGCCTCATCATGAGAGGTATCTGGCAAAACGGCAATAAACTCTTCTCCGCCGAATCGTGCTACGGTACAGGGCGATATGAAGCAACTGCCTAGAGCAGTGGCAACAACTCTCAGGCACTCATCGCCAAGGAGATGTCCATAATGATCGTTATAGCGTTTAAAATGGTCTATATCGATCAATAATACTGCACCCTCGGACTGTCGATTCAAATGGTTTGTCGTAATTGCGTCCAGTTGCGGTTGTATGTGCCTACGGTTAGCCAGTCCTGTCAGCGAGTCGGTCTCTGAAAGACGTTGCAAGTCACTGTTGGCATCGGTGAGACTAGACGCTCTGGTTTCCTCACGGAGCCAATAAAGATAACGTCGTCTGGCTTCGGCGTTGGACCAGTAGTTACCAAGCAATGAGAAAAAAGATGAAGAGCCTATAGCGGTCATTATCAGGCCCCCGGCACTCAGGGAAATCGGGGCTTTATGCACCCCCCAAGCCGTGATGATCAAGCAAAATATGTTATAGACTAAGGCCACATTGAAAGGGCTTTTCATGCACGTATTAACATACATAAGCATCAGCGGCCAGCAGAACATAAACAGTGACTGCTCGCCCGAAGCAGGCTGTTCACCATTTACCACTACGTTGTAGGCAACTATAAATCCTGTGTATGACGGCAACATGGAGGCGTACTCTCTCCAGCGCTCAGATAATTTCTTTAGAAGCAACACCCCCATTAGAGTGCTAGGTACACATGTTCCGACCATCTGCAAAATTGCTGATACCAGTTCCTTTGGATTTATGACAGCTGTCCATAGTGAAAAACTACTGAATGTGAATCCTCCCAAGATCAAGCATAAGATCAGGTGGCGCCGGCGGGTAGCATGGATATCGCTCTGATAACGTAGTTCCAATTGATCGGAGAAGCGTACAGCGCTGGGTTTTTTCTCGAGTTCTCGGTCAATCTGGCTAGCGTCTAACATAGGGATTCCACAGCTTGCACTAGTGAAGCCTTGGTGATGGCTATAAGCCACCATTCTACCTTGCCGCGAACGTTGAGCCACCAGAATCTGCCCAGCGGTGATTTCTCGAGGTTTGCTGGTGGAAGCTAACCCTCTAGACGATTTCGTGGATCAGCTTGTCGTCTAGGTGTGGACATTCGCGAAAATGCGACGGTTACTTGAGCACCTCGGTGGAGTTGCTGTTGCCCTCGGTCTGTTGGGCCCATTAGCCTGATCCAACAAAGGGGATCCTTACGACGGCTGATCTCCATCTATCGTACAACCCTCGCGCTGCATCTCTCTACTTGCACAAACGCCTTGCTCTGGCCGCCATTGCCCAGTCTTTGTCAGGTATTGACGACCGAAACCTGGTGATCGCCAGCGCGGCCGAAAAGCAGGCTCAGGTGGCCCGCGAGGTTGACCGCAACCTGGTTAGAATTCGTGGTCTCTCGGTCCAGGCGGCAGCCGGGGCTAAACAGACGCGAGCGGCCAGCCAGCAATTGTCGGAACTGGCGTTCGGACTCAACGAACAAACCCGTCGTTTTCGCGTATAGCCTTGGCCTCTTATCCAGACTTTATTTCAAAATCCCCTTCACCGGCAGTGCCAAACAGCCATTTTTAAGAGATTCACAACATGGACAGCTTTCCCGCTGGGACTGAGCAGTTTGTCGTGATCAGTGCCAACGGGTTGAAGTGCCTGACGAACTAGAGACCTTTCGTTTTAGCACAATCGTCTAGCCTCAAAGCGATGAGGTTTTGGAAACCTCGCCTTTCACTCAGGAGTTCCACCATGCGCAAGCTCGTTTCATCTGCCATGATCGGCTTTCTACTAACCGGCTCTCTTATCCCATTTGCATCTGCCGAAGACGATGTGACCAAAGGTATTCGCCATGACAACCGAGAGCTGGACAAAGGCGTCGACCACGACGCTGGGGAAGTCGATAAAGGCGTCAAGAACGACGCCAGTGAGGTTGATAAAGGCGTGAAACATGACAATGACAAACGCCATAAGGCCGACAAGCATTTAGACAAGGAAGCCAAGAAGGATCTCTGAGCCAGGAAGTGGCCTCAAGCTCGTAAGAAGTACTGATGCGCTCACGAATGCGAAGAAGCCCTAGCCAAGTTGGAGACGGCCGTGGAGGGCTTGAGGCTTACACCTCTCAGATAGCGGCGTTAGGCACGGCCTCTCCAGAAAAAACTGCAGCCTGACGCTGGTTAGCATCGGCTTTAGCTTTGAACTGAACCTCGCATTTTTCACGTGCAGCGGCATAACACGCTACTAGATAGTCGGCTTGCCAAAGGGTTAACCGCCCGGCCACATTTAGTCCCAAAGCAAAGCCATCCGCTCGACCGTGCGTCCACTTCAGTTGCTCGAGCGAGTCTGCCATCTGGATTTTGTAAAGCAGAGTATCTGCCATGCTGTGCAGCTCCGGGGCGAGCTCCAGAGCGTTGATGTGGCTGGGTGGGAGACTTGGAAAGCCCATGGGCTGTTTGATCTGGTAGGACATGTTCGACTCTCGTTGATTGCGCAGGGCAAGACTGCGGCTTAGCTCAGCTAAGATGTGGCTCGTCTGATTATCAGCATCCATAGCCAGCCTCAAAGCACGAATGAGACGCTGCGGATCGGAGGCTGAGTTGAGCAGACGGTTGGCCATAGCGCTTCTCTCTATAGCAAAGAGACTGAACGGAAAATGCCTTAGCCTAACTGACTGACCCGCCGTGCATAAGTCGGTAACCGTTTTTTCTATACAGGCATCCGGACTGTCGGAACTCCATGAGTTTAACCGCAGCACTGGACTGACCGGCCGGCAAATTCCACTCGATTATTAGGAATCAACCACTGAAGATTCTGTCGGAGCAGAAACACTCTTCTGTAGAGCTACTGCGAATGGACTCCATCCTGGTTGTTGAAGACGAGCGTCTGATCCTGAATCTGGTAATCGACGTTTTGGAAATGTATGGCTACACGGCTACGCCTTTCAGCAATGCCGATGCTGCCTGGAGATTTATCGAAAACTGCGGCTATCCTCCGCGGCTACTGATTACGGACCTGCAGATGCCAGGAGAGATTGATGGCATTGAGTTGGTTAGGCGCGTCCGTCGGCTTCAGCCTTCGACGCCCGTCGTCGTCGCTTCCGGCTACCACTCCACTGCTGAATCACTGGCTGATCATCGCGTGCACTGGTTACCCAAACCGTTTGAAATCGATCAGTTGCACGCGATCTGTCAAAAACTTGCACCACAGCATTAAAGACTGTTCATATATACAGACTATTCACAGATAGCGTACTGTTTGATACACGCCGGAGCAGCGATGGCGAGTCACCCAACACGTGTAAACGATAGCTCCACCGGAGACATCAGCGGATCAGATCACAACATCTTCTTCGCTGCCGTGGAGACCACGCGCATGCCGATGATCGTCACAGACCCCAAACGGCCTGATAACCCGATAATCTTCGCGAACAACGCATTCATCGACATGACCGGTTACAGCCGCGATGAAATCGTGGGCTCCAACTGTCGATTTCTGCAGGGGCCCGAAACCGATCCAGCTGCCGTCAAGCAGGTCCGTGAGGCCATCGCTGCCAATAGGGAAGTGGCTGTTGAGCTGGTGAATTACAAAAAAGACGGTTCGGCCTTCTGGAACGCGCTTTTTATTTCGCCGGTGTACAACGAGTCCGGTGAGCTGATCTATTTCTTTGCCTCGCAGCTGGATGTCAGCCGCCGGCGTGATGCCGAGGACGGGTTGCGCCAGGCTCAGAAAATGGAAGCGCTGGGCCAGCTCACGGGCGGTATTGCACACGACTTCAATAATCTCCTGCAGGTGATGATTGGCTATCTGGACATGATCCAGCGTACCGCCGATAAACCGCATTACGATCAGCAGCGGATTCTGCGCAGCGCAGGTAACGCACGAGACGCTGCTGAACGGGCGAAAACGCTCACTCAACAGCTGCTGGCCTTTTCGCGTAAGCAGAAGCTTCAGGGCCGTGTGGTGAACCTGAATGCCATCATCACCTCATCTCAGGAGATGGCCGAGCGCACGTTGATAGGTACCGACATCAGGCTGGCTCTGGCAAGCGATCTATGGAATTGCAGGGTGGACACGACCCAGACAGAGGTCGCTTTGCTGAACATATTCATCAATGCCCGTGATGCCATGGAATCACGACAGCAGCGACTACTGACCATGGAGACCAAGAACGTACAAACTCAGAACCTCGCCTCAATGTCATATGACGGGTTGATGCCTGGACGTTATGTCAGCGTGGCTATTACTGACAACGGCGCTGGTATGCCGGCCTCCATCGTCAGCCGGGTGATGGACCCCTTCTTCACCACAAAAGATGAAGGAAAGGGATCCGGATTAGGGCTTTCCATGGTGTACGGATTTATGAAGCAATCCGGAGGAACGGCCCGGATTTATTCCGAAGAGGGCATCGGCACAACGATTCGGATGTATTTCCCCGCGGATGACAGCCAGCTCAACACCCTGCCCGTCATGGAGGCGATCGTCGAGCCATCAGGCCGAGAACGGGTTTTGATTGTGGAAGACCGTCCGGACGTCGCGGAACTGGCCAGAATGGTTTTGGAAGAATATGGCTATACGTGCGGACTGGCCTACAGCGGCCAGGAGGCACTTGCCATTCTCAAAGGAGAACAATTTGATCTGCTTTTTACCGACCTGATCATGCCTGGTGGAATGAACGGCGTGATGCTGGCCCGGGAAGCCAAGCGCTTTTACCCCACCTTAAAGGTGTTGCTGACAACTGGTTATTCCGAGAACTCGCTAGAACGTACGGATGCGGGGGGCAACGAGTTTGATGTGATATCCAAACCCTACGTGCCCACCGATCTGGCGAAGAAGGTACGGCAGGTGCTGGAGGGACCCAACGGGGTGAGCTGATTGTCCTTTCTTGTTCGGTGCAGTCGTGAAAGCCTGCCAGCTTAATCTAATGGTGCATTGATACACCCTGCGAGACTGAGCTGACTTACTAAGCGTGCGACCACTGCACCTGGACAATACCGTGCCGCTCGGCGAGTGGCTTGCTAACGATCTGGACCCTGTCTCTGCGATGTTTCGGCATCTGCGCAACCCACGAATGCACTACAGCCCAGTGCCCGGCCTCAGCATTGCTCATATTTTGTCCGCGAGTACTACCAGTGCGAGCAGCTAAGTCTTGCAGCAGCTTGGTTGCTTAAAGCATACCTCGGCTCTACATCAATGAGAATGATTCAAGAAAAATATGGGTCAGATCCAACGTCTGTCCCGTTTTGCGCTGCGTATCTACACTTTTTATAGGCAAGAAATACGTTATCGTTAGTTTTAAAGGGGGGGGCAGCATGGAGACGACTAAACCGTTTAGGGTTCGCGATAGCTGGGTCTTGGTCGATTCTATGGTCGACACCTATTGTGAGATTGCGGAAGAGGCGTTCGGCTGCTTTCTCTTCGAGAAGGGCAACCCGGTTCCCAAACCGCAATGGCTTAGCGAATCGACAGACTACGACGATCAGAAAGCCAGAAAACAAGTGGCTGGCATAAAAACCATCGTCTTCTCTGCGATGGCCTTGGAAGCTGCGGCGTTTGAATTTGCCACCCTCCAGCTGGGAGAGCGCCTAGCAAAAGATTACCTGGACAAGCTGGATGTGGTGGGTAAATGGCTCATCGTCCCACGCTTGGTCTGTGGTCGATCGCTGCCGGAAGGATATTGGTCCACATTTCTGCGCCAGGGGTAATGCCCGCGAGCAGGTAGCTGAAGGCGATCAAGGACAAAAATCCCAGGGTGAAGAACTTTTTGGGTGACGGCGATTTTGGCAACAGCCACGACATCAGCAGCCATGCCGCCAACGTACCCAGCAGCCCGAGCGACTGGAAATGCCCGACGGTCTCCCACGAATAGCCCAGCGCGGACTGCAGGAAAGACGGCAGCACGTAGTTGTTGGCGCCCAGCATCAGATAGCTGAAGCAGAACAGCGCGATACCGTAGACGTAGCGCCGGTTGATCACGTGATGCACTTTCAACAAGGGCCGTGGGTGTTTATTCTCGTTTCGCAGGTAGGCCAGCAGCGCGAACGCAGCCAGCCCGACGAACACCAGAATGATGGTGGTTTCGTTGTAGAAGTCGTAATAAGAGCGTTGAAGCACGTACAGGATCGAGAACGAACTGACAGCCAGCAGCAGCACCTGACCGAGTCGACTCTGACTACGGGACTCGACCGGATGCCGGTCTGTCGGCAGAAATCTCAGCGCCAGCATTGCGACCAGCATCGCCACGACAATCAGAATCCAGAAAATAGCCTGCCAGGTGGAGTACGCAACTGCCAGTGAGGAAAGCACCGGTGCGGCCGAGGTGCCGCACGCTAGACCGATGGCAAAGGCCTTGATGCCGGTAAACCGGTAAGGTCCTGGCGAAATCATCTGCACCATGACCCGAGCCGAGGTCATGAACCCTCCGCCGCCCAGCGCCATCACCACCCGGCCAGCGGTGAACGTGACCAGATCGGCGCTGACGCTGCAGATCACCGCGCCAACGATATAAATGCCGATGGACGTCAGCAGGTAGTTGCGCCAGCCAAAGCGCTCGGTCAGCCAGCGTTGCTTGGAGATCGAGATCACGGCCAGACAGGCATAAAGGGCTGCCACCAGGCTGAACTCTTCAGGACTGGCTTCGATTTCACCGCGTATCGGCGCCGAGGCAAACGCGATCATGCCGGTTTGCAGAAACTCCAGACTGCACAACAGCGTGATGGTAGTCAGCAGCAGCCAGTACTTCCTGAACATCGCAGCCTCCTAACGCCTGGCACTGCTGAGCGCAGGCGCCCGTTGGGCTCCCTCATTTTCAGTGATGACGCTTTCGACCAGCGCGTCGGCGTTTTTCAGTTCGTTATCAAACACTGCCGTGCTGTAAAGGTCCTCGCGGGGTACGTCCGCACGCAATACATCGCCGTCTTGCGCGCGGGTGTCCACCTTTACCCGCATGGAGATCCCCAGGCGCAACGGATTCCGGGCGATCTCCTGCGGGTCGAGCGCGATTTTCACTGGCACACGCTGAGTGACCTTGATCCAGTTTCCCGTCGCGTTTTGCGCCGGCAGCAGGGCAAAAGCGCTGCCGCTTCCTGCATCAAGACCGGCGACTGTTCCGTGAAAAACGACATCAGTGCCATAGGAGTCGGCTGTCAGCGTGACCGGCTGCCCGATGCGGATATGTTCAAGCTGCGATTCCTTGAAGTTCGCGTTGACCCACAAGTGATCCAGCGGCACCACCGTCATCAGGGCCACGCCCGGGCTGATGCGCTGGCCCACTTGCACGCTGCGCCTGGTGACGACGCCTGTCACGGGCGCCAGCACCACGGTGCGGTCCCGGGCGACAAAGGCATCGCGCAGATTGGCAGCGGCGGTCAGTACGTCCGGGTGCGACCGCAGCGTGGTGCCATCCACCATTGCCCTGCGCTGGGCCAGGGGCTGGCGGGTCGACGCCAACCCGGCAACGGCGTTTTTCAGAATATCTTCGGCGTGGCTGATCTCTTCACGGGACACGGCCCCGCTGGACGCCAGTTGCGCGCGCCGCTGCACATCCGCCCTGGCCTTGCCGACATCGTTGCTGCGCTGATCGACTTCCGCCTGCAGTTGCTCCACCTGGGAGTACTGAGTGCGCGCCATGCGGGTGGCCCTCGCCAACGCAGCTTTGCTGCGCTCGAACTGGATTTCGGCGTCCACCGGATTGAGCCGCACCACCGGGTCTCCAGCGCAGACGTAGTCAGTGTTGTCCGCGCCAATCCCCGTGACGGTGCCAGTGATCTGCGAGGTCACTTGAACGGCGTTGCCGTCCACATAAGCGTCTTCGGTGCGTTCATTGCCAACTTGATACCCGTACCACAGGGCCAACAGCGCAATGAGGATCAGACCGGCGCCGATAAAGACAACGGGGCCGGAGTGGCGAGATGCGGCGACAGGGACGCCGGACGCGGGAGATTGAGTGCTCATCATTTACTCGAAAGATCAGGTGTCAGAGCTGCGTTCGACGCAATGGCATCGGGACTGAAGCCGCCCCCCAGCGCCCGGCTCAGGCTGGCCTGGAGTGAAAGGCCTCGGGCGCGCAAGTCAACGAGTTGGCGTTGCTCGGCCAATGCAGCGTTTTGCGTGATCAGTACCTGGATATAGGTGGCAAGCCCGGCACCGTAGCGGCGATTGATCAGGTCGTAGGCATCATTGGCGGTCTGAACGGCCTGTTGTTGCTGGTCCACGCGTTCTTTCAGCCAGCGCAGAGAGGTCAGTTGATCGGCTATATCGTGGAGCGCGTCGATCAACGTCTGGTTGTAGCCTTCGACCGCAACGTCGTAAGCCGCATCCTGGCTGGCCAGATTGGCCCGTAGACGACCTCCGTCGAAAATCGGCAGGCTGATCGCCGGCCCGATCCCGAGCATCCGGCTGCTGCTGTCCTTGAAGTCGCCAAAGCCAAAGCTCTGCAAGCCCAGGGAGGCCGCCAGGTTGACGTTGGGATAAAAACCGGCCTTTGCCACGTCAATTTCATGCCCGGCTGCTTCGACTCTCCAGCGCTGGGCAACCACGTCGGGGCGCCGGCCAAGAAGCTCTGCGGGAAGACGGCTGGGTATCGAAAAAGGCTCGACCTCGCCGATGGCCGGCCTGCGGATGGAACGACCACGGTCCGGGCCTTCGCCCATCAACGCCGCCAGCCGGTTCTGGTCCAGCTCCACGGCCTCTCTGAGCGCGGAGAGGGTGGCTTTGCTGGCCGGAATACTCGCTTGAGCCTGTTTGATATCAACCTGGGAATCCAGCTCGGCGGCGAAGCGCCGGTGCGTGAGATCGAGGATCGACTGTTGCTGGGCGAGCACCTGCTCGGCCAGGACAATCTGATCGTAGTTTTTCTGCAATTCGATATACGCCTGCACCATCGCCGAGGAAATCATCAGCGTCGTCGCGTACCGGTCAACGTCGGCCGCCCGCTGACGGCCAATGGAGCCTTCCAGCGCAGCACGATTCTTGCCCCAGAAATCCAGCTCGTAACCCACGCCCAGCGAGGTCTGGTAGAGCGTCTGCCAGGTGCCTGAAACGCCGCCCGCTGTTCCGTTGGCACTGTATCGCTGTCGTGTATCGGAAAAACTGGCGTCTACCCGAGGCGCAAGCGCTACCTGGTTCAGGCCTGTCAGGGCCTGGGCCTGGCGGACCCGGGCGGCAGCGCTGGCCACCCCGGGATTACCTGCAAGCGCCTCGCGGACCATGTCATTGAGCTGCCGATCGCCAAACGCCGTCCACCAGGTTTGCTCGGGCTAATGGGCGTCAGATACCGGTGCCTCATCCAGGGTCTTTTTACTGCTGACCTTCAGGCCCTGCCACACCGAAGACTGGGGTTTCAGATCACTGTAGGAACATCCACTGAGGGCGACGGCGACCAGTGCGGTCAGAAACAGGCGGACGGGATGTTCGGTGATCAATCGTGTGGCTCCAACGAGAATTCGTTAAGGGGTTGCGTTCAGGCATTGGCGTTAAGCAGTGATGACCCGTGCTGCCCAACCTCGCTAACCTGCGGCGGACGATGGCCGGCCGGCGCACAGGGCCGACAGCAAGGGTTGTTCGGCAGACAAAGCCTCGACCGCCTTGTCCCAGGACGCTGAAACGGCCTTTGCCGCGTGCTGGTAGAGCACAGCGCCGTCAGGCGACAGGCGGATGGTAATAAATCGTCGGTCAGCGCCTTCCCGTCCTCTGCTCACCAGTCCGCGATGTTCCAGACTGTCCAGCACATTGGTCATGCCTGAAGACGTCAGATTGATCTTACGCCCGCATTCGGCCGGGGAACTGGCTCTGCCGGAAGCGACTGTTTCCAGCACCTGAAACTGCGCCACGGTCAGGTCGAAACGGGAGATCGCTGATTTGATCGTGTGTTCGAGCAAGCGATGAATCTTACCCACCGATCGGTAAATGTCGGCATAAGCGGGGGGCATCATTGGGGCGCTCATCATGGTCTGAAATGAATAGCGGTATCGACGTCAGCGATGGACTCACTGCCGCGTCACCAGGGTGGATTGAGTGCAAAGCAGCAAGTGCCGCCAATGGCAAAGGATGCTATCAGCATTTTTTTTCCGTACTCATTGGCAACGTCGATAACCGTTATCCCTCTTCCCGATGGGCTCGGGCGGGTCGAACACTTGCCGGCAATGCATGCAAGGCATGCCGGCAAGCACGATGCAAATGGCATCGATGGCCGGGAGCTCACTGCGCGCCGTGCACGGCAGCGCTCTGATTGCGCCCCCACCTTCGCGACGTGGACATGCCGGTTGTCCGCATACGCGCTGGCGCATGGATGCCGCCCTCCCTAGACTAGGCACCTTCAAATCATCAAGGGCACCCACTATGTCGGTCGTGGCGGATAAAGCTTATGAATCGCAATGAGCTGCGCAGGGCTGACATAAATCTGATGGTTGTGTTCGAAACCTTGATGCTGGAGCGCAATGTCACCCGGGCGGCAGAAAAACTGTTCCTCAGCCAGCCCACCATCAGCTCGGCGCTGAACCGGCTGCGCGGCCTCTTCAATGACCCGCTGTTCATCCGTGTGGGCAACCGGATGGAGCCTACGGCACGGGCCAGCGAGATCATTCATCATCTGTCTCCGGCGCTCGACGCGATGTCCGTCGCCTTGAGCCTGACCCGGGATTTCGATCCTGGCAGCAGCACCATGACGTTTCGAATCGGCCTGTCCGATGACGTCGAATACAGCCTGATGCCCGCGTTGCTGCAAGCGCTGCACGAGGAAGCGCCGAACGTGGTGATTGTCATCAAGCAGGTCAACGCGTGGAATATTTCCGAGCTGCTGGCCTCGGGCGAGATCACCGTGGGGGTCTGCATTACTAAAGACCTGCCTGCCAACGCCAAGCGAAAGCTGCTGAGAAACGTCGTGCCCATGGTGCTGCGCATCGATGTATCCGACACCCCGCTGACCCTGGATGAGTACTGCTCACGCCCCCATGTGGTCGTGTCCCATGTTGCGAACATTTCCAGCTTCGCCGACGAGTGGCTGGAGGCCGTCGGGCGCACGCGTAAGGCTGTGCTCTCAATTCCCCAGTACACAACCCTCCCCGCGCTCATGGCCGTCGGCAACATGCTGTGCAATATGCCGGACTACCTCGCGCTGGCGTTGAGTCAGACAGGTGCGTTGCACGCTGAACCCCTGCCCTTCGTCACGCCGACACTGGAATTGTCCATGTCCTGGTTAAGCGTTATGGACAGTGATCCGGCTGAGCGCTGGCTGCGCAGAAAACTTGAGCACGTTATGGGGACCAGAAAAGGCTCACCTTAACGGTTGCGTTGATGTTAGGTCTGATAGAGCAGTGTTATCCGATGTCAGTTTTTAGGCTCGGAATCAAATACATTGCGCGTAATAAGGTTAGCGCTGACGTGCTGTCAAGCGACTACATAGCGCGCACTGTTCAGCATGGGGCGAAACTGGCCGGCTAGTGGGCACTCGGGCAGCGCACAACCCGCGTTCGACATTAGTGACGAAAGCCGGCCGTCAGGGCGTATTGCTAGACGAAGTCATGGCTGTGACCGAACACTGCAGCATCAAAACACTGTCATGGATTACTTTCAAGTGGGCGCCTTGCACAATTGCCGTGCGACTGACTATTGCTTGTTCCTGAGGCCCGAAATGCAGCGAATCTTAGGATGCTAAACAAAGTTAATTTAGCGAAAGCGTCGAAATTTCAGCCTGTGGATGATTATTTCCTAGGGACTGGCGGCAATTCACAATGTCGGAGTTACGGCACCTAACCCGTGAAAAAATTCAAATGAGATTCCGGGCCTGACCCTTTCAAACCTTACGAGGTAGGCCCGAACTGCCTGCTCGAGGTTGCCTGCCGGCAGTAATTCCAGACCTCCCAAAAGGGACCTAAGCGTGTAGCAGTCTTCTACACTTGCACAACCAAACTGAATAGCCTGAAAAATATCAGGATTATAAGTACACCAATCTCTAAACCTAGCGCTTTTTGACATCATAAAATGGATATCCCGCTCATTAAGCACCTCTAATAGGTATCCCACGAGAACAAGACTACCAAATTTCGCCTTGATATTACTAAGCTCAGAACCGTACCTAACCCCCTCCACATAGTTGGGCAGAGTATGCCGAAGAGCGGGTCGATGGCCGCTAAATAGTTCATGTGCTTGACCATGGTTCCCATTGTAAACTGGTGCAAGCAGAAATATATCATATAAATGATCAAAAAGACTTTGCAGGCGTTCGCAGTTTGTTTTTTTCCAGGAGTGAATTCTGCGAATGAGGACAACTCGAAATCGCTGGAAGCTTTCATTCGACCAATCGGCGTCGTAATTGATTGGATGTGAACTTTGCACGAAAGCATCCCAAGAGCGAGTAAACTGTGGAGCAACAATAAGTCTTTGCAAGTCAACACAGTGAACCATGCATACTACCGAATCTTTATAACACCAACTTTTACGCCAGCCTGGCGCTTGCCCTGCGGAAATATCTGCCCTCATACACTGTACACAAAACCACCAGCGCCTACGCCACCCTACGACGCGGCCAGAACTCCTAAAAAAAATACAGCTTAGGTACTCGAATTTATAGGCAAACTCAGGGATGGTTTTGTGAAGCAAAACCACATTGGGATCAAAATCCCAGTCCTCACTTTCAATGAGAGCGCCTCCGCCAAATACAGTTGGTGCTAAAGGTATAAGCTTATCGTTGACCCATGGTCGAGACCGCGTTTTTAATGAAGATCTGAATATCCATGATGAAAGTGTTTCGTCATAAAAAATTTGGGTCATCCCACTTATAAACTTCATCAATACCCCCAAGGATTCGCTGACGCTGAGGATAAGTGAACAGCTTGAATTCGTTCCGACCCACTCTTGAGCGCATAGCAGCCAGCATGACGGATGAGCTCTATAACCTTATCCATTCGGCCTCCAGTTGAGGTAAGAATAGCGGAAACCATATCTCGATCATACAACCTCGAAGGCTCCTTTAATGGCATTAACTCCTCGACACCTAAAAGAAATGTCCGAAAGTGCTCATCCTCGCTCCAGTCTTTCAGTCTTACTTCCGTAAACCTGCGCTGAGTTTCGAGCGTCGCCGAAATAAAGCTACTAGACTTAAGCGTACCAAAGGCAAATAAACAAATTCCGTACCTTTCACCAAGAAACGTCTTCAACATTGAACTATTTATACGCTGCTCAACTTTTCCACACAATAATAGATCGTGTATTTCATCAATAACAATTCCCCAGACATTCCGTAGCTTTAGTATTTCCGACAATTCCCGAGGAATGAAACCGTTGGGACGGGTCCTATCTTGCGTCGGCGGGCAAGGTAATTCTAGTGACTTATAAATCTCCGATCTAAACTCTTTCTGCTTCAGTAGATCAGGATCTGCTGCCATATTTACAAATAGGAGGCCGTCGCTACGTTTGACGCGGAACTTGATCTGATTTACTATGGCAGTTTTACCAGATCCGCCGTTGCCTGTCACTAGCAGAGCGGGAGCCGTGATCCGCCTGGGCGCATCAGCGATATTATTCATAAGATGAAAAATGCTCTCGCTTGGCGAGTGATCTACCCACACGTCCTCTAGCATTAAGGAAATTCGCGTACTGATATCTAGATTTGCAGATCCTCTCCGATCTGACCTGATATGGTCGTACTCCATGCTCAATCTCCTCTCCGAAATGGTTTTGGCGAGGATGAATAGTCCGGAAGGTCTTTGGGGGCTTCGAGTGCAGTATCTGAGAATGGATACGCTTTTTCATATTCTAGGAGCGCAGCGGTTCTTTTTCTTGCTTTTTTAGTTAGCTTTATGCTGATCTCCTCAATATTTGCTGCTTCCCGATATGCCTGTGCCGCTTGCGGCTCCGCAAACGTTCCAGGCTGCAATCTTTCAGAAAAGAAAAGGGATGCCCTATGTTCTTCATAAGAAATATCAGGTAGCGTCATATCGGCGAAAGGGATTGCAACAAACTGCCCATTAAGTTGAACCCATAATTGTTTGAGCGAAAACGGGTCGTATTTCACAACAACTTTCTTTTCCCCCACATAAGAGTATAAGACCGGATCCCAATAGAATCTACCCTTGAATTCTATGCCGCGTGATCGTATGCACCTATATTCCTCAGGCATGAACCGAAGGCGGAATTGGTGCTCGTCAGAAATTTGCGGTGGGTATGGGGTTATACTATGGGGATTATAATATTCATTCCAGGCTTGCAGTGGAGACTTCGCTATTTCGCTGTGTACAGTCGAATGATACTCTATCACCTGCAAAGCGAACCATTTGGAAAACTCTGTAAATGTTTGGGTGGGTTTTTTTGACTTTGCCAGTCGTTTGCGCGCAACAGTGTTAGACATTGTGCTCCCACTCAATAAATGAACCTTGTTCATCATTGTTCCAATCAGCCGTTCGACATGGCCTCCATAATGCTTCTTTCCTAGCGGACGATGACCGTAGGTAATGTGTGAACGCTCCAGTGCCCTGAGGTATTTTGGGCTGCAATACTCCTTTGCATTATCCATGTACACCATTTCGGGCGGTCCGAATATCGGGTAGCTGTACTCTGACAAACCTAACCTACGAAAAAAATCTTCTTTTCGCATCACTGAATGTGTCAAGGCACATGCAACCGATAAAGAGCTGGGCGCATGAAGGCTGAGGTAGTAGCCAAGTATCACACGACTATATACATCGATAAATAATGTTAACCAAGGACGTCCAATCACCTCTTTACGATCGTCTGAAAGTACTTCCACATCTACTAATGTATGATCCGACTGCACCAACTCTAAGGGCCTTTTGGCATTGTACTTGCCAGGGCGACCATCATGCGTTTGGGATGCGATATCTCGCCCCGATTTCATACGAGTAATTTGTTTCGTTGAAAGAGAAGCCTCTATTCGAGCCTGGACCGTTTTGCGCGCCGGGCATTTCAGCCTGAGTAGATCGCAATTTGATTGCACTTCACGCCAGACTTGCGCAAACGAGACTCCTTCCTTGCGCTTAAATTTTGTTATAGCCTCGCTTATTGCTACTTCGATGTTGTCAACTAAATGTCTTGAACCTTTTTTATTACCACGGCGCTGCACAATCAAGGAACAATAGCCCAAACCCTCATCATATTTGCTCCTTAGCTTATAGATATGCGCAGGTGCAACACTGAGTTCCCCTGCCGCCTGCTCGACAGTAATTTTGCCTTGGACCAGTTTTGTTATCACAGCGAAGCGCTTAACTGCCTGATTTCGCTCCTGTTCAGTAGCTTGCGCATCGAGCGTTATCATGAGAAGAATATCTGGAGCTGCATCATTCTTTTCACTTTTCGCGATGAATTCTACTTCATCCAAACCAACGATCAGCTTTTCTCTTGTTGAAATTACAATTACTTCCACGGACGTTTCGTCCACAGCTCTTAATATTAATGAGAGTTTTCCCCGTGCAACAACCTGCAAACCTCTCTCGAGCTGAACATGCATAATCGACCTCCTCAACCGATAAAGTCCTGTATAGCCAAAAAATACGAGGCCCGACGCATTATTTTGATCAGCGTGCATCAGATCACTGAGAAAAACTGCACAACTCATTGAATTTCAAATAATTTTTATGATTTTATTAATTCGAAAATATTTTATACTTCGTGTATCCGTTACACGCCACAGGTCGAACAATGGTTTTTCATAGTCTTTGCAACGTGCCCCTGCATCGTGCGGGCGGACTTAGAAAACTCCAAGTAGGTCCTCAGATATGCTGGAGTACCCGCTTATCGCCTGATCTGAGCTAGACATGATCCAAATGAGCTTCCTACTTCGAATATGCGGTCAAGCGTGAGCAGACCCACTGCGAACGATCCCTCTCTGTGCTGGGTCAGGTGATGCCGTGGAGTCGCTTGCCGCTGTTGATCCAGACGTTCTGCGCTAAGGCTGATGGCGGAAACTTACCTGCTGGAAACAAGGCTTAGCATTCATTTCGGGTGATCAAGATCTAAAGCACGGCTCCGCTGACTACGTTGTTCGCGCTGTCAAACATATTGATGGATCGAAACATCTGATGGGATGGGCTAATCCACGCTTAACACGAAGAAAAGGCGCAAAAGCTCACCAAAAAAGACGGCATGGCTTTCTTAAAAAATTTATGTCGCGCGCTGCGAATTTTTGACTCGTCACTCAAGGATTCGAGACGATAGGAATATCAATAACAGCGCTTTACAGATTTTTGCTATGCATAAATGATAAAATCGTCTCGACTTGAAAACTTTCTATCATTTATCGCTCACTCTGCCAGTAACCAGTTGAAAAATTTGCCGTTTTATTAACAGCATCTATGGGTAACGCGTACAGCCTCACCCTTGTCATACCAACGTGCTCATAAGCAAAATGTCGATCAGCTCATAACGTCTTTCGCAAGGACCGGGCACGTATTCACGGATGGAGCATGAATCATGTCACTGCACAGCGCTGCCACAGCGCCATTGCCAAAAGCTAAATACAGTCTTGGCCGCGTCTTTAAATCGTTTCGACGCGACTTCGCCCGCTTGGTTACTCTCTCATGACGCTCACAGCCTGGATCACGGTCTTCCAATGGGGCTTGGGGATTGTCGGTGCACTTGTGCTGGTCCCTAACACCGCAATGCCGCCAGCATCAAAGAACGTGGACCACCCATCAAGATTCTGGCGAGTGTTCTTCAGGGTCATGGCCGTCTTGGCGAGCAACCTTTTCTCGTGGTTCGTTACATGTATCTTGATAATCCAGGTGTTCGGAGATCTCGATACCGGTGACATGCCCGAGGGCATCCGCGCCCTGCTGACGCTGATCCTTCCGCTGCCCTTGCTCTTGGTTTTCTATTGGCTGATCGTCAAAGCGGCGCGCAAGGCCGAACGCGATCGATCCAGGCCTTCACACTAGCTTTCGCTAACTGGCTTGATCGAACGGGCAAGGGAATAATTTGCTTATTGCTGCCGGGGGTAACACTCAACGCGCTCAAAAGAGACAGCGAATCAACAGAAGGTACCTAACCTCGCCTCCTTCAAGCTGCTGGTAGACAGTCCTTAAGGAGGCGGGGAAATGTAAACTCAAAGCGGGACGCCCCAGGCGGAGCTTCCCTTGCTCCTCACTCAGCGGCGGAAGAGACGGTCCAGAATCAGCAACGCAATTCCACCAATGGCAACCGCAGCGACTGGTTTTTCTTTAACAAACGCAGATACGCTCTCCATGGCATCGCCGTAGGCCTGGGTCAACTGACCAGAAGCCTGGCGACCGGTACCTTCCGCCTCCAGCTTCGAATCACCAAACAGTTTCCCAACTGCGCTCTGTGCTTTGCCGGCAACCTGCTCTACAACGCCTTCTACCTGTTCGCTCTTCATGATTCACCAAACCTTCGTGTGTGAGTGACCCAGGATCAGCCTGGGATTGGCGCAACGTGCGCAGAATTAGGGGACGGGCGCGGTGATTAGTTCAGCGAGGATGAGCCGATGGATTCCTCGCGAATTAGGTTTTGCATCATGCCCGAGGCGCCGCCTTCGGGACGGTGCTACTGACTGCTGATTTCGCAACCATTTAGAACCACAGTGGGCCACGACAGTCTGTCCTTACACACCTTTACATCTCATAGGTAGCTTCATGATCATCGTTCACCATCTCAATAATTCCCGCTCGCAGCGCATCCTCTGGCTACTCGAAGAGCTCGCCCTGCCCTACGAGATCAAGCACTACCAAAGAGACGCCAAGACCAACCTGGCGCCCCCTGAACTGAAAGCCATTAACCCGCTGGGCAAGTCACCGGTTATTCAGGACGGACCTCATGTGCTGATCGAGTCCGGTGCTATCGTCGATTATCTGATCCGCCGCCACGGCGATGGTCGCTTGCAGCCTGACCCGGCCACCGCGACCTATGACGAATACGTGCAATGGCTGCATTTCGCAGAAGGGTCGGCCATGCTGCCGCTGATGCTCAGCCTTTATGTCGGGCGTCTTGGGGACGCTGGCAAGCCGCTGCAGCCGCGAATTGAATCTGAACTGGCCAACTATCTAGGTTATCTGGAAACCGCGTTGAAACTTACCCCGTATTTGTTGGGTGAAGAAATCAGCGGCGCGGATATCCAAATGAGCTTTATTGGCGAGTTTGCAAAATCCCAAGGCATGCTGAACGACTACCCTAGCCTAGCCGCCTGGATCGACCGGTTCCAGGCGCGGCCGGCCTATATCAATGCGATCAAAAAAGGCGGTGATTACAAGTTCGCGGGCTGAGTGGTAAACACGCAGGCTTGGTAGGTCCTGCCCTGAAAAGCGTCTCCAAGCCTCCACTGATCACGTCAGCGCGATTCCCGGCTTTCAAACGCTTATGGTTGCCGCGCTTGGTTTCTACGACCTCACCTGCAGACACTAACAACCTGCTCATCTCGAGAATTAATCATATGTTCCAGACGGCCTTGCTGTGCCATCACATGGACTATAGCGACACATTCGCATCGTGGCTGCATGAACAGTTCGCGTATGAGTTCGCTGCACAGGCGCTCCATGATTGGCAGCGAGAATTCAAAGATGGCCAGAATGACGGGAACTGGCGAACTGTGATCGCTCTGGAAAATGGTCAGCTCCTCGGAGGGGCCGCCCTGGCCAAGCACGATTCGCCTGATTACCCAGAACTCGGGCCGTGGCTTGCGTGTGTCCTTGTTGCTCCGTCGGCAAGGCGGCGTGGCTTGGCCGAACAACTCATTACAGAGGTCTGCTCTAACGCGAAAGAAGTCGGACATCAGAAACTTTATTTGCACACACATGACCGACGTGACTATTACGCAAAGCGAGGATGGGAGTATCTAGAGTCATTTCAAGCTTGGGGCAAAGAGCATTCGCTGATGCAGCGCCGGCTTTAGGCCTACCCTGTACCGCACAGATGACACCGCTCAGCTTGCAAGCTGTTGCGACCGACCAAACGCCATCCTTCCAGGCTGATGCTTTATGGATGGCAAGCCTACTCATCCCTTGTTGAATCCAAACCCACCCCCGTCATCTCCTCAATCAGCAACACCATCGACGCCGTGTACTCCACATTCGATCGAGTCACGATTTCATAAGGCTCGCTGGTGGACTGAATCGTCAGCGGCAGTTTGACCAACATGCCGTGGTCCAGCGCCATCTGCGCGACGTCGTTCGGCATCACCGCCACCAGATTCGGATCCTTCAGCAACAACGACAACGTCGTAAACGTCGACGAGGTTTCGATCGCATAAAGCGGAAAGCTCAACCCCACCTGGCGAAACTCGCGCTCCAGCGTCAAGCGCATGGGCATGTTGACCGGGAACACCACCCAGCGGCTGTCCATCAAGTCGTCCAGTTGCAGCGTCGGCGCATGGGCCAGGCGATGCGCAGGATTGGCCACCACCACCAGCGGTTCCTGTGCCCGGAAGCGGGTTTGATAAGCGCCCGGACGTGGGCTCACGCTGGTTCGGCAGATCGCGACATCCACCCGTCCCTGATCCAGCAAGCTCAACAACCGCGAACTGGTGTCTTCGACGATGGAGATCGACAACTCCGGCTGTTTGTCGCGCAGTCGCGCCAGGCTGTCCACCAGCGTCGGCACGGCGCCCATGATGGTGCCGATGGCCAGGCGCCCGCCTTGGCCTTTGAGGATGCCGACCATTTCTTCGCGAAGGTGCTCAAGGTCGGTGTGAATCAGGCGGGCATAACGAATCACGCAGCGGCCAAGATCGTTGGCCTCCAGACCCTTGCTGGTGCGCTCGAAAAGGCTTGAACCGAACACGGTCTCGATTTCCTGCAATGCCTTGGTGGCGCCCGGTTGCGACAACGCCATGATCTCGGACGCCTTGCGCACCGAGCCATGCTCGTCGAGCGCTATCAATAGCCGCAGCTGCTTGAGTCGCAGACGAGACACCATGGATGAGAGGGACGGCAGCATGGGTATACCTAAAGGTTATCGCTTGGGTCGTAACTCTCATTAGGCAGCAGCAGGCTGGAAATTTAAAGTGACCTCAACGATAACAACACGTCGAGGCCTCACCATGCGTTTAATCCAGTTTGAAGATGCCACGGGTCAGCGCCGTGTCGGCGTGGTCGAGGGCGACTCGATTCAGGTGGTCAACGGTACAGCCAGCACCCGCACCCTGGCCCTCGCCGCCATTGCCAATGGCCACAGCCTGCAGCAGGAAGTACGAAGCGTGGGCACGGTACTAAGTGCTGACAGTTATACCCATCTGCTGGACACCGGCCGCGTCCTGCCGCCACTTGACCATGAAGACCCCGCTCACTGCCTGATCAGCGGCACCGGCCTGACTCACCTGGGAAGTGCTTCGACCCGCGACAAGATGCACCAGAAAAACGTCGACAGTCAGGATGCGCTGACGGACACCGCGCGGATGTTCCAGTGGGGGATCGATGGCGGCCGTCCGGCGGCCGGCACCGTGGGCGCTCAGCCAGAGTGGTTCTACAAGGGCGACGGTTCGATTGTGGTACGCCCGAACCAGCCGTTCCAGTCGCCGGGCTTCGCTGAAGATGCGGGCGAAGAGCCCGAGCTGACCGGCCTCTACGTCATCGGCCATGACGGCACGCCCTACCGCCTGGGCTTCGCCTTGGGCAACGAGTTCTCCGACCATGTCATGGAACGGCGCAATTACCTGTATCTGGCCCACTCCAAGCTGCGCAACTGCGCCTACGGGCCAGAGCTGCGCGTCGGTGAATTGCCACGGCACCTGGCGGGCACCAGCCGGATCTGGCGCGACGGCAACCTGTTATGGGAGAAAGAGTTTCTCAGCGGCGAGGACAACATGTGCCACAGCCTGGAGAACCTGGAGTATCACCACTTCAAGTACACCCAGTTCCTGCGCCCGGGCGATGTGCATGTGCACTTCTTCGGCACGGCCACCCTTTCGGTTGCAGACAACGTCAAAACTCAGCCGGGTGATCGGTTCGAGATCAGCATGGAGGAGTTCGGAAAACCCCTGTGCAACTCCTTCGAAGTCGTCGACTCAGCGTTCAATGTTGGAGAAACAAGATCGCTCTGACGGGTGAGGCCCTGCACCGGGCCCTTAGCAACGGATGCATTTCATAATAAACATAAGAGTGAGATGAACATGACCACTGGCAATGTACAGGTCGTCACGCCTGCTGCTTCCACGAGTGCCGCGAGCGCCCGCCCCACCACGGTGCGGTGGAGGATCTTCCTGCTCCTGCTGCTGCTCTCCGCCATCAACTACATCGACCGGGCTTCCTTGTCCGTTGCGCTGCCGCTGATCTCGGCTGACTTCAACATGACGCCGGCGCTGGAAGGTTTGATGCTCAGCGCGTTCTTCTGGTCGTATGCGCTCATGCAGATTCCTGGCGGCATGCTGCTCGACCGTTTTCAGACCCGCAATATCGTCGGCATTGCCACCATTGGTTGGGGCCTGTTTCAGGCGCTGGCGGGCGGCGCGCACAACTGGATCACCCTGCTGATCACGCGCATCGGGCTGGGCGTCGCAGAGTCGCCGATCATGCCGGCCGGGGCCAAGCTCAACGGTGCCTGGCTGACGCCCAATGAGCGCGGTCGCGGCGCAACCCTCGTCGATGGCGGCGCACCGCTGGGCACTGCACTGGGGGCCATCCTCATTGCGGGACTGATCACCTGGTTTGACTCCTGGCGGATCGCCTTCGTCATCGCCGGCGTGGGCACCATGGTCGTAGGCGTCTGGGCGTGGTGGTACATCAGAAACCACCCCAGTGAACACCCCAGGGTCAATGCGGCAGAGCTGGCGTACATCACTGACGCCAATGAGGCCGCCAGAAAAGCCACGGGCGGGAGCAAGGCGATCCTCAAGGAATTGCTCAAGAGCCGTTCCGTGCTGGCGATGTTCGCGGGCTTTGCTTGCTACAACAGTGTGTTTTACGGCCTGCTGACCTGGATGCCGAGCTACTTGCACCAGGCCCATAACCTGGACATCAAGGCCATGGGCGGCGCGACCTTTCTGATCTTCATGTGCGGGTTCATCGGCGAATTGTTTGGCGGCTGGGTGGCCGACAAATGGAAAGCCGCCGGCGGCCAACCCAACACCGTCATGCGCAGCATGTTCGCAGGCTCCGCGGCCATTGCCGCCATTTGCATTCTCGCTGTGGCTTATACCCGTAACGCCGTCGTTGTGATCTCGCTGCTGTGTGTCGCGCTGTTTTTCATTCGCTGGTGCGGCATGTACTGGTGCCTGCCCGCGATCCTCGGCGGCCAGTCCAAAGCCGGTGTGTTGGGCGGCAGCATGAACTTCTGCGGGAACATGGTCGGTGTGATTGTGCCCATCCTGATTGGCCTGATCGTGCAGTACACCGGCTCGTACTTCCTGGCGCTGATCTTCTTCGTCGTCATGGCGTCCGGTTTGATGCTGTTCTCCAGCCTGATTGATTACCGCGAGCGTGGATTGGCCTGACCTGCCCTGCTCTCCCCATTCCCATTGCGCTCACTGAATAACCGAGGCAATCGTCATGCAGCTCATAACAACAACAGGCAGCGATACCGCTGCCCATGCCGTGATCAGACTCAACGCGCTGGACGATGTGTTGATCGCACGGCAACCGCTGGTCAAAGGTCTGGTGCTTAAAGCCGAAGGTATCGAGGTGCTTGAGCCTGTGCCTTCCGGTCACAAAGTCGCGGCCCGTCATATCGACGTGGGCCAGCCCGTGCGCCGCTACGGTCAGATCATCGGCTTCGCCAGCCAGCCCATCGAAGCGGGGCAGCACGTGCATGTCCACAACGTTGCCATGGGGGATTTCTCTCGGGACTACGCGTTCGGTGTCGACGCCAAAGGCAGCCCTGCCCCCACCGCAGAGACGTTCATGGGCATCGTGCGCGCCGATGGCCGCGTGGCGACCCGCAATTACATCGGCATTCTGACGTCGGTCAATTGCTCGGCCACGGTGGCGCGGGCGATTGCCGACTACTTTCGCCGCGACATTCACCCTGAGGCGCTGATTGAATACCCCAATGTCGACGGTGTCGTTGCCCTCACCCACGGCGTGGGCTGCGCCGTCGATCCGGGGGGTGAGGCGCTGGCCATGTTGCGCAGGACCCTGGGGGGCTATGCCGTTCACCCGAACTTTGCCTCGGTCCTGATGATCGGCCTGGGTTGCGAGACCAATCAGATCCCCGATCTGCTGGTGGCCCAGGGCCTGACCAGCAGCCATTCGCTGCGCACCTTCACCATCCAGGGCACGGGCGGCACGTCGAAAACCATTGCCAGCGGCATCGCGCAAGTGAAGTCCCTGCTGGCAGAGGCAAACCACGTCAAACGCGAACCCGTCAGCGCCAAACACCTGATCATCGGCCTGCAATGTGGTGGATCGGACGGCTACTCGGGCATCACGGCCAACCCTGCATTGGGCAACGCAGTCGACCGCCTGGTGGCGGCCGGCGGCACCGCCATTCTGTCGGAAACACCGGAGGTCTACGGCGCCGAACACTTGCTGACCCGCCGCGCCGTTAGCCAGACAGTCGGTGAAAAACTCATCGCCCGTATCCACTGGTGGGAAGCCTATTGCAAGCGGATGGACGCCGAGCTGAACAATAACCCTTCAGCGGGCAACAAGGCCGGAGGCTTGACCACCATTCTGGAAAAATCCCTGGGTGCCGTCGCCAAAGCGGGCTCCACCGATCTGGTGGATGTCTACGAATACGCTGAAACCATCAGGGCACATGGCCTGGTGTTCATGGACACCCCCGGATATGACCCGATCTCCGCCACCGGCCAGGTCGCTGGCGGAGCCAATCTGATTGCCTTCACCACGGGGCGCGGTTCGGCGTATGGCTGTGCGCCCTCGCCGTCCATCAAGCTCGCCACCAACAACCGTCTGTGGGAAACCCAGGAAGAGGACATGGACGTCAATTGCGGCGGGATTGCCGACGGCACCATGACCATCGAGGAACGTGGCGAATACATCTTCCGCATGATGCTGTGCATCGCCTCGGGTGACAAAAGCAAAAGCGAACAGCATGGCTACGGCCAGAACGAGTTCGTGCCGTGGCAGATCGGTGCGATCACGTAAGACCTTTCATTCACTTCGGCACTCCGGCTTCCGTCGTCCGACACGATGGGGAGCCGCTTGGCTCAGCGGGTGTCCCGACATTTACTTATTCAATCAGGAGCCCTGACATGACTCAGATTCTCGGTCTGAACTACATCGGCGGACAGCGACTCGGCGCCGGCAGTGTGCAGTTGCAAAGCTTCGATGCGACCACAGAAGAGGCACTCCCAGGCCATTTCACCCAGGCGACGCAAGACGAAGTCGACGCGGCAGCCAAGGCGGCCGCTAGTGCCTACCCGATTTACCGCAATCTGCCCGCCTCGTGCCGCGCCGAATTTCTCGACACTATCGCCGACGAGCTGGATGCCTTGGGCGACGATTTTGTCAGCACTGTCTGCCGTGAGACGGCGTTGCCTGCCGGGCGTATCCAGGGCGAGCGTGGTCGCACCAGCGGGCAAATGCGCCTGTTCGCCAACGTGCTGCGGCGCGGTGACTTTTACGGGGCACGCATTGATCGCGCCCTGCCGGATCGTAGACCCCTGCCCCGCCCCGATTTGCGTCAGTTCCGAATCGCGCTGGGTCCGGTGGCCGTGTTCGGCGCCAGCAACTTCCCGCTGGCGTTTTCCACTGCCGGTGGCGATACCGCCTCTGCCTTGGCGGCGGGCTGCCCGGTGGTGTTCAAAGCCCACAGCGGCCACATGGCCACCGCCGAATGGGTGGCGGACGCGATCATGCGTGCCGCGGCGCGCACCGGTATGCCCGACGGTGTGTTCAACATGATCTATGGCGGGGGCGTCGGCGAGTGGCTGATCAAGCATCCAGCAATTCAAGCCGTGGGGTTCACCGGTTCTCTCAAAGGCGGCAACGCCTTGTGCAAGATGGCGGCGGAGCGTGCCCAGCCGATTCCGGTATTCGCCGAGATGTCGAGCATCAACCCGGTGATCATTCTCCCCCAGGCCCTAAAGGTGCGTGGCGACACCCTCGCCAATGAACTTGCCGCTTCGGTGACCCTGGGTTGCGGGCAGTTTTGCACCAACCCCGGGCTGATCATCGGCGTGCAGTCGGCCGATTTCACGGCGTTCCTGGAGCGCTTCACTGCACAGATGAACGATCAACCGGCGCAGACCATGCTCAATGTCGGCGCCCTCGCCAGCTACAGCAAGGGGCTGCAACACTTGCTCGCGCACCCGGGCGTGCAGCATCTGGCGGGACGTCCGCAACAGGGTAAACAAGCCCAACCGCAGTTGTTCAAAGCCGACGTCAGCTTGCTGCTCAAGGGTGACGAATTGCTCCAGGAAGAGGTATTCGGGCCGGCCACGATTGTTATTGAAGTTGCCGACCAGGCGCAACTGGCCGCAGCACTCAATGGCCTGCGCGGGCAGTTGACGGCCACCGTCCTCGGCGAAGCGGGTGAGCTGCTGGAATACCGCTGGCTGACCGAGTTCTTGCAGGAAAAAGTCGGCCGGATTCTGTTGAATGGCTATCCGACGGGGGTGGAAGTCACCGAGACCATGGTGCATGGTGGCCCGTACCCGGCGACGTCAGACGCGCGCGGGACGTCGGTGGGGACATTGGCCATTGACCGCTTCCTGCGCCCGGTGTGCTTCCAGAATTACCCTGACGCTTTGCTGCCCCCTGCTCTGCAAGACGCTAACCCGTTGGGGATTCAGCGGCTGGTGGATGGGCAACATACGAATGGGGCGCTGTGACAGGTAGCTCGACGGAGTCCTATTAAAACCGCCCGATTCGGGCGGTATTTGTCAGCGGTTCATCTGAACTGATTGCCAGGCGGCAGATCCGCGCCTTAGCGCTCACCGACAACCTCCTGAGATTGCGCGCTTTCACGTGCTTCAACCCATACGAACCCATCGTTCGTCAGCACCTTTTCGCCCTTCCACCGATAAGCACACAGCTTGGTTCCCTTGGTCCCTTTACCGATGCTGTAGTCAAGGCAAACCATGTGCGGGTTCAGGATGGTGGGGCGGCCGGTTTGCCAGTAATGGCCGATGAACAGAGGCGCGGCCTGGTCATAAACAAGCAGGTTTTTCTCGGGAATCGGATCTTCGGGAAGCTGATGAACCAAGCTACTTTTGAGCATGCCGGCCGAGCGGTATGTTTTTGCTGATTCATCCCACCAGCGGGTACGGGTGCGAACCCTCTCGGTGCCATCAGCGTCGCAGTAGCTCAAGCCGGACGGAAGATCGATTTCCGTGCCCTTCAGTAACGTTTCGATAATGAGGTGAGGCTCACTGTCCTTGCGACTCATGGGGGCCCACGACTCAGGAAGAATGGCATTGTTTGCGTCCAGATAAGGCTTGGACCGTTCAATGAGCGTTGCATGCCAGCAGGCGTGAATGGCCCTGAATTCAGGTGTCTCCACATACACTGGCAGGGTCTTGAACCACGCGATCAGGTCACGGTGCAGCGCGCTGTTTTCCCCAACCTGGTCTAAAAAAGCGCGGTGTTGATGGCGATTCTTTTCAGTATGTTCGCGCAGGAATTCACCCGCATGTTCCGGGTCAGGGGTTGCCCAGGCGCAGGCGTTGTATTCGTGATTTCCAAGAACGATCCGGGCGTGTCCGCTTTCTACCATCCGCCTTGCGATCTCCAGCGTTTCCACTTGTCGAGGACCTCGGTCGATCAGGTCACCCATGAAGAACGCCTTGCGCGTTGGATGGCTGTAAATACCCGCGCGCCGGGTGTAACCCATCAGCACCAACAGCGCTTCGAGACGTTCGCTCTGACCGTGGGTGTCGCCTATAAAATCGTACATATAGCATCCTCGATTGATCGTTTGCGTTGTTCCACTGGAATGAGCATGTGCCCCCGGCTTCATTATCGAGCAGGCCCTTTCCCCTCCGCTAACGTGCACATTCAAACGTCGTCAGCTGTGACTCTGATCCGATAGCAATCCGCTGGCCCAAGCGTCTCGCCACTCGCAGATTGAACCGCCATCCTCATCACCGGCTGACCGGTTGCGTTGTCCATCAGCACTGAGCGGGTTTCATGGGGTGCAAACTGAAAACGTTCGCCCCACTGACGCAGGCTGACCACGATCGGAAATAGTTCACGTCCTTTTTCGGTGAGGACGTATTCCTTGTAGGCGCTGCCATCGGACGCCGGGCAAATCTCGAACACCCCGACCTCGACCAACGCCTTCAAGCGCGCAGCCAGAATATTCTTGGCCACGCCCAGGCTCTTTTGAAACTCGCTGAATCGACGAATATCGTCGAACGCGTCGCGGACGATGAGCAACGACCATCGGTCACCGATGACCTCCGATGCTCTGGCAACCGGGCACTCGTGACGGTGTGAGGAATCGTGGTCGAGCATTTTTAACCTTCCGAGCCGTGAGTCAGGTGGAGCCCTGCGCAACACCTGAAAAATGAGGTTGCAAACTAAAACAGGATTAAGCCAGAATCCAAGCAGGTTGCAGATTGCAACCAGTCTACCGGCAAGGAGCGGGTTATGACAGAGGGTACTGATTCGAGACTGGGACGACTGTCCCCATCTTGTCCACCGCCATCCAGGCCGCACAGAAGTCCGGACGTCATCCCCCAAGAACCGGCGCTGTCGCCGTGGCTCACGCTTTTGTTATCGGTCACCTGTGCGCTGGCGGTTGCCAATGTTTATTTCGCCCAGCCCCTGCTCGACGCCATGGCCTACAGTCTGGCCGTTGACGCAGGACTGATCGGCGTCGTCGTCACGGCGACTCAGGCCGGTTATGCACTGGGTTTGCTGCTCATCGTCCCATTGGGTGATCGGGTCAACCGCAAAAGACTGGTGCTGGGTCAGACAGCCATATCGGCCATTGCGCTTGCAGCAGTCGGCGCGGCGCCGTCGTGGCTGGCGCTACTGGGGGCCTTGATCGTCGTGGGTTTGATGGCCGTGGTGGTTCAGGTGCTGGTTGCCTATGCCGCCGTCCTTGCCGCGCCGTCACAACGGGGGCAGATCGTTGGCACGGTCACCAGCGGCATTGTGCTGGGGATTCTTATGGCGCGTTTTGCCTCAGGCCTCGTTGCGGACCTGGCGGGCTGGCGTGCGGTGTATTTCGTGTCCTCGGGCTTGATGCTCACGCTCTGCGCAGTGCTGTGGCAAGGCTTGCCTGACTGCCCATCGCCCCGCGGCTCAGGCACCTACCTGAACCTGATCGGGTCGGTTTTCAAGCTGGTGATCAGTGAGCCTGCGTTGAGGATACGCGGGGTGCTGGCGCTGCTCATCTTCGCGGCGTTTTCTGTGTTGTGGACGGCGATGGTGCTGCCCTTGAGCGCCCCGCCGCTCTCGCTTTCGCACACGCTCATTGGCCTGTTCGGTCTGGCCGGAGTGGCAGGTGCGCTGGCCGCCAGACGAGCAGGACGCTGGGCCGATCAGGGGCTGGGGCAACGAGTCACCGGCGTTGCGCTGGGCGTGCTGACGTTTTCCTGGCTACCCATCAGCTTTGCGCAGACGTCACTGCTGGCCTTCGTCTGCGGCGTGATCCTGCTCGACTTCGCCGTCCAGGCAGTCCATGTCACCAGTCAGAACCTGATCTTCGCGGCGCGCCCCGATGCTCAAAGTCGAGTGGTCGGGGCGTACATGTGTTTCTACTCGATAGGCAGCGCATCAGGCGCGGTGGCTGCAACCCAGGCTTATGCGCGCTGGGGATGGTCTGCCGTGAGCCTGCTGGGCGCCTGCATCAGCGCCGCTGCGTTGATTCTGTGGTTTGTGAACCGTACCTCAAGCGCTTTGAGCCACAGAGACCGTGTGATCTGACGCTTCCAGCTCCCGTACAAGTGGCAGTACGTGTTCACCGAAATACGCCACTTCCTCCTGAAAGTGCAGAAAGGCAGAGAGCACCAGGTCCACGCCCACGGCTTTCAACGCCACAATGCGCTCGGCAATCTGTTTCGGCGTCCCAATCAGATTCGTTTTAAACCCGTCGTTGTATTGGACCAGGTCTTCAAACGTGGACTTGGCCCAATTACCCTCGCCTTCAGGGCTGGCCTTGCCGGCCTGTTTTGCCGCATCGCCGAACGCATTCACCGCTTCAGGATCAGCCTGATCGATGATTTCCTGAAGCACCGCGCGCGCTTGCTCTTCGGTTTCGCGAGCGATGATGAAAGCGTTCACGCCGATCTTGACCGAATGCCCGTTGGCCGCTGCCTTCGCGCGAATATCATCCACCTGCGCCTTGATGCCTTCTACCGTGTTGCCATTGGTGAAGTACCAGTCGGAGACGCGTGCAGCCATGTCGCGGGCGGCGCGGGAGCTGCCGCCCTGAAAGATTTCAGGGTGGGGTTGCTGAATGGGTTTCGGACGCAGCGTGTAATTGTGGAAGCGATAGAAATCGCCTTTGAAGGTGAAATTGTCGGTTGTCCAGATGCCTTTCAACGCCTGGATGAACTCCTCCGAACGACGGTAGCGCTCGTCATGCTCGAGCCATGGCTCACCAATGGCTTGGAATTCACCTTTGAACCAGCCACTGACAATGTTGATCGCCACACGGCCGGCCGTGAGTTGATCGATCGTCGCCAGTTGCTTGGCAACGACGGCGGGCGTCCAGGGCCCGGGGAGGATGGCGGCGATCACCTTGAGTTTCTCGGTCGCCGCCAACAACGCATGGCTGAACGCAACGGACTCATGCTGGTTGTCGGCGCCGTAGCCGGCCGTGAAGCGGATTTGCGTGAGCCCGTACTCAAAGCCCGACTTTTCAGCAATCTGCGCCAGCTTGCGGTTGTACTCGATGCCCCAGTCAGTGCGCTGCTCGATTTTACTGACGATCAAACCGCCGCTGACGTTAGGTACCCAGTAAGCGAATTTAATTGCGTTCTGACTCATCTGCCTATCTCCGAATAGAGCAAGGAAGCCGCCCGGCGTGGTCGCCAAGTACGGTGTGTCTACCTGCCTGATGAGGAAATAGCAGCAACTGTGCCAGCTGTTTATACCCTGCCTTTTCAATAGGTTATGACCGGGCCATGTCTTTATTCGACGTCTGGCAAACAACGTTTTGCTGAACAGGTGTTTCCAGGCAAACAGTTGTCTTTACCGCACGCCGTGAAAAGGTGTCGCGGGGCAGCCAGCGAAACAGCACAACTGTTGATGCATCAACAGCAGCGTCCGTGGACTCAACAGATTCACCGCGATGACTCGGCCATTTATGTTTCGGCATGGTGCATGCACATCGGATGTATTTAACGCCGTTACCACCAGCGGCTTTCATCATCACGGGAGTTCCCCATGCCTGACACGCCAAACAATCCGCTTTCTCTGGGCACCGACTACGAAGCACTCGCCAATCGTTTTCGGCCTTTGTTCCAGCATATTGCAGCGGGCACCGTTGAGCGAGAAAACGCTCGTACTCTCCCAAACGAGCCCATCAAGTGGCTCAAACAGGCCGGGTTCGGTGCTGTGCGCGTGCCGAGGGAATATGGCGGCGCCGGCGCTTCTGTTGAGCGCTGTTCCAGTTGCTGATCGAACTGGCCGAAGCCGACTCCAATATTCCGCAGTCCCTGCGCGGCCATTTTGCCTTCGTCGATGATCAACTGAATTCGCCCCCGACGGCCGAACGCGACACATGGTTCCGGCGCTTCGTTGAAGGCGATTTAGTGGGCAACGCCTGGACAGAAACAGGCGATGTAAAGCTCGGTGAAGTCATCACCAAAGCGACTCCGGACGGAGCGCAGTTTCTTTTGAGCGGCAAAAAATACTACAGCACCGGCAGTCTGTTTTCTGACTGGATCGATGTGTACGCGCAGCGTTCCGACACTGGGGCGGACGTGATTGCGGTCGTGGATGCCCGTCATGCCGGCGTACAACAAAGTGATGATTGGGACGGTTTCGGACAACGCACTACCGGCAGCGGGACCACAGTGTTCAATAACGTGCCGGTTCCGGCTACACACATCATCCCCTTTGAAAACCGTTTCAACTATCAAACCGCGTTCTACCAACTGGTGTTGCTCGCCGTATTGGCGGGCACAGGCCGGGCGATAGAACGCGACATTACCCAGCAGATCCGCGAGCGCACACGTGTTTACAGCCACGGCAATGCCAGCCGCGTGAGCGCCGATGTTCAGATCCAACAGGTGGTCGGTCAGATTTCCGCGCAGGTCTACGCTGCACAGGCGACCACCCTTCGCTCTGCAAGGCCGTTGCAGCAAGCCTACGAGGCTCGCTTTTCGGGGAATGCCGAGGCGGAGCGGACGGCGAACATTGCAGCGGAAATCGAAACGGCAAAAGCACAGGTCGTCGTCTCTGACCTGATTCTGCGAGCCGCTACCGACCTGTTCAATGCGCTTGGCGCCTCAGGCATCAGCGTCAATAAAGCCCTGGATCGACACTGGCGTAATGCGCGGACCGTCGCGTCCCATAACCCGCTTATTTACAAGGCCAAGATCGTCGGTGACTGGAGTATCAACGGCACCGAGCCACCCTATGTCTGGCAAATCGGTCAGGGAGAGCCCAAGGCCAGTTGAAAGGGTTGTGCCCAGCCAGGGATTTCGATCCCTGGCCTTAAATCTGGCAAGCCCGTCGCGGTGGCTCATCGTGGCAGCGCCGTTTTGCGGGTCGTCCAGCGGATCAAAAGTCATCCTGCACCTCTGCCCCGTTGATCTTGAACGCTCGGGTTTGCAGATAGACGCTTCGGATGAAGTTGTACTTGTCGCCGGTGATGAGCTTTTCAGACTTCAGGTATTGAGCCCGTCCGTCGATGATGCCCGCGCCATACAGGCTATTACGCGTTGGGACGTCGCCGATGTAGCGAATCGGGTTGGCGTAGGCATCGGGGAGGATCGCCGGTGCATCGCGCAGTGTGCTCGGCCCCAGCAACGGCAGCACCAGGTACGGGCCGCTCGCGACACCCCAGCGACCGAGGGTTTGGCCAAAGTCCTCGTCACTGCGGGGCAAGCCCATCGGCGTTGCAACGTCGATCAAGCCCGCCAGGCCAATCGTGCTGTTGAACAAAAATCGACTCGTATCAACGCCGGCGCTGTGAAACCGGGCTTGCAGCAGATTGTTGGCCAGATTTTTCACCTCACCCAGATTGTTCAACACGTTGTGAATCCCATCCTGGACAAGGTGCGGGGTGACGAATTGGTACGCTTGAGCCAGGGGTTTGAGCGCATACGTGTCCAGGGTGTCGTTGAACGAAAACACAGGCCGGTTGAAACCTTCCCATGGGTCCGTTTCCGGATCCGCATGGCAAAGCGGTGAAACGGTGATCAGGCAGGCGCAGGTGAGCCCTTGAAGGCGACGGCTGAGTGCGGAACGAAAAGCGCACATATTTATTCCCCAGTGAGTGAAGTAACCCGATTTGTGGTGCGCACGCCGTTCCATCGCTGCGTTTGTTGTGTGTGTGCACGTGGCAGCGGCGTTTCGCCGTCACCCTCAGTACCAGCCGCCCCCCAGCACTTTGTACAAGGTGATGCGGTTGCTCTGCTCGGTCAGGCGCAGCGTGATCAGGTCTTGCTGGGCGCTGTAGAGCGAGCGTTGTGCATCCAGGGCTTCGAGGTAGCTTTTCGAGCCACCGCGATACAGCGCATCCGAGAGTTCGAAGCTTTTGCGGCTGGCGTCGGTCAGCGCCTGTTGCGCGGCGATACGGCGATCCAGGGTACTGCGCACGGCCAGCGCGTCAGCCACTTCACGGAACGCGGTCTGCAGGGTTTGCTGATAGGTCTGCACCTGAATGTCACGTTCGACCTTGGCCGAATCCAGGGTCGCGCGGTGACTTCCCCCGTTGAAAATGGGCACGCTGATGCTCGGCGCAAAGGTCCAGGCCCCGCTGCCGGCTTTGAACAGGCCGGCCAGCGCAGCGCTGGATGAGCCGGCGCTGGCGGTCAGGGTGATGCTGGGGTAGAACGCCGCACGGGCCGCGCCAATGTCGATGTTGGCGGACCTGAGCGTGTGCTCCGCCGACAACACATCCGGGCGTTGTTGCAACAGGCTGGAGGGCAAGCCCGGCGGAATGTCCACCAACACCGCCGCCGACTCCATGTGCGTACCCGGCAGGAGCGCGTCAGGCACATCACTGCCCACCAGCAGGCGCAAGGCGTTGCGGTCCTGCAGAATCTCGCTCTCATAGAAGGCCACATCGCCCCGTGCCGTTTCGACCGTGGTCTGGGCCTGTGCCACGGCCAACTCCGCAGACCCGCCCAAGGCATAGCTGCGCTGGGTCAGGTCGTAGGTGGCCAACTGGCTGGTGAGGGTTTCCCGGGCCAACAGCAACCGTTCGTTGTCGGCGGCCAATGTCAGCCAGGCCGTGGCGACCTCGGCCACCAGGCTGATTTGCGTGCTGCGCCGGGTCTCCGTCAGCGCCAGGTAGTCTTCCAGCGCTTCGTCACGCAGGTTGCGGACCCGGCCAAACACGTCCAGCTCATAACTGCTCAGCCCCAGTTCGGCGCTGTAATCGTGGGTGGTGACCGCTGAGCCGGAATTGGACAGCCCACCCGGCGTGCGGCTGTGGGTGCCGCTGACGCTTGCGTCAATGGCAGGAAACAGGTCCGCGCGCTTGATGCGGTATTGCGCCCGGGCCTTTTCGACGTTCAGGCTGGCCAGGCGCAAGTCGCGATTATTGGCCAGCGCCAGGCTCTGCACCTGTGCCAGGCGACGGTCAGTGAAAAACTGCTGCCATTTGATGTCTGCGCTCACCTGCCCTTTTGGCAGGCTGGCGGCTGGCAGCCATTGCTCGGAGACGGGCGCTTCAGGCCGCTCATACTGCGGCGCCAGATTCACGCAGCCGCCCAGGGCCAGGGCGGCCAGCAGAGGCCAGTGTGATTTGATCATGCATCACCTGTCGGGGCAGATTGGTTAGCGTTGCGTACGCGGCCAAAACGGCGGCGAATCAGCAAAAAGAACAGCGGTACAAAGAAGATGCCCAACGCCGTGGCGCTGAACATGCCGCCCAGCACGCCCGTGCCGATGGCCTGACGCCCGGCGGAGCCTGCGCCGGTACTCAAGGCCAGTGGCAACACGCCGAACATGAACGCCAGGGACGTCATCAGGATCGGCCGCAGGCGTTGCCGCACCGCGATCAGCGTGGCGTCGATGACGCTGTTGCCCTGCTCTTGCAGGTGCTTGGCGAACTCAACGATGAGGATCGCGTTTTTCGCGGCCAGCCCCACGGTGGTCAAGAGACCCACCTGGAAATACACGTCGTTGCTCAACCCGGCGACGCGGGTCGCCAGCACTGCACCGATCACCCCCAGGGGCACCACCAGAATCACCGAAAACGGCACCGACCAGCTCTCGTACAGCGCGGCCAGGCACAGGAACACAAACAACACCGATATCCCGTAGAGCAGCGGTGCCTGGGAGCCGGACAGCCGCAGTTGATAGGACTGCCCGGTCCACTCGTAGCCGATGCCTTGGGGCAATTGCCCGACGATGGCTTGCACCGCGTTCATCGCGTCCCCGGAACTGACCCCTGGCGCGGGATCGCCGACGATTTCCAGGGACGCATTACCGTTGTAGCGCTCCAGCAACGGCGAGCCGTAACTCCACGCGCTGCTGGCAAACGATGAGAACGGCACCATGTCGCCGTTGCTGTTGCGGACAAACCAATGATCAAGGTCCGCCGCCTGCATGCGTGAGGAGGCCTGCCCCTGCACATAGACTTTTTTCACTCGGCCCTGGTTGAGAAAGTCGTTCACATACGTACCGCCCAACGCCGTCGACAAGGTGGCGTTGATGTCGCTGGTGCTCAGGCTCATGGCGCCAGCCTTGCGGTCGTCGATGCTGATCTTCAGCTGCGGCGCATCGTCCAGGCCATTGCTGCGAACCCCCTGCAGGCGCGGGTCCTTTCGGGCCAGTTCAAGCAACTTTTCCCGAGCCGCCACTAACGCATCATGGCCGAGACCGCCAAGGTCCTTGAGTTGCAGGTCGAAGCCCGAGCTCTGGCCCAGGCCGCGCACCGTTGGAGGCTGCATGACGAATGCGTCGGCATCACCGATGCTGGACAGCGCCATGGTCGCCCGCTGGGCAATCGAGGCCGCATCCTGGCCGGAGCTGCCACGCTCGGCCCAGTCCTTGAGGCGGATAAAGGCCCGCGCGGTATTCTGGCTGTTACCGCCCATGCCCAGCCCGCTGATGCTGATCATCGATTCGACTTCGGGCTGTTTGAGAATGTACTCCTCGAACTGCTTGATCACGGCCTGTGTGCGGCTGTCCGTCGCGCCTACCGGCAACTGGATCTGTGCCAGCAGAATTCCCTGGTCTTCGTCCGGCAGGAACGAGGTGGCCAGATTCATGTAGCCCACCGCCATGACCCCCAGCACCAGCCCATAGAGCAACAAGCTGCGCCCCCACCGCCGCAACACCACACCGACCCAGCGCTCATAACCGGCACTGGCCCGTTCAAAGGTGCGGTTGAACCAGCCGAAGAACCCGCCCTGAGCACCCGGCGTCTTACCGTCGGGCGCTTTGAGCAGCGAAGCGCACAACGCGGGTGTCAGGGTCATGGCGACCAGTACCGAGAGGACCATGGCCGAGACAATGGTCACGGAAAACTGCCGATAGATAATCCCGGTGGAGCCGCCGAAAAACGCCATGGGGATGAACACCGCACTCAGCACCAGGGTAATGCCGACCAGTGCGCTGCTGATTTCACTCATCGATTGTCGCGTGGCCGCCATGGGCGACATCCCCTCGCCCATCAACCGCTCGACGTTTTCCACCACCACGATGGCGTCGTCCACCAGCAAGCCGATCGCCAGGACCATGGCGAACATGGTCAGGGTGTTGATCGAGTAGCCGAACAGCGACAACACGCCGAACGTGCCCAACAGCACCACCGGCACGGTGATCGCCGGGATCAGCGTGGCGCGCAGGTTCTGCAGGAACAGAAACATGATCAACACCACCAGCACGATCGCCTCGCCCAGGGCCTTGACCACCTCCTCGATGGACAGGCTCACAAAGGGCGTGGTGTCGTAGGCAATCACGTTCTTCAACTGCATTTCTGTGGGGTAGAACGGCTCCATTTCCTGAAGCTTGGCCTTGACCGCGTCGCCGACGCTCAGCGCATTGGCGCCTGCCGCCAGTTGCACGCCCATGGCCGCAGCGGGCTTGCCATTGAGCGCTGTACTGATGTCGTAGCTTTCACTGCCCAACTCCAGGGTCGCGACGTCGCCCAGCAGAACCACGGCCCCATCGCTGTCGGACTTGACCACCACGTTGCGAAACTCGTCGACGGTTTGCAGTTTGCTGCGGGCGCTGATGGTGGCGTTCAACTGCTGCCCCTTGACGGCCGGCAAGGCACCGAGCTGGCCGGCAGAGACTTCGGTATTCTGCGCCTCCAGGGCACTGCTGACGTCCGAAGGCATCAGCGCGTATTTTTCCAGCAGCGCAGGGTCCAGCCAGATACGCATGGCGTAGCCTGATCCCAGCGTCTGCACGTCGCCGACACCGTCTATCCGGCTGATCGAGTCCAGCAAGGTGGTGGAGATGTAATCACCGATCTGGGTGCCCGTGACACTGGGGTCGGCCGACGCCAGCGCGACAATCATCAAAAAGTCCGAGCCGCCCTTGGTCACCGTCAGCCCTTCGCTTTGCACCGTTTGCGGCAGTCTTGATTCGGCTTGTTGCAGCTTGTTCTGCACCTGCATCTGGGCGACATCCGGGTCGGTGCCGGCGGTAAAGGTCAAACTGATGCTGGCGCTGCCAGCCGAACTGCTGGTGGCCGACATGTAGGTCAGGTTATCCAGCCCCTTCATTTGCTGCTCGATGACCTGGGTCACCGAGTCTTCCACGGTTTTGGCCGAGGCCCCGGTGTACGTGGCGGAAATCTTGACGGTGGGCGGCGCGATATCCGGGTATTGCTCAAGGGGCAACTGGCTGATGGACAGGCCGCCGCCGAGCATGATCACGATGGCGATGACCCAGGCGAAAATCGGTCGATCAATGAAAAAGTGCGCCACGTTCAACCCTCCTTCACGGGGGTGGACGGTGTGGCTGCCTGATCACTCGCGTCCTGCACCTGGACGGCCGCACCGGCACGCACCTTTTGTCCGCCTTCGACGATCAACTGATCACCCGCCTTCAAGCCGCCCGTGACCCACCACTGATTACCCACGGCCCGATCGATGGTCAGCTCGCGCTGTTGCACCTTGCCGTCCACCACCAGCAACGCCGTGGTCAGGCCGCTGGCGCTGCGGTTCACGGCTTTTTGCGGCACCAGAATGGCCTGGTCATCGCGCGCCTGTTCCAGCACCCCACGGACATACATGCCCGGCAACAGCAGGTGATCCGGGTTGGCGAATTCAGCCCGAAGGGTGACGGTGCCCGTGCCCTCGTTGACACTGACGCCGCTGACCTTGAGCCGCCCCTCGTGGGTGTAGGTGCTGCCATCGTCGAGTGTCAGGCTGATGCGTGCCTCGCCCTCGCCAGTGGACTGTAAGGCGCCGCTGGCCAGGTCACGCTTGAGCCGCAGCAGTTCGGTGGTCGACTGAGTCACATCCACATAGATCGGATCGAGTTGCTGCACCGTGGTCAATGCGCTGTCCTGATTGGCCACCACCAACGCCCCCGGGGTCACGGTGGAGGTTTCAATCCGGCCGCTGACCGGCGAGGTGATACGGGTGTAAGCCAGATTAATCCGGGCGGTCTGGACTTCGGCCTCGGCGACTTTTACGTCGGCGGCCGCCGTCAGCAAGGTCGCCTGAGCGTCTTCGTTGTCTTGCTGGCTGATGGCGTTGATTTTGACCAGCCCGGCGTTGCGCCTGGCCGTGGCCTGGGCTGAGTTGAGCGTGGCCCGGTACTTGGCCAGACTTGCCTGAGCCTGGGCCAGCGCGGCGGTATAGGTTGCCGGATCCAGTTGGTACAGCGGTTGTCCGGCCTTCACATCCGCGCCCTCGACAAACAGACGCCGCTGGACGATGCCACCGACCTGCGGACGAATCTGCGCCACCATGAAGGCCTGGGTGCGCCCCGCCAGCTCGGTGGTCAGCACCTGGCTCTGGGGTTGGATGGTGATCACCGAGACTTTCGGGATCACCGCTTCAGGGGCAGGCTCGCCGCCGGAGCAACCGCCCAGAATAACCAGAATGATCAGGGCCAGGAGAACCGCGGCGGTTACCAGGAATTTGGCGAGTATTTTCGTCGACATAGCTGCCTCTGCAAGACGGAATGGCTTGAGTCGGCGCCATCGTGCAAGGCAAATGTGCAGGAAAATTGAAGATTGCCCGGCCGGCTTGAATCTTTCTTTCGTGAGGGCCTAAATGCCCCATCCCTTCTTACCGGCCGGCCTCCATGAAGTTGAGCATCTCCACCAAGTTGTTTGTCGCCGTACTGGCCGGCGTGCTGCTGGTCATCCTGAGCATGGGACTGGCGACGAGCTGGAGTTTCGGGCGGGGCTTTCTGGGCTATCTCAATGAGCAGGCGCTGGACCGCATGGCGCCGGTGTTACCGCGCCTGGCCAGTGCCTACGCCCGTGAGGGGAACTGGGAATTCCTGCGCAACCAGCCGGACCGCTGGTTTGACATCATGCGGCCCGAACTCGGCGAGGATCCGTCGAAGAACGACTTGCGCACACCCCTGGCGTCGGACCTGACGGGCGCGCTGTTTCGCATCGCGTTGCTGGATCAACACAAAAAACGCGTGAACGGCTACCCGGACATCGGCAACGACGCCCTGTTACGCCCGATTGTGGTGGCGGATGAAACCGTCGGCTGGCTGGCCGTTACCCCGTTCCAGAGCGTGACGGAAGCCGGCGGCGAACGGTTCCAGCAATACCAGTTGCGCACCAGCCTGGTCATGGGGGCCTTTTCGCTGCTGCTGGCGATGCTGATTGCCTGGTGGATCGCGCGCACATTGCTGGAGCCGGTCAAGCGGGTGGCCGCCGCCACGCATCGCCTGGCCAGCGGCGATTACAGCGGGCGGGTGGCGGTGGCGTCCAATGACGAGGTTGGCCAACTGGCCCGTGACTTCAATCAGCTCGCCTACACCCTGGAACGCAACGAACAGATGCGCCGCGAGTTCATGGCGGATGTGTCCCACGAGTTGCGCACCCCGCTGTCGGTATTGCGGGGAGAGCTGGAGGCCATCGAAGATGGCGTACGCACCCTCAACCAGGGGTCGATGAAGTCATTGCAAGGTGAGGTCAGCATGCTCAGCAAACTGGTGGATGACTTATACGAGCTGTCCCTGGCGGATGTCGGCGCGCTGACCTACCGAAAACAGCCCTGCGCACTTGATCAACTGCTGCAGGACAGCGTGTCGATGTTCCAGGAGCGCTTGACCGACCGGCAGTTGCGCGTCGAACTGGACCTGCCGTCCCAGCCCCTGGAACTGTCCGCCGATGCCAATCGCCTGCAGCAACTGTTTTCCAACCTGCTGGAAAACACCGTGCGCTACACCGACCCGAACGGGCTGATCCACATCCGGGCCGTCCTTGATCGCGACAACGTATGCATCGAATTCCTGAACTCCGGTCCCGGGGTGTCGGACGAGCAGCTGCCGCGCCTGTTCGAACGTTTCTATCGGGGCGAATCGTCCCGCGCCCGTACAAGTGGCGGGGCCGGCCTGGGGCTGGCGATCTGTCACAGCATCGCCCTCGCCCACGGCGGCAGCCTCAGCGCCGCTCACTCGCCCCTTGGTGGGCTTTGGCTGACCCTGCATCTGCCACGGAATATCTGAACCATGACCGACGACTGCCCGATCCTGATCGTTGAAGACGAACCGAAGCTGGCCGCATTGCTGCAGGATTATCTGATCGCCGCGGGCTACCCGACTCGATGCCTGGATAACGGCTTGCAAGTGGTGCCGACCGTGCGCGCCCAGACACCGCGCTTGATTCTGCTCGACCTGATGCTGCCCGGGCGCGACGGTATGCAGGTCTGCCAGGACCTGCGCGGTTTCAGCGCCGTGCCGATCATCATGATCACCGCTCGCGTCGAAGAAGTGGACCGCCTCCGGGGCCTTGACCTGGGCGCGGACGACTATATCTGCAAGCCATTCAGCCCCCGCGAGGTGGTGGCCCGGGTCAAAGCCATCCTGCGCCGCGGCCCGCAACTGCTGACCGGCGCTGCGCCGCGGCTGATCATTGATGACGCACAACACCGCGCGTCACTCAATGGTGTCGAGCTGGACCTGACACGCCTTGAACTGCGGTTGCTCAGCACGTTTGCGCGTTCGGCCGGCCGGGTCTTTTCCCGAGATCAACTGCTCGACAAGCTCTACTCCGACCACCGCGTGGTGACTGACCGTACGGTGGACAGCCATATACGCAACCTGCGGCGCAAGCTGGAGCAGGCCTGCAGTGGTGAGACGCCCATTGAATCGTTGTATGGCGTGGGCTACCGGTTTCAGCTCACTGATGCGTAAAGCGTCAGCGAGGCAAATGCCCCTGGCTTACCCCGCGAGGCGCTGGGTCTGCACCTCAGTCCCGGTCATCTCCAACCCTCTGACGATGTTGCTCAGATTGATCAGCGTCATCCAGCGCACCTGATCACCCTTGCCGATGCTCACCAGGCTGCGCATGCGGTCATTGACTGAGCCCCGGACGATTGCGCCGTGCTCCCAACCCTCGGGGTGCTCGGAGGCCGGATGGGTGAAGGTTTCGATGGAGTCGGTCCGGTTGACCACCAGCCCGAAGCTATGACGTTCGCCCTTGACCAGCAGCACCCGCTCCAGCGTATTGCCGGGAGGTGTTGTGCCTTCAATCAAGCTGCTCAGGCAAACCAGCGGGATCTGCTCGCCCCGCAAATTGAAACTGCCCAGCAGATGCGTCTCTTCTTGCGCAAACCGCACGAAGTGCTCGGGCATGTCGAGGATTTCCAGCACTTGATCAAGGGGCACCACGAACGGCTGGGCCGCCTGGAACACCAGGCAGGTCTGGTTCATCTGCATGAGACGAGAACCCGGCGCGTCCTGGCTGGGCGGGCTGGTCTGATAGATCCTGGCGAAACTGAGCGTCTCCTTGCGCTCGAGCAACTCGCGGTACTCAAGCAACAACGCCTGCTCTCCGTTCTCCAGCCCGACAACGCCGGCAAACAGGCCCGGCTCCCGTAACCCATAGCGGGGCAACGGCAGGATTTCGTGAGCACGCTTGCGCACAATCGAAATCATCCGGTCGTACACCAGCCCGATGCGATAGCCTTCTCGCGAAGTCAACACCAGCAGCTGGTTCTGGTTCTGGGCCTGCGCCGTCGCCGTCGCCGGGGAATCAATGCCCAGTACCCGGTTCAGGCTCAAGGCAGGCACATCAACGCCACGGCGATTGACGACGCCCAGGCAATAATCCCCACCCAATTTGCTTGGCAGCATGTCCGGGCGGTCCACCAACTCGGTAATCGCCCTCGCGTCCAGCGCATAGCGCTTTCCTTCGCACTCAAACAACAGCAAGTGATGCAGCTCCCGGGACGGGTCCTGAACCTCCACCGTGTCGCCGACGTCCCTGGACTGCGCAGTCAACACCTGGGGCAAACCGCACAGCGCGTCCAGGTCGAGCCGGTAAATCATTCGCTCATTTTCCACCAGCACGAGTTCTGGCAGCAGCGCGACCGCGGTGCCCTCGCCGCCGAGACGGCACAGGTTTCGCGCTTCGACTTTCATCACGTCACTGACGCCGCTGACCGCAATGCCCAGGCGCCGGCCTTGATGGTTGACGATGGCAACCATCTCCAGCGGGTCATGGCGGGAGACGTCATGCTCCCCCAGCAACGACCGCAGCTCAATCAGTGGCAGGGCCTTGCCGCGCAGGCTGAACATGCCAAGCAAGGCGCCGCCCTGCAGCGGATGAGCCTGCAGCCGCGCGGGCCAGTTGATCACCTGCTCCAGTGCCTGGGCGTCAATCGCGACTTCCAGCCCGCCCAGCCTGACTACCCCAAACGCAAGGGCCTCGCTCATAGGCTTTCAACCTGGCCCGGGGCGCTCAAACCCTTGCCCAACCCGGTCGCCAGCTTGATACGGTTGAGCTCGCCGATCAGTTCCGATACCCGCTCAGCCAGGTGATGCTGTTCCTGCGTGGCGGCACCGATGGTACTCATCGCACCATTGGTCTTTTCGACCCCGGCCACGATCCGCTCGAACGCACTGCCCGCGCTGCGGGAGATCTCGCTGCCGGAATTGATGCGGCGAACCGTCTCCTGGATCAATTTGTTGATTTTTGTGGTGGCGTGGGAAGACTTTTCAGCCAGCTTGCGCACCTCATCGGCCACCACTGAAAAGCCCAGACCGTGCTCACCCGCCCGTGCCGCCTCAATCGCGGCGTTGAACGCCAGCATGTTGGTCTGACCGGCGATGGTACTGATCACCTCAATGATTTCCTGGATGTCCTCAGCCGATTTGCCGATGGTGTCCATCGCTGCGGACGCCTCGTTGAGGGTCTGGGAACCACGCTGAGCTTCATCCTGGGTAATGCGTGCCTGATCGTTGGCGTCGCCGGTGGTTTTGACCACCTCGGCAATGGCGTCCATCAGACGGGTGACTGACTCATCCATGGCCTGGGTCTTGGCTTCAATGGCTTCTTCCAGCTCGACCTGAGCGGTAATGTCGGTGGCGAACTTGACCACCTTGTAGGGTTGCCCCGTCGCGTTGAACACCGGGTTATAGGTCGCTTGAATCCAGATTTTCTGGCCGTACTTGCTGATGCGCATGAAGCGCCCGGTGAAGAATTTGCCGCTGCTGAGTGCGCCCCAGAATTCCCGGTAAGGCGTGGTTTTGACGTACTCGGGTTCGCAAAACAGCGAATGGTGGAGGTTCTTTAATTCCTCCATCCGGTACCCCACCAGATCCAGAAAGTTAGCGTTAGCCGAGAGGATATTGCCGCTCAGGTCGAACTCGATCACGCCCTGGGCGCGGTTAATGGCGTTGACCTTGCCTTCGTGCTCCATCGTGCGAAGTTTGGTCTCGGTCACATCGGTGGCGAACTTGACGATCTTGTAGGTCTGGCCCTGGGCATCGAGAATCGGGTTATAGGACGCCTGAATCCAGACATCCCGACCGTCTTTGCTCAGCCGCTTGTACTCGTTGGAGTCGTACTCGCCCTTGCCCAGCTTCTCCCAAAATTCGCGGTACACCAGGGAAGCCGAGTATTCCGGCTCACAAAACATGCGGTGGTGCTGGCCCACGACTTCATCCAGCGTGTAGCCCATGGCCGAGAGAAACTTGCTGTTGGCGGTCAATACATAGCCGTCGGGGGAGAACTCGATCAACGCCTGGGAGCGCTCGATCGCCTCGATTTTGCTTTCCCACTCGGCATTGCGATTGCGCACTTCAGTGACGTCGCTGGCGAATTTGACGATCTTGAATGGCTTGCCGTTGTTGTCCATCACCGGATTGTAAGTGGCCTGCAGCCAGATCTGGCGCCCGTCCTTGGCCTGACGCTGGTACTGGCCGGCGTCAAATTTGCCGGTGCCCAGCTTCTCCCAGAACATCAGGTATTCCTTGCTGGTCGCATAGTCGGGCATGCAAAACAGCCGGTGATGGCGCCCGCGAATTTCATCGAGGTCGTAGCCCATGCAGTCGAGAAAATTCTGGTTGGCGTACAGCACATTGCCCTGCAGATCGAATTCGATGACGGCTTGGGAGCGGTCAATCGCGCTCAGCAGAGAATTCAGGTCGGCGCCGGTTTGGGCGAGTTCTGCAGTGGCATTGGATTTATTGTTCATGGCGCAGGTCCGCTAGCTAAATGATGTTGAGTGGGCGGGGCTCCTTCCCTGAAAAGCGTTAGGCGACCGCTGTTTGTTGTCCGTGAAACGCCTCGGACGAGGCGCGCTCAGGCCGGACTCACGGGTGCTCGTCTTGGATTAAACGTTTCAGATATTCGATCGGCAGTGGATGCCATGAACTTTAGCCAGGGTTGTACATTTATTTAATGCTGTATAGGTTTGAACCTCCGTCGCGGATGACGAGACCGTCCCAAAGACGGAGCGTTTAGCTGTCCAGCGCGTGGTAGTGTCTTCGCTGCAACCACGCATGGAGCGATATTTTCCATCGAGCCCACCTTCGATGATGTCATAGTGAAATCGCGGAGTGGCCACCCCTTGGTCACTTCCTCATTTCGCGCAGATTGTTTGCCACAGGGTCCTGTTGAACTTCGTCGCCACGCCGATACCGAAAGTGCTAACCGGCGCCAGGTGCACACGCGCTACTGCGCGGCTGCTAATGGTTCCCGATCTCTACGCGTGTCGAATGTCCACCTGGTACATCGTCCCTCTTTCAGGTAATGCATATGGCCGGCAAGGCTCATCTCGGTTTGAAGAATCATGAAGTGTTGGGTCATTTCCTGGACGCGGCTTCCCACCTGACCGGGGCGACCGGCGCCATCCTGATCGTGCGAGACCAAGAGCAGTGGCGCACCGTGGCGACCTACGGCACGGCACCGGAGGTGCGCGCAGACGAAATCACCGGTGGCTGGCTGAAGATGGTGTTGTCCTACGGCGACGTTGTCGACGTTGGCGAGGCCATGCCCGCTGATGCCGCGCTGCCTGCCGGGCTGGATCGCGTGGTCAACGAGTCGCTGGTCTGCGTGGCCATTCGCGATGGCAACGCCGCCCTGACCGGCGCGGTCTTGATGACGATCCCCCTTCCCCACAAACGTCTCAGCGCCGCGCACATCTATGGCGTGCAGACCCATGCGGCCGATCTCTACGACTCCCTCAAGTTGACCCCGACACAGGCGGCTGGCGGATCAGCGGTCATCGAGCGCCTGCGCTTGCTGGAGTCTGTGGTGGTCAACGCGAAGGACGCCATCCTGATTACCGAAGCCGAACCCATCGATCTGCCCGGCCCGCGCATCGTGTATTGCAATCCGGCGTTCCTCACCACCACCGGGTTCAGCCTGGAAGAAGTCATGGGGAAGACGCCCCGGATTCTGCAGTGCGCCGAGACTGACCGCGCCACGCTTCAGCAGATCAGGGACGCGCTGCAGCGCTGGGATCCCGTCGAGGTCGAGCTGATCAACACCCGTCGTGACGGCACCAAGTTCTGGGTGCAGCTCAGTATCGTACCGGTCGCCAACGAGAAAGGCTGGTTCACCCATTGGGTTTCCGTGCAGCGCGACATCACAGAACGTAAAGACGCAGAGCAGAACTTTCGCCAGGCCCAGCTTGATCGTGAGGAGCGCGTGGCGCTCGAGTCACGGCTGATCGAGCGGGAGCGCATTCAGGACGAACTGTCCTACGCAGCGTTCCACGACGAGTTGACGAGGCTCAAGAACCGCGGCTATTTCATGGCCCGCATCCATTCGGCCTTGAGCAAGGGGAGCGCCGATCAACCCGGCGCGGCCACGGTGGTGTACCTGGATCTGGACCGATTCAAATACGTCAACGACGGCATGGGCCATCATGCGGGCGACATCTTGCTCAAGAGCGTTGCAGAACGCCTGAGCGAGTGCATTGATCCCTCGGCGGTGATCGCCCGCATCGGTGGCGACGAGTTCGCGATCCTGCTGACCGACGAAGGCCATCAGGAACAGGCCATCGAGACGGCCAAGCGCGTGACCCATGCCCTGAGCCTGCCGACCGCCATCGACGGGCAACAGCTGTTTATCTCCTGCAGCATCGGCATTGCGACGCTGGACGTTCAGCACACCACCGCCGAAGACTTGATCCGTGACGCGGACGTGGCCATGTACGCCGCCAAGAAGAAAGGCCGTGGCAGCTGGGCCGTCTTCGACCTCTCGATGCGCCAGGCCTCGATTGACCTGCTGGTGATGCAGAATGCGCTCAAGCACGCGATAACCCGGGACGAGTTCTATCTGGTCTACCAGCCGATCTTCTCCATTACCACTGAAACGATAGTGGGCGTTGAAGCATTGGTCAGGTGGCGCCACCCGACCCTGGGGATTGTCGCCCCTGATGTGTTCATCAGCGTCGCCGAAGACATTGGCGTCATTTGCAATCTGGGTCAGTGGGTCATGCGCAACGCCTGTCGCGAGGTCAAGAAGTGGGCTGCCGCGACCGGTTCGGGCGGCATCAAGCTGAACGTCAACGTGTCAGGGGTCGAGCTCAACCGCAAAGACTTCGCCCTTCAGGTCGCCGAGATCATCGCAGAGACCGGGTTCGATGCCCGTGCCTTGCAGATCGAGATCACCGAGTCAGTGTTCCTGCATGAACCGGAGATGGTCGCCAAAACCCTCGAAGACCTTCGCGCCCAGGGCATCCGGATTGCGCTGGACGATTTCGGCACCGGCTACAGCTCCCTGGGCTACATCGACCGCTACCCCATCGACGCCATCAAGATCGATCGGTCATTCGTCACGCGCATGATGAAACATGAGCGCAGCGTCGCCATCGTCAAAAGTATCCTGTCTCTGGGCGAGGCGCTGGACCTGGCGATTGTTGCCGAGGGCGTCGAAACCCTCGGCCAACTCGACCAGCTCAGGGAGCTGGACTGCCCTTATGCTCAGGGTTTTCTGCTCAGCCCACCGGTGCTTCCCGAGGAAGTTCTGGCATTGCTGGTTGCGAGCAGGCGATGACCAGGCGCCTTACTCCCAGTGCTCGCACAATCGCACCAACTCATCCACCACGTACCTGACTTTGGGGCGCAGGTGTGAAACCCTGGGCCATACAGCATGGACTTCAACCGGCTCGGGCGTGTAGTCCACCAGTACTTCAACCAGCCTGCCTGCTTCAATGTCCTCTCTGAACAGGCAGCGCGGCATCTGGCACAGGCCGATCCCGGCCACAGTCGCAAGAATCATCGCCTCGCCGTCGCCGATCTGATGGGCTGAGGGGGGCGCGTAGCGAACGGTTTCCTGCCCTTGCCGAACGCGCCATGACAGGGGCTGACCCCGCCGATGCCCGACAATGCACTGATGGCGGGTCAAATCTTCCAGTGTGTCAGGCACGCCGAACCGCTCCAGATAGCTCGGCGCTGCGCAGATAGCCCAGTGCTGCCGCGCCAGCCGGCGGGCCACCAGCCCGCCGGTGTCCTTGAGCTCCCCAAAGCGAACCAGCAGATCAATGCCCTCCTCTATCGGATCCACGAGGTGGTCGGAAAACGTCATGTTCAACTGCAGCGCGGGAAACTTGTCCGCGATCTCGAACAGCAGCGGCGCGACAACACGCCGCCCGAACGCTACGGGCATGTCTACCCGCAATCGGCCGGACGGCTCGCGGGTTCCCGGGCCAAACCCGCTTTCCGCAGCGCCGATTTCTTCAAGGGCACTGGAGCAGGCGGTGAAGTAAGCATCCCCGTCCGCAGTCAGGGAGATACGCCGGGTGGACCGGTGAAACAGCTGCACGCCCAGCCGCTCTTCAAGGCGAGCAATAGATTTGCCCACGGCGGACTTCGAAATCCCGAGTCGCCCGGCCGCTTCGGTAAAGCTGTTCGAGCGCGCAGCCACGACAAAAGTGATGACACCCTGGAACGAGTCAATGGGAACCATAAGGACCTTGAGGAGTAGACATTAGGTCTACCCACTTTAGAGTTTTAGCCGGTTTATCGCCAGACGCTTCTACCCTACATTGCCGTACGTCCCGGGCTGAGCCCTTCTGCCCTTATTTTGATCCCACGAGGAATACGTCATGCCCGTCGTACGCGTTAGCTGGTTCGAAGGTAAAGAGCACGCCCAGAAAGCCACCGTTGCTGCCGAGATCACTGAAAGCATCGTCAAAAACACCGGTACGCCAGCGGAGTATATCTACGTCATTTTCGAAGACATCGCGCCTTCGGACTGGGCGGGGTCCGGCAAGTTGTTTGGAGAAGCCCCCGAAAAACCACAAGCCTGATCACCGCGTCGAAGGCATCGGCCTGGCCAGCGGTGCATCCTCACCCCGGCGTCCCACGGCGCCAACCCTGAAAGAGATTTCCATGCATCCGCACATTTCCTGCCTGTTCACACTTGCCATCAAACCGGGCGATTTTCCGGCGTTCAAAGCGCTGGTCGCTCAGATCGTTGCCGCCACAAAGCAGGAGCCGGGCACACTGGTGTACGAGTACAGCGTCAATGAAGATCAAAGCGTTGCGCATATCCTCGAGCGCTACGCTGTTGAATCCGTGGTCAGCCATGTGGACACCACCTTCGCGCCGTTCGGCGAACGCTTTCTCGAACTGTGCACCATCACCCGCCTGGTGGTGTATGGCACACCGGATGCCGAAATCCGTAAACGTCTGGACCCGTTTGGTGCCCTCTACATGGCGCCGTTCGACGGCTTCAGCCGCTAATTGCCACAACCCCACGCAGGCCCCACTGCAACGGTGGGGCTGCGCTTGTTAACCGCGGGCTGCACGGAAAGCGTTACGTCATCCATTGCTCCATGACGCGTCGTTAAAGCTCAGCCCTTGATCCAGTTCCCGTCCGTCTGTGCATCAATCTCAACATTGAAGGTCTGGAGATAGCCGGACAACATCCGGTAGTAGCCGACCACGATGATCGCGTCACTCAATTCCTGAAGCGAGAAGTACGCCAAAGCGTGTTTGAAGACCACACCCGGCACCTTGCCTCTATTGATAAGGGTCTGACCGAAGGTGAGCAGAACACGCTCATCTTCCTTGAACGCCTGGGGATCACCCAGTCGGCCTTCTGCAATCGCGACGAATTGATCCTTTCGCACACCCGCAGCCTGGGCGATCGAAACGTGCTGCTCCCATTCGTAGGCAACGTTTTCATGGGCCGCCAACAGCAACACCATCAACTCCTTGTGATAGTCGGAAAGGGTCAGGTCCCTGAATATCGCCTGGGTCAGATCAATCACCGGAATAAAGGCGCCCGGGCTATAACCCAGCATGCGGAAAAAGTTAACTTTCGTTGGCAGCTTTTCAAACTTTTCACGCACCGGTTCTGGCAGCGTTGAAAAGTCGGGGTAATCGATGTCGACGGTCGAGCGGATCAGGTAATCGGGATCGGTTGAGTTAGCCATTGGGCGCTGCCTTGAAGTCATAGGGATGTTCAATGGGGTACCGGGCATGGCGTCAAACCGCCGTGTTTTGGAATACCCCCGTTCACGCGCGGGGACCTGCCCTAAATCGCTATCGCGTCATGAAGGTCGACGCCGGCACGTTGCGCCATCCGTATCCGGTAGGCATCAACGGCGGGCGGGTACTCGATCCCCCGCACGATCGACAGACTGCGCAGGGTTGCGAACAAGTGGATGTCATCCTCCGACAGCTCACCGTTCACTGCCTCGGGCGACTTGATCAGCGGGCCAAGCGCCAATAGATGACGGTTCAGCGTGGTGACATAGTCCGGGGTGGCCGCCATGTGCTCCTCGAAATTGCCGAGCATGCGCTCTTTGTTGCGTGTGAAATAGGCGCGCGCAGCCGGCGTAGAGAACTCTTTGAAATCTGACGCTGCCCACCGTGGAAGCGCCAGCGAGAAAAGCGGACCGCACGCCTCGCTGATCCACTGCGCCACTGACGGGTTGTCTGGGCCGGTGATCATTTTCGCGCCCGGCAGGCCGTCGATATGCGCGACGATGTCCATGCTCTCGGCAATGCAGCGCTCGCCATCATTGAGGATGGGCGTCATTTTCTTGCCAATCATGCTGACGGGAGTGGCTTCGTCATCATTCAGGAGGATGACGAGGTCAAAGGCGATGCCTTTCAAGCCGAAAATCGTGCGCGCCTTCACGCAGAACGGGCAATGATCGTAGACGAAGAGTTTCATGAAGATTGAGTCCGACAAATGGAGCGCCGCGAGCACAGTGGCGCGATTGACGTGGCCGCTCATTTTACGGCCTGGGTGGGGAAGTTGAAGGGGGGCAGCGCGCTACTCTGAGTAGATCCACACGCTACTGTCCAGAGCCGCTCTCGCCGGAAAGGCTGGCCTGGCATGGCGCCCACTCAGTCGGACTCAGGAGCGGAATCACCGCTGGCTGTCGACCATCGACAGCCAACGATGTGAGTCAGTCCTTGCAACCTCTGTCGATATCGCCCGCGCAGCTCAAAGGATGTCGTCGACCACACCGCCGTCGACCCGCAGCGCTGCACCCGTGGTGGCGGAGGCCTGGGGCGAGCACACGTAGACGATCATGTTGGCGACTTCTTCGACGGTGGCTGCACGCTGAATGATCGAGCTGGGACGATGCTCGGCCACAAATGCCCGGGTCACTTCCTCCAGGGATTTGCCCGTGCGCTCCACTTCACTTTGCATCATGGCAGCCACGCCATCGGACAAGGTCGGCCCCGGCAGAACGCTGTTGACGGTCACGCCGCTGCCCGCGACGCGCTTCGCCAGGCCCCTGGCCAATGCCAGCTGGGCCGTCTTCGACACGCCGTAGTGAATCATGTCGGCCGGGATGTTGCGCGCAGACTCAGACGCCACGAACACCACCCTGCCCCATTTCCCGGCCACCATTGCCGGGAGCAGTGCGCGGCTCAGGCGTACCCCTGACATGACGTTGGTCTGCCAGTAGCTGTCCCAGACCTCATCTTCCGTTTCGAAGAAATCCTGGGGGCCATAGATCCCAGCGTTGTTGACCAGCACGTCGATACGACCGGCACCCTGCAGCAGGGTTTCAACACCACTGGCATCGCTCAGATCTGCGGCCACACCGGTAATGGTGGCACCCGGCACAGCGCTCTCCAGTCGGGCGATTGCTTCCCTGACCGAGCCTTCACTCCGGCCATTGATGACCACCTCGGCACCCGCCTCGGCCAGACCTTTGGCGATCGCGAAGCCAATGCCACCGGTCGAAGCGGTGACCAGTGCGCGTTTGCTGTTCAACTGAATGTTCATTTCCACTCCGTCACATTGGGTTGGGGGGTAGGACTGAACTCACCCTATTGGAGCTGCCACGGCTTGCATAGACGCAATCATGTTTTTCGTCCACGGCCGATCACTGCTCCCAAACCGGATGGGCAAATCGCTCCATCAGGAATTTGACCAGTGCCCTCACCTTCGCAGGCAGATGTTTACGGGTGGGGTAAACCACGTAGATGCCCAGTTCGATCGAGCGGTAATCGGGAAGAATTTCGACCAGATCACCGCGGCGCAGATCCTGCGCCACCATGAAGCTGGGCTGCAGGGAAATGCCGCCGCCCGCCAGGGTAATGGCCCGGCAGGTATCGCCGTTATTGCACCGAACCACCGCCCGGGTGTTCACGCTCTCGTGGCCTTGCGGCCCTTCGAAATGCCATTCATTGCCGCTGGCAAAGTTGCTGTAGGCGACCACCCCATGCTGCTCGACATCCGCCAGCTCGCGGAGGGGCGGATGGCTGGCGAGATACGCAGGCGATGCGCAAAGGCACATGCGTGTGCTGGCAAGGCGTCGCCCCACCAGCGAGGAGTTCTCCATGCGGGCAATGCGTATGGCGGCATCAATTCCCTCATCAACCAAGTCCACCAGTCGGTCGCTCAGACTGATCTCCAACTCGACCTTGGGGTGGGCGTTCATGAAGTCAGCCCAGACCGGGGCCAGATGCAGCACGCCGAAGCTGACGGGTGCGTTGACGCGAAGGACTCCGCTGGCCTCTGGCGAAGCAGACGATACGGCTTTCTCGGCCTCGTCCATCATCGCCAGCACCTCCCGGGCCTGATGGTAAAACTGACGCCCCTCGTCGGTTAATGCCAGCCGGCGCGTGGTGCGATGCAACAGCCGCGCACCCAACCGCTCTTCCAGTCCACTCACGTACCGCGAAATCGCCGCTTTCGACATGTTTAGCGGCTCGGCCGCGCCCACAAAACTGCCTTTATCGACAACGGCGCAGAAGACCTGCATTTCCAAGGCACGATCCATGATTGTCTCATCTGGTGGAACTATTCATCACATTTAGCCGGGTTTATCTCAGTATGGCAATCCATAAGACTGAGCTCATCGAAACGCAATTCAACTCAACGCCAGAAGAGGTCGTGATGAAAATTACTGTAATGGGTACCGGCAACATGGGCTCCGCCTTTGCGAAACAGCTTTCAGCCGCAGGCCACACCGTTCGCATTACCGGTCGCAAAATCGACAAGGCTCAGGCGCTGGCTGACCAGTACGCAAATGTCAGCGCCTATGTGGTATCCGAAGCCTTGGGTGACAGCGACGTGGTCGTCATCGCCACCGCTTATGACGATGCGGTTGAAGCGCTGCAAAGCCTCGGCGATCTGACTGGCAAAGTGGTCATCGATATCACGAACCCGCTGAGTGCCGACTACATGTCGTTGACCCTTGGGCACGTCACCAGTGCTTCGGAGGAAATCGCCAAGGCTGTGCCGCATGCCCTGATCGTCAAAGCGTTCAACACCCTGTTTGCTCAGGTACTGGCCGACGGCCCGACGTTCGCCAACGACCAGACAGGCAGTGTGTTTGTCGCCAGTGACAGCGAGCGCGCCAAGCAGACCGCTGTGGCACTGTCTCGCAGCCTGGGCTGGAACACCGTGGATGCGGGAGGGCTGGTCAACGCGCGTTATCTGGAGCCGCTGGCAGGTTTCAACATCTACCTCGGTTACGGCGCAGGTCTGGGCACGACCGTCGCCCCGGTCTGGCTGAGCAAGTAACCCCCGGGCCGCCCAACAGGAGTCGTCATGAACACTTCATTCCCCCTGCTCTTCGTGTCACATGGCGCTCCGTCTTTCGCCATCGAGCCCGGTCTGGCAGGTGAAAAACTGGCCGCACTGGGTCGCCAATTGCCGCAGCCTGACGCCATCGTGATCCTGTCTCCGCACTGGATCACCCGCGACCACGTCAGCGTGACCGCAAGCATGTACCCAAAGACCATTCACGACTTTGGCGGCTTCCCTGACGCGCTGTATGAGCTCTCCTACCCGGCACCGGGCGCGCCGGAATTGGCAAGCCATATCGTGGAGCTGCTGCAGACCGCGGGCTGGGACTCGCGGCTGGACCCGGTCCGTGGTCTTGATCACGGAGCATGGGTACCGCTGCGTTATCTGGCACCCGATGCAGGCATACCGGTGGTTCAGGTCTCCATGCCGGCAATCCTCGATACGCGCAGCGCGTGGGAACTGGGCCTAGCACTCAAGCCGCTGCGCGAGATGAATGTGCTGATCGTGGCCTCGGGAAGCCTGACCCATAACCTGTATGAATTTCGTGGTTCGACAAGCCACGGCGCCGACTACGTCAAACAGTTTGCAGCCTGGACCGCCGAGACCTTGCACTCCGCAAACATTGATCAGTTGCTGGACTACAAGCGCTACGCGCCCTCGGCCGAGCGAGCGCACCCGACCGATGAGCATTTCTTGCCGCTGTTTATTGCGCTCGGCGCAGCGGGTGAAAATTACCAGACACAGGTGCTGGAAGGAGGCATCACCCACGGGGTACTGGCGATGGACAGCTACCTGTTCACTTCACCCGCTGTTCCCTTCGCCCATGAAGCGCCGTTCACCTCCGTTCAACCCGTAAAAGGCGTGGCTTGACATGATGCAGACCCTCAATTTTTCAGATCCGGCACGCGAGCCTGAGTCGGGTATTTTCTTCCGCAAAGCCTGCACCCACTCAACCCCGAAAGGGCGTTTGTTGCTGCTGCATGGAGTGGGCTCGAACGAAGCCAATCTGGCCAGTCTGGCGACTTCGCTTCCGGATGACATCGAAATCCTGTTGTTACGCGGACCTTTGCAGGTAGGCCACCAGGGATTTGCGTGGTACCAGGTCAACTTCACCAGCAACGGTCCGTCGTTCAACCAGCAACAGGCCGAAGCGAGCCGAGAGCTGTTGATCCAGTTCATCGAGGCGCTGCCACCGCTGCCCACCGTGATTGCCGGTTTCAGTCAGGGTGGAATCATGAGTGCCAGCGTTGGGGTTACCCAGCCGGAACGGGTTGCAGGGTTCGCGCTGCTGAGCGGGCGGATGCTGCGGGAAATCGAACCGCTGATCGCCGGGCAGGAGCGGCTGAAGAACGTCTCGGCCTTCATCGCCCACGGGCATCACGACACCGTCCTGCCCATTGACTGGGCACACGAGGCTGATGCATGGCTGAGCCGAATCGGCGTCGAGCACCAGACCCACTTCTACGACATGGCCCATGAGATCGTCCCGCAGGAGCTGGCGGATTTTTCTCGATGGCTGACAACGACACTTTCACTTTCCAACTGAAACCTACTCATTGCAACAAGGCGAACTCACCATGATTGATTCACGCACCGCCCCCTACGCAGCGCTGATTATGCGCGTGGCGTTAGGACTCATGTTCATCGCCCACGGGCTCACCAAAGTGCTGGTATTCACTCCGGCGGGTACGGCTGGCTTCTTCGAATCCATCGGTTTTCCAGGCGTTCTCGCCTATCCCGTAATGGCTTTCGAAGTGATCGGCGGTGTGATGCTGGTTCTGGGCGTTTATACCCGCTGGATCGCTGCACTCGCCGTGGTCCAGCTGTTTGTCGCAGCGACTGTGCATTTCGGCAACGGCTGGAGCTTTACCAACGCAAACGGCGGCTGGGAATACCCGATCTACCTGTCGGTGACGGCCCTCGTTGTTGCGCTGCTGGGAGAGGGCGCGCTTTCTGCCAAACCGTCCAAAGCATAGAGGACGGTCACTAGAGGGGCCGAATGCGGGCCCGTTCTTACCGCGGGTCCATCCATCATCATCTGGAGAAATTTCTGTGAAATCTCGTGCAGCCGTTGCATTCGAAGCGGGCAAACCGCTTCAGGTTGTTGAAATCGATGTCGCGCCACCTCGCAAGGGTGAAGTGCTGATCAAGATTACCGACACCGGCGTTTGCCACACCGACGCGTTCACCCTGTCCGGCGATGACCCGGAAGGTCTGTTCCCCGTGGTCCTGGGCCACGAAGGCGCAGGCATCGTGGTTGAAGTCGGCGAAGGCGTCACCAGCCTCCAGCCGGGCGACCACGTCATCCCCCTGTACACCGCCGAATGTGGCGAGTGCCTGTTCTGCAAGTCCGGCAAAACCAACCTGTGTACCGCCGTGCGCGCGACCCAGGGTAAAGGCGTGATGCCAGACGGCACCTCGCGCTTCTTTTATAACGGTCAGCCGCTGTATCACTACATGGGTTGCTCGACGTTCAGCGAATACACGGTGGTTGCCGAAGTCTCGGTCGCCAAGATCCACCCGGACGCCAACCCTGAACACGTCTGCCTGCTGGGTTGTGGCGTAACCACCGGCATTGGCGCGGTGCACAACACCGCCAAAGTCCAGCCCGGTGACACCGTTGCCATCTTCGGTCTGGGCGGCATCGGGCTGGCAGCCATTCAGGGTGCGCGTCAGGCAAAAGCCAGTCGTATCATCGCCATTGACACCAACCCATCGAAATTCGAATTGGCCCGCTCGTTCGGCGCCACCGATTGCGTGAACCCAAAGGATCACGAGCAGCCTATCCAGCACGTGATCATCGAGATGACCGGCTGGGGCGTGGATCACTCCTTCGAGTGCATCGGTAACGTTCATGTGATGCGCGCAGCCCTTGAGTGCGCCCACCGCGGTTGGGGCCAGTCGATTGTCATCGGCGTTGCCGGTGCCGGTCAGGAAATCTCCACCCGTCCCTTCCAGCTGGTCACCGGTCGTACCTGGAAAGGCTCGGCATTCGGCGGCGTAAAAGGCCGTAGCCAGCTGCCGAAGATGGTTGAAGACTCGATGAAAGGCGAAATCGAACTCGCCCCGTTCGTGACCCACACCCTGCCGCTGGAACGCATCAACGAAGCGTTCGACCTGATGCACGAAGGCAAGTCGATTCGCACGGTTATCAAATACTGACAAGGCGCCCGGGGCTCCAGCCCGGGAAGCTTTTCCTAGCACCCTTTGGCAACTTTGGAGATACACAGTGAGCAACGTAAAACTGCACCCTTCGCTGGATAACGGTATCCAGCCAGCCGCCGCCGACTTTACTGGCGGGACCCTGCAGTGCTTGTGCGCGACCGGTAAGGTAGAGGTCAAGATTGACGCTCAAACCCTGCACAACCACGCCTGTGGCTGCAGCAAGTGCTGGAAACCCTCAGGCGCCAGGTTTGCCGTCATCGCTGTCGTTCCACGCGATGCGGTGACCGTCACCGCCAACGCGGAAAAACTGGGGATCGTCGATGGAAGCGCGACCATTCAGCGTCACGCCTGCAAGGCATGCGGCGCGCACCTGTATGGCCGTATCGAAAACACAGGCCATGCGTTCCACGGTCTGGACTTCGTGCACACCGAGCTGTCGCCTCAGACCGGTTGGGCTGCTCCCGGCTTCGCTGCCTTCGTCTCATCAGTCATCGAAACGGGCACTCCGCCAACCGAGATGGAAGGCATCCGGGCGCGCTTGAACGAAATCGGCCTGCCGCCCTACGACTGCCTGTCTCCAGCCTTGATGGATGCCTTGGCCACCCACGCCGCCCGGCAGAACGGCGTACTCCAGACGACCCGTTAAAGGCCACAAGCCTCGTTCCAGAGCCTTTTGCCAGCATTTACCGTTCGTCACTCCCGGCCAATCTCTTTGAACGACAGGCCGGCACGGTCGTACTAAATCTGGCGCATATATGTCCGTATCTGCACCTCATTCTTCTGGAGAACCCATGAAAGCCATTATTTACAACGGTCCTTACGACGTCAGCGTTCAGAACGTTCCCGATGCCAAAATCGAAAAAGCGACCGATGTCCTGGTCCGCATTACCACGACCAATATCTGCGGTTCCGACCTGCACATGTACGAAGGCCGCACCAGCTTCGAGACGGGCCGGATTCTGGGTCACGAGAACCTGGGTGAAGTCATCGAAGTGGGCGCCGCGGTCGATCGCGTGAAAGTGGGCGATATGGTCTGCCTGCCGTTCAACATCGGCTGTGGTTTCTGCGAAAACTGCGAGCGTGGTCTCACCGGCTACTGCCTGACCGTTAACCCCGGCAGTGCTGGCGGCGCGTATGGTTTTGCCGAGATGGGGCCTTACGAGGGCGGCCAGGCCGAACTGCTGCGCGTGCCGTATGGCGACTTCAACTGCCTGGTGCTGCCTGAAGATGCCAAGGAGAAAGAAGACGATTACGTCATGCTGTCGGACATCCTGCCTACCGGCTGGCACGCGACCGAATTGTCCGGCCTGTTGCCAGGTGAAAGCATCGCCATTTACGGCGCAGGCCCGGTCGGCCTGATGGCGGCCCATGCCGCGATGATCAAAGGTGCCTCACAAGTCTTTGTGGTCGACAACCACCCAGACCGTCTGGCCCTGGCAGCCAAACTGGGCGCCACGCCGATCAACACGGCACAGACCCAGGCGGTTGAGCAGATCATGAACCTGACCAACGGCAAAGGCACGGACCGTGGCTGCGAATGCGTGGGTTATCAGTGCTGCGACAAGCACGGCCATGAAGCCAATCACGAAACCATGAACAACCTGGTGGCCTCCACCAAGCCCACCGGCGGTATCGGTGTCGTGGGTGTCTTCGTGCCGCAGGACCCGAACGCTGCGAGCGATCTGGCGAAGGAAGGCAAAATGGCCTTCGACTTCGGCTCCTTCTGGTTCAAGGGTCAGCAGATCCGTACCGGCCAGGCCAACGTCAAGGCGTACAACCGTCGCCTCGCCGAGCTGATTCACCACGACCGTGCCAAGCCGTCGCAGATCATCTCCCATAGCCTGAAGCTGTCCGAAGGTCCGGACGCCTACAAGCACTTTGATCAGCGCGACGACGGCTGGACCAAAGTGGTGCTCAAGCCTTCGGCATAACGCTGCCGGGTAATAGGTCGACGTCACGCGTTGACAGGCGATCGGGACCGGAGGGGATTTTCTCCTTCGGTCCCGAACTGCGTTTACAGGCCCGGAACGTGCCGTATGTGAGGCATTTAGCCCGGTTCCTTCCACGGCAAAGCAAATCACAGCACCTCACGTATCTCGGCGACCACCTGCATCGTCGCGTCTTCGATCCGCCCTTCGTTTCGACACAAAACCCAGCCGTTATCAGAGACCGCCCGCTCAAACGCCTCAGTGCAAGCCGCGTGCTCCTCCAGCCTGTGAATCACCGTGCTGCTCAACCCACGCCGTCGTGCGGCTGCCCTCGCCCATGAAACCTCGGCCGCCGTCACGACCCCGACGTGCAAATCCGGCACCTGCACCACCTGGTCGATGTTCAACTGCAGGATGTCCGCAAACGGCACGGTCCGGCGAAACGCGGCATCGGACGGGTACCAGCGGTCGATCAGGATGATGCTGTCAGGTGGCTGCCTGGTCAGCACGTGCCGTGAAATCCAGCCACGGCTGGCGGCCAGACGCTTGCACACCTCCCACTCCAGATCCCGGTCCGGCCCTCTGACCAGTTGGTTAACCAGGGCCATGGTTTCACGCCGGTGAGGGTCACTTTTGCTTTCGCTCAGCCGGATCACTTTGTGCTTATCAGCCCTCAGTGATTGGGTGATGGCTTCCAGCAGAGTGGTTTTACCGACACCCTTTGGCCCATCCAGCGAAACGAACAGCGGACGATTCATGCTTCAAACAGCAAGGGCTTCGTCAATGGCCGCGGTCAGCCGTGGATCATCTGCGGTCACATCCGGCGCAAAGCGGCCAATCACCTTGCCGTCTCGCCCGATCAGGAATTTCTCGAAATTCCACAGCACGTCGGTGCCCGCGCCGCTTTCGATGCCGTAGCCCTTGAGGCGTTCACGGAACGGTCCGTCGCCGGTGGCTGCGGGCTGGGCGGCGGTCAGTTCGCGGTAGAGCGGATGGGTGTCGTCGCCGGCGACGGAGATCTTCGAGAACAGCGGGAAGTGCACGTCATAAGTGGTGGAGCAAAAGGACTGAATGTCGCTGTCACTGCCAGGCTCCTGCTCCTTGAAGTTGTTGGCCGGAAAGCCCAACACTTCAAGTCCGGCGTCCTTCTTGCCCTGGTAAAGGCTTTCCAGCCCTTCGTATTGCGGCGTCAGCCCGCATTTGGAGGCCACGTTCACCACCAGCAGCACTTTGCCCTTGTACTGGCCCAGATTGGCTGGCGTGCCATCGATTTGCTTGAGGGGAATGTCGTACAGAGAATCGGTCATGGATGGCTCCTGTTTGTTGGTTTGACGTGTCTGGGGCCAACCCTCATCGGTCGGCCTTCAGGGACACCTTAAAGCATGCGGCCGATGATTCGGTCATGTTTTGCGAGGCGTTGGTCGATCGTCTGCCCACTCTGAAAGAGCCAGGTCCTGCAGTTCAAGCGTTCTCATCCAGGCCAGGCTGGCCGCTAGCCTCTGTCCGCTACCGGGCTCTTTTTCGCTGCAGCGCGCGCTCTGAAGGCGCTGACCTTGGCAATCGTCCCGCACGCCCTGCCCTCCGCGCCGCCCTTGGTCATCCCACACCAGCGTTTACTGACGTTGCGAGTGTTGTCATAGAAAGCCCAACGGCAATCGCCACAGGTCTTGAGTCGAGACCATGTCCCTGATGAAAGGGCATTGGCGACCGCCGCCAATAGGTGGGCGCTGCAGCTGTCGTCGGCCGGCATCACCACTATCCGGGGCACGCCCTTCACCGACTTGACCTGCACTGACAGAGCAACGCGCGAGAACCAGGCGTTAAGCAAATGCCCCCCGTCATCCAGACCCTCGCAGGACTTGCGCAGGTCCGAGCGCAACGTCAGCAGTCTGTCCAGCGTATCGCTGGCGGCCGGGGGACGAAGCGAAAGCTCGTCGCGCCATCGCCCGGCGTTATGGCATAGCTGCGGCAGCTCGTCCGTCTCCACACGCGTCTGGTTGGGAATCGACCAGGTATTGATAAAGCGCCGAACGCATTCGAGATCGCCCGGTGCTGCTTGATTCTGAGTCTGCATGCCCGCTCCTGTTGCAAAGACCGTCGATGTAAGTAACCATCAAACTATCATTGATGGTTACGAGTCCTCAATATGATCAAGGAAGACCCAGCCGAACAACCGTCCTGGCCCCCGGATATCCGCAGATTGCTGTGGATGCAGGGGCTGATGAACGCCTCCCATTTTATGACGATACCGCTGTTGGCGCTGTACATGTCAGCCAACCTCCAGTTCGGCGCAGCTGCACTGGCGTCGGTGATGTCCGCCAATCTGCTTTGCGCACAAGTGCTGCCACTTGCCGCGGGCGCGATCGCTGATCGGTTCGGCTCGCACTGGGTCATTACCCTGGGCCTGCTGCTGAGGGGCTTGGGATTTCTCGGGTTCAGCGCGTTCGATGGAGTGAGCGCATGGATTGGCTGTGCGGTGATCGCAGGTTCCGGTGTCGCCTGCTACGAGGGTGGCGTTTATGGGGTGTTCGGCCGGCAACCCAGAGAATGCCACTCGGGCCTCTTCGCTTCCAACAACCAGATGTTGAACGCCGGAGCGGCGGTGGGGCCCATTATCGGTGGGCTTGCCGGCCTGGCTGACATCCGCGTGGCCTTCGGCATCAGCGCAGTAGTGTTCATCAGTCTCAGCGCCGTTGCCTGCCGGTCAACGTATGGATCATCAGTGAGGTTGAGCAGGCAGCCCGTCCTTAAAAGCCTGAAAACTGCGACTACAGACGGCGGGCTGTGGCGATTGATCGTTGTTTCATTGCCATGGTTTTTCCTGTTCCCGCAGCTCTACGTCGCATTCCCGATGTACGCGGAGCAATTAGCCGGCCCCCATGCAGCTTCCGCCATTTACGTCGTAAACGGGGTCGTCGGTCTGGCGTTCATCCTTTTGGCGAAGCGCTGGCTGACGAAAGTGAATCCGGCATCACTGACAACCTGGGCGTATCTGGGAGCGGCAGTCACGTTCGCCAGTGTCGCCATGCTGCGCGGCATCGAATGGTTTCTGCTGTTTATCGTGGCCTACACCGTTGTCGAGACCATCCTGTTGCCCACGCTTGAAAGCATGACCGCATCGCTGGCACCGGATGGCAGCCAGGGAACGTTCTTTGGCCTGATGAGTGCGATAGGGGCACTCAGCGGCACCGGGGGTTATTACGTGGGAAGCTGGCTCATATTGAACCGAAGCCCAGTCGAGACCTGGTTAGCGCTCGCAAGCGTAGGGCTCGCAGGCGTTCTCGCCTCCTTGCTGCTACTGCACAGATCGGGGCCCAGAGCGTCTGTCGGCTGATCAGCTATTCAGGAACTCTGCGATCAACGGTATGAACCTATGTGAGAAGATGGCAGTCTGACATCACGATTATCCTTCCGGCCCAGTGAGGCCTGACATGAATGACCTGCACCGCCGCAACCCCTGTCGCCTGCCAGTACTGCTGCTGATCACGCTGTCCACACTGGTCGGACTTTCCATTGTGTGGGAATTCGAGCTCGAAGCCTGGGTGATGCATTGGCTCGCCCTGCCCTATGACGCTGACTTTGAGGATGCCGAAAGATGGCGATTCGTCCTGACCGTCACAGGGTTTTCTCTGATTTCACTGATCATCCCGACCATTCTGCTCAGACGCCTGATCGCCAATACCCGGTCCAGCTACCTCAGGCTGAAACAGGCACAGGCCCAGACTGAAACCCTGGCCACTTATGACTCGCTGAGCGGGCTGATCAACCGTCGCATCTTCATGGACATGGTGCGAAATCAGCTCGGTTTGAAACGGCCCGCGGCGGTCATGCTCATCGATCTGGACCACTTCAAGGCGGTCAACGATCAGCATGGTCACGCCGCCGGCGACATTGTGCTGGTGGAAATCGCGCGCAGGCTCGAAGCCATCGCTGACGATAACGGCGGCGTGGCGGTGCGATTGGGCGGCGATGAGTTCTGCCTGCTGTTTCTCACGTTCAAACACCAGTCCGAGCTGTGCCAGATCGCCGAGGCGGCTGTGTCCCGGCTCGGCGCGCCATTGTCCGGCGCCGTCGAACCTTCGGCGTTGGGCGCCACCATTGGCATTGCACGGTCGTGGACAGACGCGCAGGACGCTTCGGCATTGCTGCACTGTGCCGACACCGCAATGTATCGGGGCAAGGAAGACGGGCGTTCAACCTATAACTTTTATGACAGCCAATATGAAAAGCAGCGCCGGGCCCAGGCCGATCTGGAACTGGCACTGAGACGGGCGGTGGAAGCAGACGAAATCGTGCCGTACTTTCAACCGATCGTCGCGCTCCCTTCTCAAGAGGTAGTGGGCTTTGAAGTTCTCGCGCGCTGGCTCAAGCCCGACGGCAGCACCGCCGTACCTTCCGACTTCATTCCGGTGCTTGACCGCCTGGGGTTGATCCCGGCCATGACGCACTCGTTGATCAAGCAAGCCTGTCGCGCGGCCAATCGTTGGGATGACCGCTTGCGCTTATCAATGAACGTCAGCGCCGGCATGGTGACCGACGCGCTGTTTCCCGATCAGTTGCTGGAGCAGCTTAGGCAAGAGCAGTTTGCGTTTCATCGCTTCGAAGTCGAAATCACCGAGGAGGCCCTGGTCGGCAACCTGGACGTTGCGCGGCAGAACCTGAGCAAATTGCACGACCACGGCGTTACCGTAGCGCTCGATGACTTCGGCATTGGTTATTCAAGCCTGTATCACCTGACCCGCCTGTCCATCGACAAGATCAAAATAGACCGGTCGTTCTTTGAGCCCGGGCAGACCGATCACCTGCCCATGGTCGAAGCGATTCTGGGCATGGCGCGCAGCCTCAAAATGCAAGTCACGGCTGAAGGCGTGGAGGAGTTTCACCTGCCTCACCTGCCGTCGTGGCTGGCCGACAGCGGATGCAATTACGCCCAAGGCTATCTGTATGGCCGTCCGAAGCCGGCTTCCAGCCTGTTCTGCTACAGCCATTCTTCGTTTGCGCAGCAGGCGTGTTGACGGTTCGCGGGCATTTGCGCTGACAATCTTCTCCGGCGCGCGGTTACCGGGTCATGGTGGGTCGGCCACCGCTGATCAGCTATTTCGCGTCAGGTATTTCAGCTCAGTGATCGCGGTTTGAAATGCACTGAACGCTGAAGCCGGCACTGACTCCAAACCTTGCCCCGACACTCACGGCTAACGTGTTGCGTCGGCGGGCATTCGAATCATCTGCCAGATCAAGGAATTCCCATGACCGATCCACGTAACGTCGCCCACGACAAAAAAGTCCAGCAAGAGAAGAAGAACCACGGCGAAGAAGTCGCGCCGGATGCCGTGCACGCGCCGCAGCCAGGCATGAAGCCGGCGCTCAAGCACGACGATGATGCGACCGAGCACGACGAACAGGCGTGAGTCAGGCACTGGCCTGAGTGTGAGATCACCGGGGGGCGGCGCTGACTGACCGTCAGCTGCCGCCCTATCGGCGCCCAGCCATCGTTTGGACGTGGCATGGGTTCATCTCAACACGGTAAAGATCGCCTACGACGCCTTGAACGTGTTCAAGCTGAATAAAGCCGCCGCCGTGGCTCTTCGGTAATCCGATGGCGTCTGCTTCATCTCGTAGCGAAAATGTCGATTGAAATTCGACAGGTTAATGTAACCCACCTCAAAACAGACATCGGCAATGGACATCTGTGTCTGCAGCAACAGCCGACAGGCTTTCTGAATGCGCAGCTTGCGCATCAGGTCGATGAACCCGTGGCCTGTGGCGCGCTTGAAGAACCGTGAAAACCCCGGCTCGCTCATGTGCAGCCGCTCGGCGATCACTGACAGCCTGATATCCCCCGTGAGCTCCCGCTGCAGGTAGTCGAACGCCCGGTGTACACGCTCGGCGCTTTTGGCATCCAGTGTCGGCGCATAACACGCACTCGCCAACGTACGGGCTTCTCTGTCAGACGCTCCGCTCAGCGTATTGAGCAGCTCAAGAAACAGCAGCAAGCGCTGTAACCCGCTCGCCGAGCCTATGCGCTCGAGCAGGTCGGCGGCCCGCAGGGCGGTCTCGCCGGTAAATTCCAGCCCGCGACGGGCGCGGTCGAACAATCCCTGCAATTCACCCAGCTCAGGCATCGACTCGCGCAGTGCCAGCAACGTCGCGCCGTCAAACTGAAGCACGACGTCCCGGCCTTGCAGGTATTCCCCCGGTGCCAGATCGCCCATCCAGTCATGGGGCAGATCGGGACCGATCAGCGCGACATGGCCAGGACCGAACGCGCCAATGTAATCGCCCGCCACCAGTCTGCCGCTGCCTTTGCGGATCAGATGAATCTCGTACTCGGGATGGTGATTCCAGCGCGCGAGCGCATAGGGATAGTCGTGCTCGTACCAGCGAAAACTCTGCTGGGGCGCCGGCAGGATGATTTCCAGCTCGGCAGGCAACTGCTCGAATAAGGCGGTTCGGCTCGCAGGCATGGTCTGCCCCTTTTTTTTCGTTGTTGGCGCACGCATCGAAGCACCATACGCCCATTGCATCGCCCTGCTCCACCTCGGCTGTCACTGCGCGCTGATACTTTTTTAGCCTGGCGCACGGCTGGGCTGTGCGGTTAAAAAGCATCAGCGGCACATCCTCAGCGTGTTTGTTGCAGGCCGTCCAAGCTGCTGTAATCGACACGCCACTGCCCCGAGGTGACACGTCAGATTGATCGGCAGGGCTCAAAACAACAATAACGATTCCGCGCTGCCAGCGCGGACTGGAGATCACCATGAAGATCACCCATCACGCGCTGCTGCTGTCTGCCGGTCTGTCACTGGCGGGCATCAGTCAGGCTGCCGAGACGATCACCATCGCTACGGTCAATAACAACGACATGATCCGCATGCAGCGGCTGTCCAAGGTATTCGAAGAGCAGCACCCCGACATCACGCTCAACTGGGTGGTGCTTGAAGAAAACGTCCTGCGCCAGCGGCTGACCACCGACATCGCCACCCAGGGCGGTCAGTTTGATGTGCTGACCGTCGGCACCTATGAAACGCCGTTGTGGGGCGCAAAAGGCTGGCTTGAGCCGATGAAGGACCTGCCGGCCAGCTACGACCTCGAAGACATCATCCCGTCCGTGCGCCAGGGCCTGTCGGTCAAGGACACCCTGTACGCGTTGCCCTTCTATGGCGAGAGCACGGTGACCTACTACCGCACCGACCTGTTCAAACAAGCCGGGCTGAGCATGCCCGAGCACCCGACCTGGACCCAGCTCGGCGAGTTTGCCGCCAAGCTGCACCACCCGGACCAGGGCCAGTACGGCATGTGCCTGCGGGGCAAGGCCGGCTGGGGCGAGAACATGGCCTTGCTGACGACCATGGCCAACGCCTTTGGCGCCCGCTGGTTCGACGAGCAATGGCGACCCGAGCTGACCAGCCCCGAGTGGACGGCCGCTGCCAACTTCTACGTCAATACCCTTAAAAACTATGGGCCACCGGGTGTTTCCAGCAACGGTTTCAACGAAACCCTCGCGTTGTTCAACAGCGGCAAATGCGCGGTCTGGGTCGATGCCAGCGTGGCAGGCTCGTTCACCACCGACAAAGAACAAAGCAGGGTCGTGGACAGCGTGGGATTCGCCCCGGCGCCCGTTGAAGTGACCGACAAGGGGTCGTCCTGGCTGTACGCCTGGTCCCTGGCGATTCCGGCGACCTCTAAACACAAGGACGCCGCCAAGACCTTCACCACCTGGGCCACGTCCAAGGAATACATCCAGTTGGTTGCGCAGAAGGATGGCATCACCAACGTGCCGCCTGGCACCCGCACATCTACCTACAGCGACGCCTATCTCAAGGCCGCGCCGTTCGCCAGGGTGACACTGGAAATGATGAAACACGCCGATCCGGCGCACCCCTCGGCCAAGCCGGTGCCCTATGTCGGCATCCAGTACGTGACCATCCCGGAGTTCCAGGCCATCGGCACGTCCGTGGGCAAGCTCCTCTCGGCCGCGCTCACCGGCCAGACCTCCGTCGAGCAGGCACTGGCGGCCGCGCAGTCGACGACGGAGCGGGAAATGAAGCGCGCCGGTTACCCGAAGCAATAAACGCCCCGCCGACGGAAGTCGGCCGGACCTCACCCCATGACGGATGACTCTTTCAATGAAACGACTCGAAGGTAAAAGCGCCCTGATCACAGGCGCGGCCCGGGGTATCGGGCGGGCCTACGCCGAGGCCTATATCCGCGAAGGCGCGACAGTGGCCATCGCCGACATCAATCTGCAGCGCGCGACCCAGACCGCCAACGAACTGGGCGCCAGCGCCTACGCGGTGAAGATGGACGTTACGGATCAATCGTCCATCGACGCGGCGATTGCGGCCGTCGTCGCCACCACCGGCAAGCTGGATATCCTGATCAACAACGCCGCACTGTTTGATCTGGCACCGATCACCGACATCACCCGCGAGAGCTACCAGCGGCTGTTCTCGATCAATGTCGCCGGCACGTTGTTCACCCTTCAAGCGGCGGCAAAGCAGATGGTTGCCCAGGGCCATGGCGGCAAGATCATCAACATGGCGAGCCAGGCCGGGCGTCGCGGCGAGGCACTGGTGGGCGTCTACTGCGCGACCAAGGCCGCCGTCATCAGCCTGACCCAATCCGCCGGACTGAACCTGATCAAGCACAGGATCAACGTCAATGCGATCGCACCGGGGGTCGTCGACGGCGAGCACTGGGATGGCGTGGATGCGTTGTTCGCCAAACACGAGAACCGGCCGTTGGGCGAGAAGAAAAGGCTCGTCGGCGAGGAAGTGCCCTACGGCCGCATGGGCACCGCCGAAGACCTCACCGGCATGGCGATCTTTCTCGCGTCAGCGGAAAGCGATTATGTCGTCGCCCAGACCTACAACGTCGATGGCGGCAACTGGATGAGTTGAGACCCAGGCGTGACCTGCAGGACATCGGGGCGTTTTTTTTGCATAGGACCCTACGCGACCCCTGGCATTGAGGTGCGGAAACGTGCCTCTTCCCGGCTGAAGCCGATCCCACTGACTGATCGCATACATCCAGTTATGATTCAGCGATCAACGAACAGGGATGCAGGTCACATGGACATCAACGAATCAGAAGCGCCCTCCACCGCCCATGGCCTCGCCGTGGATCCCGACGTGCAATTCGAATGCGTCGGGTGTGGCGCGTGCTGCCGTGGCCGTTTCGTACCTTTGACCCTGGCCGAAGCCGTGACCTGGCTCAAACGCGGCCACCCCGTAGGGGTGTTGCTGGAGGCGTTCGACGATTCTCTCTGGCCCGTCGATTCGCCCGAGTATGCCTACAACGCCGGGCGGTCTGCGCCGGTCATTGGCGGTTCGGGCACGCTGCGGGTGACGGTGATTCTGGCCGCCAATGCGATCCCTGAATGCCCGAACCTGCAAAAAGACGGTCTCTGCTCGGTGTACCTGGAGCGCCCGATGGTGTGTCGGATCTACCCGATGGAGATCAGTCCTTTCATTGAGCTGAAACCTCAAGCCAAGGACTGCCCGCCGGAAAGCTGGCAGCAGGGCAGCCTCTTGGCATCGGATCAGGGGCTGGCGATGCTGGTCCAGCAATCACGCCAGACCGACCGCGATGATGCCCGGCGTAAAGTGGCGGTGTGCGAATCCCTGGGCCTGACCGTCGCCGGCTGGAAAGGCAACGGTCTGGTGATTCACCAGCCCTCGGTCGAAACGCTGCTCGCCGCCTGCGAAAGCGCCGAGGTCGATGCCAACCCTACAGATCAACCCTGGCAGATCAAGGCAGAAGACCCGCCGTTGAGGGCGTATCTCAACGCTCAGTCCGTGCCCATGGCCGACTCACACAGCGACAATTACATCTTCCATGCGATCCCCCGCTGACCGGCCCCTGCTGAGCCGCTTGAAGCGGTCGGCATGCCGCTTGCAGCTTCAGGCAATTACCCGCGCATACACCGACCGGTCCACATTCCCGCCGGACAGAATCACCCCGACCGTTTTCCCTGCCATGGACCGGCGTTCCTGAATGAGCGCCGCCAGTGCAGCGGCCCCTGCGCCTTCGGCGAGGTTGTGGGTGTCGGTGTAGTACACGCGCATGGCCTCGGCAATCTCGTCTTCGCTGACGGCGACAATGCGCTCCGCCCCTGCGCGGTAAATGGCGAAGGCCGCCGGAACGGGTCGGCGCACAGCGAGGCCGTCGGCAAAGGTGTTCGCCGACGGGGTTTGCAATATGGTGCCTTCCTCGAAGGACCACTTGGCGGCCGCCGCCTCGGTGGACACCACACCGACCACCCGGGTTTTCAGGCCCAGCGCGTCGCGGGCGGCAATCACCCCGCAAATCCCTGACCCACAACCGACAGGCACGTAAACCGTGTGCAGATCCGGCGCTCCCAGGAACAATTCCAGCGCATACGTGGCCACACCCTTGAGCAGCTCGATGTGGAAAGGCGGGACCAAATAGTGCCCATGCACGTCCGCCAGCCGCGCGGCTTCCTCCCGGGCTTCGTCGAAATCCCGGCCGCATTCGATCACGTTGGCGCCGAGCGCGCGCATGGCGTTGTTCTTTTCCGGGGAGTTGCCTTCCGGCACCACGATCAACGCATTCAAGCCCAGCGCAGTGGCGGCCAGCGCCAGGCTCTGACCGTGGTTGCCGCGCGTCGCCGTGACGATGCCCCTGACGCTCGGGTAGGTACGCTTGAGCCAGTGCATGAAGGTAATCCCGCCGCGCACTTTGAAGGCGCCGGTGGGCGTGTGGTTTTCGTGTTTGACCCACACCGTGCTGTTCAGCCGCTCAGCCAGTAACGGCCAGGCATATTGAGCGGTCGGCGGCATGACCTCGTACACCTGGCGAGCGGCCTGTTCGATATCGTTGCGGGTCAGTCCGTGCATGGGGCGACTACTCCTCAAAATCGTGTCCTCCAAAAGATGGCCCAGTCTAGGCAGACCCGCGCCGCGCCGGCTTTCAGAAAACTGACCTGACTTTTGCCGAATCACTTGATTACTATCAAGGCCATGAACCCGACAAAACTCGCCTCTGACCCGCTCCCGTCTGAACCGGTTCGCCGTGTCGAGGCAGGGCCGTGGATGATCGAATTGCTCCCTGCCGCCGCTTATGCCACGCGCTATGTGGCGACCCAGGCGGCGGTCGGCTTTGCCTTCGAAAGTCAGCGCGGCCTGCACGCCATCGGCAGCGACCGGGTGCACCCCTTCGACGCGGTGCCCAATGGATTGGCGTTCGTGCCTGCCGGTTGCGACGTGTTGTCGGCGTCGCCCACGGGCGGTGAATACCTGCGGCTGCTGCGCACTGACGGGCTGGCGCTCGCGGGCGACCACGCCTTCAATAACCGCATTGACCCCCAGGCGATCGCCCTCGCCATGAAGATGCGCGCAGCGCTGTTGCAGACGTCGGCGGCGGACGATTGGGAGGGCTGGGCGCTGGCCCTGGCTGACCGGATCGACGACAAAAGCGCTGTCGACGCGCCGCTGCAAGGTTCGATAAACGCCAGCCGGATGCGCAGACTCGATGAGTTCATCGACGCCGGTCTCGACGGCCCGCTCGGGGTGCAGGCGATGGCGCAGGTGCTGGGGTTGTCCGAGGGCTATTTCATGCGGGCCTTCAAGCACACCACCGGCAAAAGCCCCCACAGTTATCTGATCGACCGACGCCTGGCCAAGGCCAGAGCCCTGATGCGTGACTCAACGGCGAGACTGGCCGAGATCGCCCACGGCTGTGGCTTCAGCTCCCAGGCGCATATGGCGACGGCCTTTCGCCAGCGCATGGGCATCGGCCCGGCGAAGCTGCGCAGTCAGTTGTCTCCGTGACTGACCTCGCGTTCACCAACCGTGCCGCTGCAGCACCGCGTGGATGACGGGATGTAGATCAATGACCCCGAGGGCGGCGTAAAACTCGGGGCGCGACCTTCCCAGATGCTCCCGCGCCCCACTCCAGTGGCTGACCACGCAGGCGAGGACCTCAACGGCGCCGGGCGCATGGGGATGCCAGGCAACCGGGTTGTCAAACACATCGCTGAACACCTCCCACTGACTGTGCAGCTTGCGCGTCGCCCCCGCGACCAAGCGGTCTAAAAGGTCAGGCTCGCCGTCCGGCAGCCACCGTTCCGGGTAGTCGATCAGGCCGATCGACGAATAGCAGTTGGTGGTGAGGTACGCCAGGGCCCGGAGTTGCTGGGCACGTTCGTGGACGTCGTGAGACAAGAGGCCGGACAGCGGAAAGGCCAGGCCCAGGTGGGTGAGGATGGCCGCGCTCTCCGTCAGCACGCCGCCGCCGGGGATGACCAGCGTCGGCACCTGCATCAACGGGTTCAGGCGTTTGAGCTCATCGCGCCCAGCGCCGGCCGCCTCGTAACTGGCGCCCACCAGGCGGTAATCAGCGCCGCACAGGGTCAGCGCCATCTCGATGGCGGCCGAGCCGGATCTGTCGGCCCCGAATAATGTGAACATGCTGTCTCCGGTTTTCATCAGGCGTTATTGCCGTGGCGTCGTTGCCACTCATCGACCACATCGCCCAGGGTCTTGGCGCTGTCGTTGCGTATCCAGGCCATGAAGTCACGGTCGAACTTGAAGGCCGGCCCGCACTGCGCGGTCATGAAACGACGCACGTTCTGGGTGTTTCGGTAATCGTGAGTGACCGGGGTGTCTCGGGAAAGCGATTCGCTGTGCCAGTCAAATGCCATGGGGCTCAATCCAGGTGAGGGGGTCGCGCACAGTCTAGTCGGCAAACACGCGCTGTCGCGCTTCACCGGTCGCGGGATCCATTCCACATTAGTTTCAACTATCCCCCCCTCCTACAGTCACACAGTCATTCCCGCCCATTGACTGATGATGTTTCCGCATGAGTTTCATTCTTTGCATGACCGTCTTCGGTGTCCTGCTGATGCTGCTGGCACTGACTTCTTCCTATCTGCGCTGGCTGCCGGTCACGACGTCGGCGGTGTGCCTGGCGTTTGGCGCCGCGATCGGGCCCTGGGGCCTGGACATCGCGCAGCTCGACATTCGCGATGCGCGCCACTGGCTGGAACGGCTGACTGAAATCGCCGTGTTGTTCTCGCTGTTCAATACCGGTATCAAGCTGCGCCTGCCCCTGCACCGCAGCGGCTGGTATTCGGCGTACCTGCTGGCAGGGCCAGTGATGCTGGCGACCATTGCCGGCGTCAGCCTGGTCGCCCATTACCTGTTCGGCCTGTCATGGCCCATCTCCTTGCTGCTCGGTGCCATGCTCTCGCCCACCGACCCGGTGCTGGCCGGTCTGGTGCAGGTCAACAGCGCCCAGGACCTGGATCGGGTGCGCTTCGGCCTGTCCGGTGAGGCCGGGCTCAACGACGGCACTGCGTTCCCCTTCGTGATTTTCGCCCTGATGTTCATCACCCACGGTTTTTCGGATTTCGACTGGACCCAGGGCTGGCTGCTGAAAAACATCGTCTGGGGCGTACCTGTCGGGCTGATGCTGGGTTACGGCTTGGGCCGTGGCGTCGGTCATCTGATGATCTACCTGCGCATCAAGAACGCCGACAGCACCCTGTCGCCCAACGACTTCCTCGCCCTGGCGCTGATTGCCATTGCCTACGTCAGCGCCGAAGGCCTCGGCGCCTATGGATTCCTGGCGGTGTTCGCGGCGGGCATTGGCGTGCGTCACGCCGAGTCCAACGCCACCCAGTCGGAGGTGCCGTCGGAACACGTGGCCATCCCGATGGTGGGGCACACCCACAGCGATCCGGAGTCGGCGATCATGGGCAATCGCGATGCGCTCTCAGACAGTCAGCTCGCAGCCGGCGTGATGATGGGCGACATGATGGTCTTCGGCAGCCTGGTGGAGCGCGCGATGGAGGTGCTGCTGATCACCCTCCTCGGCGCCGCCCTCGCCAGTTACTGGGACTGGCGCGCCGTCGGCCTGGGGCTGGCGCTGTTCTGCGTGATCCGGCCGTTGAGCGTCTGGCTGTTAATCAGTGGCAAACTGCTGACCCGCCCGCAAAAAGCCCTGGTGGGCTGGTTCGGCATTCGCGGCATCGGCACGCTGTATTACCTCTGCTATGCGCTGACCCACGGCCTGCCGGCTGAATCAGTCCACACCACCATCAGCCTCACATTGTCCGTGGTGGCGCTGAGCATTCTGCTGCATGGCATCAGCATTCAGCCTCTGCTGGAGCGCTACGAGCGCAGCATCACCCGGGCCGCCAAAGACTGACCTCAAAACCGCGTCCGCTTCCCTTTATGGAAGCGGCTGCACGATCAAAAGCCTCATGATAGACAGCGTCGATGAGCCTATCGGAACAAGCGATTGGACGCTCAAGGGTGCGATCGGTAGCGTGCTCACTAATTGATCAGGTCTTTTGAGCGTTCTCTGCAATGCGGTTTAACGTCGCAGCAGCGCCCAACAGGGATCGGCGCCGTGTCGGCTGACACCCCCGCGCACCAAGACTGGATGCTTGAACCCCTCTTTCGTTTTCGTGCCGCCGGCGGGTTCAGCCGCGGTGCGGTCCATTGCTTGTGAGCCTGAAAGCCTATGTCCATCAATACACCGCAGCAGATCGCCGAGATCACCATTGAAGCCGGCGTGAAAAAGTCCCATATGCCGACCGCGGCAATTCTGGTGCTGGGCTTTCTCGCCGGCGCGTTCATCGCCCTGGGCTTTTTGCTGGACATCCATGTCAGCACGATGATCCCGGCGCCCTGGGCGTCACTGGGCAATCTGATGGGCGCTGCGGTGTTCCCGATCGGGCTGATTCTGGTGATACTGGCCGGCGGTGAGTTGCTGACCGGCAACATGATGAGCCTGCCCACTGCCATGTTCGCCAGGCGCATTCCGCTGTCGGCGGTGGCGCGCAACTGGGCGCTGGTGACCCTGGCCAACCTGCTGGGCGCGCTGTTCGTGGCCTACTTCTTCGGCCATGTGCTGGGGCTGACCGAAGGCGCGTATCTGGCCAAAACCCTGGCCATCGCCAAGGCCAAGGCCAGCGCGGATTTTGCCCAGGCGTTTATTTCCGGCATCGGTTGCAACTGGCTGGTGTGCCTGGCGGTCTGGTTGTCGTATGCGAGTAAAGACGTGACCGGCAAGATCCTCGGTATGTGGTTCCCGATCATGGGCTTCGTCGCCATCGGCTTCCAGCACGTGGTCGCCAACATGTTCGTGATTCCGGCAGCGATCTTTGCCGACGCATTGAGCTGGACCGAATTCGTTGAAAACTTCGTTGCGGTGTTCCTGGGCAATGCCGTGGGAGGTGCAATTTTCGTCGGGCTCGCGTATTACGTGTCCTATTCGAAAGCCATTCAGGCTTCGGCAACCGGCGTCACTGCTGCGTCCATCGAGCAGCAGACCGGTAGCCAGATTTAACGCTGCAGCCGCGCGCCTCGTTTCCCGAGGCGCGCACCCTGTTTCTGCCACGCGTCACGTTGTCGAGAGTAATCAATGTCAGATCGAGTCCTGATGGACAGCTATTCACGCAAGGTCGATTACGTCCGCATGTCGGTGACGGATCGCTGCGATTTCCGCTGCGTGTATTGCATGGCCGAGGACATGACGTTCCTCCCCCGTCAGCAGATTCTCTCCCTCGAAGAAATCCATCAACTGGCCGAGCGCTTCGTCGCGCTGGGCACAAAGAAGATTCGTCTGACCGGCGGTGAGCCACTGGTGCGCTCCGGCATCGTTGGGCTGGTTCGCAGCATCGCCGCCCTGCCCGGCCTGCGCGAACTGTGCATGACCACCAACGGCTCGCAGCTCGACAAACTCGCCGTGCCGCTGTTCGAAGCCGGCCTCAAGCGCCTCAACATCAGCCTCGACAGCCTTGACCCGGCGCGCTTCAAGGAACTGACCCGCACCGGTGACCTGAGCAAGGTCATCGCCGGGATCGACGCCGCCAACGCGGCCGGTTTCGAGCGCACCAAGCTCAACTGCGTGGTGATGCAGGGCCGCAACGACCACGAGATCAATGATCTGGTGGCCTTCGCCATTGATCGTGGCGTCGACATCACGTTTATCGAAGAGATGCCCCTCGGGACCATCAGCGAGCACAGCCGCGCCGAGTCGTTCTACTCCAGCGAGCAGGTGCGCGAACGCATCGCCGAGCGCTACACCCTGGTGCATTCCACCGAGTCCACGTCCGGGCCTTCGCGCTACTGGCGGGTAGCTGAAGCGCCGCACATCCGCATCGGCTTCATCTCGCCCCACAGCCATAACTTCTGCGCGACCTGCAACCGGGTTCGAGTCACGGTGGAAGGACGTCTGTTGCTGTGCCTGGGTAACGAGCATTCCGCCGACCTGAAAGCCGTGCTCCGGGCCAATCCGGGTCAACCGGACAAGCTCGAAAAAGCCATCGTCAACGCCATGCAGTTGAAGCCGTGGAAGCACAACTTCGAGCTCAACGATGACGTCCAGGTGGTGCGCTTCATGAACATGACCGGCGGCTGAAGCCGGTCCTACGGCACGCGGTTTTTTTAGTGGGACCGGCTTCAGCTGGTCCTACAGGCATGCGATGTCTTTAGTAGGACCGGCTTCAGCCGGGAAGAGGCCGGCTTGACCACCCTCAATTTCCTGGCAACACAGTCCATGTGGGAGTGAGCTTGCTCACGAAGACGGCGTTTCAGACGCCGAAGCTTTGATCGTGCTCACACCCCGCCTGGACAGCGCGCACAGTGCCTTACCCCTCTCGGCCACCTCGGCTCAGTGCACCCAGGCGACCGGAGATCGACTGCATGCCTTTGCCCAGTTCGCGCAGGGTGCCGGCGTCCCGCGCGCCTTGTTCGCTGGAGGCGTGAATGCGCACGGCCAGTTCGTTGATTTCGTGGGTGACGTGGCTTTGCTCCTGGGCGGCCACGGCGATCTGATGGGCGCGCTGAACGATGTCGTCGAAGCTGAAGACGGTCGTGCCCAGTGTGGCGGCGACGTTGACCGCCTGCTGCACCGACTCACGGGTGCGCGTGGCACCGTTTTGCATCGTCGAGACCGCCGCACTGGAGGCCTGACGCAGTTGCGAGATCATCTCCTGAATCTCGTTCGCCGACGCCTGGGTTCGCCCGGCGAGGGTGCGCACCTCATCAGCCACCACCGCAAAACCACGCCCCTGCTCCCCTGCCCGCGCCGCTTCAATGGCGGCGTTCAGGGCCAGCAGGTTGGTCTGCTGGGAGATCGACTTGATCACCTCCAGCACACTGCCCACGCGCTCGATGTCATCGCCCAGCTGGGTAATGGCGCCCGCCGCCCCGGCAATGTCCGTCGCCAGGACTTCGATGGACTGGCTGTTGCTGTTGACCTGATCCTGGCTCTTCTGCGCATCGCCCAGGGAACGGCGTGCGGTGTCGGAGCAGTCTGTGGTGTTCTGGGCGACTTCATTGGCACTGGCCGACATCTCGGTGATCGCGGTGGCCAGCAGCGTATTGTCCTGACGCTGGGATTCGGCCCGTTCGGCGACGCCTTGGGACAACTGCGCCAGCTCGTTGGCCTGGTGCTCCAGAGACACCGATTCCTCGGCGATGCGGTGCAGCATGTCGCGCAGGGAACCGGCATAGCGGTTGACCGACTCACGCAACGCGCCGATCTCGTCGGCGCGCAAAATCGCCAGTTGAGTGTCAGTCTGACCGCCTTGGCCCAGGCTTGAGATCTGAGCAGTGGTTTCCTCCAGTTGCGCCAGCAGCCGCTTGCCGGCCAGCCAGGCCAGACCCAGCAGCACGCCCAAAAGCGGCAACAGGAACAACAGAATCTGTCCGGTGAGGCGGTTGGCCAGGCCGACAACCCGGGCTTCCGGGGTCACAAGCCCAATGCGCCAGCCCGTGCCGGCCATGGTCGCCAGGGTGACGTAGGCCGGGCCGTTGAGCCGACCGTCGTGCTCGATCCGCAGGGTCGAGAGGGCTGAGGTGTTGCTCGCCAGCTGATCAGCCACCGGCTTGAACCAGGTTTGCTCCTGGCTCAATCCGGTAATGGTCAACAGGCCCTTGGTCCCCTTCGCATCGGGGAAATACAGCAGATTCCCTGACGGATCGACCGCAAAGGCATACCCGTCGGTGACGCCGCCTTTGTCTTTGAGGAACGCCGCCAGACCGTCCAGTTTCAGATCGATGGTCGCGACACCGGCGAACGCGCCCTGGGCCCGGTAAGGCACGCTGCAGGTGGTCATTGCCACGCCGCTGACCGGGTCCTGATACGCATCGGACCAGACGCAACGCCCTGCCGGTGCGGACTTGGCGCCGGTGTACCAGGACTCAGCCTGATAAGGCGGCGTTTTGGCCTGGTTGTATTCGTCCGAGAAATCCAGTCGGTTGGCAGGGTCGCGGGCCCAGAAAAAACTGCGACGCTCAGTGCCTGCCGCAAAGGCGTTGGGCTCCGGCCACACGCCGCCACCGGCAATGGCGGAATCCCCCTGGCTGTCGATCAGGCCGGGGAAATTGCTCATGTACAGGGTTTCGTCGTGGGGCAACGTCTCTGCCAGCAGCGCCATGGCCGCCGCCGTCCCTTCGATGCGGCTCAACGGTAACGCCAGCTGACGGGTGATGGCGCTGGCTGACTGCTCCGCCGACTCGGTGCCGGCAGCCACCAGCTGGGGTTTGCCCCCCAGGGTCATGACCGCGTAAATCGCCACCGCCGTCAGCACCAGCAATGTCAGGATCGCCAGGGTCATTCGTCCAGCGATGCGGCGAGGAATCAACGACATGGTCAAGCTCCGAAGAAAATGTAGGACTACATTTGCAACGGCCGTGACAGGCAAAAGTTGAGGCGGGACAGGTGTTTAAGCGACCTGAGCGACAGGAGGTCATAGGATGACTCGCCAACCGTCAGCCCCCCCCGCCCCGGTCAGACTTCCATGGCGTCCCGCGCCACCCGAACGTGGTCAGGCAGTTCTGCGGCATGTTCCATCAGCCACGCATCCAGCGTATGCCCGACATGGGTCAGCACCGCTTGCGCGGGCTTGAGCGCTTCAATGATCTGCAGCGCCACATTCACATCATTGTGGTTGCGCGGCGTTTGCGCCTGGGGCGGCATGGAGCAGTCGAGGACCAGCACGTCGAGCGCCTCGCGCTGCAGAAAAGCCTGGGTGTCATGGGGCAAGCCGACGGTGTCAGTGAGGTACGCGATGCGCCGTCCCCCGCCTTCCAGCAAATAACCCAGCGTCGGTTTGGAGTGCAGCAGCGGCAGCGCGGTGACTTGCAGTTCGCCCAGGGCGCGGCTTTCGAAGGGCATGAACGGCTGGCTGAAATCGAGGATGCCGGGGTGTTTGTACAGGTCCGACAGTCCTTCCGGGTCCACCGGGCCGTGCACCGGGATCACCAAACCCTGACCCCAGCGCAGGTGCAGCAGGCCTTGAGCATGATCTGCGTGGAAGTGGGTTTGCAGGATGCCGCTGAGGCTGCGGGGCGGGAAGCGTTCGGTCAGGTCGGGCAAACCGCTGTCGATCAGCCAGCGTTGGTCGCCCAGTGCCACCAGCGCGCAACAGGGCCGGCGGCGCAGGCGGTGGTCGGCGTGGGCGGCGCGACAGGCCGGGCATTCGCAGCCGTAGACCGGCACTTGCCGCGCATCCCCCGTGCCGAGCAGGGTCAGGCGCATGCGGGGGTTCGCTCCAGTCGCTGCAACAGTCGGGCGACCGTTTGCTCCAGGGCGCCGGAGTTATCCAGCACGATCAACGACGGATCGCTCACCTGCACGTCGTCAGCGAACTGCGCGTTGCGTGCCAGCCGGGTTTCGATGTCTTCGGCCGATTCCCGCGCCCGACTGAGCAATCGATCCCGCAACACCGATTGATCCACGGTCAGCAACACCACCCACAGCGACGGATAACGCGCCCGCGCGTGGGGCAGATGGCCGCGCGAGCCGTTGACCAGGACGTCGTGCCCGTCGGCCAGCCATTGGTCGATCTCGTTGGGGATGCCGTAATGCAGGCCGTTGGCGAACCAGCTCAAGGCAAACGCGCCCTGGGCCTGCAGGGCCTCGAAACGCTCGACGCTGACGGCCTGGGCCGCTTCGCCCTTGGCTTCTGCCGAGCGGGTAATGACCCGCCGCACGATCCGGCAGTCCCGCGCGGCCAATGCCTCCCGGGCCGCGTCCAGCAGGCTGTCCTTGCCCGAACCCGACGGCCCGATGAGATAGATCAACCTGCCTGCCATCAGAACACCCTCTTCGCTTGTCGCCAGACTTGTTGAATGATCGGCAGTGTGCCCACAGCCCGGGCGTGGATCAGGTCGGCGCGCAGGCCGACGCGGATCTCGCCGCGATCCTGCAAGCCCGCCGAACGGGCCGGCGCCAGGCTGACCGTGGTCACCGCACGCGCCAGCCCGGCGCCTGTCGAGTCGTCCGCTGACACCTGCGACTCATCCAACTGGACGCCCAGGGTGAACGCCGCCTGCAACAGGCTGGCCGGATAGTAATCGCTGGAGAGAATATCCAGTAGCCCTTCTTCGGCCAATGCCGCCGCCGCGATGTTGCCCGAGTGCGAGCCGCCACGGACGATGTTCGGCGCGCCCATCAACACGCTCATGCCCAGACGCCGGCAGCCCTGCGCCGCTTCAAGGGTGGTCGGGAACTCAGCGATGCTCATGCCGTAGGCCGCCGATTCCTCGACGTGGGCCAGTGTCGCGTCGTCGTGACTGGCCACCGACAGCCCGCGTGCCAGGCAGATATCGACAATCGCCCGGCGATAACGGTCGCTGTAGGTCTTCGAGTTGGCGACCTGCTCGACGATGAAGGCGTCCATCTGCTCGCTGCTCAGGTGGTATTTGCCCATGTAGTACTCACGGTACTTGGATTCCAGGGCGAACTGGCGCTGGCCCGGCGAATGGTCCATGACCGACACCAGCTGCACCAGGGGCTGCTCGACCAGGTCGCGGAACACGCTGAGGGTGTCCGGGTGACAGACCTCGCAGCGCAGGTGCAGGCGGTGCTCGGCGCGGGTCATGTCGGCGGCGTTGGCCTTGGCGATCGCCTCGACCATGCCCGGCAGTTGCTGCATGCGCTTGCCCTTGGGGTTGACGTCGCCGATGGACAGCGCGTCGAACACCGTGGTGATGCCCGCCGCGATGATTTGCGCGTCGTGGCTCATGACCGCCGAAGCTGACGGCCAGTCCACACCGGGGCGCGGGCTCAGGTGTTTTTCCAGGTTGTCGGTGTGCAGCTCGACCAGCCCCGGCAGCAGGTAATCGCCATTGAGGTTCTGCGCCTGGGACAACTGGCTGATGCCCTCGTCGATTTCGCTGATCAACCCGTCACGCAGCACCACGGTGCCGCTGAAGACGCGCTCGGCGGTGACGATCTTGGCGTGGGTCAGGATCTGTTCGTTCAGCATTGTTCGGTCTCCTTCGGGCTCGATGCCATCGATGCCATTGAGGCTTGCGGGTCAAGATCGGGCGGGGTCATGTCCAGATGACGGTCGGACACCGCTTCCCGGGCCAGACGGTCGTGGAAGATGCCGATCACCGCAGCACCGGCGCTCTTCGCTTCATTGATCAATTCGAGGACCACCTGACGGTTGCCGTCGTCCAGCGACGCGGTCGGCTCGTCCAGCAGCATCACCGGCCACGGCACCATGAAGCCGCGGGCGATGTTGACGCGCTGCTGTTCGCCGCCGGAAAACGTCCCCGGCGCCAGTTGCCACAGGCGCTGGGGAATGTTCAGCCGGGCGAGCAGATGCTCGGCGCGGGCCTGGGCATCTTCGCGTTTCCAGCCACGGGCCAGCGCCGGTTCCATGACCACCTCGACGGTGGCGACGCGGGGAATCACCCGCAGAAACTGGCTGACGTAGCCGAGGGTTTGCTGGCGCACTTGCAGCACCTCCCGGGGCGCAGCCCCGACCAGTTCCAGCCACTCGCCCTGATGCTGCACGCGAATGCTCCCACCGGCCGGCAAGTAGTTGCCGTAGAGGGTGCGCAGCAGCGTGCTTTTGCCCGCGCCGGAATGGCCGTGGAGCACCAGGCACTCGCCGCCGCTGACGGAGAAATTCAGGCCGCGCAGCACGTTGAGCACCACGCCGTTCTGCTGGTGCAGGGTGAAGGTTTTCGAGAGGTCACGGACCTCGATCAGCGTGTTCATTGAAGGCATCCCGAAAGTCGGATCATGGCTGCAGCACCGAAGACACCAGCAGCTGCGAATACGGATGTTGCGGGTCGTCGAGGATCTGGTCGGTCAGGCCGGTTTCCACCACGTGGGAACGGCGCATGACCATCAGCCGATCGGCGAGCAAACGGGCCACGGCCAGGTCGTGGGTGACGATCACCACCGCCAGGTCCAGCTCGCGCACCAGCCCGCGCATCAGGTCGAGCAAACGCGCCTGCACCGACACGTCAAGGCCGCCGGTGGGCTCGTCCATGAATACCAGCCGTGGGCCGGACACCAGATTTCGGGCGATTTGCAGGCGCTGCTGCATGCCGCCGGAAAAGGTCCGTGGCAAGTCGTCGATGCGCGCCGGGTCGATCTCGACCTGGTTGAGCCAGTCCAGCCCCGCCGCCCGCAGCGCCTGATAATTGCGCACGCCCTGGGCCATCAGCCGCTCGCCGATATTGGCACCGGCTGAAACGCCCATGCGCAGGCCGTCCCGAGGGTTCTGCTCGACGAAGCCCCACTCGGTGCGCAGCAAGGTGCGGCGCTCGGCCTCGCTGGCGCTGTACAGGTCCAGCCATTGGCCGGCATTTTTATGGGTGTCGGCGAGGCGGTAATCGATGACGCCCCGGTCGGGCGGGCAACGGCCGCTGAGCAGCGACAGCAGCGTCGACTTGCCGGAGCCGGATTCGCCGACGATGCCCAGCACTTCGCCGGGGTACAGCTCGAAACTGACGTCCTGGCAGCCTTTCTCCGGACCGTACAACTTGGTCAGGCCGCGCACTTTCAGCAGTGGCTGGGTGCGGTCGCTGACGGCATCACGGTCGATCTGTTGAGCAGCATTCATTGCGCGGCCCTCCCCTGACTGACCCGTTGCGCGCAGTAGTCGGTGTCCGAGCAGACGAAGCTCTGGGTGCCCTGGTCGTCGAGGATCAGCTCGTCGAGGAACGACTCGTGGCTGCCGCAGATGGCGCAGTTGTGCGCCCATTTCTGCACCTCGAAGGGGTGATCCTCGAAGTCCAGGCTGGTGACGCGAGTGAACGGCGGCACCGCATACAGACGCTTCTCGCGACCGGCGCCGAACAGCATCAATGCCGGGCTCATGTCGAGTTTCGGGTTGTCGAATTTGGGGATCGGCGACGGGTCCATGACGTAGCGCTCGTCGACGGTCACCGGGTAGGCGTAGGCCGTGGCGATGTGGCCGAAGGTGGCGATGTCTTCGTAGAGCTTGACGTGCATGACGCCGTAGTCGTTCAGCGCGTGCATGGTGCGGGTCTCGGTCTCCGACGGCTCGATAAAGCGCAACGGCTCCGGAATCGGCACCTGATAGACCATGATCTGGTCGGCGTGCAGCGGCGTTTCCGGGATGCGGTGACGGGTCTGGATGATCGTCGCCTCGGGTGTGCGCTCGGTGGTGGCGACGCCGGCGGTGCGGGCGAAAAAGCGGCGAATCGACACGGCGTTGGTGGTGTCGTCGGCGCCCTGATCGATGACTTTGAGCACGTCCTCGGCGCCGAGGATCGCGGCGGTCAGCTGCATGCCGCCGGTGCCCCAGCCGTAAGGCAGCGGCATTTCACGGCCACCGAAGGGCACTTGATAGCCGGGAATGGCCACGGCTTTGAGCAGGCCGCGACGGATCATGCGTTTGGTCTGTTCATCCAGATACGCGAAGTTGTAGGCCTCGTCTCGGGGGGCCTGTGGCTGAAGACGTGGCGGCGTGGCGGCGTTCATTGGGCCTGCTCCTTGGAGGGCGTGCGCAGTGTGCGGATCAGTTCCAGTTCCGACTGGAAGTCCACGTAGTGCGGCAGTTTCAAGTGCGAAACGAAACCGGCGGCTTCGACGTTGTCGCAGTGGGCAAGCACGAATTCTTCCTGCTGGGCCGGCGAGACGACTTCCTCGCTGTATTCCCCGGCGCGCAACGAGCGGTCCACCAGCGCCATGCCCATGGCTTTGCGTTCAGCGTGCCCGAAGGCCAGGCCATAGCCGCGAGTGAATTGCGGCAGCTCGGTGGCGGAACCGACGAACTGGTTGACCATTTCGCACTCGGTCACCTCGATGGCGCCAATGGAGATCGGGAAGCCCAGCTCTTCCGGCTCGATCCACACCTCCACGTCACCGACGCGAATCTCGCCGGCAAACGGGTGGTTGCGGCCGTAGCCGCGCTGGGTCGAATAGCCCAGGGCCAAGAGAAAGCCTTCATCGCCGCGGGCCAGCGCTTGCAGGCGTTCGGCACGGCTGGCCGGGTACTCCAGAGGCTCGCGGGTGATGTCAGCGACCGGCGCGCCGGTGTCCTGTTCTTCCTTGATCAGGCCTTCTTTGGCGAGCAGCCCCAGCACCCGCGGACAATCCTGAACGGCCGCGTCGGCCTGCCCTTCAGGGCCAGGGAATTCGCCCTCGGCCAGCAAGGTGAAATCCAGCAAGCGGTGGGTGTAGTCGAAGGTCGGGCCCAGTAGTTGCCCGCCGGGGACGTCCTTGAACGTGGCCGACAGACGCCGGTTGAGCTGCATGGCCGAGGTGTCGATGGGCAGACTGGCGCTGAAGCGGGTCAGCGTGGTGCGGTAGGCGCGCAGCAGGAAGATCGCTTCGACCAGATCGCCGGCCGATTGCTTGATCGCCAGCGCGGCGAGTTCGGCGTCGTACAGCGAGCCTTCGGTCATCACCCGGGCGACGGCCAAAGGCAATTGCTGGCGGATTTGTTCCACGCCCAGTTCGGCGACGGACGTGTCGCCCCGGCGTCGTTTCGCCAGCAGTTTGTGGGCATTGTCGATGGCCTGTTCGCCACCCTTGACGGCAACGTACATCAGACGGCTCCTGTCGACGGTTGAGGGCTGGACGGTTGCAGACTGGACGGCTGCGGCTTGAACAGCACTTGGGTGCTGCGCGGCAAACCGAGCAATTCGCTGCCGGCGACGAAGAACACGTCGATCCCGCGGGGGAAGTCATTGCGCGCTTCGCGCTCCTGCCAGAACGCCTCCTGCAACGGCAGGCTGACGTGGTTTTTGCTTTCGATCCCCGGCCCGCGCCAGGCCAGTTGCGGGCCGCCCTGCAGACTCGGCAACTGGACCAGCAGCGTGCAGGACTGGTCGGGATAGCGATCGTTGCCCAGGTCGAAACCGCTGAGGTCGTGCAACTGGCTGTCGTCGAGCAGCGCGAAGCGGGCATTCTGCCGGTCGCTGACGATGGGGCAGCCACAATGGAAGGTCAGGTTGGCGCGGATGGCCTGGGTGTCGAACGTGGGCGCGAGCCACAGCGGCGTGTCGATGTCCAGCAAGGCCAGGCACAGGGCGTGGCTGGCCGCGGCGAGGCCTTCGAGGTGCGGCGGGGTTTGCGTAGCGAGCAGGCTTTGGGCGACACCGGGGCCGGCCAGGGCCTTGAGCGCGGCGCGAAAACTGCGCTGGGCATCCAGCACCGGATCGGTGAATGCCGGCTGCAACAGCGAGGCGGGCAAGGATTGAGTGGCGAGAGAGGTGCTCATCAGTTTTCTCCTCTGACCAGGGTGAAGAAGTCCACTTTGGTCGCGGCGGTTTCGGCTTGTTGTTGGGCCCGGCGCAGGTCTTGCGCGCGGGCCAGCGGGTCGATCAGGTCGCTGATCCAGTGGGCCTGTTGCGCGCCCTGCAAATGGGCGTCGGCCAGGGCGGCGAGCTCGGCGTGGGCCTTGTCGCGCCCCGCCAGGTAGCTGAAGCCGGTGCGGCCGTCGGCCAGGCGCACCACACAGCGGGTCACGGTCATCTCGCCGACGTTGAACGGCGCGCCGCTGCCGCCCATGCGGCCCCGCACGAGGGTCATGCCGATTTCCGGCGCGCGGATCAGTTGGTAGTCCGCGTCACGCAGGGCGGCTTCGTGGGCCTGCAGTTCGGCGCGGCGGCTGCGCGACAGCACGCCGATCCAGTGCTGGCGAGCGGCATGGCCGGTTGCCGGGGCGTCGGCCGCGTTGGAGGAAACGGGTGTGGCAGTCATCGAGGGCATCTCCATCAGGTGACGATCTGATACTGGAAGCGGTCGGAGCGGCTGGTGGAGTGGGCAATCTCCACCGGGTTTCCGTGCGCATCGTGGGAAAGGGTCAGCACCGTCAGCGCCGGCAAGTGGCGCGGCATCAGCAGCACGCTGGCCTCTTCGCGACTGGGCAGGCGCGCGCCGATCAGGCTGAAGGTCCGGGTCAACGGCAACTGCCTTTCGGTGAGGAACTGGCGCACCGAGCCGCTGACGTAGTCGGCGATCAACGACGCGCGGGTGGCGCAGTAACGGTGGCGAATCAGGCAGACCGGCTGGCCGTCGAGGCGGCGCAGGGTTTGCAGTTCGATCAGCGGCGCGTGGGGTTCGAGGCCCAGATGCGCGGCCTCCTCCACCGTCGCCGTGCAGTGCCGGCGTTGCAGCAGCACCGCTTCGACGCCGTGGCCGAGCGCGGCGAGGGATTCGCTGTAGGCACTGCCGGCGGCGACCGGGTACACCAGCGGACGGCCCAGCACTTGGGTGCCTTTGCCCTGTCGGCGCAGCAGGCTGCCTTCGCGCACCAGTTCGTCGATGGCCCGGCGCACGGTGTGGCGGTTGACCTCGAAGCGCGCGGCCAGCTGGACTTCGGCGGGCAAGTATTCGCCGGCGGTGTAGCGGTCGAGTTCACTGCGCAAGGTCTGCGCCAGTTCGCGGTATCTGGGTTCACGGTGCAGGGGTTCACGGGGCAAAGCCCCGCGGTTCATCGTTTCGGTTTGTCTAGACAACTGCATGGCTAAAAAAAGGGTTCGCACCCTCTCCTGTCGTGGTCGTTAGATGAACTGCTTGCGCAGGCGCTGGGAGAAAATGTCGATGACGCTCACCACCACGATGATCACCAGCAGCACCGAGCAGGTCTGGGTGAACTGGAAGGCGCGGATGTTTTCCCAGAGGATCACGCCGATCCCGCCGGCACCGACCATCCCCACCACCGTCGCCGAGCGCACGTTGGATTCGAAGCGGTACAGCGCGTAGGAAATCCACAGCGGCATGACTTGGGGGATGACCCCGAAGATCACTTCCTGCAAGGCACTGGCGCCGGTGGCACGCACGCCTTCGACGGGACCGGGATCGATCGCTTCCACCGCTTCGGCGAACAGCTTGGCGAGCACGCCGGTGGTGCTGATCCACAACGCCAGGACACCGGCAAACGGGCCCAGGCCGACAGCGACCACGAAGAGCATGGCGAAGACCATTTCGTTGATCGAGCGGAACGCATCCATGACCCGGCGCAACGGTTGATGAATCCACCACGGCGTGATGTTGTCGGCGCAGAGAATGCCCAGCGGTACCGAGCAGACGATCGCCAGCAGCGTGCCCCACAGGGCGATCTGCACGGTGACGATCATTTCCTTGAGGTACGCGCGCCATTCGTGGAAGTCAGGCGGGAAGAAGTCGGCGGCGAAGGTCGCCATGTTGCCGGAGTCGCGGTACAGCGCCAGCGGGTTCATTTCCGCGCCGTGCCAGGCCCAGGCCATCATCGCCAGGAACAAGCCCCAGCCCAGGTATTGCGGCCAGCTGCGCTTGCCGGCGGCTTCGATGTAAGCAGCGTGAGTGGTCATAAAAAGTCCGGTTGCGAACGGATGAAGCGTCATGACTGGCGCGCCGTGCCTGCAAGGGGTTGGTCCCCACAGGCAGGCGCGCCCCGTGCATCAACCCGCCTTGGCGGTGCCTTGTTTTTCCAGCTCGGAAATACGGTCCTGCAGCTTGGTCAGCCCGGCGTCGATGTCTTTCAGGCGAGTGGCCTTCTCTTCGGCGCTGAGGGTGGTGCTGGCCGTGGTTTCGGTCTTCTGCTTGAACAGCTCGAGCTGGCGGATGGTCAGCAACTGGTCGTCCGAGGACTTGAGGAACTTGCCCATCTGCATGTTCTTCAGCACGGCCTTTTCCTCGTCGGTGTCGCCGTAGTTGGCGAAGAAGTCGCGGATCTTGTTCTTGTCCGCGTCCGACAGGCCCTTGCGCCAGACCATCGGGTCGGCGGGGATCAGCGGCGATTTCCAGATGACCTTGAGCATGGCGGCCTTGTCCGGCTGGGTGACTGCCAGACGGTCCCAGCTTTCGGTGTTGAAGGTCGCGACGTCCAGTTGCCCTTTGGCCACGCTCAGGGCATTGACTTCATGGCTGGAGTTCAGCGTGCGTTTGAAGGCGGTGGCGGCGTCGACGTGGTTCTGCGCGAAGACGTAGTAGCCCGGCACCAGATAGCCCGAGGTGGAGTTCGGGTCACCGTTGCCGAAGGTCAGTTCCTTGGCGTGCTTGAGCATGTCCTCGACCGAATTGATCGGGCTGTCCTTGCGCGCAATGATCACGCTCCAGTACCCGGGCGCACCGTTGGCAGCAGCGGTCTGGGCAAAGATCTCGCCGCCGGAACGGTCCACCGCTTCCATGGCCGCCTTGTTGCCGAGCCAGGCCACATCGACCTTGTTGAAGCGCATGCCCTGGATCAGGCCGGCGTAGTCGGAGGCGAAGGTGGCGTTGACTTTAAGCCCGGTCTTTTTCGTCATGTCGTCGAGGAACGGCTGCCAGACGCTCTTCAGGTTCTGCGACGACTCAGTGGACATGATGCCGAAGTTGATGACGTTGTCATCGGCCTGCGCAGTGCCCATCAGGCAACCGGCGACGACAGCGGCAGACGCGAAGACGCGCCCGATACGGTTCAACATGGGGAACTCCCTGAGCTGGGTTTTGGGTGTGGGTTGAGTGTTTCGGTTACCGGTGCCGCCACTGAGTCAGGCACGGGCCATCAGCAGTCGCGAGGGTCGTTCGGTGTCCCGTGCGCTGCCGTCGAACATCAGGCTGGTGTCGGCGTCGGCGCCATACAAGTCGTTGAGGAACTGGCTGTTGAGCTCGGCGCCGTTGCCGTCGAAGTGAATGCGCCCGCCCTTGAGTGCCACGGCACGCGGGCAATAGCGCACGGCGTAATCCACCTGATGCAGGGTGACGACGACGGTCTTGCCGTCCCGGCGATTGATGTCGGCGAGGATTTCCATGACCTTGCGCGCGGACTCGGGGTCGAGGGAGGCAATGGGTTCGTCGGCAAGAATCACTTCGGCCTGCTGGGTCAGCGCGCGGGCAATGGCCACCCGCTGCTGCTGGCCGCCGGAGAGGGTCGAAGCCCGCTGCGGCGCCAGATCGGCAAGGCCGACGCGGTCAAGATTGGCCATGGCGCGGGCTTTCTCCTCGGCGTTGAACAGGCCGAGGCTTCCACGCCAGCGCGGCATGCGACCCAGGCAGCCGAGCAGGACGTTGTCGAGTACGCTGAGGCGATTGACCAGATTGAATTGCTGAAAGATGTAGCCGATGTCCGCGCGCAGGCGACGCACCTTGCCGTTGAGCCGTCCCGAGGCCTGCACTTCACGGCCCAGCACCTGGACGCTGCCGCCATTGCTGCGGTCGCAACAGGCCAGCCCGGCCAGGTGACGCAACAGCGTGGATTTACCGGACCCGGACGCGCCGATCAGCGCGACCATCTCCCCGTGTTGTATAGACAATGCAAGGTCAACCAAAGCGGTCTTTCGGGCGAAGGTCTTGTTCAGGCGGTCGACGTGGATGGCTGCGGTCATGGGCTTCTCTGGTTTTGTGATTCCAGCGTCCTGCCGGGAGTGAATGATCAGCCGCACGACCGTCCATGGCCGCGTTCGGTGCGAGTGACATTAGGGGCAGCCTGTGGCAGTTCCATGAACCGACGATGACTGTGGGATTGCACTTCGGAGACGGTTTGCTACGGGACTTTTCGGGGTTTTTCTGGACAGGTTGGCGCCCAAGGGCGATCTAGCCGCTGTGCGGGCTAGACAAGTTGCGCGGATGTTGAAGGCAGGACAGCGGGGTCAATGCCAAGACTGAAACAAATAATTCGTGCCGTTGGTCCGTTGGCACAACGCTATGGGGTTAGCAGTACCAGCGTTAGCGGGCAAGGCGTCGGATGGCGCGCTGCGGGATTGAGGGTGTAAAGGCTGGCCTCTTCCCGGCTGAAGCCGGTCCCACTATGGAAATGCACTTCGACCGTAGGACTGGCTTTAGCCGGGAAGACGTCGGGTGTCACGCCGCAAGATCCAGGGTGTAAAGGCTGGCCCCTTCCCGGCTGAAGCCGGTCCCACTATGGAAATGCATTTCGACCGTAGGACTGGCTTTAGCCGGGAAGACGTCGGGTGTCACGCCTCAAGATCCAGGGTGTGGAGACTGGCCCCTTCCCGGCTGAAGCCGGTCCCACAAAAGTACCGCATCCCGTCAGTAAGACCGGTGACGCGGAGCGTCAGGGGATGCATTCCCACGCGGAGCGTAGGGAACGATCCAATGTTGGCGTCTGAGCTAACCTCTTCCCGGCTAAAGCCGGTCCTACTACGCGTGCTTTGATCTGCTTTTGATCTTGAAACACAAATAGTTCAGACGACGCCCATCGCGACTTGGGTGCAGGCTGAACGTAGACGACGCGTAGTGGGCCGAGCCGCAGGGATGCGGCGAGAGCGCCGTCAGGACATGGATGTCCGTTCGGCGCGGGCCCACGGAGCGTCGTCGGAGTGAGGGTATTCCGACGAAGGAGGAACCAAGCCAGGAGCAAGCACCCTTGGTTACTTGGGGTGCTTTTCCAAGTAACTCGCCGAAGGCGAAACAGAGGCCGTTAGGCCGACGCTCTAGATCTTGATCTTGATCTTGATCTTGATCTTGATCTTGATCTTGATCTTGATCTTGCGTCTAGATCCTGAAAGTCCCCACCAAATGCTGCAACCGCGCCGTCTGATGCTCCAAGTGCGCACAAGCATCAAGAGTGGACTTCAGATTATCGACCCCCTCCTGATTCAGCGTATTGATCTCGGTAATGTCCACGTTGATCGCCTCAACCACCGCCGTCTGCTCCTCGGTCGCCGTCGCCACCGACTGATTCATCCCATCGATCTCACTGATCCGGCGGGTCACGCTATTGAGCCGTTCGCCCGCCTGATTGGCGATCGTCACACTGTTCTCGCTCTGACGCTGGCTCTCGGTCATGTTGATCACCGCGTCCCGCGCGCCCACCTGCAACTCCTCGATCATCCCCTGCACCTGCTGCGCCGAATCCTGGGTGCGGTGCGCCAGGTTCCTCACCTCGTCCGCCACCACCGCAAAGCCACGCCCCGCTTCCCCTGCCCGCGCCGCTTCGATGGCGGCGTTGAGCGCCAGCAAGTTGGTCTGCTGAGAGATACCGGTGATCACTTCCAGAATCTGCCCGATGTTCGCGGTCTTGTTGTTCAGCGTCTCGATGTTGGCACACGACTCGCTGATCTTCTCGGACAGCTGGTTCATCGCCTTGATCGTCTGACTGACAACGCCCTGGCCTTCGCTGGCCAGTTGCGTGGCGTCGCTGGAATGCTGCGACGCCAGCGCGGCGTTCTGGGCGATTTCCTGGGCGGCGGCGCCGAGCTGATTGATCGCCGCGGCCACACTGCTGGTGCGGCTGGTCTGCTGATCGGAATTGCCCATCGACGAGTTCGAGGCCCCGACCACGCGCGCCGCGACTTCCCCCAGTTGCCCGGCGGTCGACGCCACTTCGCGGATCGAGCTGTGAATACGCTCCACGAAACGGTTGAACGACTGCGCCAGCGCGCCGAACTCATCCTGGGACACGATGGCCAGACGCATGGTCAGGTCACCCTCGCCGTCGGCAATGTCCTGCATCGCCCGGCCCATCTGGTGCAACGGCTGCATCAGCACGCGGATTAACAGCCCCAGCAGCACCATGATGATCGCCACGGCAATGACCATGGCGAGAATCGCCGACGAGCGGAATTCGCTGAGCATCGAGTAGGCCGCGTCGCGGTCCAGCACCAACGCCACGTACCAATTGGCCGACGAGAGCCCTTCCACCTTGGTGAACGAGATGATCTGCGCCTTGCCGCCGGACTCGATTTCCGCCACGCCCGGCGCGATGGTCGGTGCGCCGCTCGGGTAGGCCTCGCTGACATTCTTCAGGATCAGCTTGGTGTCCGGGTGGATCAGAATCTTGCCGTCGGCACTGACGATGTACGCATAACCATGCCCGCCGAAGTTCAGCGAGTTGATGGTCTTGCTGATGGCGTCCAGGGAAATGTCCGCGCCCGCGACGCCGATCATCTGCCCTTGCTGGCGCACCGGCGTGGCCAGGGTCACCACCAGCTTGCCCGACGACGCGGCGATGTACGGTTCGGTGACGATAATGCCTTGCGCCGCGTCGGCCGCCTTGTACCAGCCACGGGCCCTCGGGTCATAGTCAGCCGGGCGGTTGCCCGTGGGCACGGAAAACATCACGCCGTCCTTGCTGCCGAAATAACTGAGCTGGAAGTTGTCCGGGTAAACCGGCAGACCGATCGCCCGTTGCAGGCTGCTCACCGCCGGACCGTCAACCGCGATCTGCTGGGCCATGGAGTTGAGCAACTGCGTGCGGCTGTCGAGCCAGGTTTGGATGTTTTGCGTGGTCAGGCTGCCCATCTGTTGAAGTTCGGAGGCGACGCTGTTCTTCAGGGTTTCGCGCTGGCGAAAGTCGTTCACCAGAATAAAACACGAGAAAGCAACTACCACGATGAGTGCAGCGGCCAGCAGGATCTTTTTGCTGAAACCCAGACGTTTGATCATATGCGTGTGTCCATAACCAGAGATGACAGCGACGAGAGTGCGATGCCGATAGGTGCGCTGCGCTTTGCACGAGGGCTGCAAGAACGAGAAGGCACGGCCTGAACATGTTTCGGCTGGGAAGACGGGGAATTTAGGGCCGGTGAGTAATGAAGATCGGGAGTGGTTATTTGAGGGGTTAAACGATTCAGCTTCTATCCAAACGCGGGGCGTTTATGGGGTGGCTGGATCCAAAGATTGAGGGTGTGCAGCCTGGCGCCCTCCCGGCTGAAGCCGGTCCTGCACAAGCACCTCATCCCGTCAGGGAGACCTGTGACGCGCGGGGACACGGGGACAGATTAATTTACGGTGAAGCGCTGTAAATAAATCAGTCCCCATTAATCCCGCATTAATCAATACCGCAGAATTGGCAGCGCTCAAACCGGCCTCTTCCCGGCTAAAGCCGGTCCCACAAGGAGACCGGGTGCAGCCAGTGGGATTGGCTCTGACTGTAGGACCGGCTTCAGCCGGGAAGCTCTTGATCTGCTTTTGATCTTCGTATCCCGGGGATCACACCCGCTCGGTCATTGCCGCCATGGCCACGGAGGTGGCGGCGGTGCGGGTTTCGACGCCCAGTTTGATGTAGATGTGTTCCAGGTGTTTGTTCACCGTTCGCGGGCTCAGTTGCAGGATGTCGGCGATGTCTTTGTTGGTTTTGCCGAAGGACACCCAGCGCAGCACTTCGATTTCCCGGTCGGTGAGCTGGAAGCGGCGGGACAGTTTGCCGTAGGCGGATTTGTCTTCGAACGTCACCGGCTGCGACGCCGTGCGGGCGGTGTGCAGGATGCGCGCGGTGCGCAAATGCGACGCGACCCGGGCCAGCATTTCAGCGCACTCGATCGGCTTGGTGACGTAGTCGATGGCACCAGCCTCGAAACCCTGCACCACGTGCTCACTGTCGGTCAGCGCGGTCATGAACAGCACGGGGATGTTGGCGGTGTCCGGTTGTGCCTTGATCTGGCGGCAGGTGTCGAAGCCGTTCAGGCCGGGCATCATCGCGTCCAGCAGAATCAGGTCCGGACGCCGACGCTGGATGCGGGTCAACGCGCTGTGCCCGTCCAGCGCCACCAGCACCATGTACCCCGCCTCGTCCAGGGCATCGGACAGCAGCGCCAGGTTATCGGGTACGTCATCGACGATCAGAATGACGCCGTTTTCAGCGGCTCGGGTCATGGCGTCCATTAAGGGCCTCCTTCAATTGAAGACTGAGTTCATCCAGGCGAAAACCTGACGCCAGGGTTCGCAGGCGGGTGACAAAACCGGTGCTGTGGGTGTTCTCGCGCTCGATGGCGTCGAGTTTTTGTTCGATGCCGCGGATATAGCCCAGGCCGCACAGCTCATACAGCTCTTCCAGATCTTCGCGCGACGGCAACACCACCGGCGTTTGCACGAGCAACGGGGCGCTGCGCAAACGCCGCTGCCAGGTCAGTTGCAGATGGTGCTGAATCCGGTCCAGCAGTTGCGGCAAATGCAGGGGTTTGGCCAGGTAGTCATTGCACACCTGCAGGCTGCGTTCCTTGTCATCGGCGAAGGCATTGGCGTTGGCCGACAGCACGATGATCGGCGCCAGGGACAGCGCGTTGCGGCGAATCATGCGGCTGGTCGCCCAACCGTCCATGTCCGGCATGGACAGGTCCATCAGGATCAGGTCCGGGTGCAACAGCGACACCTGCCTGACCGCCTCTTGCCCGTTGGCCGCCTGCACGACGTCAAAACCCAGGGGCATGAGCATGCCGCTGATGACCTTGCGGTGCTCGATGTGATCGTCCACCACCAGAATCAGCCGCCGCTGACCGTCGTAACCGATGACGTCGTGGTTGACGTCGATGATCGCCTTGGGCACCCGCACTTCGGACAGGAACAGCCGCACCTGAAACCGCGTGCCTTCCTCCGGCTGACTGCTGACGGACAAGGCGCCGCCCATCAGCGCCGTGAGCATCCGCGTGATGGTCAGCCCCAGGCCCACGCCGTTGTCCTGGCGCACCAGCCCGCCCCGTTCGAACGGCTGAAAAATCCGTTCGATCTGATCCGGCGCGATGCCGATTCCGGTGTCGATGATGTCGAAGGTCGCGGTCTCGCGCCGGTAACTGACCCGCAGGCAGACTTCCCCGCTGTCAGTGAAGTTGATCGCGTTGCCCAGCAGGTTGATCAGAATCTGCCGCACCCGCTTCTCGTCGCCGCGCACCACTTCCGGCATGCGCCCGATCAGCTCCAGACGAAAGTGCAGGCCTTTCTCCCGGGCCGTGCTGGCGAACATTTTCTCCAGGTCGTCGAGAAACTCCTGGAGCAGGATTTCCGTCGGCTCCAGCCGCAGTTTGCCGGCTTCGATCTTGGCCACGTCCAGCAGGCCGTCGATCAGCGACAACAAATGCGAACTGCTGCGCATGATGGTCGCCAGGGAATCCAGATGCTTGCTCGGGGTGGCGACGTCCCGTTGCAGGATCTGGGTGAAACCAAGAATGCTGTTGAGCGGCGTGCGCAGCTCGTGGGAAAGCCCGGTGACATAGCGGCTCTTGGCGGCGTTGGCGGCCTCCGAGGCTTCCTTGGCTTCCTGCAACGCCTGATCGGTTTTGTGATGCGCCTCGATTTCCTGCATCAGCAGCGCCGTCTGCCGCTCGGATTCTTCCAGGGCCACGCGCCGGCTCTCCCGGGTCAGCACCACCCACCAGGCCAGTACGCCGGCGAACACGCAAAAGGTCAGGAACGCCTTGAGAAACGCAAGCATCAGGGTGTGATGCACCTGCGGCGATTGATCGATCAAGCCGTGTGAGACCTGGCTGTAAATCATCGTCAGCGCCCCGGTCAGGGTCAGCACCAACACGGTGAGCAGGCCCAGGTATTGCGCCAGCCGGGTGTGCAGGTATTGGCGTGGCAAGCGGGGCAGCAGGCGGGCGATCAGGTCCTCGAACTGGGTCGACAGCCGCGAGCGGGTTTTGCATTGATCGCCGCAGCGGGCGTCCAGGGAACAGCACAACGAGCAGATGGGCGAACCGTAGGCCGGGCACCAGGCCATGTCCGGGGTTTCGAAACGGTTGCTGCACACGCCACAGCGCAGGCTGGTCTGGCGGCCGAGGGGGAACAGCAAACCGGGGTCGCTGTCCCGGGCGATGTAGTAACGGCCTTGGGTCAGCCAGGCGATCAACGGCGCCGCGATCAGGGCGCTGGTCAGGGAAATCAGCGGCGGCGCAGCCCGGGCCACCTCCCCCAGCGCACCGAAATGGGCGCACATCGACAGCAGTGACGCAATAAACATCGCACCGACGCCCACCGGGTTGATGTCGTACAGGTGCGCGCGCTTGAATTCGATGTGTTTGGGCGACAGCCCCAGGGGCTTGTTGATCACCAGGTCGGCCACCAGCGCGCCGATCCAGGCGATGGCGACGTTGGCATACAGGCCGAGCACTTCCTCGATGGCGTCGAACACACCCAGTTCCATGAGGATCAAGGCGATAGCGACGTTGAACACCAGCCAGACCACCCGGCCCGGATGGCTGTGGGTGACCCGGGCGAAGAAGTTCGACCATGCCAGAGACCCGGCGTAGGCGTTGGTCATGTTGATCTTGATCTGGGAAATGATCACGAACAGCACCATGGCCGCCAGCGCCCATTCCGGGGAAGCAAACCCGTAGTTGAACGCCACCAGGTACATCTGCGTCGGCTCGGCCGCGCGTTCGATGGGCACTTGGTGTTGCAGGGCGAGAAAGGCAAGAAAGGCGCCGGCCATGATTTTCAGGCCGCCGGGGATGACCCAGCCGGGCCCGGCCATCAGCAGCGCGGCCCACCAGCGCTTGCGGTTGCGGCGGGTTTTTTCCGGCAGAAAGCGCAGGTAGTCCACCTGCTCGCCGATCTGCGTCACCAGGGACAACGCCACGCTGAACGCGGCGCCGAACAGCAGCAGATTGAACGTGCCGCCCTCGCCCTCCCGGCCGGCAAAGGTGGTGAGGTCGGCCAGCGCGTCGGGGTTTTTCCAGATCACGAACACGTACGGCACGATCAGCAACGTCAGCCACAAGGGTTGCGACCACATCTGCAGGCGGCTGATCAGGGTGATGCCGTAGGCCACCAGCGGGATGACGATGATCGAGCAGATCACGTACGCCAGCGCCAGCGGAATGTGGGTGTACAGCTCCAGCGCCAGGGCCATGATCGCCGCTTCCAGGGCGAAGAACAGGAAGGTGAAACTGGCGTATATCAGCGAGGTGATGGTCGAGCCGATGTAGCCGAAGCCGGCGCCTCGCGTCAGCAGGTCCATGTCCACGCCATAGCGCGCGGCGTAGTAGCTGATGGGCAGCCCGGTGAGGAAGATCACAACCGTCATGGCGATGATGGCCCATAAGGTGTTGGTGAAGCCGTAGCTCATCACCAGCGCGCCGCCGATGGCTTCCAGTGCCAGGAACGACACGGCCCCGACAGCGGTGTTGGCGATGCGGAATTCCGACCATTTGCGAAAGGACTTGGGCGTAAAACGCAACGCGTAGTCTTCCATGGTCTCGTCGGCGACCAGACGATTGTAATCGCGGCGCACCTTGATGATGCGTTGAGAGCCGGAGGGGCGCACTGAAGGGTTCCTGATGAGAGAGAGCGAATTCGCCACTCACCTGTGTTGGAGCGAGCGGGCGGCGCTCCAACGAGGTCGAATCGAGACCTCAACCATTCCAGGAGCAACTTCTGTGCCGCGGGCGCAATCATGCCCCGGTCCGGCGCTTCCGGCCCTACGTCAAATGACGTACGCGCATACGTCACGCTGCGTATACCCCGATTCCCGCGCCCGCCTCATCCTTGCTCGCAGCTCGCGACGGCCCCTCACCCGGCGCCGCGAATCACCAGCACAGGAGCGGGAACATGGATTCACGACTGACAGGCCCCACGCGCTTTTTCCCCCGACGCCTGGCATTGGGGGCGGCCGCCCTCTCGCTGATCGCCGCCAGCGTGTTCAGCCAGATGACCCTGGCCGACGACGCCAACAGCACCGGTCTGGCGGTCACGCCGACCGAAGTGACCGTCGGCCAGCTGCACTCGGCCACCGGCACCATGGCGATCTCCGAGACCGGTTCGATCCAGGCCGAACGCCTGGCCATCGACCAGATCAACGCGTCGGGCGGCATTCTTGGCCGCCAGATCAAAATCATTCAGGAAGACGGCGCGTCCGACTGGCCGACCTTCGCCGAGAAAGCCCGCAAGCTGCTGGTCAACGACAAGGTGGCCACGGTGTTCGGCTGCTGGACCTCGGCCTCGCGTAAAGCGGTGTTGCCGGTGTTCGAGAAAGAAAACGGCCTGTTGTACTACCCGACCTTCTACGAAGGCCTGGAACAGTCGAAAAACGTGATCTACACAGGGCAGGAAGCCACCCAGCAGATCCTGGCCAGCCTGGACTGGATCGCCAAGACCAAGGGCGCCAAGACCTTTTACCTGATCGGCTCGGATTACATCTGGCCGCGCACCTCGATGAAGATCGCCCGCAAGCACATCGAAAACGTGCTCCACGGCACCGTGGTCGGCGAAGACTACTACCCGCTGGGCAATACCCAGTTCGGCTCGCTGATCAACAAAGTCAAATTGAAGAAACCCGACGTGGTCTTCGCCGCGGTCGTGGGCGGCTCCAACGTGGCGTTCTACAAGCAGCTCAAAGCCGCAGGCGTCGATTCCACCAAGCAGACGCTGTTGACCCTGTCGGTCACCGAAGACGAACTGCTGGGCATTGGCGGCGAGAACATGAAGGGCTTCTTCGCGTCGATGAAGTATTTCCAGAGCCTGGATAACCCCAACAACAAGGCGTTCGTTGAGGCGTTCAAGGCCAAGTACGGCAAGGATTCGGTGATGGGCGACGTGACCCAGGCCGCCTACCTCGGCCCGTGGTTGTGGAAAGCGGCGGTCGAGAAAGCCGGCAGCTTTGACGTCGACAAAGTGGTGGCGGCGTCCCCAGGCATCGAGCTGAACACCGCGCCTGAAGGCTACGTGAAGATTCATGAAAACCATCACCTGTGGAGCAAGACCCGCATCGGTGAAGTCCAGGCGGACGGCCAGTTCAAAGTGGTTTACGAGTCGGAGCTGATTGAGCCGAATCCGTTTCCGAAGGGCTATCAGTAGGCCGCTGCGCGGTAGCTGTAAGCGGTTAGCTGCAAGCGGCAAGTGGAAGCGGTGTGCGTTGCAGTTGCTCTCGCTTTTACTTGCCGCTTGAAGCTTACAGCTTGCAGCTGGTCCCGACCCCCAATCCTAAACCCACACAGCTTCCCGAGGAGGGACCACCATGGAATGGCTATCGGAATTTGGTGCCATCGCAGCCATGCAGGGGTTCAACGGGCTTTCCGTGTTCTGCGTGCTGTTGTTGATGGCCCTGGGGCTGGCGATCATCTTTGGTCAGATGGGCGTGATCAACATGGCCCACGGTGAATTCCTCACCATCGGCGCCTACACGACGTACCTGCTGTCGACCCTGGTGCAGACCTGGTGCCCGTGGATGCAGCCGTACTATTTCTTCTTCGCCATCGCGTTGTCGTTCGTGGTGGCCGGTGCCGTGGGTTGGGTGGTGGAGTGGCTGATGATCAGTCGCCTCTACCACCGGCCGCTCGACACCCTGCTGGCGACCTGGGGCCTGTCCCTGGTCATGCAGCAAGCGTTCCGTTCCATCTTCGGCGCCCGTGAAGTCAGCGCCAACCCGCCGGAATGGCTGATGGGCGCGGTCAACCTCACCGACGCCATCGAGATCCCGCGCAACGGCCTGTTCGTCATGGGCCTGACCGTGCTGATGACCGGCGGGATTTTTCTGATGCTGTACCGCACCCGCTGGGGGTTGCATGTCCGCGCCACGGTGCAGAACCGCATCATGAGCCGGGCGGTGGGCATCAACACCCGCAAGGTTGACCGCATGACTTTCGCCCTGGGCTGCGGCGTTGCCGGGGTCGCGGGCGCGGCGTTTACCACCATCGGTTCCACCGGCCCCACCGCAGGCTCCCTGTACATCGTCGACACCTTTCTGGTGGTGGTTTTCGGCGGCGCGGCCAGCCTGTTCGGCACCATTGCCTCGGCGTTCGCCATTGCCCAGACCCAGTCCCTGTCGGAGTTCTTCATGAGTGGCTCGATGGCCAAGGTCCTGACCCTGTCCGCGGTGATCCTGATCCTGCTGATGCGCCCCCAGGGGTTGTTTGCCAGCAAGGTCCGTAAATAAGTGTGCGCCAGAGAGGTAGCCCCATGAACGCGCTAAACAAAATGCTCGGCGGACGCCAGGGCGTGGTCGGCCTGCTGATACTCGCGGCCCTGATTCTGGTGGTCTTCCCCCTGACCCTGGACGCCTTTCGCCTGAACATGGTGGGCAAATACCTGACCTACGCGTTCGTCGCCGTGGGCCTGGTGTTGTGCTGGGGGTACGGCGGCATTCTCAGCCTGGGCCAAGGGGTGTTCTTCGGCCTGGGCGGGTATTGCATGGCGATGTTCCTCAAGCTCGAAGCCTCCGATCCGGAAAGCACAAAGATCCAGTCCACGCCCGGGATTCCGGACTTCATGGACTGGAACCAGATCACCGAACTGCCCGGGCTGTGGGCGCCGTTTCACAGCTTCACGTTCACCTTGATCGCGATCATCGTGTTGCCGGTGCTGCTGGCCTTGATCATTGGCGTCGCGCTGTTCAGACGCCGGGTGGGCGATGTGTATTTTTCCATCGTCACCCAGGCCATCGCGTTGATCCTCACGGTGCTGATCATCGGCCAGCAAGGCTTGACCGGCGGGATCAACGGCATCACAGACCTCAAGACACTGCTAGGCTGGGACATCCGCAGCGACAGCGCCAGGCTGCTGTTGTACTTCGTCAATGCAGGGCTGCTGTTCGCCTGCATCCTGTTTGGCAAGTTCATCCTCGCCTCCAAGCTGGGCCGGCTGCTGATGGCCATGCGCGACAAGGAAGAGCGGGTACGGTTTTCCGGTTACGACGTGGCGGCGTTCAAGGTTTTCGTGTACTGCGTCGCGGCGTGTTTCTCGGCCATCGGCGGGGCGATGTTCGCCTTGCAGGTGGGGTTCATGTCGCCCTCGTTCGTGGGCATCGTGCCGTCCATCGAGATGGTGATTTTCGCCGCCGTCGGCGGGCGCATGTCGCTGCTGGGCGCGGTGTACGGCTCGCTGCTGGTGAACTACGGCAAGACCTATTTCTCTGAGTCGTTCCCCGAATTGTGGCTGTACCTCATGGGCGGGCTGTTCATCGCCGTGGTCATGTATTTCCCCAACGGCCTGGCCGGTTTGTGGGAAAGCCACGGGCGCAAATGGTTGTCGGGCGTGACGCGCAAGCCGGCACCGGTGATTGCCTCCCCTGCCCCGGTGGTCACGCCAACCCCCGCCTCCGCTGACAAGCAAGCCGCCAGCCCGATGGAGATTCAGCCATGACCCGCGCCACAGGCTTTCAGATGAATAAACCGGTCCTGGCCATTGAAGGGCTGACCGTTTCGTTCGACGGCTTCAAGGCGGTGGACGACCTCAACCTGTACATCGACCGCAACGAAGTGCGGGTGGTCATCGGCCCCAACGGTGCGGGCAAGACCACGGTCCTCGACCTGATCTGCGGCAAGACCCGGGCCACGGGCGGCAGCATCCAGTTCAAGGACCGCGAGCTGACCAAAATGAACGAGTACGACATCGTCCGCGCCGGGGTCGGGCGTAAGTTCCAGACGCCGTCGATCTACGACAACCTGAGCGTGTTCGAGAACCTGGAGATGTCGTTTCCGGCGGGCCGGTCAGTGTTCGGCGCGCTGTTTTTCAAGCGCACCCCGGAGGTGCTGGACCGGGTCAATCAAGTGGCTGCGGACATCTTCCTCGGTGACTGGCTGCAGCAGCAGGCGGGCCTGTTATCCCACGGCCAGAAGCAGTGGCTGGAGATTGGCATGTTGCTGATGCAGGACCCGGAACTGCTGATGCTCGACGAGCCGGTGGCGGGCATGAGTGTCAGCGAGCGGGCGCAAACCGCCGACCTGTTGAATCGCATCAGCCAGGGCCGCTCGGTGCTGGTGATCGAGCACGACATGGAGTTCGTCAAGAGCATCGCGCACAAGGTCACGGTGCTGCATCAAGGCAAGGTGCTGGCCGAAGGCAGCATGGAGTCGGTGCAGAGCAACCCGAAAGTCATCGAAGTCTATCTGGGCCATTAAGGAGCGCAGCATGTTCAACATTCAGCAGCTGGCGTGTGGCTATGGCCAGAGTCAGGTCCTCCACGACCTTAGCCTCTCGGTGCAGAAACAGGAAATCGTCGCGGTGATGGGCCGCAATGGCATGGGCAAGACCACCCTGTTCAAAAGCCTGATGGGCATCCTGCCGCAATGGAGCGGCCAGGTTCAGCTGGACGGCGTGGACGTGTCCGCGATGGAAACCCACAACCGAGTTGCCCAAGGGATGGCCTACGTGCCCCAGGGCCGGATGATTTTTCCGTCGATGAGCGTGCTGGAAAACATCCAGACCGGCCTCCCCGCCTCAGCGGGCGGCCAGGTGCCGGAAGACCTGTACGCGCTGTTCCCGGTGCTGTTCGACATGCGCAGCCGACGCGGCGGCAACCTGTCCGGCGGCCAGCAACAGCAGCTGGCCATCGCCCGGGCCCTGGCGACCAATCCCAAGGTGTTATTGCTCGACGAGCCCACCGAAGGCATCCAGCCGTCGATCATCAAGGACATCGCCCGCACCCTCAAAGAGATCCGCACCCTCCGCAACCTGACGATCATCGTCTCCGAGCAGGTGCTGTCGTTCACCCTGGAAATCGCCGACCGGTTGCTGGTGATCGAGAAAGGCCGCTTCGTCATCGAAGAAACCCGGGGCAACGTCGATGAAGCGACGATCAGTCGGTATTTGTCGGTGTAGCAAGGCCCGGAGATATGCAGCGTCAGATCGGACGTAATCGCGAGCAAGCTCACTCCTACAGTTGGGGTGCGCTCTTGTAGGAGTGAGCTTGCTCGCGATGGCGTCAGCGTGGACCTCCACGCCCTATTTGATTGACCCGAAACCCAAGGAGAACCCCCCATGACCGATACCTTGATCAAAGTCGACCTCAACCAGCCTGTCACCGAAAACGAGCAGATCCACAACCGCTGGCACCCGGACATCCCGATGGCCTGCTGGGTCAAGCCGGGGGATGATTTCATCCTCGAAACCTACGACTGGACCGCTGGCGCGATCAAGAACAACGACGATGCCAGCGACGTGCGCGACGTCGACCTGACCACCGTGCATTACCTCTCCGGGCCGGTGGGTGTGCACGGCGCCCAGCCCGGCGACCTGCTGGTGGTGGAGCTGTTGGACATCGGCGCCCGGGCCGATTCGCAATGGGGCTTCAACGGCTTCTTCTCCAAGCAGAACGGCGGCGGCTTCCTCACTGAGCATTTCCCCCTGGCGCAGAAATCCATCTGGGATTTCAAAGGCATGATGACCAGCTCCCGGCACATTCCCGGCGTCGAGTTTGCAGGTTTGATTCACCCCGGCCTGATCGGCTGCCTGCCGGACCACAAGATGCTTGCCGAATGGAACCGCCGCGAACAGGAACTGATCGACACCGACCCGGACCGCGTCCCGGCCCTGGCCTGTCCGCCCTGCGCCAGCACGGCGCACCTGGGCAAACTCAAAGGCCCGGCCCGGGACCTCGCCGCCGCCACGGGCGCCCGCACCGTGCCGCCCCGTGAGCACGGTGGCAACTGCGACATCAAGGACCTGTCTCGGGGCTCGAAAGTGTTCTTCCCGGTCTACGTCGACGGCGCGGGTTTGTCCGTGGGCGACTTGCACTTCAGCCAGGGCGACGGCGAAATCACCTTCTGCGGCGCCATCGAAATGGCCGGCTGGGTGCACATGCGCGTCGAGCTGATCAAGGACGGCATGGCCAAGTACGGGATCAAAAACCCGGTCTTCAAGCCAAGTCCTATCGTGCCGAACTACAACAACTACCTGATCTTCGAAGGCATCTCGGTCGACGAAGCCGGCCAGCAGCACTACCTGGACGTCAACGTCGCCTACCGCCAGGCGTGCCTGAACGCGATCAACTACATGACCAAGTTCGGTTACTCCCCGGCCCAGGGTTATTCGCTGTTGGGCTCGGCACCGGTGCAGGGTCACATCAGCGGCGTGGTCGACATCCCCAACGCGTGCGCCACCTTGTGGCTGCCGACCGAGATCTTCAAATTCGACATCAACCCCAACGCCAATGGCCCGACGAAATTCATCGACGGCACCGTGGACTTGCCGATCGCGCAGGATAAGTAACGCTGGGCTGACGCCTGACCTGCAGTCGCGAAGGAGTTCGCGCCTGCAGAACCCACGCCGACTAAAGGATTTGAGCCATGCCCATGTACGAATACGACTGCCCTGAATGCGGGGATTTCACATCGCTGCGACCCATGGCCGAGAGCGCGCTGCCGTGCGAGTGCCCGGCGTGCGGCGCATCGAGCCTGCGGGTGATTCTCTCCGCGCCGGGGCTGAGCACCATGGCCGGCAACACCCGCAGCGCCATCGCCCGCAACGAGCAAAGCGCCCACGCGCCAAAAACCCTGGACCAGTACAAGGAAAGCCGGGGCCACCCCAGCGGTTGCAGTTGCTGCGGCCCGACGAAACGGCTCGAACCCACCAAAGCCAATCCCCACGCCCTGAAAGGCAAGCCAGCGGGCCGACCGTGGATGATCAGCCATTGATCTTTAGGGTGTTTATAGGGGACTGATTTATTTATCGCGCTTCTTTGATAAATCAATCTGTCCCCGATGGCATAAGCGAGCCGGGAGACAGATTAATTTACGGTGAAGCGCTGTAAATAAATCAGTCCCCTCCGCACTGCGGCAGCTCGGTCGGCGCCGAGACCTGCCCATCGTCCACCGCCACGCCCAGCCTCGGCACTGCCTCCAGCGTTTATAGAGCGTTTATAGGGGACTCGTTTATAGGGGACTGATTTATTTATCGCGCTCCTTTGATAAATCAATCTGTCCCCGATGGAATAAGCTAACCGGGAGACAGATTAATTTACGGTGAAGCGCTGTAAATAAATCAGTCCCCTCCCCACTGAACGGCAAGCCAGCGAGTCGACCGTGTAATGTTTATAGGGGACTGATTTATTTATCGCGCTTTTTTGATAAATCAATCTGTCCCCGATGGCAGAAGCGAGCCGGGAGACAGATTAATTTACGGTGAAGCGCTGTAAATAAATCAGTCCCCTTCCCAGTCGTAAATAAATCAGTCCCCTCCCCACTACCCTTCCCACTAGTTCCCTCCTCACTTACGACTCGAGATGACAGCGCACGGACGCCTCACCGCCTTTTGCCGGTAGTAACGCCTGGGGCTTTTCGCAGCCGTGGGTGGCTTTCGGGCAGCGATCCCGGAAAAAACACCCCGTCGGCAACGTTCGATTGCCCGGCAGCTCGGTCGGCGCCGACACTTGCCCATCGTCCACCGCCACCCCCAGCCTCGGCACTGCCTCCAGCAACAGCTGCGTATACGGATGACGCGGCCGCTCAAGCACCTCCGCCGCCGTGCCCAACTCCACAATCTGCCCCAGGTACATCACCGCCACCCGGTCGGCCATGTGTCGCACCACCGAGACGTTGTGGGAGATCAGGATGTAGGTCAGGTCGCGGCTGCGCTGCAGCTCGGCCAGCAGATTGAGAATCTGCGCCTGCACCGAAATATCCAGCGCCGAAGTCGGCTCGTCCAGCACGATGATGTCCGGGTTCGACGACAATCCGCGGGCGATGGCGATCCGCTGACGCTGCCCCCCGGAAAACTGGTGGGGAAAACGGTCCAGGTATTCCGTGCGAATGCCCACCTGAGCCGCCACCTTCGCGGCAATGGCACGCATCTCGTGGTGCGGCGCTGATCGCTGCACGAACAGCGGCTCGGTGATGATCTTCCAAACAGGCAGCCTCGGGTCGAGGGACGACTGCGGGTCCTGAAACACAATCTGCACGTTGCTGCTGCGTTCCTTCTCGCTGTTGTAGATCCAGTCGAGTCGCCCGGCCGTTGGCTTGATCAGGCCCATCAGCAACTGTGCCAGGGTGCTTTTGCCGCAGCCGGATTCCCCGACCACGCCGAGGGTTTCGCCGGCGCGGACCTGCAGATCGATGCCGTTCAAGGCGTGGGCCAGGGCTTTCGGGCGACCGAGCCAGTCCTTGCCCATCGGGTAATGCACGCGTACGTCCTGCAGGCCGAGGATGGTCGGGCTCTCGCCGGGCAATGTCTGCAGCGCTGAACGGTTCATGGCCGCGACTCCTGTGGGGTGGCGTGTGAAGGCGCGCTCAACCAGCAGGCGCTCTTGCGGTCTGCGGCGGCGTCGATGGTCTGCATTGGCGGGCGCTGCAGGCATTGAGCCGTGCCGAAGGCGCAGCGATCCAGGAAGGTGCAGCCCTCCGGCAACGCCGAAAGGTTGGGCACCTGCCCGGGTATGGTCATCAGGTCCTGACCCGGTTCGACCATCTCCGGCAATCCGCTGAGCAAGCCCTGGGTGTAAGGATGCCGGGGGTCGGCCATCACCTGAGCGGTGACGCCCTGCTCCACCACCGCGCCGGTGTACATCACGTACACCCGGTCGCAGAACTGCGACACCAGCGCCATGTCGTGGGTGATCAGCAAAATCGCCGTGCCCCGCGCGCGGGCCTTTTCACGCAGCAGCAACAGCACTTGCCGCTGCACGGTGACGTCCAGCGCGGTGGTCGGTTCGTCGGCGATCAGCAATTGCGGGTCGCAGGAAAACGCCAGAGCGATCATCACCCGCTGACGCATGCCGCCGGAGAGCTCGAAGGGGTAGCTGTTCATCACCTGCTCGGGGTCGGCGATGTGCATGTCCCGCAGCAACGCGATGGCTTTGGCCTTGGCGTCGGCCTTGCTCAGGCGCTGGTGATGGATGATCACGTCGAGCATCTGCCGGCCGATGCGGCGGGTCGGATTGAGCGCGGTCATGGGCTCCTGAAAGATCATCGCGGCGTCGCGGCCACGGACACTCAGCAGGTCTTTCTCTTTGGCAGTGAGCATGTCGCGGCCCAAAATGCTCAGGCTGCCGGCTTTCACGTCGTAAGAACGCTCCGGCAGCAGGCGCAGGCTGAGCATCGCGGTGACCGACTTGCCCGAGCCGGACTCGCCAATGACCCCGACGATCTCACCGGGATTGACGTGCAGCGAGACGCCGTTGAGCGCTTTGACGGTGCTCTTGTACGCCGGGAATTCGATGCGCAGGTCGTCGATGACCAGCACCGGGGCCTGCTCGGCCAGAGGTTGTTGAGCGGAAGCCTGCATGGTCATTTCCCCTGCTGCCGTGGGTCGAGCAAGTCACGCACGCCGTCGCCCAAAAGGTTGAAACCGGTGGCGGTGATCAGAATCGCCACGCCGGGAAAGGTCGAGTACCACCATTGATCAAGGATGTAGTTGCGCCCGGTCGCGACCATCGCGCCCCACTCCGCCGTCGGCTGTTGCGCGCCGAGGCCGATGAAGCCCAGGGCCGAGGCCATGAGGATGGCGCTGCCGATGTCCAGGCTCAGCTGCACCAGCAACGGCGGCATGGCGTTGCGCGCCACGTGCCAGATGACCATGTGCCAACGCCCGGCGCCGAAGGTTTCGGCGGCTTTGACGTAGCCCATCTGCCGAATGCTCAGGGCCTGCCCCCGGGCCAGGCGCACGTAGAACGGAATCCGCACCAGTGTGATCGCCAGCATGGCATTAAACAGGCTCGGGCCCAGCGCGGCGGCCAGGGCCATGATCAGGACCAGCGACGGCACCGAGAGCATGATGTCCATCAGGCGCATGATCAGGCCGTCAAAGCGCCCGCCAATGATCCCGGACATGCAACCCAGCAAGCCGCCGGCAAAGCACGACGCGAAGGCCACGAACAGGCCAACGCCGACGGATTGCCGGCTGCCGTACAGCACGCGGCTGAACAGATCCCGGCCCACTTCGTCGGTGCCGAACCAATGGGCGGCGGACGGCGCGGCCAGGCGCTGGGTCAGGTTCAGGGCATTGGGATCATGGGACGCGAGCCACGGCGCAAAGGCCATCACCAACAGCACCATCACGGTGATCAGCAGCCCGGCCATAGTCAGCGGACTGCGGCGGATCTGGTGGGCCAGATACGCCCATTTGTCCTGCCAGCGCGACGCGGCCGGCAGTGGCGCCACGGCGGGCGCGGTGATCGGGGTAGTCATGTCAGTTGACCTCGCCAATGCGCGGATCGATCAGGCGGTACAGCAGATCGATCGCCATGTTCAGCAGCACATAAATGAAGGAAACCATGATCGCGAAACCCATCACCGCCGGGAAATCCAGCGACTGGATCGACTTGACCACGTAAGCGCCCATGCCCGGCCAGGCGAACACGGTTTCGGTAAGCACCGCGCCGTAGAGCAGATCGCCCAGGGTCAGGCCCAGAACGGTGACCGAGGGAATCAGCGCGTTGGGCAAGGCGTGACGCAGAATTACCGCCCATTTCGACAGGCCGTACGCGCGCGCGGTACGGATGTAGTCTTCGCCAAGCTGGTCGAGCATCGCCGAGCGGATCTGCCGCGCCACCACGCCGAGGTTGACGAAGCCCAGGGTGATGGTGGGCAGAATCAGGTGCTGCAGGGCGTTGAAGAACAGCCCGGTGTCGCCCGCCAGCAATGAATCGATCAGGTAAAAACCGGTGACGGTTCGGGGCGGGTCCAGCCCCTCGTTAAGCCGCCCGCTGCCCGGCAGCCAGTTGAGGTGGCCGTAAAACAGCACAATCAGGCCCAGCCCGAGCCAGAACGCCGGGGTCGAAATCCCGGTCACCGCCAGGGTGCGTGCGACCTGATCGATAAAGCGGTTGTGGTACACCGCCGAGAGCACGCCCAACGGCACGCCCACCAGAATCGACAAGGTCAGCGCCGCCAGCGCCAGTTCCAGGGTTGCCGGGAAGAACGCCTGCAAGTCTTCGAGCACCGGGCGATGGGTGCGAATCGACGTGCCCAGGTCGCCGTGCAGCAGGTCGAGCATGTAGCGGCCGTATTGTTGATACAGCGGCAGGTCCAGCCCCAACTGGTGGCGGATGTTGTCGACGATGGCGTCGGTGGCGCGGTCCCCGGCGATCAGTCGCGCGGGGTCGCCCGGAATCAGGTGCGAGATGGAAAAGGTAATCAGGGAAACGCCGAACACCACCAGCAGCAGGCCGCCCAGGCGTTTGCGCAGCATATTCAGGAAGGCCATGGGGCACCTCGGTCACGCAGTCGATCAATAACGCGAAACAGCTCGCGGACACAGCGCTGCTTCACAGGCCCCTGCCTCACTTGCAGGGCCCTGTGAGTCACAGCGATTGACGGGATGCAGCGCTTACTTGGTGATCGTGCCGACGTTGAACACCTGTTCCAGCATCGGGTTGAACACGTAGCCCTTGACCTTCTCGCTCACCGGCAAGGTGTAGGCCTTCTGGTAGAGGTAGGCGTAGACGCTGTCGTTGAGCACGATCTTCTGCGCCTGCTGATACAGCTCGGTGCGCTTGGCCATGTCGTTGGTGGTGGCCGATTCACGAATAAGCTTGTCCACCGCCGGGTTGTCATAGAACGAACGGTTGCCGGCCAGGCCTTTTAGCTTCGAGTCGAAGAAGAAGTTCATGAACATGTAAGGGTCGGCGAAGTCCGGGCTCCAGGAGCCGATGGCGATGTCGAAGTCCCCAGTGCCCAGGCGCTCGCGCATGCTGGCGTTGGCGAGCTTTTCCAGCTTGAGGTTCACGCCCAGGGGTTGCAGGCCGGCTTGCAGGGTCAGGCCAATGGGCTCCCAGTTCGGGTCCTTGTCGGAATACATGAACGTCAGGTTGCTGACCTTGGGCGAGACTTTCGCCAGATCCGCCTTGGCTTTTTCCATGTCCTGCTTGAACGCCGGCAGCTTCTCGTCGTAGGCCCACATGCCTTGGGGAATCGGCCCGTTCAGCGGCTTGGCCTTGCCTTTCAGGATGCCGTTGATGATGCCGTCGTAGTCGAGGGATTCGACGATCGCTCGCCGCGCATCGGGGTTGTTCATCGGCGCTTTCTGGGTGTTGAGGTACAGCAGCGTCACCCGCAGCGACGGGTAGTCGCCGACGACAATGCCGGATTTCTTCGCCAGCGCTTCGAGCTGGTCTTCGGGCATGTCTTCAATGATGTCCAGGTCGCCGTGTTCCAGCTGCAGCCGACGCACCGAGGCCTCGCTGATGATCTTCACCACGACCTTTTTCAGGGTCGGCTTGGGGCCGGCGTAGTAGCTGTTCTGCTCCATGGTCAGGGCCTGGCCTTTCTGCCAGTTGACCAGCTTGAACGCACCGGAACCTGCGGTGTGGTTCGACAGGTAGGCGTCGGCGCCTTCGGCTTTCTTCGCCACGTCCGGGTTGATGATCGCCGCGCCGTTGTGGGCCAGCGTCGAGAGGAACGGCGCGTACGGTGCTTTCAGGGTGAAGCGCACGGTCAGCGGATCAACCACCGACACCGCCATGTCATCGGGAAACGCACCGGACGGGCCTTGCTTGAGCGTCATCACCCGGTCGAAGGAGAACTTCACCGCTTCGGCGTTGACCTCGGCGCCGTCATCGAATGTGTTGCCGGGCTTGAGCTTGAATTCCCAGGTCAGGTTGTCCGCCGAGGTGGTCCAGCTGCTGGCCAGCTCCCCCGCCACTTCGGTGCTGCCCTTGCCGTTTTCGACCTTGTAGGTGACCAGCCGCTGGTACGCCGGGTAGGTCACGGTCCAGTCGTTGTTGTCGATGGTCACGGCCGGGTCGAGGGTTTGCGGGTCGGACGGTTTGCCGATCATCAGGGTGTCCTGGGGCACGGCTGCGCTGGCCGATTGCCAGGCGCCGAGGCCCATGGCGGTGCAGAGGAGTGCCATCGCCAGGGTGCGAGGGGTGAAGATTGATTTCATGCCGGTTCCTTGATCGTCGATGTAGGGAAGTTCGTCAGGGTTGTTATTGAAGCTATACCGGGCAGTTAAAGCTCACAGGCCTCAGGCCTGGGAAATGGCACGCCCTGCTCTTGCGAGGTCGGGTGGCGCCAGATTCAGCCGGGATTCGTGGTCGTCCCGGTCGTGTGTTCGTGTGTCTTGTTTTATATCTTGTCGTGCTTTGCGTGCTGCGTGGTCAGTCAGCGGGCTGGATCGAGCCGTCGTCGATCAGCGGGTAGTCCTCGGCGTCGGGCAGTTCGTAATGCCACCACTCGCTGTCGATGTAGGTGAATCCTGCGGCCAGCATGATCCCCAGCAGGAGCAGACGATTGCGCTGAACGTTGGCGGGCAGATCAGCGAAAAACTGATGGGACTGCTCGCGCATGTCATCGAAACCGGTGCCCATGTCGAGGGCCTGCCCGCTGGCGTCGATCAGGGTCAGGTCCACCGCCACGCCACGGGTGTGGTGGGAACCCAGCGTAGGGTCACGGACGTATTCCGGGTTGGGCAGCGCCTGCCACAGCAGGTATTGCGCGTAAGCCGGGCGATAAGCATCGAAGAGGCGCAGGCGCAAACCGGCCTGGCGCGCCAGGGTGCTGGCCTTGCGCAGACAACGCTCGGCGTCGCGGTGCAGCAGGCAGCGCGGGTCCTGGTAAATCTGCTTGCCGGCGAGGTTGTCGACGCCGGCGTAGATCAAGTCGACCTCGACCTGCAGCGCGTGGGCGTCGACTTCGACGAGGGGGCTATTCACGTAACGACACTCCAGATCAGCTTCTTCATTCATCATGTATTGAGGGGGTAGAGCTTCCCGGCTGAAGCCGGTCCTACTAAAAGCGAGTCATGCATCGGGCCCGGCTGCCACCCGTAGGACCGGCCTCAGCCGGGAAGCTGTTGCCCTTGTGAAGCCGGCTTCAGTCGGGAAGCTTTGGCTATTCAAACTGGCCAAACAGTTGTTGCAGCTCACGATTCTTCGCCAGCCTCTGGTCGAGGCGATCGCCATAGCGCTCGGCCACCGCCGACACCATCAAATTGAACAGGCACGTCAGCGGCGCCAGGGAATCCCAGAATTGCCCCACGTCGGCGTCGAGCTGCAGCAGGTCGCTCGGGTAATCCCTGGCCCACGGGCAGTGAAAGTCGGTGATAAACGCCAGGCCTACGTTCTGCTGGTGGGCGACTTCGCAGAAGGTCCGCGTAACAGCGGAATAGGTGCGGAAGTCGGCAATCACGGCGTAGGGATTTTCGAATTGCGAGTTCAGCGATTCGGCATAGGTGCCGGACAAACCGTCGACGTAATACACCTTGGGCCGGATGTACTCCAGGTGACTGAAAAACGCGTTGAGGATGCCGCGGGTGGTCTGAATGCCGACGATGAACACCGCGTCGGCGCTGTGCAGCCGTTCAACGATCCGGGCGAAGGTTTCGCCACGGGCCAGGGCATAGACCCGCTGGATCGCTTCCAGCTCACGGTTCATCGAACGTTCCAGTGCATCACCCTGGGTGTTTTCTTCACGAAACGCGCCGAGCCGATCAGTGATCACCCAAGGACTGGCGGTGTCGCCGCGCAGGCTCTGTTTGACGTCGTCAATGTTGCGGTAGCCCAGGGAGCGCAGGAACCGCCCCACCGAAATACCGGTGGTGCCGGTCTGCTGGGCGATGCTGTCAGCGGTCTCGAACGGCAGCTTCTGCGGGTTGGCCAACAGGTAGCCGGCGATGCGCTTGCCCGTCGGCGTCAAATCGCTGAATCGCTGTTCCAGGGTGTCGATGAACGTGGTTTTCAGCATGGGTTAGCAGCCTGAATCGAATGAAGCGGAGTGCTGGAAAATGTTATTGATCGAGCAGTTCGCTACAGGATGTTACCAACATAACATCGGTTTTCGAGAGGCCACAACTATTATTTCAAGAAGATTTCAACCGCAGAAAAACCTGGCTCAGGGTGGTGCAGGCACGCGCATAAATGCCCTTTTACCGGGCAAAAATGGTTGGAAGATTGGGTGAATGGAAAGAGGAAATTTATACGCAGGGAGGGCGTTCAAAAGGTCCGTTGTTCAATCTCCGCGTACCCGTCCGCTCCAGCAGAATCATGGCTGAAGAGTGGTTGCTCACTCTCAGTGTCATTGCAGGAACGGACGTGCGCACAATTTGCTTCAGGCCATGTCTTCTCCGAAGATTCTGACGATCTCCGCCGTATTGATATCGACCTCGTCCGTGTCGTTTGTACGCAGGAGGATGTCTACGCCATTCTGGATTGCCATTCCGTCCACGCCGAGAAGCTTCGGGTAGCCCTGAGATCCGTTCGCGCCAAAACTTGCATCAAATTGTCCTGCGGAAGTCAACCTGATTACTCGCAGCACGGTGGGATCGATTACGCTCCTGCCAGCAACGACCGTGCGCCCCTTCACGTCCACGGCAAGGTTCGCCAGCGGCACCACCACATCGGTAAGAACGACCGGCATGCCCTGATTGAAATCAGGATCGCTGGAGCCATCCTTCAATAATCTGGCCACGGCGGCACACTGCCGTGGCTCGCCGAGGGAGAGTAACAACGTGGTACTTCCGTCGTCGGGTGATACGTGGATTTGAGTGATGTAGGAGTCCACCGTCGCGACAGAGTAGATAAGGGTCCCGCCAGTTCCATAGCCCCCATCCAACTTCCCATCGGAGCCGTATCGGCTTAAAACGCCGTTCCCGTAGCCATGTTCGGCGCCGACGAGCGTCATATCCCCGGCATTATCGATTCCGTAATCAGTCCAGGTTGGAGCGTCAACACCGGCGGGTGGAGAAATAACCAGCACGCCGTCGTCCCCATAACTCTTATCAGGACTCCCATCCGAGTTGACTTTGACCACAACGTACATTGCCTTTTTTGAAATACCAGCGATCAGTGGGCAGCTGAATAAAAATCCCCCTTGGGCTTGCCTGGTCGCCCGATAAGAGCGATAGGCCGGAGAGCGACGATCCCAGGCCGGGTTTTCAATTGGGTCTTGAACGAACGGGTAAATCTTGACCCCGCCTTCGCCAAAAGATTTGTCAGGCTCTCCCGACGCCTCAAGGCGGATGGCAGCGGGAAAATAGTTAAAGCTGGAAGCTCTGGCAGACACTGTTTCCCACGTCACACCCACACACGTTATGGTGTCAACGCCAGCGTCGTTCTTACCGAAGATCAGTCCCTGAACATCAAGGACCGCTCGTTTCGCTTCATCTACCGATGGCAGCGGCCATTGCCAAGTAGCTCGTCCAGAGCCAGTCGTATCGGTGTCTAACGCGCCATCCGCTGTATACCGGGAAATGGTACTTGCCGTAGTCCCTAGCACGCCCCCAAATCCAGTCGCATAAAATTTCTGATCAGCGCTCAGGGTTGGATCCGGTGCGAACGTACGGGCCACGTCTATTAAATATCCGGCGCCGGCGAAGTGTGTGTCAAGATCGCCCGCTTGGTGAGCGCGACTGGCTTGATTTGTGCGAGGGTTGCTCATGATATTCATCCTTGATTGCGTAAACGGAGAAACTCAAGAGTAATGAGCGTGAACACTATTTTCAAGCACGCGGCTAGTCGTCCATGATATTCATCACGGCGTTAATTCTGCAGAATTAACAGCAGGTTAGTGGCGGGAAATAGAATTGGAAATTAGGTCAATTTCCAATTGTTCTAACAGGCAAGGTGCTAACAGTCTAAAAGCCGGCCACCTTAAGCCAATTCGCGATAGCGGCCAGTGCTGGTAAACACTTCAGTCCCGCTTTGCCATGACGTGACCCGAATGAAAGGGGCTGATTCGTTAGGTGGCAGAATCAATAGGCTCCAAAAAATCTGTGGAGTTATATCGAATAACTATAAAAACGACGTACTGACTGGATTAAACCTGACCCCGTGCTGCAACGAACATTTACCTGTGTTGCAAAAGAGGCGCTGCGCATTGCACGCAGCGCCTGTCGTTGCTAGGAGTCAGTGCAGATTGATCTTGATCAGCTCCAGCAGTGACTGCACTGGGAGATGCAGAAATGGGCCTCCTGGGCATATTTCACGAGCTTGGATCTTCAGACGCCTCGCCGAACAATTTGGCGATTTCTCTAAATCCGGGTATCGCAGGGTCATCGGTTGTCGCGAGTATGTCTGCACCACTGATGATGACAACTTTTTGAAAGGGTTTGAGTGTGGAGTATTCCTTAGAGCCGCCCTCACCAAATTCATCGTCCAGAATGCCGCTGGGGGTGATTCGGACGGCACACGCGACCTGTGGCGTCATTGCGCTTTCTCCGGCCACGATAACCCGCCCTTTACTGTCCACCGCCAGACAAGGCTTGTTCGCTGTCAGGCTGGTCACTTTAAAGGGGGCGCCTTCGTTGAAGGTTTTATCGGCCTCCCCGTTATTCAACAGCCTTATAACGGCGGCATAGGGCTCTGGTGCAGACACCAGGGTCAGCACTGTAGCCTCCCCTGTTACAGAGACACAGACGTGAGTCAGTTGACAGGCGAAGGGCTCGGCACGGATGATTATTTTCCCCGCCTCCCCGTAACTTGAGTCTGACGCCCCCTCGGACGTATACCTCATTACAACGCCGGCGTCCTGTGCAGCCGTAACGCCGACTAACGTGATGCCGCCATCTGCCTGCATTGCATAATCATTCCACTGCAGTGCATCCTGATCAGACGCGGCGCTGATTATTTGCACACCGTTATCGCCGAATCCCTCACATGGCTCTCCCGTATGTTTTATCTTGACCAAAACATACGTATATTTCCCGGAGTCTATTTTTAACAAACCACAGCAAAATAAAACATGCGCGTCATCCCTTACAGTGCTCACGTAAGTACTGAAGGGAGAGGATGGAAGATGAGGCCAGCCAAGGTCCTGATCGGGCAGTGGTCCATCAGCTGGTTTTCGGAATACATACATCATGCCCCCATTTTTGCCAAATATCGGGTCAATGACCGGGTCCTTCTCCCAGTAGTCGACAACACGTACGGCAGCCGGGTAGTAATAGACACCGGAGCCCTCGCCGGTGACGACTGCCCTGGCAACCCCAACGCCTGTGACCGTCTCGACTCCGCCCCTGTTTCTACTGAAGATCAGACCTTGTATATCAATCACACCTTGCCTGGCCTCATCAAGCAGCGGTAAATCAATTGCACGGAAATTCTGGTCAGTGAATCCGGTTGGAAAATAACGGCGAATTTCGGAGGGTGCCACTCCGAAAGGCTGAATTGTTGTGGTGGCGTAAAATTTTTGAATTGAGCCTGCCATGAGATCGACTGCAAACGTTGTAGGCATCGATCTAAGCACCCCAAGTCCACCATTAATCTCCATGTCCCGATCCCCGGCAGCGTGCGCATCGGCGCTTGCTGAGATTTGTTCTTCGCGCATGATCATTGTCCCTAATGGCTCAATTGATTTAACAATAACTCAACCTTCAGCCTATTCGGCATTTACCCTTTATTCAACGGCATAACGCCATGGAGGCAATCGCGCAGGAGGACATTAAATAACAAGAAAAACAGTCAGTTGCAGAGGACAAAACCATTCGCTATCAAATCAATTTCCAAACAATCTAAACCACCACCATGTCGGAAGGGTTCGGTCTTCCCGGCGAGATGCTTTTCGCTCCCACACAGTGCGAATGGGTTAATTTATTATCCTGCTTATAAATCAAAGGGGCTGTGCATTGCACACAGCCCTTGACAACCTATCAGCGCAAATTGGTCTTCGCCAGTTCCAGCACCATGTCGGCCTTGCCGTTCATCACGGCCTTGAGCATGAACAGGCTGAAGCCTTTCGCCTGGGCCAGCTTGATCTTTGGCGGCATGCCCAGTTCCTGTTTCGCGGTCACGACATCCACCACCACAGGCCCCGGATGTTCAAAGGCTTTCTTCAGCGCGGCCGGCAAGTCTGCCGAGTCCTCCACGCGAATCCCCAGAATCCCTGCGCCGATCGCGATGTTGGCAAAATTGGTGCTGTCGAAATCAGTGTCATGGGGCACATAGCCGCCCGCCTGCATTTCCATCGCCACGAAGCCCAGCGAGCTGTTGTTGAACACCACCAGCTTGATCGGCAGGTTCAGTTGGCGGATCGACAGCAGGTCACCCATCAGCATCGACAAGCCGCCATCGCCGCAGAGCGCCACCACTTGCCGCTGCGGGAATGCCGCTTTCGCACCCAATGCCTGGGGCATCGCGTTGGCCATGGAGCCGTGGTTGAAGGAACCCAGCAGAGAGCGCTTGCCGTTCATGGTCAGGTAGCGCGCGGCCCACAGCGTCGGCGTGCCGACATCGACGGTGAAGATCGCGTCCGGGTCGGCGTAGGCGTCAACCAGGCGTGTGAGGTATTGCGGGTGAATCGGCTCGCCGTGGCCCGACGGCGTGGCCAGTTCGTCGAGTTCTTCGCGGGACTTGGCGTAGTGATCCAGTGCCTTGTCGAGGAACTTGCGGTCCGTGTGGGCCTTGAGACGGGGCAACACGGCATCGAGGGTTTCACCGATATCCCCCGCGAGGCCGAGGGCGACCGGCACGCGACGGCCAATGGCGGTCGGGTCGATGTCGATCTGAATGACCTTGGCTTTTTCCGGGTAGAAATTGCGGTACGGCAAGCTGCTGCCGAGGATCACCAGCGTGTCGCAGGCCATCATCGCGTGGTAGCCGGAGCTGAAGCCGATCAAGCCGGTCATGCCCACGTCGAAGGGGTTGGCGTATTCGATGTACTGCTTGCCGCGCAGGGCGTGAACCACTGGCGCGGAGAGTTTCTCGGCCAGCGCAACCACCTGATCGTGGGCCTCGGCACAGCCGGCGCCGGCGAGAATGGTCACGGCTTTGGACGTGTCCAGCATGTCCACCAGGCGTTGCAGATCAGCTTCTGCCGGGATGAGCCGCGCAGGCGCGTGATCGACCCACACAGGTTTGATGTCCGGGGCCGCGCTCAGGGCGACGTCGCCGGAGATGACAATCACCGCCACGCCGCGCTGGCTGATGGCCGCGCGCATGGCCCGCTCCAGCACCCGCGGGAACTGCTCGGGGGTGCTGACGGTTTCAACGAAGTGGCTGCACTCCTTGAACAGGTCGGTGGGGTGGGTTTCCTGGAAGTAATTCAGGCCGATCTCGGAGGACGGAATCTGCGCCGCAATGGCGAGGACCGGCACACCGCTGCGGTGGCAGTCATACAGGCCGTTGATCAAGTGCAGGTTGCCCGGGCCGCAACTGCCCGCACACACCGCCAGCTTGCCGGTGGACGCTGCTTCCGCCCCTGCCGCGAACGCCGCGACTTCTTCGTGACGGGTGTGCATCCACTTGATCTTGCCCAGGCGCTGGAGACTGTCGGTCAGGCCGTTCAGGCTGTCGCCGCTGACGCCCCAGATCTTCGAGACGCCGGCTGCGGCGAGGGTTTGGGCGAGGTAGTCGGCGATGGTTCTGCTGGACATGGGGCAAGTTCCTTGTCGAGTCGAATGAGCGCGCGAGGCCGGAACAGACCTCACGCGTGGTCTCAAATCGACCTGTCACGCCGGGCACAGTTCAGTGCATCTTGGGGAAACGCACCCGTCCGCAAGCGCCGGATGTCACACCGGCGGCTGGCCCGCCGCTTTGCTCGGCGCGGCGATCTGCACTTTCGGATTGACCGGCGTTGCGCTTGGCGTGGCGTATTGCTGCTTCAGGTGGCCGTCCGGATCCAGCAACCAGGCATCCAGAATTTCCCGCACCACGGGACCGGCCACACGACCGCCCGCCTCGCCGTTCTCGATCATCACCGCCACGACAATCTTCGGATTGGCGGCCGGCGCAAAACCGACGAACAACGCGTTGTCCCGGTGCCGTTCCAGGGTCTTGTTGCGGTTGTAGCGTTCGCCCTGCTTGATCGCCACCACTTGCGCGGTACCGCTTTTGCCGGCGATGCGGTATTGCGCACCTTGCGCCGCCGCACGGGCAATGCCGCGCGGGTCGTGCATGACCGCTTGCATGCCATTGTTGACCTGATCCCACTCGTGGGGATCACGCAGGACGATGTTCGGCATCGGGTGCTCGTCCACCGGCGGCGAACCGCCGATTTCCCTGGCCAGGTGCGGACGGTGCCAGATACCTTTGCTGGCGATCAGCGTGGTCGCCTGGGCCAGCTGCAGCGGCGTCACTTGCATGTAGCCCTGGCCGATGCCGAGGATCACGGTTTCGCCCGGGAACCAGGCCTGACGCCGGGTGATGCGCTTCCATTCTTTGGAGGGCATGAGGCCCGCCGACTCTTCGAACATGTCGAGGGAAACCTTCTGGCCGATGCCGAACATGGTCAGGTAATCGTGCATGCGGTCGATGCCCAGCTTGTGCGCCAGGTCATAAAAATAGGTGTCGTTGGAGCGCATGATTGCCGCGTTCAAATCCACCCAGCCATCGCCGCTGTGGTTCCAGTTGCGGTATTTGTGATCGAAGTCCGGCAGCTGGAAGTAACCCGGATCGAAGACCCGGGTCGATGGCGTGATGACCCCGCTGTCCAGGCCGGCGATCGCTACTTCCGGTTTGATCGTTGAACCCGGGGCGTACAGGCCTCGCAGCACGCGGTTGAACAGCGGCCGGTCGACCGAATCCCGCAGCGCCGAATACTCCTTGAAGCTGATCCCGGTGACGAACAGGTTCGGGTCGAAACTCGGCTTGCTGACCATCGCCAGCACCTCGCCAGTGGCCGGATCAATCGCCACCACCGAACCGCGACGATCCCCCAGCGCGTGTTCCGCCGCCTCCTGCAGCTTGATGTCCAGGCTCAGGGTGATGTTTTTGCCGGCCACTGGATCGGTGTGCTTTAGCACGCGCAACACCCGACCCTGGGCGTTGGTTTCCACTTCTTCGTAGCCGACATGGCCGTGCAGCTCGCTTTCGTAGAAGCGCTCGACGCCGGTCTTGCCGATGGACTGGGTGCCCCGGTACTCGACCTGATCGAGCTGGGTCGCCTCTTTCTCGTTGATCCGCCCGACGTAGCCGATGGAATGCGCGAAATGCTCCGCCAGCGGGTAGTGGCGAACGAACTGCGCCTCGACGTCCAGCCCCGGCAGGCGGAACTGATTGACGGCCAACAGGGCGATCTGCTCTTCGGTCAGCTCATACAACAGCGTCACCGGCACGAAGCGGTGGGGCGAGTTTTTCATCGCCTTGTCGAAGATGATCCGGTCCTCGTCGGGCAGGTTGAGGATCAGCATCAGTTCGTCGATCACCGCATGCCAGTCCCCTGCGCGCTCGCGGGTCATGGTCAGGTTGAAGCTGGGGCGGTTGTCGGCGAGGATCACGCCGTTACGGTCGAAGATCAGCCCGCGCTCCGGCGGAATCGGCAGCACGTGGACGCGGTTGTTTTCGGAGATGGTCGAGTGGTAGGCGAATTCGGTGACTTGCAGGAAGTACATGCGGCACACCAGCGCCACGCTGAGCATGGCCACGAAAACGGCGCAGGCGATCAAGCGTTTGTTGACCAGCCGGGTTTCCTTCTCGTGGTCTTTTAAAGGTATTGGATCGGGCATTTCTGCAGCTACTCGGTGAATATATAAACGGCACAGTCAGCAACCCGCAGGGACAGGCGGGACGCAAATGGCGTGCACGATACCAAGAAGTGGCCCTGGCAAAGGACTTGGCTTGATGAAGATTCTGTCAGGTTGGTGCCGACGTCAGCCCTGAACGGCTGTACCCGTGGGCTGCTTCGGCGGGAGGACACGCCCCGCCTGATCTGACCCATTGTTACCCGATTGCAGATCGACTGTTACGCAATCGGTAAGAGTCATTTACCGATTTCATCAGCCGCAACACGGCGTAACACATCTATCATGGCAGCTGGCGTGAAAAGATGCGGATCAGTTACGGCATTTCCCCGCTTAGCGTGCGCCATTCGCGCGCAGGCGTGCCAGAGACCCAATGTCACACCCCGCCAAGAGCCACTTGCCGTGCACATCGTATGCGCGGCAATACCCGTGATAAAGAACGCAGAGCACAGCCCCGGCACGGACCATTCCCCAATGGCCTGTGGGGGCGTGGTTTTGCAGGAGCCCTGAATGACAGAACAATCCAAAGGCCTCACCCGCCGCCAGTTGCTGAAAGGTTCAGCCACGACGCTGGCCGTCGGTGCAGCTGCCACGGCCCAGGCCGCCACCGTCGTCGGTGTGCCGCAGTGGGTGCCCTTCGACCACAACGGACCGATGCACTACGACACCCCCGGCTGGCAATTCTTCACCGACGCCGAAGCCCTCGCGGTGGAAGCCATTGTCGCCCGACTGATCCCCGCCGATGACCTCAGCGTCAGCGGCAAGGACGCCGGTTGCGCGGTGTTCATCGACCGCCAACTGGCCGGCGAGTACGGCACCTTCAGCCGTCTGTACATGCAGGGCCCCTTCGTTCAGGGCACGCCGATGCAAGGTGACCAGTCGGAACTGGTGCCGCGCCAGCGCTACCGTCTCGGCCTCGCCGGCCTGGAAGGCTACTGCCAGAAGCAGTTTCAGAAAAGCTTCAGCGCGCTGAACGCCGAACAGCAGGACAAGGTCCTGACCGGTCTGGACAAAGCCGAAATCACGCTGGACGGCATCGACGCCAAATTGTTCTTCCAGCAGGTGCTCGGCAACACCATGGAAGGCTTCTTCGCCGACCCGGTCTACGGCGGCAACCGCGACATGGTGTCGTGGAAAATGATCGGTTTCCCCGGTGCCCGCTACGACTACCGCGAGTACATCGGCCTGCACAACCAGAAGCTCAATCTGGTGCCGCTCTCCATCATCGGCAGTTCCGCCTGGACCAAGAAGGGTTAATTCGACATGGCCAAAAAACTACCTTCCACGGACGTCGTGGTAGTCGGGCTCGGCTGGGCCGGATCCATCATCGCCAATGAACTGGCCGATGAAAACCTGAAGATCATCGGCTTCGAACGCGGCCCATGGCGCGATACTGCGGCGGACTTCAACGTTGCCTCGGCGGCGGATGAACTGCGCTATAACCGCCGTCAGGACCTGATGGTGAGGACCCGGCAAAACACCACGACCATTCGTAACAGCGTGACCGAGACAGCGCTACCCATGCGCAGTTGGGGCTCGTTTCACCCGGGCAACGGCACCGGCGGCGCCGGCAATCACTGGGCCGGCATCAGCTTTCGTTTCCAGCCCCACGAATTCCGGCTGCACAGCCACCTGAGCGAGCGTTACGGCAAAGAGTTGTCGCCTGAACTGACCCTGCAGGATTGGGGCACTGACTGGGACGAAATGGAGCCCTTCTACGCCAAGTTCGATCGCCTGGCGGGCATCTCCGGCAAGGCCGGCAACATCAAAGGTGTAATCCAGGAAGGCGGCAATACTTTCGAAGGGCCGCGCTCCGAGGAATACCCGAACCCGCCGACGGCACAGACCTACGCGCCGACGCTGTTCGCCGAAGCCGCGAGAAACCTCGGCTACAAGCCCTTTCCGGTGCCGTCCGCCTTGCAATCACGGCCCTATGTGAACTCCCTCGGCGTGGCGATGGGTGCCTGCACCTTCTGCGGTTTCTGCACCAACTACGGCTGCGCCAACTACTCCAAGGCCAGCGCCATCACTACCGTACTGCCGGTCCTGGTGCGCAAGCCGAACTTCACCGCGATGACCAACTGTGAAGTGCTGCGCGTGACCATGGACAGCAGCGGCAAACGCGCCACCGGCATCGTCTACATGGATGCCAACGGCGAAGAGTGGGAGCAGCCTGCCGAACTGGTAGTGATCAGCGCCTTCATCTTCGAAAACGTGCGCCTGATGCTGCTCTCCGGCGTCGGCCAGCCCTACGACCCGGTGACCAACACCGGCACCACGGGCCGCAACTACGCCTACCAGACCGCCAACAGCGTGCGCATGTTCTTCGATGACAAGAACTTCAACCCGTTTATCGGTGGCGGCGCCATCGGCATGGGCATCGACGAATTCAACAACGATAACTTCGACCACTCGGGTCTGGGCTTCGTCGGCGGCGGCAGCACCCGCGTGACCCCGATCGGCGCCGCGCCCATCGACTCGCGCCCTCTGCCGCCCGGCACCCCGGCCTGGGGTTCGGAATGGAAGAAAGCCACGGTGAAGAACTACGCCGCGACCATGTCCATCGGTTGTGAAGCGAGCAGCTACGCAACGCGAACCAACTACCTGTCGCTGGACCCGACCTACAAAGATCCGCTGGGTCGCCCGCTGCTGCGCATCACCTTCGACTTCCCGGAGAACGACCGGAAGATGGCTGCGTACGTCACCGGCAAGGTCGGCGAGATCGCCAAGAGCATGAACCCGCGGCAGATGGTGCCCAGCTCCCAGCAAGGGCACTGGAACAGCGCGCCGTATCAGTCGTCGCACATCGTCGGCGGTTTCATCATGGGCGCCGATCCGAAGAACAGCTCGGTGAACAAACACCTGCAAGTGTGGGGCGTGCCGAACCTGTTCGTGGTCGGCTCCTCCGCTTTCCCGCAGAACCCGGGCTACAACCCGACCGGCACCGTCGCGGCGCTGGCTTTCAAAGCGGCGGATGCCATCCGCACCCGCTACCTCAAGCGTCCAGGGGAGATGATGAGCGTATGAAAACTCTTCTGACGGTCTGCGCAGGCGTTATCGGCCTGTCTGTTTCCCTGGCCCATGCCGCAACCGGCGCCGATTCCTACAACATCGTGGAAAAGGGCCGCTACCTGACCACTCTGGGCGACTGCACGGCGTGCCACACCATCCCGGGCAAGCCGCTGTTTTCCGGTGGCGTGATCCTTGATACGCCGTTTGGCAAGCTGGCCGGCGCCAACATCACCCCGGACCCGGCCACCGGCATCGGCCGCTGGAGTTTCGAGGATTTCCAGAACGCCATGTCCAAGGGCCACGGGCTGGACGGCAAGCGCTTGTACGGCGCCATGCCGTTCACCGCGTACACCAAGGTGCTCCGTGAGGACAACCTGGCGATCTTCGCGTACCTGAAGACGGTGGATCCGGTGGAGAACAAGGTGGAAACCAACCAGTTGCCCTTCCCTTTCAACGTGCGCACCAGCCTGATCGGCTGGAACCTGATCAACTTCAAGGAAGGCGAATTCAAGGCCGATCCGCAGAAGTCCGAGCAGTGGAACCGCGGCGCGTATCTGGTGGAAGGCCTTGGGCACTGCGGCACGTGCCATACGCCAAAGAACCTGATTGGCGGTGACAAGTACGCTCAGTTCCTCACCGGCGCCAATTTGCAGAACTGGGTCGCGCCGAACATCACCTCCACTGGCCACGATGGCATTGGTGCGTGGAGCGAGGCGGACATCGTCAAGTACCTGAAAACCGGTGCAAACCGTTTCGACATTGCGTCCGGGCCGATGGCCGAGGAAGTCGAGCATTCTTCGCAGCACTGGAAGGATGAGGATTTGCTGGCGGTGGCGGTGTACTTGAAGGATGGCGCCAAGCCGGTCGAGGCCGCCACGCCGGTTTCGGCAAGCGATGCGGCGATGGTGGCGGGCAAGGCGATTTATGCGGATCGCTGTTCGGCGTGTCATACGCCGACGGGTGAAGGCGCGGCCAATCTGTTCCCGAAACTGGCGATGGCGCCGTTGGTGAACAGCGACGATCCGTCGTCGTTGATTCGTGTGGTGCTGGCGGGCAGTCGTGCGGGTGCGACGGATGCTGCGCCGACGGCTCCGGCGATGCCGGCGTTTGGCTGGAATCTGTCGGATGAGAATGTCGCGGATGTGCTGACGTATGTGCGTAATACGTGGGGCAATGCGGCGCCGGCGGTCTCGGCTTCGGAGGTGAAGGATGTGCGCGAGGGGTTGAGGGCGAAGTAGGTTTTTCGTTTGCCTTACGTTGGAGATCAAGATCAAGGGCGTCTGCCTAGGGGCAGACGTTTCGCCTTCGGCGAGTTACTTGGAAAAGCACCCCAAGTAACCAAGGGTGCTTGCTCTCGGCTGGGCCCCTCCTTCGTCGGGGTTCCTTCACTCCGGTCTCGCTCCGTGGGCCCGCCGCCATCCGCCATCCATGGCGGGGGGCGGCTGGCGTTTAGGGGACTGATTTATTTACAGCGCTTCACCGTAAATTAATCTGTCCCCGGGGTGCTCGGTGTTGCTGAGAGGGCGGTCAGGGGACTGATTTATTTATAGCGCTTCACCGTAAATTAATCTGTCCCCGGGGTGTTAGGTGTTGCTGAGAGGGCGGTCAGGGGACTGATTTATTTATAGCGCTTCACCGTAAATTAATCTGTCCCCGGGGTGTTAGGTGTTGCTGAGAAGTCTGCCTAAGGGCAGACGTTTCGCCTTCGGCGAGTTACTTGATAAAGCCCCAAGTAACCAAGGGCTTGTGCTCCTGGTTGGGCCCGACTTCGTCGGGTTCCTTCACTCCGGTCCCGCTCCGTGGGCCCGCGCCGAGCGGCTCGGCCCACTCCGCGAAACCTGCGTTCAGCCTGCACCCAAGTCGCGATTCGTGTCGTCTGGACTTCCTGTGTACGAATATCAAAAGCGCGTTTAAGCAGATCAAAGGCTTCGCGGCTAAAGCCGACCCCACTGGCTGCACGCGATGCTTTTAGTGGGACCGGCTTTAGCCGGGAAGAGGCCCGTTTGGGCAGCGATGTCTTCGAAGGGTGAACGGGATAACCCACCCATCATTCACTTGTACGATGTCTTATCACGAGGTATTACTAGATCCCCGTAAAAAAATAATAGAACGGAGATCGCTACATGGACTCATCCCTGTCCGCCTTGCCCGAACACGCTGAAACCGCTGAACGCTCAAGCGGCAACACGCGCCGCAGCTTCCTGAAAAAATCCCTCGCCGTTTCCGCCACACTAGCCGCCGTCGGCAGCGCCGCTCTACCCCGCCTAGGGTCTGCTGCAGAACCCCTGAGCCAGCGTTACCCGGACCCGCTCATTCACATTCTCGACGACAGCTTTCTCGACCTGCGCGTCTTCAACGCCAGCGTGGAAAAACTCGCCACCGGCATGCGTTGGGCCGAAGGCCCGGTCTGGGTCGGCGATGGTCGCTATCTGCTGGTCAGCGACATCCCCAACAACCGCATCATGCGCTGGGATGAAATTACCGACACCTTCACGGTGTACCGCGAGCATTCCAACTTCTCAAACGGCATGTGCCGCGATCGCCAGGGCCGTCTCATCGTCTGCGAAGGTTCCACCACCACCAGCGAAGGTCGGCGCATCACCCGCACGGAATACAACGGCACCATCACCATACTGGCCGACAGCTTCGACGGCAAACCTTTCAACTCCCCCAACGACATCGCCTGCAAAAGCGACGGCTCGATCTGGTTCAGCGACCCGCCCTTCCAGACCAGCAACAACTACGAAGGCCACAAAATCACCCCGACCCAGCCCCACGCCGTCTACCGCATCGACGGTGAGAGCAAGAAAGTCACACGAGTGATCGACGACCTCGCCGGTCCCAACGGCCTGTGCTTCTCCCCTGACGAAAAAACCCTGTACGTCGTCGAAGGCCGCGCCAAACCCAACCGCCTGATTTGGGCAATCGCGATCAAGGACGACGGCACACTGGGCGAACGCCGCAAACACATCGAAGGCCTGGACTACGCCGCCATCGACGGTATCAAGTGCGACGAAGCGGGAAACCTGTGGTGCGGCTGGGGTGGGAATGGCGACCCGAAGGCCGACCTGGAAAAACTCGACGGCGTGCGGGTATTCAATCCCCAGGGCAAGGCTATTGGGCACATCTCGTTGCCTGAGCGCTGCCCCAATCTTTGCTTCGGCGGACGCGAAGGGAATCGGTTGTTTATGGCGAGCAGTCACTCGATTTATTCGCTGTTTGTGAATACGCGTGGGACTGGGTTTGCGGTGTAGAGGTATTCACGTGTTGTGACGACGGCCAAGCGGCCGTCGACATTTGCGTTCCGAATGCTGCGCGGCGAGGTTGAAGGGGGTTATCCCCTTTAATCCTTTTATTTAAGTCAGTTCGTATTTTCTGACACGAAACTCAAAAGGTTTTTCATTGTAACTTTCAATGTAGTCGATAGTGATTTCCGCACTAAGGTCAACACTTATTAGTCTGACTTCATCGCTTTGATATTTATTAAATTCGAATTCCATATTTAAAATAAGACCACGAACAGTATATGCACCGCAATATCGCCAATCCTCGTCAATCAGCAGATAATAATCGTCACCAACTGCTTTTAATAAGAAATGCTTCAGATATTCATCCAGAACGGAAAATTCAGCATTTTCCAAAGATATTTCTTCATTTTTTACCAACTTATTAATTATATTATCTGTCTCAGTCAAGCTCAAAAAATGTCTTTCTTCCGGGTCGATACCGAGAAAAGATTTAAGCTTTTTTTTATAGCTTTCACGCAGACTGTTGCCATGAGCCTTCCTGTACAGCAATTCTCTTTTATAAGGATCAATATTCATTGGCAGCATCCTTCAACATAGAAAGCTTTCCCTTTTTCATTTGGGCACTGAGCCCGACCTTATAGCTCATCTTCGGACTTCCAAGTTATCAACTTTCACATACCGATCTTGCAAGTGCGGTTTTCTGAGAATTCAAGGGATCCGTCTCTTTTAGCTCGGTCGAGCCGACTTCTTCCGCGAATTCAGAGAGTTAAAGGGGTCCGTCCCCTTCAACTTGCTTCTACCTGAGAGTAATCTATGGTTTGCGCACTCACCTATCACCCCCCCAACGGGGTGCAAAAGCTCACGTATAAACGTCACAAACTCCTGCCTCACCGTTGGAAGAACTCTCTTCAGAGTTATGAAATATAAATAAAGAGGTGTCGGATCACCGGAATCCTCAGCTGCCCATTGTTTTCCGTCCCTGAAACAGAAGATCACGCAGCGAGCAAAAATCGATAATTCTAATTCCTGCGTGCCTCGTGTTCGCTCCATAGCGCAGAGCTTCGAGACTTGAGCTTTCACGATACTATCGTCCACATCCAACTTCACACGACCGACTGAATCCCTCAGAAAAAAAACAAGTTCTAAACGTCTTTCTTCAGAAATCGACCTTATTCTTCCGTCATTCAGCAGTTCCAATAAGAATCTCGCGTACTGGCGCCTTAGCTGGTCGAACGACACCCCCCGAGCTACTAGTTGCGCTTCAAGTTCCTCTATTTCGAGCACTTCTTGATGTTCAATCATCTAAGATCCCGTCCCTCACCCCAAGCCGATTCATAACATGTAAACAGGAGTCGCAAAATGGCAATGGCTTACCATCGTTTCTAACAGCCGTGAACGTTGCTCCAGCGGTAATTTTTTTCAATTGAGCCACGCAGCGCACATTATGTTGGTATGCAATCTGACTCAGCACGTCTGCCTCCGCGAGCGAGTTAAAGGGGTCCGTCCCCTTTAGCCTCTCTGTACTGCTGGAGTATGCTTAAGACGAAAGGCCTCGTGTATTAGAACTTCATCATCTTGCGCCCCACCTTCTAAGCATCTGTATTGTTTGGTGCCAATTGCAGCCCTCAGCAACTCGTATAAATTCGGGGAACGAAAGCCTACTTCGAGCCAGAGTGAGTTAGCGTCCTCTAGCGTTAGTCTCACATCATAAGCTGCTTCACTTTTCACACTCAGTTCTTTTAAGTAAATACATTCGCCAGTCGCACCAATATATGCCGTACTGGTTTTCACCGAGTCAAGGACATGGCGAGCTGAAAGCGAGTCCTCGAATACTAATCTGAATTCATAGCTCATAATCCGTGTGGTCTCCCCCGGACAATAAGTAAATCTTTAGGGTACCGAATACCAATATGGTACTAGTTCAAGGGGTCCGTCTCCCTTAACTAAATGGGGTCGCCCCTCTCACTTTAGACATTGTCATCGGTTGATAAATATTTCAATGTCGTCAAGAGCATCCTGAGCTCTACCAGCCAAGGTCGTGTGATTAAGCTTTTCAAGTAGCACCGGCATGACTAAAGATTTGTCGATTACTTTGTGCATGCGGGCAACATGACCTATGCATGTCAGTGCCAGTCCTCTGACGCCCTCGTCGCGATGATTCTTTATTGCTTCTATGCACTTGAGCTGAATCCATTGCGGATCATCAATGTTAAAACACAGATACATAAGAGCATCCGTAGTTACCGCCGCATCTTCCGACCGCAACATAACATCGAGCTCCTCTTGGCTATATGGGGGGGTGGTTGCGCTCATTTTTTGATCTTCCCTTTGCCTGTTACCATGCCAGCTTTTCTGAATGCCGATTGTTGTTCGTTGTGCAAATCGCACCAACAACGTACGTGCCCATGAAATTCTTCGTCTCCATTTGGGTAAGTTTCGGTCCTATCCAGCACGACGAACTCCTTATTCTCTACATCTACCCCGACTCGTCTATGGGATGTTTCTTTAACTTGAACTGAGTTATCCAGCGCTACTTGGCCGTTAGTTGGCGCACGGCTTTTAACTGCATTGTCTGAGGTTCCGTGATAAGGAGCATTCTTGAATATCCGAGCTAATCCTAGAGGATCGATCCAAGCCGTAGGATTCGGCACGTACTGGTATAGGTTTAGCCCACCACTGTAGCCAATCGGGTCCTTGCTGATAAACCGCCCGACCCTTGGATCATAGTACCGATGACGGTTGTAGTGCAGCCCGGTTTCGTGGTCGTGGTATTGGCCCTGGAACCTGATCGGGTTGGTCAGGCCGACTTGTTGGGCGAACTCCGAACGGTTTTCCTGTGCTTCGCCCCACGCTTTGTATTGGGCGCTCCAGGCGGTATTGCCGTTTTGGTCGGTGATTTCCTGGGGCGTGCCGAGGTGGTCGCATTGGTACCAGGCCAACGCATCAATCGGCAGCGCCACCGGTTTGTAGTTCCAGAGCGGGTCTTCTTTGAAGTTGTAGCGCCCTTCGTAAGTGGGTTGGCTTACGAGGCGGATGGTTTCGTGGCGGATGGCCTGGGCCACCGGGACGAAAGTGCCCGGTTCATGGATGTAGTGGACGGTGCGGCCGAGGGCGCCGGCGTATGGCGGCGGGCTGCTTTCCCAGGCGAGGGTGTCGCCGTCCCAGCCGTACAGGGTGAAGCCGCAGCCGAGCTCGCGCTCTTTACTGGCGTGTTCGTTTTCGTTCCAGCCGGTGCCGGCTTCGGGGCGCGGTCGGTAGTGGGCTTTGGAGAATTTGTAGAGGCGACGTCCGAGAGGGTCGTAGCCGAAGTCTACGGTGAGGCGCGGATCGCAGAAGTGCACCAGGCGATCGAAGAGGTCCCAGTGCAGTTCGCTGCGCAAGCCGTTGGTCCAGCGCTCGGTCTGGTTGCCACGTTCGTCGTATTCGTAGTGGTTGCCGGCGTAGTCGCGCAGCAGGTTGTCGATCAGCTTGTAGCGGACAGGCTCCGGATCTAACGGGCGGCGGACGGGTGCTGCGCTGTCGTCGAGCAGGTTGCTCGCGGGGTCGAAGGCGAAGGTTTCCACGCCCAAGCGGCTGGTTGCGCTGAGCAGCCGATTGACGGGGTCGTAACGATACGAAAGCGGGCCACGGCGGCTGTCGTTGATGTCGGTGAGCTGCCCGGCAGCGTCGTAGCTGTAGGTGCGTTTGATGACGGTGGATTTGTCGTCTGCTCGGCCCAGTAATTGTTCTTGTAGGCGTCCCGCCGGGCCCCAGCTTTGGGTTTGCAGGAGTTGGTTGTCCTGGTGGCGGGCGACTTCGCGATGCAGGTCGTCACGCTCGTAACTGAGCAGTTCGTGCTCGTCGAGCTTGAGGCCGAGCAGATGGCCGCTGCCATAGGTGAGCCAACTGACGCGGTTGCCGTCCGGGCGAATGGTGGCAACGCGGTTGTTGAGCGCGTCGTACTCGTGCTGCCAGACGGCAACCAGTGGTTTTTCCAGATTCGAGTAATGCTGATGCTCGCGCAGCAGGTTGCCAGCCGGGTCGTGAAACCATTGCAGTTTGCTGATGGCGTTGGTCGCCATGACCAGATGGCCATTGCCGTCATAGGCGAAGGTTTCGCTTTGGGATTGCTCTCCCAGCGTGGCGCAGCGCTCTGTCAAACGGCCCATGGGGTCGAAGGTCAGTGCGATCGAGCGCTGGCCATTGATGGTTTCGGCCAGACGCCCCGTTTGGGGATCGTACTGATAGCGGGTCGAGCGACCGTCGAAACCGCTCTCTTCCAGCAGCCTGCCCACTGGATCGTAGTGAAAGTGAGCGCGGCGTTCGTTTTCGTTTTCCAGCGCCACGAGGCGCCCCAGTTTGTCCCAGCGGTAACGCAAGGTTTGCTCGGCTGCGTCGACGCGTTCGGCGATAAATCCTGCAGCGGTGTAACGCCAGGTGGTGCAGCGTTCCAGGCCGTCGGAGTGGGCGAGCAGCCGACCTTCGGCGTCGCGGCTAAAGCGTTCTTCGGTTTTGTCCGGGTGCTTGATCAGGACAAGCTGACCCGCTTTGTATTCGTACGTGGTCCTGTGCCCGGCCGGGTCAGTGAAGCGAACCATTTGGCCGCGTTCGTCGTACTCCCAAACACTGACCTTGCCCGAGCAGTCGGTGTACTTAACGAGTTGTCCGGCGTCGTTATAGGCCAACGCTTTTGTATTGCCGTTGGCGTCCTTGATCGCAGTAGGAAGACCAAACGAGTTGTAGGTGTATTCGGTTGTGTTCTCTAGCGGGTCGATCGCCTCAACCAGATTCCCGCGAAAGTCGTAGTCCCGTGTCCACAAACCGCCCTCGCCATCGCTGATCTTGATCAGGTGGCTTTTATCGTCGTACGCGTAATTCATGACGCTGTGATCAGCGCGGGTGTGCTCGGTCAGATTACTCAGCTTGTCGTAGCGATAGCGGTCTGTACTGCCATCGGTATGGACGTGGCGAATGATGTTTTTTGCAGCATCACGGAAGAACCATTCCGAACGCCCGTCCGCATGGCAAATGCGATAGGTGTAGCCAAGGCTGTCGTAGTAGTGCCGGGTTTCGTGGCCCAAAGCATCCGTGACGTAGGTCAGACGGATGTTTTCATCCCACGTCAGCCGAGTATCAAAGCTGCCGTCATCGGCCCATTCACGAATGGCCTTGGCGTCGGCCCCCGTGCCTTGCCATTGCAAGTTCAAACCGCGATTGGTGCGGTCGGTATAACGAGTAATCAGGTGGTTTTGATACTGGTAGTGCCAGGCCGAACCGTTTTCGTCCTGCGCTAAAGTGAGATCGCCAGAAACGTCGTATTGATACGCGCACAGTTGACGTTTGACTTCGCCATCACGTATTTCCCAAAGGCCCGTCAGACGCCCTTGATCATCAATCAAAGTGCCAAGGCGAAGATGGACTTTGTTTACATCTTTCTCCGAGTAAGCCACCAACTCGGAAAGCACCAATCCCCCACCGTGCCGATGCTCGTAATGCAGCATCACCCCAGCGTCGTTGGGCAAAACCTTGTTGATCAGAACAAAACGACCACCCCGCCGAACATAGGTTTCCCTGTGCTCAAGCCCACGTATCAACAACAGCCGATCTTTGCTGAGGCGAACAACGGTCAGGTTTTCAATGGCGTTGAAGTGAAACAGCTTGACCTTGGGAAGAGGGAATTCATGGCTGCGACCGTCGGCATCGTGGAAGACCAAACCATCACCCACACAATCAAACCGCGTGGTAAACGGCGTGATCCAGCGTGGGCCGATAACGCCCTCATCGAAGGCATCCAGACTGGAGCAATAGGTCCGCGTCCACTCAATCGGAAAAGGCCCCGGCAAGCTGAAGTCCGTATGACTAGCCGACTCCGTGCCCGTTGCAAAACTGATGCTTTTCGCCGTCGCCGCACAGGCGCAATTCTTCCGCTCGTTAGGCCGGGCCTTGGCAGGTTTCTCGTGCTGAACAACTTCGAGCTTGCCTTCACCCGCCCGGCGCTTGGCCTGATTAACCATCCCCGGCTTGATGTTGAAAGACTGCCCATGCCCGTTGCGCGCCCGCCAGGTGACCACCGCACCCGCCAATGTCTGCAGCAACGCCCCAATCGAGTTCTGGACCCCAGGATCCGCCAGACCATTAATCTGGGTCCGAAGCTCCGAGCCCATGGCACGCAGCGCTTTGGCCTGCCTGCGTACCGGGTCTTTCAGCACCTCAGGCACAAGATGTTCGACGGTGCCGTTGACGATGTGTTGGCCGGCAGCGATGTAAACGTCGGCAACCGCGATGAAGATATTGGAAATCGCGCCTTTGGGATCGTAGTCCCACTGCTGGCGCCCCTCGCTGATCAGCTCCACCGCCTCAAGCAGATTGCCCTCGGCATCGAGATCGCCATTGATCACGCTCTCCAGACCCTTGGCGATCTCGTTCAACACGCCTTCGCCCAGTTTCCCCGCAGCGTCGAGAATCCCGGGAAGCTTGCCCTGCGCCTGGGTCACGAAGTCATCAAGCGTCCCAACGATGTCCGCATTGAGATGCCCAATCAGCACCTCAATCAGCGAATCCCCAAGCATCAACTTGCCCGCCTGACGCATCTCCTGACGCACCAGAAACAGCGTCGGTCGCAGGCTCATCCGCGCTGCCGCCATGGTCGGCGGCGTCGGCAAGACGCCAATCAGATTGATGCCCAGACTCACCCAATCCAGCGGATCGCGCGTCTCACTCGTCGCCAGCCGAACGATGTCATTCAGCGCATCAACCAGCGCCATGATGTTGCCCACCACCGGTAGAAAACCGGCAGCGCTCTTGATCCGCTCAAGCGAAACAACCCCGCCGCTGATGTCCTGCAGCCAGGCATCGACATTGGCCGCGCCAGCCCCAACGTCCTCAAGCTGAATCAGATCAAGCGGAACGATCGCCACCTGAGCATCGCGCTCCCCAATGCCCGTACTCATGAGAACTTCTCGCCGGCCAGCAGGCCCGACACTTCAAGCAAGTCCTCATCCACCGTCAGCACTGGCAGGCTCGGAAGCTTCCCGCTTTTGATCACCCCGCTCAGAAGGCCTGAAGCGATCGGCAGAGCCGCGGTCGCAAGCGGCGGCAAGCCCAATCCCGCCGCCCCGGCGTCAACTGCAGCCGTCATGACGTGCGCAACATCCCAGTTCTTGGTCGGCAGCCCTTCACCAACCGCCGCGTCTAACGGCGCCGGAGCCTCGCCCGCACTCGGCGGCAGGACCGGCCATTCGGGAGTGCCGATAAAACTGCCGTCTGCCCAGGTGTCGGCCGGGTCCTTGCCGAAGGCCACCCTTCCAGGCCCGGGTGCAGCGCCGGGAACCGCCGCGAAACCCTTGGCATCAAGCGAGCCTTTGAGCCGCTGGCCCAGAGCATCGATCACCTCGAAGCCGCCACCCTGAATGCCTTGCTGACCCGCGTACTGGTTGAACAACTGAAGGTCGCCCTCGCCCGGCTTCGGTGGCTCGGGGAACACGCCAGCGAGGTTTTTCGCCGCGGTGTAGGCAAAGTTGGCGGCGTGGGCGGTGTACGGGCCGGTGGTGACGTGGGTGATGCCGGCGGCATTGTAAGTGGTGGCGCTGCCGCCGCCCTGAATCACCAGCTCGGTTTTGGCGGTGAGGGTGATGCGCTCGGCGTTGGCGGTGATGTTGAGTTTGGCCAGCAGGTTGATGCTGTCCTTCAGGGCGCGCACGTCGATGTCACCGGAGGCGGCCACCAGACGCCAGCCGAGGCTTTGCACGAACAGGCGCATGCCCTGGCTGGCGCTGGCCAGCAGGCGTTTACCCACGGAAAAGCTGGTGTGCCCCGTGCTGCTCAATGCCAGGTGTTCGCCAGTGGCGATGTGGCTTGAACGCGGCGTGGTCAGGGCGATGCCGGCCGGGCTGGCGAGGACCAGATGGGGTTCGGTGAACTCGGGAAACTCGTTGGCACTCGTGTTCGCCGGACCGCTGCCGAGCACGCCCTGGTGCTGGGCGTGCAGGGCTTTGGCGACGTCATCCTGGTCGCCGGGTTCCTGAGCCTGCACCGCCTTGGCCTGCAGCGCGAAGCCGTCCTGCTGATCGGCGGCAGTGGCCAGGCGTTCTGCGGTTTCCGGCAAGTCCTTGTGGTGCCTGGATTCGTTGGGACGCGGCTCGGTGGTGATCAACAAGCCCGCAGCGGCCCGGACCGCACCATGGCGGTCGGTGCGCAGCTCGAAACCTTCGCCTCTGGGCTGACCGCCGGCGGGCCGTGGATGGGTCAGGTAGCCGAGGTTGATGGCACTGGCGCCGTGATCGCTGCGCAGGGCAATGCTGATCTCGCTGGTGGTGTCGTCGATGCGCAATTCGTTGGCGCGGCTGCCCTTGTATTCCTTGCTCTTGACCGTGGTCACGGTCTTGAAATCGGGCAGCTTGTACGGCGGCAAGTGAGCGCCGTGGTACAGACAACCGGTGATGAGGGGCTGGTCGGGGTCGCCTTCGAGGAAGGTGATCAGGACTTCCATGCCGACCCGCGGCAGGTTGATCGCACCGAAGTTCTGGCTGGCCCAGTTCGAGGCCACGCGCATCCAGCAGCTGGTTTTGTCGTTGTGCTGGCCTTCGCGGTCCCAGAAAAACTGCACCTTCACCCGGCCGTGCTGATCGCAGTAAATCTCTTCGCCTTCGGGGCCGGTGACCACCGCGCTTTGGGTGCCCAGCACCTTCGGTTTCGGGTGCTCCAGCGGCGGCCGGTAGTGCACGTCCCAGGGCGTCGCGCTGAAACGGTTGCGGTAGCCCTGATGGAAGTCACTTTTCAGGTCGGTGACGTCGCTGGTGATGACTTCTTCCAGCACCTGCGGCTGTTTGCCCTCGTGGAATATCTCGGTGAGCAGCCACAGGTCATTCCACAACGGATTGGCGTGCCCGGTCAGGGCAAGAAAATGGCCGCTGACCAGGCGTGGCTGATCGCTGCTGCCCTCAGCCACCCGATAGTCGCTGCGGTGGCGCTCCAGGGCGCGATGGGCCAGATGGCGGCCACGTTCGCGATCGGCGAAGCGGCCGGGGTAGTCGTAATCTTCGAGGTCCGGGATGGCCGCACTTTTGGCGCTGCTTTCCAGCTGGAACTTCGGTTTGGTGAAGTCGTAGTCACGCCGCGTGGTGCGGCTGGTGCGGGTGTTCATGCGCAGACCGAAGCGCTTGATCACCTGGGCGTCGGCGACCAGTCCGGTGTCCTGCTGATAGAGCACCGGCGCCAGTTTCGGGAATACCGTCTGGTCATCGCCGAACACCAACAGATGGCCCTTGGCGCTGTGCTGGAAATGAAAGTGAATGCCTTCCTCTTCGCACAAACGCTGGATGAAATGCAGGTCGGATTCGTCGTACTGCACGCAATAGACGCGCTCGGGATAGGTCGCGCCGAGCTGGAACCGGTAGTCGATGGAGAGGATGCCGTGCTCTTCCAGAATCTGGCTGATGATCTGCTGCACCGTCATCTGCTGGAAAATGCGCTGGTTGATCCGGTGGGCCAGGTACGCCAGCTGCGGCCGCAGGGAAATCCGGTAGCGGGTCAGGCGCTTGCCGGCATCACCCTGGGCGATGCTGTAGGCCAGCCCGTGGACCCCGGTGCCATCTTCGGCCAGTTGCAGAAACGTCTGCCCGTGCAGCAGGCTTTCAAGATCGAGCGCGGCCTTTTCGCTGACCAGCTCCAGCTCGAATTCGAACGGTTGGTTGAGGCGCTCCCGGCCGGTGAAAGACAGCACTTGAAACAGCGTGTCCTGCCCATTGAGGGTCAGGCTGAATGGGGCTTGGTTGGCCGGTGCGAACATCCCTTGTTCCTTGTGCGCTGAGGCGGCAGACGTCGATGCAAAGGAGGCGATCAGCGGCTGCGAATGCGTGGAAGGACAGCGAGCCGCCAGGGGTCGGCGGTGCTCTCCGCGGTCTGGGAATCGCGATCAATCAGGGTTGTTCGCGTAACCAGAGGACGACGGAGATATCAAGGGCCGTGCCACAAGGAGCGCCGCCCTTGTGCCACAAGGGTTTGCGGGGGATTTTTGCGGGCTTGGGGTGACGTCGGGTTAAACGTCCCGGGGAATGTGCGCAAGAAGTTGCGCACCCCTGCGCAACTTCTTGCGCATTCCTCCCCACGCCACAAACGACGCCCCGTGCAGGGCGCTAACCAGGCAGTCAGGGGCGGCCCGCTGCGCAACTTCTTGCGCATGATGGCGATGGGGAATGACCGGGAAGTTCAAGGTGCGGAAGGGTGTTGGTAGATGCGGCAGAGATCGGCAACATTGCGTCGCCGATCCCCATGGCGCCAGATCAGTACTCGGCGTCGGCGTCCACCGTATGGGTATTGAACGCAGGCCGTGTTCCGCCCACTCGCGCAAGGAAATACAGCGCCACCCCCACCAGCATCAGTGCCCCGGCGCGCAGCCAGGTTTCGGCGCTTTGCTGGGTCAGCAAAATCAGGCATGACACGATCGCCAGAACCGGCACCCAGGTCGGCACGCGGAAGTGGTCAGCCTCGACGGTGTCCTTGCGCAGGACCAGCACGGCCAGGTTGGTACTGATGAACACGAACAACAGCAGCAGGACCACGGTTTCCGCCAGTGTTGCCAGCGAGCCGGTCAGGGTGAGGATGATCGCGACCACTGTCGTCGCGACGATGGCCACCCACGGCGTCCGCCGCTCAGGCAGCACATTCGACAGCGCGTTGGGCAGCAGACCCTGGCGCGACATGCCATATGCCAAGCGGCTGGACATGATCATGGTCAACAACGCGCCATTGGCCACGGCCACCAACGCAATGAAGGCGAACAGCCGCGGAGGAATGCCGAGGTTCGACGCTTTGACCACTTCCAGCAACGGTGCCGAGGAATGCACCAACTGCTCGATAGGCATGACGGTGGCCGCCGCGATACCGACGCCCATGTAGATCGCGCCGGCGATCAGCAGCGCACCGAACAACGCGCGGGGGTAGACCGTGCGCACGTTGCGCACTTCCTCCGCCAGATTGGCCGAGGTCTCGAAGCCGACGAACGAATAAAACGCCAGCAACGCCGCGCCGAGCACCGCAAACGCCGGGTTGACGCCCTCCTTGAATTGCACGGCGCGGGACAAATCACCGTCGCCGGAGCGGAAGAACCAGACCGCCGCGATGATCACCAACAGCAGGCCCGAGACTTCGATCACCGTCATCACCAGGTTGGCGGACAGCGATTCTTTAATGCCGCGGGCGTTGAGCAAGGCGATGACCACCAGGAAGATCAACGCGACAATATGGGGTGGCAGGTCGATGAAGGGCGCCATGTAATCGCCAGCGAACGCCAGCGACAACCCTGCGGCGCTGGTCACGCCCGCTGCCAGCATGCAGAACCCCACCAGAAACGAGATCAAGGGCGATTTGAACGCCTTGCCGGCAAACACGGCTGAAGCACCGGCGTGAGGGTATTTGGTGACCAGTTCGGCGTAAGAGCCTGCGGTGAGCATGGCGAAGCACAGGGCGATGAGCAGCGGCACCCAGATCGCCCCGCCCACTTCACCGGCGATGGTCCCGGCCAGGGCGTACACCCCGGCGCCCAGCACGTCGCCGAGGATGAACAGCAAGAGCATCGGCCCGGTAATCGCGCGTTTCAGTGCTGGGCTCGGTTGTGGCGGCTGCGATGTCATGGGCTGGCTCCGGCGGTGTGGCGGGGTTCGGGACTTGAGTCTAAGGCTGACCCGATTGGACGCCGGAAGTTTTGGCTGTGGAAATGTCGGAACGATCAGCGGTGATCTTAAAGCGGTGAAAGATTAAGACCACTCATCTCTTCCCGACTAACGCCGGTCCTGCACGGGAATTTTCCACAGAGGACCGCCTATTAGCCTGGAACAGGCAGGCAAGTTTCAACGGGATCTAACAAGGTTCAAGGGGCGGCTTTAGTTAGATCGCGCGCCCTTCAATCAACACGTAGCCAATGGGGAAAACATCTGAATCAAGCCGACTTCCAGCTCACCGCATCGATGCCCAATCGCTCGGCCTTGGGCTTGGAGAGTTTGATGGCTCTGTCACTCCGGTACTTGGGGATGTCGGCCACTCCAGCGTCCACTGCAGCCCAGTGCCACGCCTCAGCGTTATCCATTTGCCTGGCGCACACGTAGAACCATCGTGGCTTGCCATGGAAAAGGTATTCAATGCGGTAGTGTTGGGTATGTTGCATGGTCTTGATCTCGTTCACAGGGTCGATTTCGTTGTTTGGGTTCCATCTGGGTGGACGACTGACTCACCGCGCAGGGTGGAGCTGCAGACCAGGCATCAGTCTGTGGCAGCTTCTTCTAAGGGGATGACCGCATTGAAAGTCTCCATTATCGAGGCCTCAGGCTTTCAAGGGCGGCTGCAGGCCGCGTTATAACCGGGACGCTAAGAACATTGATTCAATGCCAATAAAACAGGCCATACAACGGCCCGTTAAAAAGTTGACCGTAGTTGGCTGAAGGATGTTCATCGTGAATTTGAAATTTCGAGACGAGCGGTTTAATGGCTGTTTCAACGCGTTAGTTGATCTAGCGCACCCACCAAAAAGATGTATTAAGTGCGTCGGCGGACGCTAATCATTCATTCGAATAGTTTCGGATATCAGCAATTAACGGCAGGCCGTCGGAGTCACCTGCGGCAATACGCTCGGCTTGGTCACGTCCCCTGACAAGCCCTTGCTCGACGGTCCATCCGGACGCCGGAAGACTCTCCAGATGTTCCACCACCCTTTCGCCATCAGCGGCATAAACGCAAACCATAACGTCAAGGGTGTCGCCATTGGCCCGCGCCCGGACCTCCAGCTGACAGCCATTCTCCGCCGCTTCGGTATAGTTCTCATCACTCGCTGGTGATTGCGTCCACTCGTTATAAATATCGCCGCGCGCAAACATGAACGTGTCCCTTTTCCTGATCGTTATAGAAGATGGTCAATAGCATTGACTGGGGCGGCAGCGAATGATTCAGCGACCCCGTCAGATCGGCGCGCCGTGTTGATACGGGCCCTGTCGTCGCTTCGTGAGTTGCGCCGTTCGTCAGCCGAGCCATGGTCAGGCTGAACCCATCCACGCGGACATCCGTTCCAATGGGTAGGCCGTAGCAACGCAACTCGCCCCGTAGCAAGTTGCCTCCCCCTACGCCCCACTCTTAAACGCAGGCCCGGCAGCCAAGAGCCCACGGTGATAAAACGCCCGGATGGCAAGCACCACGCTGTTACAGAATCTCACCGCGCCGCCGATAGCCCGGGACAGTCATAACGTTTTGCAGCGCTGCAAGTTGTGGGGTGGTCGTTCTTTTGAAATTGCGCGCGTTGGGTCCCTATTTATGAAATTCCCGTCTTTAGATCGATTGAAAGCGCTGGTCTGCGTCCAGCGAGACAATACGCGACTGATGGAAGCGCAATACATCGCGCTGTCCAGGCAGCTGCCGATGATGTACGTCATTCTGCTGATCAACACCCTGGCTCTGGCCGCCACCCATTACGGCGTCGCGCCGCTGTGGCTGACGGTGTACATCCCGCTGTTGCTGACCCTGGTGGGTACCGTACGCGCGGTCCTCTGGTGGCAGAGCCGCAGTCAGACCCTGACCACCGAGCAGATCTTCAAGAAACTGACCCGCACCAATCAGGTCACTGTGGTCATTGCGTTCGGCTTTACGATCTGGGCGCTGTTGCTGTTTCCCTACGGTGACACCTACACCAAGTCCCATGTGGCCTTCTATATGGCGATCACGGTGATCGTCTGCATCTTCTGCCTGATGCACCTGCCCTCCTCGGCGATGATGACCACGGCGGTGGTCAACATCGCCTTCGTGGCGTTTTTTGCCAATGCCGGCAACGCTACCTACACCGCCATGGCCGCCAACGTTTTCCTCGTCTCGCTGGCGATGATCGTGGTGCTGCAGAACCACTACGGCGAGTTCACCCGGCTGGTGAACATGCAGATCCGCACGGAAAAGCTCAGCGACGACAATCAACGGCTGGCTAACGAAGACAGCCTGACCGGCCTGCCCAACCGACGGCAGTTTTTCACCTTGCTCGATCGCGCGCTCAAACAGGCGCGGCACGGCGACACGCGGCTGGCGGTGGGGATGATCGATCTGGACGGTTTCAAGCCGATCAACGACTCTTATGGCCACGGCATAGGCGACAAGCTGTTGCGTCAGGTCGGCCAGCGATTGCGGGCGTTTGCCAGCGAGCAACTGCACGTGGCCCGACTGGGCGGCGATGAGTTCGGGCTCATCATCGTCAGGGCCGGTGACGAAAGTGAGTTGATCAAACAGGGTGAGTCGCTGTGCCGCGCCATGCGTCAGCCCTTCGTGATCGGCGATATTCACGTCAGCATCAGCGCCTCCATGGGTCTGGTGGTGTTTCCGGACCTGGCGAGCAACTCGACCGAGGCGTATGAATTCGCCGATTACGCGCTCTATACCAGCAAGCGCGAAACACCTGGCGAGCTGTGCATTTTCTCGCCGAGTCAGCATCAGCGCCTCAAGCGCGACATGCTGACCGAGCAGGGCCTGCGCCAGGCCAATGTTGCGGAAGAATTCACCCTGGTGTTTCAGCCGATCGTCGACATCCGCACCTCCAAAACGGTGGCGTTCGAAGCGCTGGCCCGGTGGGTGAGTCCAAAGCTGGGCAGCGTCGCGCCGGGGCACTTCATCGGCGTGGCCGAGCGAATTGGCCTGATCAACCGACTGACGCCGCCGCTGCTTGAAAAAGCGCTGCACGCGGCGCAGTTATGGCCCGCAGATGTCCGGCTGGCGTTCAACCTGTCGGCCCACGATTGCTCGTCGATGGACGCTGTCGAACAGTTGATCAAGGTGATCCGCCAGAGCGGATTCGACGCCTCGCGGCTGGACCTGGAAATCACTGAAACCGCCGTCATCAAAGACCTCGTTCAGGCACAACGGGCGATCAATGCCTTTCGTGAACTGGGTTGCGGCATTTCCCTGGACGACTTCGGCACCGGCTACTCAAGCCTGAGCCAGCTCCACGCCTTGCCGCTGACCAAGCTGAAGATCGATCGCTCGTTCATCACCGACATTCACCAGAACGCCGCCAGTTTCAAGATCGTCAAATCATTGCTGGCCCTGAGTCAGGACATGGAATTGCAGTGCGTCAGTGAAGGTGTTGAAACCGAGGCGGAGCTGGAGGCGTTGCGGACCCTCGGCTGCACGCTGGTTCAGGGCTACCTGTTCTCCAGGCCGATGCCCCTTGAGCAGACGCTGGAGTGGATCGGCTCAACGCCGAGCATGCCCGTGGCGGCGGTTGTTCTGTGAAATCGGCCTGGGAGGGCAACAGCGGCGCTCATCGCTGCTGACAGGAGGGCACCGGGCGTTGCCGATCAGGCGCTTTGCTGGACTTTCATCATGGCCAAGCCAATGAAGCGGCGTGAGTCTTCCTGGAAGTCCCGCACCTGGGCGGCAAATTGCTCTTCGCGGGTGTCAACGTGGCGCGTGCTGAAAGAGGTGGCGACGTCGGCGATGACCTGGGTCGTGTCGTTGAGGGTCTGGTGCAGCGTGCCCAGAATGCCCACCGCATTGCGATTTGAAATGATCACTTCGCGGTTATTGCTGGGGAGCGTTCTGCCTGAAGACGTCTGATCCTCGGCATCCAGTCTGTCCGCAGTGCCCAGCAGGGTGTTGCCGGAGAACAGATAATGCATGTCGACGCCAGCATCACAGACGCGCTGAAGGTAATCGGCCTTGGGTGAGCGATGGCCACTTTCGTAGTGACCCTGGGCGTTGGGTTCGACGCCGCCAATTCTGGCGAACGCGATTTGCGTCAGCCCCAACCGTTTGCGTTCTTTTCTCAAACGCGATCCAAGCTTTTCCATGAGCAAACTCCTGCTGAATTCACGCCACGCGAGGGAGCGGTGGGTGCAATGGGGGGCTGGAGTGCGAGCTTCCTGAATGAGCGAAATAGCCTCGTACGGTGTTAACTCACCACCTTACAGCCTTTGCAACATCAGCGAACAAGTATTTGGCCGGCACCTCGATCATCGGGTACCGAGACTGAGCCTGCCCCCCTGCCCGCCGTCGTGAAATATAAAACGCAGCACGTCCTTCAGCGTTTGCACATTCAGGTGAATATGCGCAACGAGATCCACCCAGTCCCGACAGCCACAGTGGCGCTTCAACTAATCGACTGTAACGCGCAAACGTTTTCCACTCGTACGAGCACATTTGCGCAAACCCGCCGACGATCGGTAGATCGACATCTAACTACAAATTTCTGCCGAAGGGTCAATGGCTTACGTCATATCCACTTCGTCATATCGTTAAACGTCAAAGTATTTTCCATTGATCTCGAATAGATCCGATCTAAATTATTGGCAAACAGCGTCACGCCTAACAAGAAACAAAGCTGCGCCTGACTCGATGAATCAGGTGGCTGGTATGACACGCCATTACCCGCGTTGTTGTAGTGCTAAAAGCGAAGAAAAGGACTGTCAGAATGGACAATATTGTTGTAGCCAATAAAGCAACCTCCGAACTTACTGCCAACACGTGGGGCGATCTTTCACTCAATTCACCCTCCGTTGTTCAAATGCCCGTTCCACCCAGCCAAGTCGCTTCGGTCTCCCGAAATGGGCAAGACCTGGTGGTTAATTTGAAGAATGGCGAACAGGTCAAAGTTGCCAACTTCTTTAGTACCGCGCCGGAAGGCCCCACCAGCGACATGGTGTTTCAGGGCGAAGACGGCACCCTGTGGCAGGCGCAGTACGGCACTCAGTCCTTCACCGGCTTTACCTTCGACGAAGTCAGCTCTCTGGATGAGCTCATCGCCGGAGCCGGCGTGGTGGGGGGCACGACCCCCACCTTTGCGATTGCCGGGCTGGGTCTGTTGGGCGCGGGCGGTGCGGCGGCGGCAGCGGGCGGGGTCGCAGGTGGCGGTGGTGGTGGCGGCGGTGGAAATGCCGCTGACACGTCAGCTCCCGTGGCCCCGAGCAATCTGCTGGTCAGTGCAGACGGGACGTCCCTGACCGGCATCAGTGAAGCCGGCGCGACCGTTCGGGTTCGCAACAACGCTGGCACCTTGCTCGGCAGCGGTACCGCGGCGGCAGACGGAACATTCAGCCTGTCGCTCAACCCACCGCAAACCGACGGCCAATCACTGACCGTTGATGCGGTCGACGCGGCTGGAAACGTCTCCCCGCCGGCTCAAGCGCTGGCGCCGGACATCGATATCGCCCCGCCTGGCGACACCACGCCACCCGATGCGCCGGCCAACCTTGCCGTCAGCGCTGATGGCACGCGCATTACCGGTTCCGGCGAAGTCGGCGCGACCATTCAGGTGCGCGCGGCCGACGGCACCCTGCTGGGCAGCGGCATCGTTGCGGCAGACGGCACTTTTAACCTCGGGCTCAACCCCGCGCAAACCGACGGCCAGTCGCTGACCGTGAGTGCGGTCGACGCCGCCGGCAACGTCTCCCCGACGGCTCAGGCGCTGGCGCCGGACATCGATATCACCCCGCCTGGCGACACCACGCCACCCGATGCGCCGGCCAACCTTACCGTCAGCGCTGATGGCACGCGCATTACCGGTTCCGGCGAAGTCGGCGCGACCATTCAGGTGCGCGCCGCCGACGGGACCCTGCTGGGCAGCGGCGTCGTTGCGGCAGACGGCACTTTCAGCCTCGGGCTCAACCCACCGCAAACCGACGGCCAGTCGCTGACCGTGAATGCGGTCGACGCCGCCGGCAACGTCTCCCCGCCGGCTCAAGCGCTGGCGCCGGACATCGATATCACCCCGCCCGGCGACACCACGCCACCCGATGCGCCGGTCAACCTCGCCATTAGCGCCGATGGCGCGCGCATCACAGGCTCCGGCGAAGTCGGCGCCACCATTCAGGTGCGCGCCGCCGACGGCACCCTGCTGGGCAGCGGCGTCGTTGCGGCAGACGGCACTTTCAGCCTCGGGCTCAGCCCCGCGCAAACCGATGGCCAGTCGCTGACCGTGAATGCGGTCGACGCCGCCGGCAACGTCTCCCCGACGGCTCAGGCGCTGGCGCCGGACATCGACGTCACGCCCCCCAGCGGGGACGTGACGCCGCCGGATGCGCCGACCGGCATCGCGATCAGCGGCAATGGCTTGATCGTCAGTGGCCGTGGCGAAGTCGGCAGTATCGCCAGCGTCATCGATGCAATCGGCAACGTGCTCGGCACGGCCGTCGTGGGCACTGACGGGTTGTTCAACATCACCCTGAACGCGTCACAAATCGCCGGTCAGTTGCTGCAGCTCACCCTGACCGATGCCGCCGGCAACATCTCCGCCAACGTGGCACTGCAAGCACCGGACACCACCGCGCCGGTGACGCCTTCGAATTTCGTCCTGTCGGCCGACGGCCTGATCCTTACAGGTGTTGCCGAAGCGGGCGCTCGAATCCTTGTGCGCACTGCGTCGGGGGCAGTCATTGGCGTCGCCCGCGCCGGTCTCGACGGCACCTTCAGCGTGACCCTCGACATCGCGCAACTCAATGGCGAAAGACTCAACGTCAGCGCCACGGACTCGGCGGGCAACTCCGCCTCCGCCGAGCTGACCGTCGCCGACACCACGCCACCCGCCCAGGTCACCGATGTGGTGATCAGCGCGGACGGCACGCAGGTCTCGGGTAAAGGAGAAGCCGGTGCGACAGTGACCTTCGTGGCCAACGGCACGCCAATCGCCACGGTGGTCGTCGGCGCCAATGGCACCTTCGCCACCACCCTGACTCCACCGGTCAACCCCGGCGATCTGGTGCAAGTCATCCAGACCGACAGCGCAGGGCTGCCGTCCACCGTGCTGGCGGTCACGGCGCCCGACGCCATCGGCCCGACCACGCCTTCCGGTCTGGTCATCAGTGGTGACGGCACCCAGCTGACCGGCACCGCGAGCGCCGGTTCGGTGGTCCAGGTGCGCGATGCCGACGGCGTGCTGCTCGGCAGTGCGACCGTGGGCGCCAATGGCAGCTTCACCGTGGTGCTCAACCCGGGCCTGGCCAACGGCGAAGTGCTCGACGTGGTCGCGGTCGACGGTCAGGGCGAAAGCTCGGTCACCGTTCCCGTCACCGCGCCCGACGTCACCGGTCCTTCCGCTGCCACCGATCTCAGCGTCGCCAATAACGGCCTGACCCTGACCGGCCGTGGCGAACCCGGTGCGACCGTTTCGGTACGGGACGTCCTTGGCATTGTCATCGGCACCGGCGTGACGTCCGCAACCGGCAACTTCACCGTCACGCTCGCTTCTCCTCAAACCAATGGCCAGGCACTGCAGGTGGTGCTGAGCGACGCTGCCGGAAATCCGTCCCTTGCCACCCCCGTCAGCGCACCAGACCTCGACGGCCCGCTGCAACCCGCTGCGATCAGCATCGACGCCAGCGGCACAACGCTGACCGGCACCGGCGAGGCCGGGGCAACGATCACGGTCACCACCCTCAACGGTACGGTGCTCGGCACGGCGATCGCTGCCGCCGACGGTCGCTTCAGCGTGACGCTGAACAGCCCGCAGAACAACGGCCAGACCCTGCTGATCGGCGCCAGTGACGGCACCGGCAACCTGGCACCGTCGGTAAGCTTCATCACCCCCGACACCCAGGCGCCTGCGTCGCTGACCGGCGTTGTCCTCGACGGCACGGGTCTGGTCCTCACCGGTACCGGTGAAGCCGGCGCAAGCCTCACGGTGCGAGATGCGGCCGGCAACGTCATTGGCAGCGGCCAGGCCGGCCCCGACGGCAGCTTCTCCCTGACCCTGACGACCGCTCAAACCGACGGTCAGTTGTTGCAAGTCACCCAGATCGACGCTGCAGGCAACCAGTCGGTAGCCGCTCCGGTCACGGCGCCCGACGTCATCGCACCGGGAGCTGTGACCAACCTCAATCTGTCGGCCAACGGTTTGATCGTCACCGGTAACGGCCAGAGCGGCGCCACCGTCACCGTCAAGGATGACCTCGGCGCAACGCTGGGCAGCGCGGTGGTCGGCAGTGACGGGCGCTTTGAAGTGACGCTTTCCAGCGCGCAGATCAACAATCAGCCCCTGAGCGTCACGCAAGTCGACGGCTCGGCCCTGGCCTCTCCCGCCACGCCATTGCTGGCGGCGGACATCCAGGCCCCCGACGCCCCCACCGGCCTCATTCTTGGCACCGATGGCCTGACGCTCAGCGGCCAGGGCGAGCCCGGCGCCACCGTCAACGTGCTCGACGTCAATGGCAACGTGCTGGGCACCGCCACGGCCGACCCGCTGAACGGCCGCTTCGACGTCCTCCTCAACGCGATCCAGGCCGACGGCCAGGTGCTGCTGGTCAAGCAGACCGACGCCGCCGGCAACATCTCCCCCGCCTCCTCGCTCAACGCGCCAGACACCACTGCGCCGGGCGCGCCCGCCGGGATTACCATCAGCAACGACGGCCTGACCGTTTCCGGAACAGGCGTTGCGGGCGATACCGTTCAAGTGCGGGATGTCAGCGGGACCCTGCTGGGCTCGGCCATCGTGGGAACCAACGGCATTTTCGCGGTGACCCTGAGCCCGCCGCAGCTGGACGGTCAGGTGTTGAGCGTGACCCAGACCGACGCCAGCACCCTGCCCTCGCTGGCCGGTTCCGTCACGGCACCCGACCTCACCGCGCCGCCCGTGCCAAGCGGCCTGACGCTGGATGCCGCCGGGCTTTTGACCGGCACCACCGTGCCCGGTGGCTCGGTGAGAATTCTCGATGCCGCTGGCGTTGAGATCGGCACTGCCGTTGCCGGGGCGGACGGGATTTTCATCTTTAACGTTGCGCCGATCCTGAGCAACGGCGAGACGGTGCAAGTGGTCGCCACCGACGGTGCCAACGATTCGCTGGCGACCCCGGTGCTCGCACCGGACACCACACCACCGGTCGATGTGACGAATCTGGCGATCAGTCCGGACGGCGCGAACGTTTCCGGGGTCGGCGAACCCGGCACCACCGTCACCGTTCGCGGGCCGGGCAATGTCGTGCTCGGCACAGGCACGGTTGGCCAGGACGGTACGTTTGTTATCGGCCTTATTCCGCCTGCTGCAAACAACACCAACGTCGACGTCATCAGCACCGACGCCATCGGCAACGCCTCCAACGCGGTCACCCTCCCAGGGCCGGACGGCACCCAGCTGGCGACCCCCAGCGATATGGCGATCAGCAGCGACGGCTTCATTCTCACCGGCGCCGCAACTCCAGGCAGCACGGTGAACATCCTCGACAGCAACGGCGTCAGCCTGGGCAGCGGCAGGGTCAACAGCTTTGGCCGCTTTAGCATCCTGATGCGTTTCGCTCAATTGAACGCGCAGAGTTTGCACGTCGTCTCGACCGATGACGCAGGCCACACCTCGGTCACCGCGCTGGTGGTCGCCAATGACCTCACGGCACCCGACGCGCCGGCAGGTCTGACCATCAATGGCGATGGCAGCGCCGTCACCGGGCGCGGTGAAGCCGGCGCGACGGTGACCATTACAAACAGTGGCGGCGCCGTGCTGGGCGCCGGCACGGTTGCGCCCAATGGCACGTTCGTCATCGCACTGACGCCGCCCCAACTGGACGCCCAGCCGCTCACCGCCACGCAAACCGACCTGGCGGGCAACGTGTCGCAATCGGGCAGCATCATTGCGCCGGACCTGAAGGCGCCCGATGCCGCCACCGGTGTGACCATCAACAACGTCGGCACCGTGGTCAACGGCCTTGGTGAAGCCGGCGCGACCGTGACCATTCGTGATGCCGCCGGCAACGTTCTCGCCACCGGCATCGTCAACCAGAGCGGCCAGTTCCAGGTCACGCTGCCGAACGCCGTGACCACCGGTGAACCGCTGTCCGTCACCCTGACCGACGTGGCGGGCAACGTCTCGGGCGTCGCAAGCCTGACCACGGTGGACACCACCCCGCCGTCGCTGCTGCAGAACCTGCTGATCAGCGCCAACGGCAGCACACTGACCGGCACCGGTGAGGCCGGTGCGACTGTTAGCGTCCTCGACATCACCGGCACGTTGCTTGGCACCGCCCTTGTGGCCAGTGACGGCACCTTTACCGTGACCCTCGCCCCTGCGCCGACTAACGGCCAGGCCCTGGACATCAGCCAGACCGACCCGAGCGGCAATGTCTCGCCGTCGATCAACCTCACAGCGCCGGACATCAGCCCGCCCGCCGCCCTCACCCAAGTGGCGGTGAACGCCGACGGCCTGACCGTGACCGGCCGGGGCGAACCTGGCGCGACGGTATCGGTGCGCACGGCTGGCGGTGCCCTGTTGGGCACCGCGCTGGTGGCCGCGAATGGCGCGTTCAGCGTCACCCTGACGACCGCGCAGCTCAATGCCGAAGTGCTGACCGTCACCCAGGAAGACCCGCCCGGCAACGTCTCGACGGCGGTCAACGTGACGTCCGTCGACCTCACGGCACCGGACAGTCCGACCGCTCTGCTGCTGAGCGGCAGCGGCGCGCAACTGGCAGGTAACGCCGAAGCCGGCAGCACCGTCACCGTGCGCGACGCGGCCGGCAACGTGCTGGGTTCAGGCGTCGCCGGCGCCAATGGTGTGTTCCAGGTCACCCTGTCCAGCCCCCAACTCAACGGCCAGAGCCTCAGTGTCACGGCCACTGATGCGGCCGGCAATGTCTCGGTGGCAGCGCCTTACCAAGCCGCCGACACCGTCGCGCCCGCCGCCGTCAGCAACCTCGCGGTCAGCGCCGATGGCCTGACCCTGGGCGGTATCGGCGAACCCGGTGCGACAGTGGTGGTGCGCGATGCCAACGGCAACGCGCTGGGCACCGCCACCGTAGCCGCCAATGGCAGCTTCACCCTCGGCCTGACCCCGGCGGCAGTGGCCGGCGGCACGTTGACCGTGGTCCAGACCGACGCCGCAGGCAATGCTTCCGACGCCAGCACGGTGGTTGCGCCCGGCAATCTCGCCGAACCGGCGCCGGTGAATCTGGCCCTCAGCGCAGACGGCCTGACGCTGACCGGTACCGCCAACGCCGGCAGCACCGTCAGCATCCGCACCGCCTCGGGTGTGCTGCTGGGCACGGCGCTGGTCAACGGCGACGGCACGTTCAGCGCGCCCCTCAATGCCGCGCAGCTCAACGGTGAATCGCTTGCGGCCATCGCCACGTCCAGCGACGGCATCAACTCGCTGGCCACCGGTTACCTGGCGGCGGATGTCACCGCGCCCGGGCAGCTCACCGAGCTGGTGCTCAATACCAACGGTGTCACCCTGACCGGCCACGGCGAAGCGGGCGCAACGGTGACGGTGCTCGGCGCTGGCGGGGTCATCCTGGGTACCGGGCAAGTGGGCCTCGACGGCAACTTCTCGCTGACGCTGAACCCGCCGCAGATTGCCGGCCAGTCCCTGAGCATCAGCCAGACCGACCTCGCCGGTAATGAATCGGCCAGCCTCGCGCTGACCGCCAGAGACCTGATCGCCCCGAATGCGCCGCTCGCCCTGTCGGTGACGGCAGACGGCGCGATGCTCTCGGGCACCGGTGAGCCTGGCGCCACGGTCAATGTGTTCAACGCCAGCGGCGCGCTGGTGGGCTCCGGCAGCGTGCGCATCGACGGCACCTTCCAGCTCGCCCTCACCACCCCGCAAGCCAACGGCGAACTGCTGGCGGTGACCCTGACTGACGCGGCCGGGAATATTTCCCTGCCTGCCAGCCTGACCTCGGTCGACACCACGGCGCCGTTGGCCCTGACCCAGCTGAGCATTTCCAGCGATGGCGCAACGCTGACCGGCCGCGGTGAAGCCGGGGCAATTGTCACAGTGACCAACGACCTCGGCACCGTGCTCGGCACGGCAACGGTGGGCAGCACCGGGGCCTTTACCCTGGTGCTGGTCCCGGCGCTGTCCAACGCCGAAGTGCTGACGCTGGTGCAACGCGATGCCGTCGGCAACGTGTCACCCCAAGCCAGCCTGACCACCCCGGACTTCACCCCCCCCGACCCGCTGGACAACGTGCGCATCAACGCCGCCGGTGCGGTGGTCACCGGGACCGGTGAAGCCGGCGCCACCGTCACCGTCCGCGACGCCGGCGGCACGCTGCTCGGCACCGCCCTGGTTCTGGCCGACGGCACGTTCAGCGTCACCCTCACCACCCCGCAGATCAACAGCCAGGTGCTGAGCGTTCAGCAGGCCGACCCACCCGGGAATGTCAGCGTGCCAGCGACGGTCACCGCGCCGGATTTGACCCCGCCAGCCGTCGCCACCGATCTGCAGTTCAATGCTTCCGGCAGCGTGCTCAGTGGGAGCGGCGAAGTCGGTGCGGGGGTGCGCATCACCTTGGCAGATGGCACGCTAGTCGGCACCGGCACCGTGGGCGTCGATGGCACGTTCCTGATCAACCTGTCACAGACGCAAAACGCCGGTCAGCCGGTGTTTGTCGTGCTCACCGACGCCGCCAACAATGTGTCGGCTGCGGGCTCCCTGGCTTCACCCGACCTGACGCCGCCCGCACCCGTCACCAACGTGCAAATCGATGACACCGGCGCAGTGGTCAGCGGCCGCGGTGAGGCAGGTGCCAGCCTGTTGATCACCGATGGGGCAGGTAACCTCGTCGGCACCGGCGTGGTGGGTGTGGATGGCAATTTCGCGGTTTCGCTGTCGGTGCCGCAAATCAACGGCGAACTGCTGTCGATCGTGCAACGTGATGCTGCGGGCAATCCGTCCGTTGGCGCGCCCGTTACCGCCCCCGACAACACCCCGCCCGCGCTGCCGGTCCTGGCGCCGCTGAGTGGCGACGGCCTGATCCTGACCGGCACCGGTGAAGCAGGCGCCACGGTCAAAGTGACCAGTGCCACCGGCGCCAGCCTCGGCACCACCGCGGTGTTGGCCGACGGCTCGTTCAGCGTCACGCTGTCATCTGCCCAGCTCAACGGCGAGACGCTCAACGTCACCCAGACCGATGCGGCCAACAACGTGTCCGGCACGGTGGTTTACCGGGCCGACGACGTCACCGATCCGCTCGCCGTGACCAACCTCTCCGTCAGCCAGGACGGCCTGACCCTCAGCGGCCGCGGGGAACCCGGGGCCACGGTCACGGTGTCGGTGGCGGGCACGCCGTTGCCCGGCACCGCCATCGTGCGCGCGGACGGCACGTTCAGTTTTGCGCTGGCGCCCGCGCAGCTTGATGGCCAGTCGCTGTCGGTGGTGCAGGTTGATGCAGCACTTAACGATTCGACGCCGGTGGCGGTCACCGCACCGGACATCACGCCGCCAGTGATTCCGACGTTCATCTCGCTGACCGGCAATGGCACGATTCTGCAAGGAACTGCCGAAGCCAACAGCACGGTGACCGTAAGGTCCGCCGACGGCACGTTGCTGGGCTCCACGCGGACCGACGCCGGGGGACGTTACGAAGTCGGGCTGAACCCTGCGCAGGCCAACGGGCAAGTCATTTCCGTGACTGCAACGGACGCGGCCAACAACGCTTCCGCGCCGCTGGTTTACACAGTGCCGGACACTCAGGCGCCTGATCCTGTCAGCAACCTGACCATCAGCGCCGATTACCTGCTGTTGGCAGGCCGCGGTGAAGCGGGCGCGATCGTGACCGTCAAAGACTCCCTCGGCGTCACGCTCGGCACCGGGCAAGTGGCGGCCAACGGCACCTTCGTGGTCACCCTGGCCCCCGGCGTCACGGCTAACAACGTGCTCACGGTCGGTCAGGTGGACGCCAGCAACAATGTGTCCGGGACGCTCAACCTCACCGTGCCCGTGACCCCGCCACCGAATGCGCCGACCAATCTGCAGGTCAGCGCCGACGGTCTGAGCGTGACCGGCAGCGCCGCAACGGGCACCACCATCACGGTGTACAGCGCAACAGGCGCCGTGCTCGGGACGGCGGCCACCAATGCTGGCGGTACGTTCACGGTGACCCTCAACACCGCACAAACCAACGGCGAAAGCCTTGGCGTGACGGCAAGTACCGGAGCAGGTGGCGCATCGTTGCCGGCTGCGGTGGTGGCGGCTGACACAACGCCACCGGCTGCGCTCAGCGACCTCGCGGTCAGCGCCACCGGTACGCTGGTGACGGGACGTGGCGAAGCCGGGGCGACGGTGACCGTTACCACCGCCGCGGGCGTTACGCTCGGCACCGCCGTGGTCAATGCCGGCGGTACGTTTGGCGTCTTGTTGAACCCGGCGCAAGCCAACGGTCAGGTGCTCAACGCGTATCAGACCGACAGCGTGGGTTTGCAGTCCGGCATATTGCCGGTCACCGCCCCCGACATCACCGCGCCGAATGCACCCGCAGCGCTGGTGCTTAATGGCGCCGGCACAGTCCTGACCGGGATTGGCGAAGCCGGCGCGACGGTCACGGTGCGCAGCAGCCTCGGCGTCGTACTCGGCACGGCAACCGTTGCACTGGACGGCAGCTTCACGGCTAACCTTTCGACGGCGCAGCTCAATGGCCAGGTGCTGACGGTGAGTCAGCGTGACGTCGCCGGTAACGTCTCGTTGCTGGCAAACCTCAGCGCCGTCGACACCACGCCACCCGCCGCGCTGACCAACGTCGCCCTGAATGGCGCGGGCCTGCAAGTCAGCGGTAACGGCGAGGCAGGCGCGACCGTACGTGTCACCAATGCGGCCGGCGCAGTGCTCGGCAGCGCAGTGGTCAATGCTGCGGGCGGGTTTGTCGTCTTGCTCTCCACAGCCCAGTTGAACGGTCAGGTGTTGAGCGTCCAGCAAGCGGACGTGACGGGCAACGCCTCGGCCGTGGCGACGGTCACCGCTGCGGATATTCAGGCGCCTAATCCCCCTTCCGCCCTGGTGCTGGCAGCCAACGGACTGACCCTCAGCGGCAGCGGTGAAGTGGGCGCGACGGTCAACGTGGTCAATGCCGGCGGCACGCTGCTGGGCACAACCACGGTCGGCGCGGGCGGAACGTTCAGCCTCACCCTCAATGCCGCTCAGCTGGATGGCCAGGCGTTGACGGTGCGTCAGGTCGACGTTGCCGGTAACGTGTCGGCCGCCGGCAGCCTGGTGGCACCTGATACCACGGCCCCCGTCGTACCGACGGCGGTGAGCATCAACGCCAGCGGCTCGGTGGTCACGGGCACCGGCGTCGCGGGGTCGACCGTGACCGTGCGCAACGCACTCGGCGTCGTCCTCGGCAGCGCGACAGTCGCCGCCAACGGCAGCTTCTCGGTGGCGCTGAACACCGCGCAGATCAACAACCAGGTGCTGAGCATCACCCAGGCCGATGCCGCGGGGAACGTGTCGCTTTCGGCGAGCGCCATTGCGCCTGACCTGACACCCCCCGCGGCACCCACTGCGCTGCTGGTCAGCGTCGATGGCCTGACCGTCAGCGGCACGGGCGAAATCGGTTCGACGGTGCAAATCAAATCCACCGGCGGCGCGGTGCTCGGGACGGGCACCGTCGGGGCCACGGGAATCTTCAGCGTCACCCTCGCCCCCGCGCAAATCAACGGCGAAACCCTGCTGGTCAGCCTCACTGACATCAAGGGCAACCTGTCGGTGGTGGCCAACGTCACCGCGCCGGACATCGACGTCAACACGCCGGTGATCGCCAGCGATAACCTGGCCACCGCCACCGTCAGCCTCGTGCCGGTGAAGACCACGCAGAACGTTGCGGACTCCTTCACCACCTTGTTGGCCGGTTTCTCCAAGGCGTTCGTGTTTACGGTCAACAGCGGCACCACCCTTGATCCGACCCTGACACTGACCACCGGTAGTGCCGTGTCCTTGCTCGACGGCGTGGTCTATACGCTGCAGGTGAAAAACGCCAGCGGCAACTGGGTGACCCTGGACGTCAATGGCAACGGCGGCCTGCTCGATCTGGTGGCGCTGACCGGCCAGGGCGTGCGGGTGAACATCGGCGATCTGCTGGGCGGCGATTACCGGTTGGTGGTGTCGAGCGCCGGCATCGGCGTGGTGACCAACGTCACCACGCAACTGCAGCTGGACGTCACCAGCCTGACCCAGTTCAACGGGGTGGCCGGTGCCGCCGTGACCGGCAACGTCATCACCAACCCTGGCATTGATGGCCAGGCAGACGTGACCGGCCCGGACAACGGCGCTGTGTTGCAGGTGCTGAAAAACGGCAGCTACGTCACCGCCAGCGCGGGCACCACAGTGCAAGGCCTGTACGGCACGTTGACCATCGACGCCAGCGGCAACTACAGCTACCGGCCCGACGGCGCGGTCACCAGCGTCGGCAAAGTGGATGTCTTCAGCTATCAGCTGGTGCACCCCAATGGCCTCAGCGACACCGCCAATCTGTACGTGCGCATCGACAGCCCACAGGCTACCGAGGTGTGGAGCGATACCAGCCTGGCCAGCCCGGCCCTGGTGGTCGATGCCACCAACGACATCGCAGTCAGTGACATCACGCTGGTCAACAAGGAGGTCATCACTACCACGGCGCTGGGCCCGTTCATCGTGCCGGTGCTGGGCGGCAGTGGTTCATGGACCACCAGCGTGGCGGCCGGTGCGATCAGTGACCTGACGGTAGTGGTCAACTCCTCCAACCTGCTCAGCCTGCTCGGGTCCCTGACCCTGGGCCTGTACAAGCTCAACACCGCCACCGGCCAGTACGTGCTGGTCAAGAACTACAGTGGTGCTTCGCTCGCCAATCTGGGCGGCGGCAATTACGCCGCGCGCTTCGATGACCAGGGACCTGGCAGCTATCAGGTCAAACTCGCCGCCGGGGGCGTCGGTATCGCCAGTACGGTCAACATCAGCCTGACCAACGACGCCACCTACACCAATCAGTTCGTGGTGGGCAGCTACACCCCGGTGGCGGGCAATCTGCTCACCGACACAGCCGGCGGCGGCGCTGATGTGCTGGGCTCGGCGTACACCGTGCTCAACGTGCTGGCGGCCGGCAGTTACGTGACGCCGGGCTACAACGGCACCACCATTGTCGGCACCTACGGTTCGCTGCTGGTGCAGGCCGACGGGCGCTACACCTACACCCTGACGCCGGGCCAGACCGATGCGGTCATCGGCCGTGAGGAGGTCTTTACCTACCAACTCAAGCACCCCAACGGCACCACCGACACGGCGACGCTGACCATTGATCTGGAACAGGCCGGTGCCGTCGCCACTACCTCGTTTGCCGCGCTGTCCACCGTAGCGAGCGGCGATGATCACAGCGCCACGGCCATCGCCACCACCGGTGCCGCGCTGATCCAGGGCACCGCCGGCAATGACACGCTGGACGGGTCCCATGGTGGGGCGGTCACCCTGCAGGGCGGCGCCGGCAACGACACGCTGATCATCGCCGACCAGCATTTCGCCTCGGTCGATGGCGGCACGGGCACCGATACCCTGCTGTGGGCCGGGGGCGACGCGACCATCAACCTGGGCGATCTGCAGAGCCGGATCCACAACATCGAGGTGCTGGACCTGAACCACACCAGTGCCGTCGCGCTGACCATCAGCCTGGCGGACCTGGTGTCCATTACCTCGGCCGACAGCAACACATTGATCATCAAGGGAGGCAGCGGAGACAGCGTTCACATGACCAACACCTGGGTCGCCGGCGGCGCGCAACAGGCCGATGGCGTCGATTACACCCAGTACACGCCGCAAGAAGATCCAACCCATCATCTGTGGGTGCAGAACGGTATTCACGTCGTCTGATCAGCCCGCCCTCTGGCGCTGCCGGAGGCGGGGTTCAACCGGCCGATCAATGCGCTCGGCCGGTTGATTCAACAAAAGGGAAGCTCTGTATTCGTACAGTAAGGAAGCCATGTGGAGCGCGTTCGCAAGCAGAAATGGACGGCGGTCGTCCTGACCGTCGGCCTGTGTCACCCGATTTTTTCCGTTGCGCTGGCAGAGGATCAAATCGATCCCGGCCTGCGCAGCATCAGCCCTTCCCGCCTGCAGGCGAAGCCCGCGGATCAGCGGAGCAAGGGCGATGGTCGTGAAGGCAGTCACAAAAGCAATGCCAAAGGCAGTTCCGGGCCCGGAGCGGTCGGGGTCAAGGAAGACAGTCAGACCCTGGGCCTCGAACAGGCCGTCCGGCTCGCCGTTGACTGGCACCCCAGCATCAGCGAAGCGATCGGCACCTTGTATCAACAGGCCGAGGGCATCAACGTGGCCGAAGCCGGTTACTACCCGCAGATCTCCGGCGGGATAAAAGGCGGCTACACCAGCGGCTATGGCAGCGACGACGGCAGCCAGTCGGTGAGCATCTCCCTCAAACAGATGCTCTACGATTTCGGCAAGGTCTCGAACGCAGTCGAGGCGGCCCGTGCCAAGGCCGCCCGCAGTCAGGCGAGCATTCTGCTGGCGATCGATCAGGTCAGCCGCGACACCGCGTTTGCCTACATCGAAGTCCAGCGCTATCAGCGTCTGGTGGACATCGCCCGGGAGCAAATTCGCGGCATCGGCGATATCGTCGAGCTGGCCAGGCAGCGCAGCGACATGGGCGCGAGCACCCGTTCCGACGTGGTTCAGGCGCAGTCCCGCGCCGAGGGCGGCATGGCGACGCTGCAAGAGTACAAAGCGTTGTATGCACGCTGGCAGTCGACGCTGACCAACCTGCTCGGTCGGCAGACCCCGCCCCAGGTCAGCAGCACCTTCAGCGCCTCGATGACCGACGCCTGCACCGCCCCCATCAGCACAGACGCCCTCCCCGCCGTGCTGCAAGCCGCCGCCCAGCGCACCCAGGCCCAGGCCGAACTGGCCCAGGCCAAGGCGGAAGCCTACCCGACGCTGTCACTGCAGCCCTCGGTCAACCAGTTTCTGGACGATCATTACGACGACCAGAACTCGACGATCAATCGCACCCAGGCGGGGATCTTTCTCAACCTGGAAGTGCCGATCTATCAGGGTGGCGCCACCAGCGCCCGCAGCCGCGCCGCCAACTACGCCCTGACCGCCGCCGATTCCGCCGAGGACGCCGCACGCCTGCAGGCGCGGCAAGGGCTGGGCGAGGCGCAGGCGCAGACGTCCGGCCTGACGCGCCGGCTCAGCTCGCTGGAATCCCGGCAGAACAGCATCACCGAAGCCCGCGAGCTGTACGGGCGGCAGTACCTGGAACTGGGCACCCGGCCGCTGCTCGACCTGCTCAACGCCGAGCAGGAAATCCACCAGTCGCGCTTCGACCTGGCCAACACCCAGGCTGACCTGCGCCGTCTGCAGATCGATTGCCTGTACAACAGCGGTGCGCTGCGCCGCGCGTTCGGCATCGATCACAGCACCATCCAGCACGTGGAGATCCTGCCATGACCGAGACCGTCGTCATTCCCGAAGCCCCCGCGGCAGGCCCTGATCGTCCGGACTACGCGCCGTGGCTGGAGGCCATCCTCACCGTCGCCCGGCATTACCGCCTCGACGTGTCACCGGAAAGCATCCGCCTGGCCTCGGCCAATAGCGAGGGCCGTGTCGAAGAAGTGGTTCGTTACATGGCGCGTCAGGCGGGCTTGAGCGTCAAGTTCGCCAGTTACGACCGCAAAAGCCTGTCCCGCTGGCGCACGCCGCTGCTGGTGCAACTGCGCGACGGCCAGGTCGGCGTGATCGAAAGCGTCAGCGAGCAAGGCGAACTGGGCATCGCCTACAGCGGTGACCAGGGCCTGCAGAGCCGCATCGACCCGGCCGTCCTCGCCGAGCACGTCCTGCGAACGGTGGTCCTACGGCCGATTCAGCCCCTCAGCGACGTGCGCACCGACGACTACATCAAGCCCTACGACGAGCATTGGTTCCGGCGCATCGTCCTCAGCGACCTGCGCCCCTACCGCCAGGTCATGCTGGCGTCGCTGGTCGCCAACCTGCTGGGCATGGCGGGCGTGCTGTTCTCCATGCAGGTCTACGACCGGGTGATTCCGGCCGAATCCCTGCCGACCCTGTACGTGCTGTTTGGCGGCGTGATGCTGGCGCTGGTGTTCGACTTCGTCATGCGCATCATGCGTCTGCGCATCACCGACGTGATGGGCAAGCGCGCGGATCTGCGGGTCTCGGACCTGATCTTCGGCCACGCCCTGCGCTTGCGTAACTCGGCGCGGCCGAAATCCACCGGCTCGTTCATTTCGCAGCTGCGCGAGCTGGAGCAGATCCGCGACCTGATCACCTCCAGCACTGCGACGGCGCTGGCGGACATGCCGTTTTTCTTTCTGTTTTTGCTGGTGTTCTACCTGATCGGCGGGCCACTGGTGTTGATCCCGTTGGTCGCGCTGGTGGCGATGGTGCTGCCCGGCGTCCTCGCCCAACGCAAGCTGGCGCGGCTGGCCAATGCCTCAATGCGCGAAGCCGCACTGCGCAACGCCATGCTGGTGGAAACCGTGCAGGGCATGGACGACATCAAGGCGCTGCAGGCCGAGCAACGTTTCCAGCAGCAGTGGAATCACTACAACGCCGCGTCGGCCGACAGCAGCCTGAAACTGCGCTCGCTGACCAACAGCCTGGTGGCCTGGACCCAGAACTTGCAGGGCGCGGTGTTTGCCGTGGTCATCGTGTTCGGTGCGCCCATGGTGATTGCCGGCGACCTCACCACCGGCAGCCTGGTGGCCGCCTCGATGCTGGCCTCGCGGATGATGGCGCCAATGGCGCAGCTGACCCACGTGCTGACCCGCTGGCAGCAGGCGAAGGTTGCGCTGCAAGGGCTCAACCGGCTGATGCAGATGCCGGTCGATCACCCCGAAGGCAGTCAGCGCGTGCATGTGCCCGCCATTCGTGGTGACTACGTGTTGCGTCAGGCCGGCTTCAAGCACAGCGAAGAGGCCGCGCCTGCCCTGAGCGGCATCAACCTGAACATTCGGCCGGGCGAGCGCGTCGCCATTCTCGGGCGCAATGGCGCAGGCAAGTCCACGCTGCTGCAGGCGCTGGCAGGCTCGATGGATTTGTCCAGTGGCGAAACCACCCTGGACGGCATTGCGCTGGCCCACCTTGATCCGGCCGACCTGCGCCGGGACGTCGGGCTGATGTCCCAGCAGGCGCGGCTGTTTCACGGCACGCTGCGGGACAACCTCACCCTCGGCGCCGGCCAGGCCAGCGATCAGGAAATCATCGCCGCCCTGTCGGTGACCGGCGCGCTGGAATTTGTCCGGCAGTTGCCCAAGGGCATGGACCACCTGATTCTTGAAGGCGGCCTGGGGTTGTCCGGTGGTCAGCGTCAGAGCCTGCTGCTCTCACGCCTGTTGATTCGTCAGCCCCAGGTGCTGCTGCTGGACGAACCCACCGCCTCGCTGGACGACATCACCGAACGCCAGCTGCTGGAAAAACTCTCGACCTGGTGTCAGGGCCGCACCCTGATCGTCGCCACCCACCGGGTCAGCCTGCTGCAACTGGTGGAACGGATCATCGTGCTGGACAACGGCCGCATCGTCATCGATGACCACCGCGACGCCGCCCTCACCCGACTCAGACAGCCGCAAGGAGCGCAGGCATGAACGCATTGACCACGGAGCAAACCCCACGGCTTGGCGATCAAGTCACGTACCTCGACGGCCAGGATGAACGCAGCATCACCGGGAGCGTGCGGGTGATCTGGACCTGCGCGCTGATGCTCGCGTGTTTCCTTGCCTGGGCGGCCTGGTTTCAGGTGGTGGAAGTGTCCACCGGCACCGGCAAGGTGGTGCCCAGTTCCAGGGAGCAGCTGATTCAGTCCATGGAGGGCGGGATCATCAAGGAGCTGAACGTCAGCGAAGGCACGCTGGTGGAGCGCGGCCAGGTGCTGGCGCAGCTCGATGCGGTGAAGAGTGAGTCGAACGTCGGCGAGAGCGAGGCGAAGTACCGGGCGGCGCTGGCCAGCGTCAACCGGCTGCAGGCCGAAGTCAGCGAGAAGCCACTGAAGTTCGATGCGTCGCTGGACAAGTACCCGGAGCTGCGTCGCGCCGAAACCGACTTGTTCAACGCCCGGCGCAGGGGCCTCGGCGAAACCCTTACCGGCATCGAGAGCTCGCTGAAGCTGGTGCGCAGCGAACTGGCGATCACCGAGAATCTGGCGAAAATCGGAGCGTCGAGCCGGGTCGAAGTGCTGCGCCTGAACCGCCAGCGCTCCGAGCTTGAGCTCAAGGCCACCGAGGCGCGTTCTGAATACATGGTGCATGCCCGCGAGGACCTGGCCAAAGCCAATGCCGAGGCGCAGATGCTGTCAGCGGTGATCCGCGGCCGCAGCGATTCGCTGTCTCGCCTGACCTTGCGCTCGCCGGTGCGCGGCATCGTCAAGGACATCGAAGTCAGCACCATCGGCGGGGTCGTGCCGCCCAACGGACAGCTGATGCAGATCGTCCCGCTGGATGAGCAACTGCTGATCGAAACGCGCATCTCGCCCCGGGACATCGCGTTCATCCACCCCGAGCAGCAGGCCAAGGTGAAAATCACGGCCTATGACTATTCGATCTACGGCAGCCTCGACGGCAAGGTGGTGACCATCTCGCCGGATACGATTCAGGATGAGGTGAAGCCGGAAATCTTCTACTACCGCGTGTACATCCGCACGGACTCGGACGTGCTGCGCAACAAGGCCGGCAAGAGCTTTGCCATCGTCCCCGGGATGATCGCCACGGTGGACATCCGCACCGGTGAAAAAACCGTGCTGGATTACCTCATCAAACCCCTCAACCGCGCCCGCGAAGCTTTGCGTGAGCGTTGATCAGTTGACCGCGAGGTGGGTCGGCGCTGGCGTGGCCGGCTTGGCCTGAGCCATGTAACGGGTCCACTCGCGGTTGATTTCGTTGTACGGCATGAAAATACTGATCTGTGGCTGGTTGGCCAGGTCCGGGCGCTTGATCTTGGCCAGGTCGCTGGAGGTCAGCAATGCCACGGTGATCCCCACCACCTTGCCGTCTGCCGCGAACACCGGGCCGCCCGACATGCCCTTGGCCACCGGGCCATCATGGGTGCCGTACATCACGTTGCCTTCTTTGGCGTCCAGGCGAATCATCGCCGGCAGCGCGCGGCCTGTGCCTTTCACCGACATGTAGGCGGAGTTGTAGCCCACTGAGGTGAGTTCTTCACCCGGCTGGTACGAGCGCCACATCGGAACGGAATCGGCCTTGTGCTTGAAGAACTGTACGTCGCCTTGCCCCTGGAATACCGCGCCGGAGATGTAAGGGATGTGCTTGACGGTGACGGCGTAATCTTCATTCCACTGGATCGCGGTGCCCATCAACAGATAGGGCAGCGGCGCACCGGAATGGACGACGAAGGCCTGGTCAAAGACAGGATCCTGGGTGAAAGCGGTGGGCATTCCGTTGCACCCGCTGATCAGCACCGAGGCTGCAACAAGTGACTTGAAGGGGCGCATTTTTTTCCGTGGGCATGAGTTGAAGGCGCAGCAAATATGTCATTGAGCCATCACTTAATCAATAGGCTAAGACTACCGCCTGTCTTGTTCTGATGCATTTAATTCATTGGATCCAACCTGTTTGACTTTATCGGTCGATAGAGCCGCTCGATTAATCACTCATTTGAATAAACTTCAAAAAACCAGGGATTTTTCTGAATTAATTGTGTCAGGGTCCTATCTGATGCAGATCGGCCTGCCACTATTACGACAGCACACCACCTCTTTCGAGTGTATGCGCTGCCGTGGATCGCAATGCCGATCGCCACAACGTCGCAACGTCACACTTCTAGCTGCCGGGACTTTTATGAGATCACGCAAGAAAACCGTCAACCCGATCGGGTTGCAAGACATCACTATTGTCGACGATGCCAAGATGCGGAAGGCCATCACTGCCGCCGCGCTGGGTAACGCAATGGAATGGTTCGACTTCGGCGTCTACGGCTTCGTGGCCTACGCACTGGGCAAGATCTTCTTCCCCGGCGCCGACCCCAGCGTGCAGATGATCGCGGCCCTCGCGACCTTTTCCGTGCCCTTCCTGATTCGCCCCATCGGCGGCGTGTTTTTCGGCGCCATCGGTGACAAGTACGGGCGACAGAAAGTCCTCGCCGCGACCATCGTCATCATGTCCTTGAGTACCTTTGCCATCGGACTGATTCCCTCGTATGAATCGATTGGCATCTGGGCGCCGATCCTTTTGCTGCTGGCGAAGATGGCCCAGGGCTTTTCGGTCGGAGGCGAATACACCGGCGCCTCGATCTTCGTCGCTGAATACGCGCCGGACCGCAAACGCGGGTTCCTTGGCAGCTGGCTGGATTTCGGCTCGATCGCCGGTTTTGTGCTGGGTGCCGGCGTGGTGGTGCTCATCTCGTCCGTGGTCGGCGAGGAGAAGTTCCTCGAATGGGGCTGGCGTCTGCCGTTCTTCCTCGCCCTGCCCCTGGGCATGATCGGCCTCTACCTGCGTAACGCGCTGGAAGAAACCCCGGCATTCCAGCAGCACGTTGAAAAGCTCGAACAGGGTGACCGCGAAGGCCTGGCACACGGCCCGAAAGTCTCGTTCAAGGAAGTCGCGACCAAGCATTGGCGCAGCCTGCTGACCTGCATCGGCGTGGTCGCGGCGACCAACGTCACGTACTACATGCTGCTCACGTACATGCCGAGCTACCTGTCCCACAACCTGCATTACAGCGAAAACCGCGGCGTCCTGATCATTGTGGCGATCATGGTCGGCATGCTGTTCGTGCAGCCGCTGATCGGTTTCCTCAGCGACAAGATCGGCCGTCGCCCCTTCATCATCGCTGGCAGCATCGCGCTGCTGGTGCTGTCGATTCCGGCGTTCAAGCTGATCAACAGCGGCCAGTTGGGCCTGATCTTCGCCGGTCTGCTATTGATCGCGGTGATCCTCAACTTTTTCATCGGTGTCATGGCGTCGACGCTGCCGGCGATGTTCCCCACCCACATCCGCTACAGCGCGCTGGCCAGTGCCTTCAACGTCTCGGTGCTGATTGCCGGCCTGACCCCGACCGTGGTCGCCTGGCTGGTTGAAACCACCCAAGACCTGTACATGCCGGCGTACTACCTGATGGTGGTGGCGGTAGTGGGCCTGATCACCGGCCTGACCATGAAAGAAACCGCGAACATGCCTTTGCGTGGCGCCGCGCCGGCGGCGTCGGACCTCAACGAAGCCCGTGAGCTGCTGCAGGAGCATCACGACAACATTGAGCAGAAGATTGAAGACATCGACACGCAGATTGCCGAGTTGCAAGCCAAGCGCGAGACGCTGGTTCAGCAGCACCCGCGTATAGATTGATTCTGGTGGGACCGGCTTCAGCCGGGAAGAGGCCGGTTTGTACACCATCAGTGTTGTGGTGTAGCACACGACCCCTTCCCGGCTAAAGCCAGTCCCACGACCCCTGCCGTTCGCGGTCATTTGAAGAATTTGTCGGAACCGCTGCGCCCCTCTCCCGGTCAGGTCTTGCATGAGCATTCAACCGCTGCTGTGCAGACACAGACAGCCGGACAGAGAACTGAAAGGCAGCCTTCCCCATGACCGACATCCTCGACCACCTGGCCCCCGTACTGCGACCGCAAAGCGAGCGCATCCTGGCTGATATCCATGCGTCGGGCTCGACCATCGACGCGGTCAAGAAGGGCGCTCAGGCCAACGGCTTCGTGCTTGGTCTGCGGTGCTGCGGCGGCATTGACGCGCAGCAGGCCGACGCGCTTTCCGAGTTCTACGACAAGGTCGTGGAATGCCGGTTGAAGCGGCTGACACTCGGGTTGTCCTGAACCGCTTTTATGCCCCGGCCTGAACGCCGGGCGCTTCCCCTTTTATTTTTAGTCATTGTCAGCGGATGACCTGTTGACCAACGGAGCCTCACCATGCGATCCAATACCTCCTTCCTTTTCGACCTCGACGGCACCTTGACCGATAGCGTTTACCAAAACGTCACGGCATGGAAGGAAGCCCTTGATTCAGAGAACATTCCACTCGCGATGTGGCGCATCCACCGCAAGATCGGCATGAGCGGCGGCTTGATGCTGAAGATGTTGTCCCGTGAAACCGGGATGGTGATCACTGAGGCGCAGGCTGAGCGGTTGAGTGAAAGGCACGCTGAGGCGTATGAGAGAACTCAGGATCAGATCATTGCGCTGCCGGGGGCCGTGGAGTTGTTGAAGACGCTGGACGATGAGGGTTTTCCCTGGTGCATCGCGACCAGTGGGGAGATGTCGACGGCGCGGATCAATCTGAAGGCATTGGGGCTGGAGCCGGAGCAGATCAATCTGATCACGCGGGATGATGTGAAGAATGGCAAGCCGGACCCGGATTTGTTTGTGACGGCGGCGAAGAAGATTGAGGCGAGGATCGAGGACTGTCTGGTGGTGGGTGATGCGATCTGGGATATGTTGGCGGCGCGGCGGTGCAAGGCGACGGGGATCGGGCTGTTGTCGGGCGGGTATGACGTGAGCGAGCTGGAGCGCGCCGGGGCGTTGCGGGTGTATGAGGATCCGCTGGCGTTGCTGAACCACCTCGATGAGATCGCTACGCGCGAATAGCCAAATCAAGAGAGTCTGCCTAACGGCAGACATTTCGCCTTCGGCGAGTTACTTGGAAAAGCACCCCAAGTAACCAAGGGTGCTTGCTCCTGGTTGGGTTCCTCCTTCGTCGGAATACCTTCACTCCGGTCCCGCTCCGTGGGCCCGCGCCGAACGGGCATCCATGCCCTGACGGCGCTCTCGCCGCATCCATGCGGCTCGGCCCACGGAGCGAGACCTGCGTTCAGCCTGCACCCAAGTCGCGATTGGCGGTGACTGACCCTTTTGCGTATGAAGATCAAAAGCAGAGCAAACGCGTTCTTGGTAGGACTGGCTTTAGCCGGGAAGAGGCCAGTGAACGCACCGCCGGGCTTGATCGTTTAAACCGACTCCAGGCGCGACGCGGTGATCGTTCCCACGCTCTGCGTGGGAATGCATCCTTTGACGCTCCGCGTCGACCCAACCTGTCCCCCAATTCAGCACTGGCGTCTCTTGGCCTTACTGACCCGCTTTATAGACCGGGTAGTCGATATAGCCCACTTCAGTCCCGCCATACAAGGTGGTCGGGTCAACGGGGTTGAGGGGCCAGCCGTTGGCGATGCGTGCGGGCAGGTCGGGGTTGGCGATGAAGGGGCGGCCGAAGGCGATGAGGTCGGCGAGGCCGGCGTCGATCAGGCGGTTGCCGCGTTCGGCGGTGTAGCGGCCGGCGTACATGATGCGTCCGCTGAAGGCTTCACGGATGGCTCTACGGAAGGTCTCCGGCAGTTCAGGGGCGTTGTCCCAGTCGGCTTCGGCGATAGAGACGTAGGCGACGCCGGCGTTTTCCAGAACCTTGACGGCTTCGACGTAGGTGTGATGCGGATCGCTTTCCACCAGGCCGATGTAGACGCGTTCTTCGTCGGTGCTGGCGAACAGCGGTGAGAAGCGCACGCCCAGACGATCCCCGCTAACGGCTTCGGCGACGGCAGTGACGATCTCGCGCAGGAAGCGCAGGCGGTTCTCCAGCGAGCCGCCGTATTCGTCGTCGCGGTGGTTGGCGTGCTCGGAGATGAACTGGTTGACCAGGTAACCGTTCGCCGCGTGGATTTCCACGCCGTCAAAACCCGCTTCGATCGCGTTTTTTGCCGCCTGGGCGTACAGCTTCACCAACTCGCGGATTTCTTCCACGGTCAGTGCGCGAGGCGTCGGCGGCACCACCAGTTGCCCTGCGCCCGGCGCGGTTTCGATGAACGCCTTGGCGTTGGCCGCCGGAATAGCCGATGGGGCAACCGGCGCTTCGCCGTTAGGCTGCAAGGCGTGGTCGGACACGCGCCCCACATGCCAGAGCTGGGCGAAGATGACGCCCTCTTTCGCGTGCACCGCGTCAGTCACTTTGCGCCAGCCTTCGACCTGCTCGGCGGTATACATGCCCGGGGTCCATGCATAGCCTTGGCCGCGCGGCTCGATCTGGGTGCCTTCGGTGATCATGAAACCGGCGGACGCACGCTGCTGGTAGTACGTCGCCATCAGGTCCGAGGCGATATCGCCCGGTTGCAGGCTTCTCTGGCGGGTCAAGGGCGGGAAGGCAATGCGGTTTTTCAGCACGTGCCGACCGAGGTTGACGTGAGTGAGCAAGGGTTGCGTAGCCATGGGTGAAACTCCGTTCAAGGCGTTCAAAGGTGTGACCAGAATGAATGGCGTAGACCAGTCGTCTAGTGGATGGCCGGGAGTCTAAAGCGCACCCGCAGAGCCGGCAATGTCAGATCCGCAATGATTCCGGACATTGATTACGGACTGGCGGACTCGCAGAATCTTGCGCTTTGCGTATCCGCGGTGGGACCGGCGCTGACATCGACCGTAGGACCGGCTTCAGCCGGGAAAGCGTCAGAAGCCACACCGCAAAATCGAGGCTGCTCGCACCGGCCCCTTCCCGGCTCAAGCCAGTCCCACTAAAAACACCGCGCGCATTCAGTGGGACGATCGCCCGCGCTGAACAGGCAGCACGTCAACCAACGCCCATCATTCACATCCTTCCGCACAATCCCCTAGAATGCCGCCTGGTTTCAGGCTCGTGCCCCCTGCGCTGGCAGTGGCGGTAACAGAAAGGCGATCAAGGCATGCGCGACATTTCCAGGCAAAGAACAGTGGCAGTGGTGCTGTTCACCGACGTGCTCATGCTCGACGTGACCGGCCCCATGGACGTCTTTTCGATTTCCAATCGACTGCTGGCACCGGAAGAACAGTACCGATTGATCACGGTGGCCGAGCGACCGCTGCTCATCCGCAGCTCCTGCGGGCTCAAGGTCCAGGCGGATGTGGCGCTGGACGATCTGCCGGCCGACATCGATCTGCTGCTGGTCCCCGGCGGGCCGGGCGCGTACGGCGTCGGCCATCCTCAGCTCACCGCCTGGCTACCCGCCGCCGTCCAGGGCGCCCGGCGTTTCGGGGCGATCTGCACCGGTGCGTTTCTGCTGGGGGACGCTGGCCTGCTGGACGGCTATCGCTGCACCACCCACTGGAACTACGTCGAGCGACTCGCCCGGCGGTTCCCCGCCACCCGGGTCGAAACCGAGCAAATCTACGTCGTCGACCGCAACCTGATCACCTCCGGTGGGATTACCGCCGGGATCGACATGGCCTTGGCCATCGTCGCCGAAGACCACGGCAAGGAGATCGCCCTCGAAGTCGCCAAAGTGCTGCTGGTGGTGATGAAGCGTCAGGGCGGGCAAACGCCCTACGGCCCGCTGCTGGCGGCGGTGCCCCGGGATGACAGCGCGATCGCCCGGGTGCAGGCCTACGTCGTCGATCACATCAATGAGGCGTACACCGTGCAGCGCATGGCCGACCTGGCAGCGATGAGTCCGCGCAATTTCGCCCGGGCGTTCCAGCGCGAAGCCAGCCTGACGCCCATGCAATTCCTGCTCAACGCGCGCATCGATCATTCACGCAAACTGCTCGAAGGCAGTGACCTGCCGCTCAAGGTGGTGGCCAGTCGCTGCGGCTTCGGCAGCGCGCGGCACATGCGCAAGGCATTCAATGAGCGCATCGGCGTGACGCCCGGCCAATACCGTCAGCAGTTCGGCGGCGAGTGAACGAGTGCGCGTCTCCATCCTCTGATCTTCAAGGGCGGCCGTTGCGCCGCCCACTCGCCAACAAGCTCGCAGACACGCACACTGCGGCGCTTGTCTGACACACACCGCTCAACAGCTGGAAGGACTTGCCCATGACCACCCACACCGAAACCGCGCTGCTTGCCGGAGGCTGCTTCTGGGGCATGCAGGACTTGCTGCGCCGCTACCCCGGCGTCGTCTCGACCCGCGTCGGCTACTCCGGTGGCGACGTCGACAACGCCACCTATCGCAACCACGGCACCCACGCCGAAGCCATTGAAATCGTCTTCGATCCCGAGCAGATTTCTTACCGCCAGATCCTGGAATTCTTCTTCCAGATTCATGACCCGTCGACCCCGAACCGCCAGGGCAATGACCGGGGCGTGAGCTATCGCTCGGCGATTTTCTATCTCAACGACCAGCAAAAAGCCGTGGCGCTGGACACCGTGGCCGATGTCGATGCGTCGGGCCTGTGGCCGGGCAAAGTCGTCACCGAAATCGCCCCGGCCGGGCCGTTCTGGGAAGCCGAGCCTGAGCATCAGGACTACCTGGAGCGCATTCCCAACGGCTACACCTGCCACTTTATTCGCGCTGGCTGGAAACTGCCGCACCGCGAAACCTCAACCACGGCCTGATCGACACGGACTGTTCCCCCGGACCGCCTTGCCAGAGCGGTCCAAGGGGGATACGGTTGCCGTGGCACGGGCCGAATCCATCGGACCCAAGTGCATAAACTAATAACTAAACGATATTTATCTAATCTTTTTTAGACTCTTATGATTCGCGGCTTCCGCTTTCCTGCCCCCACTCACGCCACGAGTCCGCCATGCCCTTCCCTCGCACAATCGCTGGAAAATCCCTGTCATTGTCAGCCGCACTCGGCTCCGCCCTGCTGCTGAATGCCGTGGTTTCGTTCTCCGCCGTCGCCGACCTGCTGGAAAAGGGCCGCACTCAGGGCCTGACCGCCGGCATCGCCAACGAGCAGCCCTATGCCTACGTGGGCACCGACGGGAACATCGTCGGCGCCAACGTCGAGATCCTCCGGGCCATTCTCGAACCGCTGGGCATCAGCAAGGTTGAACTGCCCATCACCGAGTTCGGCTCGCTGGTGCCGGGCCTCGCGGCAGGTCGTTTCGATCTGATTGGTGCCGGCCTGTTCATCAACCCGGCACGCTGCAAAGTGATTGGCTATTCCAACCCGGTCACCCGCTCCGGTGGCGCGTTTCTGGTCAAGGCCGGCAACCCGCTGAAGCTGCACAGCCTCAAGGACGTCGCGGCCAACGGCAAGGCGCGGCTGGCGACCCAGCCCGGCAGCAATCAGGTGCAGGAAGCCAAGGACAGCGGCATCAGCAATGGCAACGTGGTGCTCTTCGACAAAGACACCGAAGCCCTCGCCGCGCTGCAGGCCGATCGCGTCGACGTGGTGTACTTCCCCGATGCCGAAATCATCGGCCTGCTGAAAAAAGCCGACGGCACGCCGGTTGAACGGGCGCTGCCGTTCGAGCAGATCCCGGACGCCGATGGCAAACCGACCTGGAATTACCACGCCTACGGCCTGCCGAAAAACGATCCGGCGTTCACCCAGGCGTTCAACGAGCAACTGGCGAAACTGCGCGCGTCCGGTGACCTGCTGAAGATCCTGCAGAAATACGGCTACACCGAAAACGAACTGCCGCCCGCCGACGTCACCGCCGAGCAACGCTGCAACCGCTGAGACTGATCCTGATGACGCCGGCGCTGTCGCCGGCACCATTGTAGGACCGGCTTCAGCCGGGAAGACGTCGGTGGGCGCACCGCAAAATGGTGGGCGCCAGCACGGGCCTCTTCCCGGCTAAAGCCAGTCCTACTGTGGGATCGAGTGCATTCAGTGGGACCGGCTTCAGCCGGGAAGGCGTCGGTGAGCACACTGGAAATCGAGCGTGCCAAGAGGGGCCTCTTCCCGGCTGAAGCCGGTCCTACAGACCGCGCGCATCCAGTAGGACCGGCTTCAGCCGGGAAGCTTCTCGATCCTTCACCCGCGACATGACGGCCCCAGCCCATACGAGTACGGCCCATGCTTTTTGATGCTTCCACCCTGGACACCGCGCGCTTCATCGCTCGCCAGTTGGCCAACGGCGCACTGGTCACCCTGAAAATCACCTTCTTCGCCCAAGTCGTTGTGGTGGTGATGTCGTTTGTCATCGCGCTGATGCGCCTGTCGCCATGGCGCGCGCTGCGCTGGATCGCGACGGTCTACGTCGAAATCCTGCGGGGCATCTCCGCCCTGGTGCTGCTGTTCTACCTGTTCTTCATCCTGCCGCTGTTTGGCATCACCCTGGCGCCGATGACCACCGGCATTCTCGGCCTGGGCCTGACCTTCTCCGCCTATGGTTCGGAAATCGTCCGCTCGGCCCTGAGCAATGTCGCCCGGGGCCAGCGGGACGCGATCAAGGCCCTGGACTTCGACGCGATCACGGCGTTTCGCCGCATCATCCTGCCCCAGGCCCTGCCCTTCATGCTGCCGCCCATGGGCAATCAACTGGTCGAGCTGCTGAAGACCACGTCGCTGGTGTCACTGATCACCCTCAGCGACCTGACGTTTTCCGGCGGTCAGTTGATCACCACCCTGGGCCAGCAGACGCTGATCTGGAGCATCGTGCTGGTGTGTTATTTCGTCATGGCCTGGCCGCTCAGTTGGCTGGTCAAGCGCTATGAGCGGCGGGTCACCCACTGGCGTCGCGGGGTGGCCCCATGAACTTCGATTACGCCTTCGCCTGGTCCATCGTCCCCGATCTGTTTCAGGGGCTGCTGGTGACGCTGCAAGTGGTGATCCTGGGGTTTCTGCTGGCGGCGCTGCTCGGTCTGCTGCTGGCCATCGCTCAGCGCTCGAACAATTCGCTGGTGCAACGGCTGAGCGCCGGCTACCTGAGCTTCTTTCGGCACACCCCACTGATGGTGCAGCTCTACGTGCTGTTCTTCGCCCTGCCCCTGGCCGGCCTGACCCTGCCGGCGATTTCCACCGGGGTGATCGGGCTCGGCCTGTATTACGCGGCCTACATTGCCGAAGCCTTTCGCGGGGCCATCGAAGGCGTGCCGGCCGGACAATGGGAAGCGGCCAAGGCGCTGGATTTCGACGGTGCCACCACGTGGCGGCGGATCGTCTTGCCCCAGGCCCTCAAACCGATGCTGCCAGTGCTGGGCAATTACCTGATCGGCATGTTCAAGGAAACCCCGCTGCTGGCGGTGATCACGATTCCCGAGCTGTTCCAGGCGGCCAAGCAGATCGCCGGCATGACGTACCGCTACAACGAGCCCTACACGGTGATGGCGCTGATGTTTCTGGCGATCAGCGTGCCGACCTCCCTATTGTTCAAATACTTCGAGAGGCGCAGCCATGTCTGATCTCGCACACGCTCTGCCCGGCGCATCGCCGCAGATCATCCTCAAGCAAGTGGTGAAAAACTTTGGCGCGACCCGGGTCATCGATCACCTCGACCTGAGCATCCCCGCCGGCCAGAAAGTCGCCCTGATCGGCCCCAGCGGTTCGGGCAAATCCACGGTGCTGCGCCTGATCAAGGGCCTGGAGGCCTATCAGCACGGCAGTATCGAGGTGGCCGGCTCGCCGGTGCCGGCCAAATCCGGCGGCTGGCATTGGCCGGGTGCGAAGAAGCCGCCGGTGGTGCATCGGGTAGGCATGGTCTTTCAGCAGTTCAACCTGTTTCCGCACCTGACCGTGCAACAGAACGTCACCGAAGCCCCGCTTCAGGTGCTCAAGCTGAGCCGCGAAGAGGCTCTGGAGCGCGCCCATCAATACCTCGGGCTGGTCGGTTTGAGCCACAAGGCCGATGCCTATCCCGCGCAGCTGTCCGGCGGCCAGCAACAGCGCGTGGCCATTGCCAGGGCGCTGGCCATGCGGCCCGAAGTGATGCTGTTCGACGAGGTCACCTCTGCGCTGGACCCCGAGCTGGTCGGTGAAGTGCTGGCCGTAATTCGCGCCATCGCCCACGAGCAGCAGATGACCATGCTGCTGGTGACCCACGAAATGAAGTTCGCCCAGGACATCGCCGACCGCGTGCTGTTCATGGAGGGCGGGCGCATCGTCGCCGATGGCTCGCCGACCGAGGTGCTGGTCGACCCGGACAACGAGCGCACGCGGCGCTTCCTTAATCTGGTGGAGCAGCGTTGAGCGGCTCCGGCCCCGCCTGGCACGCGGCCGAAAAAAACCCGAACTCGGCGACCATCGACACATCCAACCCTCATACCCCACAGCGAGGATGAACCCATGAGCAACGACACCCCGGTCGACCCACGCAACGTCACCCAGCCGGACGCGCCAACCCTGGACAGCGCTGGCAAACCCGTCAACGTGGTACAGCGAGACCTCAATGACCCTGACAACGACACCCGCGCGGTGGACGAAATCATCACCCCGACCTCCATTCGGGAAAAGGAACAGGACGCCGAGGAGCTGAACAAAAAGTCAGCTGAGATCGAACGCAAGGTGGCTGACGGACGTTGATTCACCCAGGGCGGCGTCATGGCCGCCCTGCCTTCCCGAGTTTCAATCCACGCCCGGCATCACCTGCCGCGCCGTAGAATTTTTGGCGTTCACACCGGCCTCTTCCCGGCTGAAGCCGGTCCCACAAAAAGCATCCCGTGCGCCCAGTGAGACCTGCTGCGCCTCGACCTAGGCAGCAGCTGTGACCTCGACCGTGGGACCGGCTTTAGCCGGGAATGCGTCGGCAGCCGCGCCGCAAAATTGTTGGCGTTCATATCGGCCTCTTCCCGGCTAAAGCCAGTCCCACAAAAAGCATCCCAAGCGTCCAGTGACACCTGCTGCCCCCGGACTTCGCCAGCAGTCATGACCTCGACCGTAGGGCCGGCTTTAGCCGGGAATGCGTCGGCAGACGCGCCGTAGAATTGTTGGCGTCCACACCGGCATCTTCCCGGCTGAAGCCGGTCCCACAAAAAGCATCCCAAGCGTCCAGTGACACCTGCTGCGCCTCGACCTAGGCAGCAGCTGTGACCTCGACCGTGGGACCGGCTTTAGCCGGGAATGCGCCGGCAGCCGCGCCGCAAAATTGTTGGCGTCGACACCGGCCTCTTCCCGGCTAAAGCCAGTCCCACAAAAAGCATCCCAAGCGTCCAGTGAGACTTGCTGCGCCTCGACCTAGGCAGCAGCTGTGACCTCGACCGTAGGACCGGCTTTAGCCGGGAATGCGCCGGCAGCCGCGCCGCAAAATTTTTGGCGTTCATACCGGCCTCTTCCCGGCTGAAGCCGGTCCCACAAAAAGCATCCCAAGCGTCCAGTGAGACTTACTGCGCCTCGAGCTAGGCAGCAGCTGTGACCTCGACCGTAGGACCGGCTTTAGCCGGGAATGCGCCGGCAGCCGCGCCTTAGAATTGTTGGCGTTGACACCGGCCTCTTCCCGGCTAAAGCCATTCCTACTTACCCAGCAACGCGCGCACCGCTTCCAGCACTGCGCTGATCTCGAACGGCTTGTCGAACACTTTGCTGAACAGGTCTGGCCGGGCGATGCCCAGATGCGATTGCGCACCGCTCATGAGCACAATCGGGATCTGCCCCAGGCTCTGATTCACGCGCACCGCTTCCGCCAGCTCGATGCCGTTCATCCCCGGCATCATGTAATCCGTAATGATCAGCTGCGGGCGCTCGCGTTCGAGAATGCCGAGGGCCTTCAGTCCGCTGCCGGCGGTGACCGTCAGGTAGCCTTCGTCTTCCAGCGCAAAGCTGAGGATGTCAGCGATGAGGTATTCATCGTCGACAATCAGAATCGTGGTCATGCAGCCCTCCGCGCCAATGAGCGATCATCGGCTCGATGACGACTTCTACGCCGTTGCATTGCCTGAATCGTCGAGGGCATGGAACGCAGCCTTTTTCACAGTCAGACCCTGCTCGCCGATCAAGACGTCCAGCAGGGCCGGGTCGTAGGGGTTATCGCGGATTTTGAGGATCGACAGTTGCCGGGTCAGCCCCGCCGTCGATTGCGCGAAGCGGATCAGCATGAGGTTGTCGACGATGCCCGACATGTCAGGGGCCGGTGCGTCGATCTTGCCGCCGATCAGGCCGCGGATTTCCCAGCTTGAGACCACCGTGACGCCACGGGCGCGAAGCTCGCTCATCAGGGCGCTGAAGAGGTCGAGAATCCGCGATTGGTCGCACGACGCCCGGGCCATGCCGCCGAGACTGTCGAGGAACACGCGCTTGATGCCGTGCTGCTCGACGATCCGCAGCAGGTCGAGGGCGAGTTTGTCGATCAACTCGGCGGTCGGTGATTTCCAGGCGATGTGCAGCGCACCGGCGCGTTCCAGCGCTTCAAAGTCCAGCCCGAGCGCCGCCGCCTTCACCCGAAGGCGCTGTGGCGACTCGTAGAAGCCGAACAGCAGCCCCGGTTCATCGGGCGTCGAGCGCGCGAGAAAGTTAAGGCCGAACGTGGTCTTGCCTGTGCCCGACGGGCCGAGGAGCAAGGTCACCGACGATTCCACCAGGCCACCACCGATCAGCGGGTCCAGCGTGTCAATCCCGCTGGCGACGACACTGAACTCAGCACTGTCGCGCAGCGCCGAGTGGGTGATGGTGCTTTCAAGGCGCGGGTAGACGACCAGCCCGTTTTCGGTGATTTCGCATTCGTGGGCGCCGGGGATGGCGCCACTGCCACGGGTCTTGCGCGCCTTGATACGGCGCACGGACCGGTTGCCGACCAGCTCTTCGCCCATTTCCAGCACGCCGTCGACCATGGTGTGTTCGGGGCTGCCGTCGTCCAGCTGGGAACTGGTGAGGAAGAACACCGTGCACCCGGCGAACGCGGCGTGGCCCTGCAGCTCGGAGATGAAGCGTTTGGTGTTGAGGGTGGATTCGGCTTTGGAGCGGGCATTGAGCAGCCCGTCAAGGATCATCACCGTGGACTTCTGGCGGACGATCTCCCGGCGCAGCAGCTTGACGACTTCATCAAGGCCGTCGTTTTCCATGGTGTCGAACGCGCTGACGAACTGGATCTGGTCGCCGACCCGGTCTTTGTCGAAGAAGCTCATGGTGGAGAGGAACTGAAACAGCCGTTCGTGGGGCTCGGCGAGCAGGGTCGCGAACAGCACGCGGCCGCCATTGCGGATGTGATTGAAACCGATCTGGTTGGCCAGAATGGTTTTTCCGGAGCCCGGTCGACCCTGAATGATGTACGAGGACCCGGCAACGAAGCCGCCCATTAGCAGCTCATCAAGCCCTTCAATTCCGCTCTGAAGGCGTTTTAGCTGATTCAAATTTGCTTCCTCCGCCACGGTATTGGCGTGGTGAATATTGCGAGTTAGGTGCGCGAATAATCGCGCATTCTTCCGTTTTTGAAGAAGCTTTCCAAGCGCAATCATCAATTTCAATGACAGATGCACACGCATTTGCCGACAGACGCAGCGATTCACCCATCCGAACGAATGATAATCACTCGGCCGGATCGGCACCGGCTCCGGGGGTGCACCCATCGGTCTCGGCCTGGGACTGCTCGCTGCGCCGCTCGGGATCGTCGGGTTTGATGGGGGCAGACAGGGGGTATTCAGGGGTGTCATCCGTACCTGCCGCTCGATCGTCGGCAGGCATGCAAATGAGTGATGGGCTGGAAGGATGCATGGTCGCAGGTCCATAAGGGAGGCAACCCTTGGAGCGCACTGTCGAGCCCTCGTGCGGTGCACCGGACCAGTGGCGTGCGCAGTGTCGCCTGCGCCCTGTGGAGCGGGCGCGGTTGGATTGGTTTGACCTCGACTGAAGGACCGACTGAAGGACCGACTGCAGGACCGGCTTCAGCCGGGAAAGCGTCGGATTAATCGCTGATGTCGGCGCTGGGGCTTGTGGCCACCAACATCTCATGGGTCGGCTTCAGCGACACGGTAAAACAGCATCCCCCGTCATCACGGCTGGTCAGGTTGACTGTCCAGTGCTGGTTGGCGCAGATGCGCTGGACCAGCGACAACCCCAGGCCCAGCCCCTCCCCGCGCTGTTCGTCGCCGCGCACGAAGGGCTGGAACATGGCCTGCTGTTTTTCCAGCGGAATGCCGATGCCGCTGTCCTCGACGCTGAACCCGTCGCTGCGCAGGGTCAACTGGATGAATCCCTGATCGGTGTAGTGCCAGGCGTTGCGCAAGAGATTGCCCATCACCGAGCGCAGCAAGGGCGCGTTGTAGGCCTCGTCGTCGCCTTCCAGGCGCTGATAGCTGAAGCGCAAGCCTTTGGCTTCGATGGGCGTGCGCCAGGTGTCAGCCAGCTCGTCGGCGATCAGCACCAGAGACGACCGCTGGCCATGAGGCGTGTTCTTGCCTTCGGTACGGGCCAGCAGCAGGAAGGTTTCGACCAGTTGGTTCATACCCGCGGTCGCCTTGCCGATCCGCTTGACCTGCATGCGGGAACGGTCGTCCAGCGCCGGGTATTCCATCAGCAGTTCGCAGGACGTCGCCAGCACCATGAGCGGCGTGCGCAGCTCATGGCTGACGTCGCTGGTGAACAGCTTTTCGCGACTCAGCGCGGCCCGCAGCCGGCCCAGGGTTTCGTCGAAGGATCGGGCCAGTGCGCCGACTTCGTCATTGGCGTAATCGCTGGCGAGCACCGGCGCCAGTTCCAGCAACTGATCGCGATGACGCACCTGACCGGCCAGGCGCGACACCGGCGTGATCACCCGGGACGCCAGCAGCCGCCCCAGCAACACCGCCAACAGCACGCTGAGGACGAAGCCGACCAGCACGACCCCGAACAGAATTCGTTCACGTTTCTGGAATTTGCGCTGATCCCGCAACAACACGTAATGGCGCCCGTTCACTTCCGAGACCATGGCGTAATAGGCTTTCTTGCCGCGAAAGAACTCCTGAAATCCCAGGGGCAGGCCCTTGAGGTCATCGCTCATGGCAAGGTCGCCAACGCCCTCTTCAGCGTAGAACAATTCGTCTTTTTCAGGCCGGTGGCGCCAGTCGTTGATGCTGTCCACCGCCAGCAGACGGTGCATGTTGCCCTTCAGGCTCATGATCGACAGGCGCTTTTCGACCACGTGCACGGTGGCAATGATACCGGCGGCGAATACCCCGGCGACCAGGGTGCTCATCAAGGCGAATACGATGACAATCCGTTGCTTGAGGCTGTGTTTGATGTCCATGAAGGTCCGTGCATGGCGGTACTCGAATCCGGGGCGTCGCCCCTCCTGCGGCGATTATCGGGTGCGGGATGTCATGGTTTTGTCAAATGCCGCGCTCCGCCCGGCTGGCGCCCGTCCCGCTGGACATCAGAGGCCGCATCAGCAACATCCCGACCGCGCACCCGCCCATCAGCAGGCAGGTGGCGATGAAGACCACCGGCATCCCGAAATGCCCGCCCAGGTACCCCCCGGTCAGCGGCCCCAGCACCTGGCCGATGTACTGGCAAGACGTGGAATAGCCCAGCATGCGCCCCGCCACGGCGTCGGGCACCGAATGACGGATGATCGCCGCAATGCACGGCAACAGGCCGCCCAGGGCAATGCCCATGAGAAAACGCAGCAGCACCAATTGCCAGGCATGGCTGACGAACGCCTGGGGGATGAGCAACAGAGCGGCCGCCGTCAGGCAGCCGATGACCACTTTCCAGTGGCCGATGCGGTCGGCCAGCTTGCCGATGCGGGACGCCGACAACACGCTGGCCAGGGCGGTAGCCGACATCACCAGCCCGGCCATCAGCGTGACGTTTTCACTGTGCAACTGGGTCAGGTACACGGTGATGATCGGCTCGATGGACATGATCGAAAACATCACCAGACAGGCCACAACCAGCATGGTCAGCACTGGCCCTTTGTCCGCGATGACGTCCCACGCCCGCACAGCCGGCGCCTTCGCCGCACCCGCCTGACGTCGAAGCCGAGGCGCTTCCTTCATCAGAAACAGCGTTGCAAGGAAGGTCAGAAAGATCACGCCCCCGGCCAGGAAGAACGTGTGACGGATGCCGATCAGCGGCGGCAACAGTCCGCCAATCAACGGCCCGGCGAGATTACCGGCCATGATCCCCGAAGAGAGCATCCCCAGTGCCCAGCCGGTGCGCGCCCTGGGCGTCTGCGTCGCCACCAGAATGGTCGCGCCGGAGGCATAGCCGCCGAGCAACCCTGCCAGCAAACGCAGCCCGACCAACTGGTAAATGTTCTCCGCCAGCCCGATCAGCGACATCGCCACCGCCATGCCCAGGCTGGCGCGAATCAGCATGAGCTTGCGCCCGTAGCGGTCGCCCAGCCGCCCCCACAGCGGTGCCGTCAGCGCGGCAGACAGAAAGGTCGCGCCAAACGCCACCCCCGACCACTGCACGATGCCGGCCTGATCGCTGACGCCCAAGTGTTCGACATACAGCGGCAGAAACGGCAGCAGCAGCGTCATGGCGACGATGGTGGTGAACGCGCCGAACACACAAACCGCCAGATTGCGCTTCCAGTGCTCTTCGACGATGGATGGCAGGGGCTCAGCCTGGGATTGGGGGTGTGCGGTCATGATGGCTCTACCGTGGACGGAACACGCTCACGGTAGAGGGCTGACAGGCATAAATAAAATTCATGTTTTTCATGCGGGGGATTCCAGTCAGGAATAACCCCCGGCCACTGGGGCGCTCGCGTCCGGGTCAGGACGCCATGGACGCGCGCGGCACCGTGAAGCGGAATTCGCTGCCGACGCCCTCTTCACTGGCGGCGGTCAGTTCGCCGCCGTGAGCCCTGACGATGCCCTGGGAGATGTAAAGCCCCAGGCCCGTGCCGCTCGGATTGCCTTCACGCCTGCGCCAATAGCGCTCGAACACGTGGGGCAACTGATCGCCACGAATGCCATCCCCGCTGTCCACCACGGCGAACACCACATTGTCGCCCGCGGCTGACGCCGTCACCTTCACACTGCCGGACTTGGGCGTGAATTTGATGGCATTGCCCACCAGATTGGAGAGCACCTGAAACATGCGCTCCGGGTCAGCGAAAATCGTCAGGTCGGGATCAGCGTCGAACGTCAGGTCGATGAATTTGTTCAGCGCCAGTGGCGTGAGCAGTGACCAGGCGTCTTCGAACAACTGACTGACTTCCAGCGGCTCGGCGTCGATGAAGTAGCGGCCGGCTTCGATCTTTGAGGTATCGAGCAAATCCTCCAGCAGGTTGGTCATTCGCGTGGACGCGCGCTGCAGGATGTCGATGGCCGAGTTGAGTCGTTTGGTAGACGCCGTGGCGTCGGCGTTGATCACCCGCTGCATCATGGCGCACTGCATGACGATGACGGTCAGCGGGCTGCGCAGGTCGTGGGACACCACGGCCACCAGCTCATCGCGGGCACGCACGGCCTCTTTTTCGCGCAGCACCTGCCGTGACAGGTCCGCCTCCAGCGCCGAGCGACGCAGGTCGGACACCGCGTAGACCTCGCCGGCGCTCCAGGCCCTGGCCTTGCCCTCGACCTGCTGTTCCCACAGGGCAAAGGATTCCCGTGGCTGCAGGCGGTCATTGACGACCCGTTTGGCCTCCTGTGGGTTACCGCTCCACTCCACGCTGCCCCTGACCTCTGCGCGAAACCACAGCACCGCGTTGGCCACCGGCTTGGGCAAGCTGAACGCCAGCAGTCCGCTGGCCACGTCTGGATAGCCTTGCGCGTCGGGGAACACGGCGCCGAGGCTGGACGTCTCGAACACCGCTCCGGGCCGGTTCTGCAGCCATTGCTGCAACGCGCTCACTTGCTCGGTGCTCGGGCACTGGCCGATCAGGTGCACCTGACCGTCGATGATCACCGCCACACCGTTGGCGTCGACCAGTGTCAGCAGCGCCTGGGAATGTTCAAGCAGCCCGTTGTAGACGTCGGCCGCGGACTCGTTCATCGCCCTGGACAGCCGGTCCAGCATGTGATGTTTGGCCAGTCGCTGGCGCTGAGTGTGCTGATCTTCCAGCAGGCTGATCTGCATCGACAGCACTTGTCCGATGGTCTGGCAGGCTGAGCGCAGGGTGTGGGGAACCTGCAGCGGCTCGCGATTGCCGCAACTGATCAGGCCCCAGAGGCGTTCATCCTTGAGCAGGGAGATGCTCATCGATGAGCGCACGCCCATGTTATGCATGTACTGACAATGGATCGGCGACACGCTGCGCAGCACCGCGTGGCTCATGTCCAGCGGTTCGCCGGTATCCGGGCGCAGGGCCGGGACCATAGGCGCCGGCACATACGCGGCGTCGGGGATGATGCGCAGCCAGTTCAGGCGATACAGCTCGCGGGCCTGTTGCGGAATGTCGGTGGCGGGGAAGAACAGCCCCAGGTAGGCGTCCAGTTCGGCCGTTGCCGACTCGGCAATGACCTGCCCGTGGCCCTCCTCTTCAAAGCGATAGATCATCACCCGGTCGTAGCCGGTCAGTGCGCGGATTTCCGCGACGCTGATGGCGTACAGATCGTCCAGCGATTTGGCCGATTGCAGGCGACGCAAGGTGCGCGTGAGGCGCGGGCCCAAGTGCTGCATCGATGCCTGGGTGGCGACGGGCTCCACCTCCAGAAACAGCAGGCCGTCATGGCGATGCAACAGGCCATCGAATGCCTGCCCGGCAAACTGCATCGGCAACGGATCGAGGCTGTGCAGATCCGCGTCCCGAACGGCGTCGCGTAAGGCGTCGGCTTGCGCCTCGCCCAGCCAGCGTGCCAGCGAGTCGCCGGCCTGCACGTCGCCGGGAATGCCCAGCATCTGCCAGGCATTGGCACTGGCCTGTTGCACGGACCAGTCGGCTTCGAGCAGCGTCAGCAGAGCGCCGTGGGGCTGAATGGCGCCCGGGATACGAATCGGTTCGTTGGCGCAGGTGTCCAGCAGGTCATCCATGGTCTGCATGTTGTTAAGCATTGTTCAGCACTCCCGCTCGCTCCAGCCAGGTTTGAAAGGATTCAAAGGTGAGGCGGGCCGATTGCACCACCTCGGTGTTGTACAGCGGGGTGTCGAACTCGGCCAGTTGTTTCAGGAAAGCTTTCCACAGATGACCGGTGTTGCGGCCGTAGACGTCCAGAAACTCGCCGCCGCTGTCGGCGTCCACGCCCAGTCTGTCGGCGATGATGCGGCGCAACACCTGCCCCCCCAGGGTCGCCCCTTCCATGACGTACATCACGCCGAGTAACTGCGCGACGCTGTCGATGGCGGGCAGCTCGGTGCACAGCGGCAGCGCCTCAATCTGCAGGTCGTTCAGGCCAAGGGCGTGCAGATCCTTGATCAGCGCCGGGATTTTCTGCCGCGCAGGATCAACGGCCTGGGGCGCCAGAAAACGCTCAATCGACTGTTGCAGGGGCAGATGAAAACCGTAATAGGCAGCGATGATCCGTTTGTAGGTGTCGAGATCAAGCTGTGGGTGGGTCAGTGGCAATCGGGCTTCGAGTGCCGTGTGCTGGACAGCGGTCGCCGTTCGCAATTGCTGAAGGACGCTGGCAACGGGGGCCGGGACGCAGGGGTCGCGCAACGCAGGGGTGATTTCAACCAAGGGCGAAAGTGTCCGGTCTGAGCGGACGTGCCTGAACATGCGGCAGCCGCGGTGTTGAGGCAGATGATGCGCGCACACTAATGGAGTCAGTGCCCGGCTGTAAATATGGCCGACGGGTAAATGCCAAGGTTCAGCCGGGCGGTACATTCCGTGCGCGACCGACCCCGCGGAAAGTGTGGGGTCAACGCACCTCAATAGCCTGCGGCCAGAACGATGAGACAGCCGAACAGCGCGGCAGCGAGCCATCCGATACGGAGCGCTCGAAGCTGCTGGAGGGGCGGATTGGGGGGCGTGGCCTTCCTCCGCGTGCCTGGCCGGTTGCGCTGCGTGGAGCCGGGCACTGCGCGCTGCACTGGGGAGTCCGCTGAGGTGGGCAGCGTTGAAGCTCGCGCTGTTTGCTGCCCGACAACGCCAAGGGCTTGGGCATCGCGCTCCAGACGTGACACCCGCTGTCCGATCTGCTCGTGCAACCGATCCAGCGCGATGAGGGATTGCGGATGTTGCTCAACCAGCGTCTGGCGCAGCGACCCAAGCCGCGTGCTCAGCAGGTTAAGGCCTGCCCGATCGCAAGGGTTGATGTCCAGTTCCCGCAGCACCGCTTGCCACGAGCCGAACACTCCGCCGAGGATTTCCGCCCGCGCCGATACCCCTCGGGGCCAGGGTTTGGCGTCTGCCCGCAAAAGGCTCTCCAGCACCGCCACGCCTTCGAACATCCCGTCCACTCCGGCCAGGTGACTGCGCGCCAGGGCATAAGCCGCCGCTGTTTGCAGGTCCGCGCCATGGCTGGCAAACAAGGCCAGGCAGCACTGTTCGATGGATTGCCAGTCCACATCAGGGCAGGCCGGATGACCCATTCGGGCCATTTCAATGCACAACCTCCGGTAGTCCGGCAATTCCCGCGGATCGCCGCCGGCCTTGATCCCCATGGCGAAGCCCTGGGTCATCGCGCGCGCTGTCAGCCTCATGGGAGGGCCCGCACATCATGGCGCTTGAGATGACGCACCACCGCCCTTCCCTCCGGGCTCAACGTCGTGCCGAACGTCGCGATGCGCTCGCCTTCCAGCGTAGCGTCGAGCGCGTAGACCAGATGGCCCGGTTCGGTCTGCGGCAACAGCTCAATGTGCAGCGACAGCAGGCGCGGCTCGTATTTGAGCAGCGTGTCGGCGATGGTCCGCATCAGTCCATGGGCGGCAGACGGCAATCCTTCGAGCACGGCGCCCATGTCCGGCAGGCCGTAATCGGGCAGGTGCGCGAGGGTGCCCGCGCGGCTGTTGAGAATGCGCTGCAGGTTGTCCAGCACCGAGAGCACGTACTGGTCGTCCTCCGCCACCCGGGCCAGATCGAGTTCACCGGTGAAATTCTGCAGCAGGGTTTCGTAGAGCGACGGGTTGAGCTCGGTCATGGCTCAACCCTCGGCCAGGGGGCGCAGCGTCAGCCGGCTTTCTCCCAGTTCGATAACCCGTGGCCGGTCCGGGTCGAGGTCGTCGCGGTTGAGCAGCATGCGCCAGTCGTTGGCCTGTGAATCGGGCTCGCGGAACAACCCGACGACGGCGACCACCCCGGCGTTTTCGTCCAGCGGCACATCCAGCTGCGCACCCTCCCCCGGCTTGATCACCAGTGAGCGCTGATCCAGCAGGTCAGCGCCGAGCAGGCGGTCGGCGTCCCGCAGCAGGTCGTCGTAGGTGGCTTTGCTTGCCGATTTGCCGTCGCGCAGCTGGTACACCCGCACCATCACCGGCACCGACAAGGCGCGCATGTCCGTGCCGTCGTTGTTCAGGGCCTGGCGGCCGTCGAAGTCCAGACGCAGTGTTCTGACCTGTTTGTAGAAGATCGCCCGGGTCATGGACGCGGTGGATTCCGACACGCTCTGCGTGACCCCGCAGCCGCTGACGAGGAGCCCGAAGGCGCAGAGGGTCAACGCTCTAAAAATCATAGGCGACATGGGTGGTTTCTCTTTCCTGAGGGTTGAGGTGGAGCCCTTGATAACGGCCCAAATGGATAGTGATCGTGTCGTTTTCCCCGGCAGCGCGGCCCTTCAACTCGAGCCCTGCAGTCATGCCCAGCAGCACGCCGCGTCCGCTCAGCGCTGACACCGGCAGGCACTCAATCGGCAGCGACAAGCGCAACCGCGCCGTACAGCGCCAGCCCAGATACACCTGCAGCAGCACCCGCAGGTCGCTGTGCAAGCCGCCGCCGGGCAGCCATTCCCGCGCCTCGTCGTGGTCGGCGGTGAACAGTGTCAGCAACAGTTCGCTGTTGACGTCGCGACCGACGCTGCCCAGCGGCGTGCCCTGGGACAGGTTCACCGGCCGTGCGGAGGACAGGCTGGCCGGCGTGGCGAGGGCGATGTTTCGCGGCCAGTGCGGCGCGATCGACACCCGGGTGTGAGACGCCAGTAAATGCACCAGCGCCGAAATGCCTTCGGCGTTGCGGGTCGGCAAACGCATCACCCCGAGCAGCGCCAGAAAGCGCGACAGCGGCGTGGCGATACGTTTTGCCGTGCCGGGGATGCCCAGCCCGATCAGCCCGAACAGGCATTGCGAGGTCGGGTCGGCACCCGCGGGCGCAAATGAGGCCGGGTACGAGTACTTGCGCCAGATCCGGTAAAACTGGGTGAAGACCCGATGGTTGAAGATGTCGAGAAACCCCTCCAGCGCCTCGTGGCCTTCCCGCTTTTGCGCGATGTCGTCGAGGTAGCGCGTCGGCAGCGGTGAATCCACGCCATAGAGGCCGAGCAAGCGGGTGCGCACGGTCGCGGGCAGTGGCTGATCCTCAGACGACCACTCCACGGCTTTGAGCTCACTGGCCGGAAAGCCCATGCCGGGGTCAGGCCGGAAACGCACCAGATCATCCTTCGGGTTTTCCGTGCTGCCCAACGACGGCTGGCCGGGCGCAGCGCTTTCCAGCAACTGGCAGAAACGGTAGACGCTCGCCTCTGCCACCCGCCCCTGCACGGCATCGAGCCATTCGACGAGTCTTAGCCGGGAATCCGCTGGCTGTGGTTTTCGCTCCATCGCAGGCTCCTCCCGGTCGGTTGCAGGATCAGGGTGATCTGGGTGAACAGGTGGATGTCGGCGTACAGCGCGAAGAACCGGTTGAGCATTTCGCCGAACAGGCAGATGTCGCCCTCGCCGGCAAAACCGTTGGCGTCGAGGGTGACTTCGATGTCCACCCCGCGCAGGAGAAAGCCTTTTTCGAAGCGCTGAATGAGGTGGTGACGGACGTCGACGATGGCCTCCAGACGTCGGCGATTGAGCTCGCTGCCGGTCCAGTCGTACAGCGCCAGGGTGCCGCGCAGCACTTCGGCGCTGTCGAGCATCGGCAGGAAGTTCGAGCCCAGGTGGCTCAATACTCGCCAGTGAAAACGGTCGCGACTCGGCGGGTAGCACGGCAGGGTCGGCGCACACAGATTGCGCACCCGCAGGCCTGCCTGGGTGGCGTGCAACGGCGTGTCGAGGATCGTGCTTTGCAGCGCTTTTCGCGGCAACTGGCCGTTGGTGCCAGTGAGCCGCAGGGACAGACACGCGCGCTCGGCGAGCCGATCGACGTCGGCGCCCTCTCCGCCCAATATCAGCCACGTGTCATGCAGCCCGTTCGCTGCGCGCTTGAGGCGGGTGTGGAAGTAGCGCTCGGGCGCCTCGTCGCGGAGCATGCCGCCCTTGTGCCGGAAGCTGGAAAACGGCACGTACGCTTCCCGCCCGGAACCCCGGGACGCTGTCACCCGGTCGACCGAATAGATCTCGGTGTGGCCGTCCTGCAGACGCATCGGCCGCAATAGATAGTCGGTCTGCAAAGGGTCCAGGGACAGCGGGTCAGCCTCCAGCGGGAACAGGTTGATCACCGGCACGGCGTGCAGGCGAATCTGTTCCGCGCTCAGGGCAAGCCCGTGAGGCCACGCCTGACTCAGCACGACCTCGAGCTCGAACCACGGCGCGTCCGGCGCGATGCTCATGTTCTCGAGCCCGTGCAAGGTGACGAACATGAATTTCTCGCGAAAACTGAAGTACTCCAGCAGCAACTGATAGCCGCTGAAGGCGCTGTCGCCCTTGGGCCAGAGCCGGTCTTCATCGCTGAAGCCCTTGGGCGCAAAGCGCCCTTGCAGCGGTTGACGTTGCGCGTCTCCGGGCTGACGGACATAGAGCGCCTGGGTGCCCAGGGTCAGCGCGTGGTGCAGCGCGTTGGCCACCGCCGGCGTGGCGTTGAGGTACAGCGGGATGCGGCGCAAGTCCAGTTGGCCCCAATGGCTCAGCGCACCACAGGAAAAACGCAGGCGGATCAGCGGGCGGCCGTCCGGCTCCTGGGCCAGGCGCACCGAATCCAACGCCAGCGGACGCAGGGTCAACGCCTGGGTGGTGGTGTAATTGCAGCGCGTGCGCTGAGGGCCGATGGGTTGCGACTGAATTTCAAAGCCCGTTGCGACCTCCTCGCTTTGCTTCATCTGGTGCACGTCGGGTTGCAACTCGACGATGGACAGCGAGGGAATGGTGCGCAAGTAGTGGGGCCACAGCAGGCTGACCAGGCCTTCGGTCAGCTCCGGCAAGTCATCGTCGAGCTTTTCCCGCAGGCGCCCCATCAGGAACGCGAAGCCTTCGAACAGCCGCTCGACGTAGGGATCGTGGGCGCCGGGTTTGTCCAGATTCAGCGAGGCGGCGCGGTCGGGAAACGCCTGGGCGAACTCCTTGCCGGCCTCGCGCAGGTAGCGCATTTCGGCATCGAAATAGCGCAGGGTCAGATTGTCCGTGTTCAAAGAAACCTCCTGGTTGTGAGTGTCAGCCGCACAGCACTGCTGCGCGGACCGGGTCCATGGCCACCAGAGCCGCCAGCAGCGGCTCCATGCGTTTGCCCAGCGCAACCTTGTCGGCGTCGCTGCGCTGGGCTTTGATACGCAACAACTTGAGCAGCCGCGCCTTGACTTCGAACACCCGCGCCGGCTCCCACTGGGCCAGGACATGGCGCTGGGCCCTGGCGTCCAGTTCGCCGAGCAGGTGCAACGCCAGCTCGCTTTTGCCGTACTGCTCGGCGACCCGCGCCATCAGCAGGCGCAGCAGCCAGCGCTGCCGGCCGCTGTGAATGTCGGGGCGCGTGTCGAGCCAGGCCAGCGCCACCTCGACGCCGTCGCGGTCGGCCTGGGCCAGCGCCTCGCTTTCGAGGGCCAGAATGTCGGCGTCGTCTGGGTTGGACGCGGCCGGCGCGGGCAACCAGGCAGCAGCGCCCTGGGTGCTGACGTGCTGTTCGATCCACTCGCGGGTGGTCTCATCGGCAAAGGCCGAGCCGTCGTCCCAGCACAATGTTTCGAGGCCCGGCAGGCGTTCGAGGAGCAGGCCCAGGTCCTCCTTGACGATGCGTGCCCAGCCCTCGAATGGCGCAGGTTGCCGACTCAGCGCCTGATACAGAAACCACTGCAGGTCGAGCCAGAAATGGTTTACGCCCTCGGCGAACATGCGCTCCACCTGATCGAGCAACTCGTTCCAGCTCTGTTGCAGGTACAGCCGTTTGAGCTGCGCGCGGTATTCGCCCCGGGGCGGTGCCAATCGTGTTCGGCCACTCGCGTCGTGGGGCGGCGACTGGTGCACGGTGTCCCAGCGCAGGCTTTTCATCAGCCGATGGGCGGCCAGCCAGCCCTGGGGTTGTTCGCGCAGATAGCTGGCCAGCGTGCGGCCGTTGTCCAGCAGGTCACGGCCCGAGCGGATGGTATTTGGCGCGGGGCCGACGCCAGGGGTGGCGGCGTGTTGGGTGGCCTGAGGATTCGCAGCGTCATGGCTGACGCTGAACTGCGGCACCACGGCGTCGAGTCCGCCGGCCTGGGCCAGCCGTGCCGACAGCGCCGCGTACAGCGCGCCCAGTTCCGGGCGTTGTTGCGCAGGCCAGCCTTGCAGCACCTGATCCAGCCAGGCGAGCGCGGCGACTGTGCGCTCGGCCTCGGCTTTCACCACTTCCGGGTACAGCGTGAGGCTGTCCAGCACCTTGGCGCTCGCCAGCCACTCCAGCGCTACCTTGCGACTGTTGGGACGCGCCGGCAGCACGTCGGCGCTGTAGCGTTCGATGATCGCGGCCAGGAGGTTCAGGCTTTCCGCCAGCCCGGACTCGCCGTCCCGCTGCAGGCGCGCCCACAGGTAATAGGTGAGCACGCGCAGGTCCTTGCACGCGCCTTTTAGCAGCTTTTCCGCCAGCGAGACGACCCGATCGGCGTCCGCTCCGGAAAGTTTGTTGACCTCCTCGCGCATGCTCTGGAAATCATCGTCACAGCCGGGGTCGTGACCCACGGCGGACTCGGCACTGATCGGTGCCAGCCACGCTGTCCAGTGTTCAGCCTGGGCCCTGGCGAGGCCCACCGCGTCGCGCTCACCCAGCGTCGTGGCGATCAACGTTTGCAGGCTCATTCCATCACCTCGGCGCGCGATGACGTGGGTGCGCTGGCGATCCCGTTGAGGAAGATCTGTCGCGGCAGTTTGAAATTGCGCAGCGCCAGCAGGCTCATCGGCCCCGCGCCCAGCTCGGTGCGCATGTGCCAGGTCAGGTCCAGGCCATCCGGCGCCGGCACCGTGATGCGGTAGCGGCTGTCACTGTCGTCCAGTGCGTTGACGGTGGCGGTGTCCAGCAAACGGATCAGCCCCCAGGCGCCCTGAAAGTCGCCATACAAACGCTCGCCGCTGCGCACGCTGGTCCAGGTCAGGCTGGCGCCGGGGTAATCGCTGCTGCCTGGCCAGGCAAATCGCTGCCAACTCTCTTTCTGATTGAAGTACTGATGCCGCGCACCGTTGAGCACGAAGGTGGTCTGCACCACGTCGCGCACCGCCTTGCCCTGCAGCTCGAAGCTGATGCCCATGCCCCCGTCGGTGTAGAGCACGTCGGCCAGGTGGCTGAGCTGATTGACGGCCGCGAGAAATTTCGGGTTGATCAGCAGGCCCTGGCCGTGGGCCGGGTCCACCCCCCAGCGACCGCCGTCCTTGCGCAACACGCCGGTCAGCTCGCGCTGGAGGAACTGCTCGATACGCCCTGAATCCGCCCGAATCATTTTGCCCAGCATCGGCAATGAGGCGTCGCTGCCGGTGGCGGCAAAAGGGTAGCGACCGAGGAATGCCTGGTCCCATTCATCCACAACGCCTTGCTGCCATTGCCGGTTGAGGGCCACCGTTGATGGCTCGAGCACCTTGCGCCAGGCCTGATCCAGCGGCTGGACAAACAGCGCGTGGGCCACGCCGTCCCACTCCTCGCCGAGACTGGCCGCGAGCAGCTCGCCGTAGGCGCGGGTGTCGGTGAGGTCGATGTTCTTGCCCTGGAAGACGGTCTGCGCCATGGCCTGGGTCATCCCCTGGGGATCGGCGGCGTGACTGACCTGCTGCAACTTCAGGCGCACCCGGGTCACGCGGGTCAGGAACGCTTGCAGGCTGAGGTCGTCATCGCCGCCCTTGCCTTCCGGGTCCTTGCCCAACAACCCCAGCAGCGGGCCGAAGGTCGGATCCAGCGGCCCGGCCGGCGTGTCGAGCTGCTGGCTGATGGCAGACACCCGGGTCGAGCGTTCGCTGCCCATCAGCTTCTGCGCCGACTGCACCAGCGAGTCCTTGAGCCCCTGACTGCGATTGCCGGCCTGCCCCTGCCAGGCCAGGGTGTTCATGAAGGCAATCAACGGTGACTGACGGACGTCGCTCATCAGCGTCAGTTGGTCGATGACGTCGGCCAGGCTGTCGGCCCGTCGCCACTGTACACTGTTGAGAAACTCAAGCCAGGCACCGGAGTAATCATGGAAATAGCGCTCGGTCAGGCGCGCCCTGAGCTGCTCGGGCGAGGTGTCGGCAACGGCGCTGCTTTCCCGATCGCTGAGCACCCAGTCGATCTGCTCGCGGCGGGCTTCGACGATGTCATCGATCGCCTGGCGCACCTGCCCGTCCCACGCCTGCCGCGTAAATACCCCCGGCACACTCGCCTCGGTGAAAAACAGCGGCCACGCCTCCTTGTCATCGACCATCTGCTCAACCCCGAGATCGGGAGCGTGGGTCGCGGCGGCCTCCAGCACCTGCCGATAAAGGCTGGCTTCGCCATTGCGCTGGCCCAGTTGCACTAGCAACACCTGCCGCGCCTGGGCCACCAGTGCGTTATCTGGCTCGATGCGCCACTGCGGATTGGCCGCCAACTGTTCGGCGTAAAACTGCCACAGCGTGGGCGACAGCCCTTTCCACAACCCCGGCGCCACGCCCATTCGGGTTGGCTCGGCATGGCCCAGTGCGGTCACCAGAAACGCCGCATCCACTTTCTCCGGCCGGGCCATCATCAGGTAGGCCTTGAGCTGTACGTAAGCGTTGTGGGCGCCTTTCGCCCGCCGCGAACTGTCGGCGGGCGACGCCACCAGCGATGCCAGTTGGCGCTTCAGATTCTCCGCCGCCGGGTCGCGCATCAGCCGGTTGTTGGCCTCCACATAGCGCGGCCACATCGCCGCGAGCAGTGCATCGTTCTGGCTCAGCCCGAAGCGCTGGTACCACGGCTCGCCACGACGGGCTCGGTCCTTCAGCCTGCCCATTTCGAGGATCAGCGCGTTGAGGGCGAGCAACGGCTCATCGCCGTTGCCCGAAGGCTGCACGGCCGCGAGGGACGACTGAATGTCGATGATCTGGGCGCGGTGGGTGGAGAACGACAGCAGCAGGCCTGCTGCCCAGATCAGCGCGGTGCCCAAGGCCAGTGCGTAGCTGATGCGCGTGACGGGCCATCCTAGCCGGCGGGTTTGGCGTGACTGGTTTTGGAGTACGCCCCCCCACGCTGGATCGGGCAGCCACAAATGGTCAGCGGTGTGGGTGGGTTGCGCCGGCAAGCTGAACCAAAGCCCGCGCAATGGCACTCCACGCGCAAACTTGCCCAGCAACGGCGTCAGCGCCTGACGCCAGCGGGCGATGCCCTCCACTTTCAGCTGTTGGGACAAGCGCAAGAGAAAGTCGTGGTCCGCGCTTTCTTCCATCTGGTCCAGGCCGTGTTTGCGCAGCGGCTCATCCAGACGGGCAAGAGACGTTTCCAGCTGCGACCCGGTGACGCGCGCGGCCAGCAACGATCCAACCGGCTCACGCGGACGGGTGTGCTGCGGCCATTGGCTCGCGCAGACCTCCCACAGGTGCAGCGGCAACTGCCAGCCCAGGGTTCGCGCCAGTTGCTGCAAACCGGCGACGCCACTGCCCATGGTCGCGGCGTTGGCGCTTTGCTGCTTATCAAGGGCCCAGACCACGCCGTCCAGACCGCGCCGCTGGGTTACCGCGTGCCAGCGGGTGGCGGTTTTGCAGAGCTGGGATTGCGGGCTGCCGCCCCAGAGCAGCACGGTGTTCTGGCCTTCGAGCCACTGGGCATCGGCAAGACCTGGGGCGATGGCTTCGATCTGTTCGGGCTCGCCGACGACCAGAATGAAGCGGGTGCGGGTGCGCTGGAAGGCGCTGTACTGGTGGTCGAGGTGCTCCTGGAGTTCCGCGACGCCCGGGAGTTTCTTGGTTTCCGGGTTGGATGACGACTCCTCCGGTGGGAATACGCCGTCGCCCTTCTGCCGCTCGACGCTGCGGCGGGCCTTCATCAGCGCCAGCGCACGAGGAAGGGTCTGCACCAACAGCGCGATCACCATCAGCAACAGGAACACCGTGATTTGCTGATGTCTCTCCGTCAGTCCGACCGTTGCGCCATAGGTGTAAACAAGCCAGCCCAGCGCCGCTGCGAAGGCGACAAGCCATACCGCGCCACCCGCGCGACGCCAGCCATTGCCGATCATGGATTTCATGCGATGTCTCCCGGTGTGACGGTGTTGATCCAGCGGCCTTTGTCTTCGCTGCTCAGTAACAACAAGGGTTGCTTCGCGAGCCTGGTCATCTCGATGCCGAGGGCTGCCAGCAGCCAACGACCGCAGGGGCCCGGCACGCCATTTAAGGCTTCCAGAATCCAGCGGTGGTCCACCGACAGCGCTGCACCCTCTCGCGCGGCTGACGCCAGTAATAGGGTGGTTTCCGGGTGCCAGTCGGCGCCGTCGGCCAAAACGCCTGTTGCATCGCGAGCTTTGGCCTGAATCTGGAGGAAAGTGGTGAAGTCGGTTTCCAGGGAATCGACGTCGAGGGGCATCGGGCGCAACAGGCGCGCGGCGATGGGCAGCTTGTGGGCTTTGGCGACCGCGTCGGCGCACAGCAGGATCGCGGCGAGTCCGTCGGAGTAAGCCTCTTTACCGTGGGCCTGGACGACGAGGATGAGGTCGACGGCGTCGCGTGGGGTTTTAAGTGTTTCTTCCATCCAGGCGAAGGAAAACTGGGTTGTTACGTGGACGCCGGTGAGGGTGGATGACGGGGTGAGATCGGACAGGTGCTGCTGGCAGGCGTCGGCCAATGCTGGATGCTCATCCTGTGGCGCATCGGTCAGGACAGTGACCCTGAGACTTTTACTCGGTGGCAGCGGCGCCAGTATTGTCGACAGCGAACCCATCAATTGGGCAAGACCTGCCATGGCCCGGCCCTTTTGGCCCTTCGGCAGGCCAACGATGCGGCGGGCTTTGCCTGAGTGTGGGACAGGCGTATGGGGCAGTTCCATGATCGCCACCGCAGACAAATGCTCGGGCAAAAGAACAAGCCCACCCATGACTGCCATGTAACGCTGACCCCATTCCGCCCAGGCGACCTGTGCCAGCCGGGACCGCTCCTGCAGCAGCCTGTACTCATCCAGAGCGCCACCGTAAGCGTGCACCCGCGCCGCCAGCGCGAGAATCGCCACCACCAACGGCGAGGCGGTGAGCGCCCATACGTTTAACGCCTGCAATTCAGGCACCACGACGTAGAGCAGGAACATCAGCACAGCCGCTGCCCCCGCTAAAACCACGATCAGCAGCCAGCGAACCGGTGAAGGCGGTTTGGGTGCGAGCCCTGCTTGCACGTATTCACGTTGCCACGCCATCTTCAATCCACCGCCCAGTCAGGTGCGCTGGAAATGACCTGGCAACCGCACAGCGAGTGGCAACCATCGACCACCAGCGCACGGCCATCCTCTAAACAGTCGGCACAACCCTCAATAATGGGATTAACGCCATGTCCGGGTATGGGACACATGACCCTATCCCCCACCAGAGCGACTGCTTTGCCCTGGGTGATATGAGTAGACGATGCGGAAATTACCGCTCCTCCGTGGGTGGTCTTGTCACCCAACAATACGAATCCTTGTGACATTGAAAGATCCTTTGTTAATGAATTGATGAAGCCGTGTATTTATTCCGCGCGAGCGCATCCCTGGGCGAGCTCATGGGTTGCGCGTGCGTGTCATACGTGCCGGGTTTTAACGGTGCGGGCCTGTACTCACCGACTTGATGACCGATATAAAGATCAGGCGTGACACGTTAAGTTATTACTTGTCCTCATCGTCTGGCTTCAGCCTTTAAACGAATGGCCTCAAGCGTGGGAAAATCTGGCGTATCGCTGTCATCTGGGCCCGAAGTCCCGTCTGGATAAATAAAGGCAGGGTGAATTCCGATGCCTTTGAACTCTGGCTGTTTTGATGTCACGACATACTTGGCGTGAAGCACTGCCTCAGCGTTTATGTTTCGCACTTGGGGAGCCAGGTAAGTCTGGTAAGGCACCGCTTCACCCACCAGGTTAAGCCTCTTGACGTAATCCTTCTTTAGGACATCTTTTAACCATGGGTAGTAATTATTTTTTATATCAAGATGGGTGCCCACCACATTTTTAACCCCTTCAGACGGAAAATCCGGATTGTTATGCTGAAACACGACCAGGACATCACCTCCCGTTCCCACTACCGCACCTTCGCCAATGCGCTCAGGCCATTGAGGACGTACCCCAAACTTCACGTAAGCCACGCGCCACCTACACATCCCGCCACCGTCAACAGCGAAATCGGCGTCATAGAAATCGCCCGCCCCGCGCCGTTTGAACGCTACACGCTGCTCCCTGATACTGCCGAATACATCAGGCCCCTCATAAACGTTTTCGCAGATCGTCGACAGATAACCCACGGCCATGGGCGGCGGGACTAACCCTTCCGATACTTTAATTTTCATCGTGACTTTATGCCCCTCCGTGTCGGGATGGAGTTCATAGTCAAGTGCGCAACCACTGAGCGATGCCAATAACGTAATGCCCATGAGTAAAGCCCAGATGCTTAATGCTTTCCGAGTGGTTTTATCGCCCTGGAGGCATTCCCCGCCACTGAGTAACGTCATTGTTTCGCCTCCGTCTTCAAGCGAATTTCCTGCATTTTCTTAAAGTCTGGCTCAAGTTCCCGATTGGATTCTTCCGTTCCGTCGGGGTAGCGAAATGTTGTAGTTACGATTTCGTCAGCGACGCGTTTCTTCGGGGAAGTCGACGTCACGACAAGATCTGAATGCAGCACCGGTTCATAATAGATGTTTCTTGCGTCCCGAGCCCTGTAGGTACGATAACTTTCATACTCTCTGGCCAGATTTACGCTCTTATCGTAGTAACCGAGTTCATAGGCTTCCCTTACCCATGGATAGTAATCCTTTACGATTGTCAGGTCCGGCCCTTCGATAAACTGATCAACCGTATTAAAGGGTGCGTGCTGCCCGTCAAACCTAACTATAACTGTCCCACCATAATAAGCCGTTACTTTTTTTGCAAAACGATTAGGAATACGATACACGACCCCAAACTCGATGCTATCTAGTTGCCATTCACATTCACCGCCGCCATCAACGAATACCTCTGCTTCGTAGAAATCAGTTTCTCCCTGCCTGGTGAACTTCGAATTCTGGAAGTTTGATCCTGGAAACTGCATACGGCTCACAGTGGGTAAGTCGACGAACATTCGGCATCTGGCCGATTCGTACTTGGCAACCAAAGTTTTGGGCTCAAGCTCTGCAGGCACTTTTATAACAATTTTTACCTTTTCGCTGTCGGGCGGCGGAGTCAGAACTTTATAGTCTTTTACACAACCGCTTAAGAGTGCGAGCAGCGCAAGGCATAAGAGTGGAGTTTTTGCGTATAGCGTCGCGTTACTCATATAAGGCTCCTTAAAAAACGGGTGCAGCACACCGAGCGACTTCATTTGTTTGCTTCAGCTGCCAAGCGGATTTCCTGCATTTTTTTAAAGTTGGGCTCTGACCGCCGATCAGACTCTACTGTTCCGTCAGGGTATTTAAACGTAATGAATTCACCAACCTTGTGTTTTTTTGGTGCTGTCGATGACACCACGTAATCAGAATGCAACACCGCCTCGAAATACACGCTGCGGGCTTCACGGGCCTCGTAGGTTAGATAACTTCTCGCCTCGCCTGCCAGGCCCGCTCGCTTGATATAACCGCCTGAGTAACTATCTTTCACCCAAGGGTAATAGTCCTTGATGATAGTAAGGTCTGCCCCTTTAACTTTCATCAAACCAGATGTCCGAAGCTGTGGATCGTTATGGTCAAATATCACAATTACCCCACCGCCCCCTCCTGAGCCCACGTTTTCTCCAAAACGATTAGGCACGCGATAGCTCACCTCAAATAAAACATTACTTAAGCGCCACTCACAGAGCCCACCGCCGCTTACAAATAAATCTGCCTCATAGAAACTTTCGTTGTTTTGGTGTGACAATTTCACATCAATCGAGTTGTAACCTTCGAGCTTCTCGGGTCGTCCATCTCCGTCATGGGTGACACGTTCGCAGATCGCTGATCGATACATCACCCTCAGGGGTGTTACTTCTAATTCCTCGGGGACCTTAATAGCAATCTTGACTTGCTCGCCGCCCGGTGACGGCGCCATGCTGTAGTCTTTGGCGCATCCACTGATGGAACCGAGCAGCGCCAAACACAGAATTGATTTTTTTACGAATAACTTCGCACTCTTCATTTAGCCCTCCTTGCGGTTTTCTGCGCCAAATTGAGTAACTTCATTTTTTTGCTTCCGCTCTCAGTCGGATTTCCTGCATTTTTTTAAAGTTGGGCCTTCCTTCCGGATCGGACTCGACTGTCCCATCCGGATAAAAAAACTTAATGAAGTCTCCGACTGCGTGTTTTTTTGGCGCTACAGACGTCACCACAAACTCTGGATGAAACACCGGTTCAAAATAAACATTTCTTGCTTGCCTCGCTTCATACGTAATATAACCGCTCCCGCATCCCGACAAGCTGGCACGCTTTACATATCCTCCGGTATATCTCTCGTTTAGCCATAGATAGTAATCCTTGACGATTTTCAACTCTGAACCCTCAACTGCCACACGCCTCCCCACACTAAGCTGTGGATTGTTATGATCGAATACGACTATTACTCCGCCTCCCCCGCCAACTAGAACATTTTCGCCAAAGCGACTGGGGTCACGGTAGGTCATTCCGAACATCACATTACTTAAACGCCATTCACACGGCCCGCCTCCGTCGACAAACAGGTTTGCTCCGTAGAGATCCCCCTCGCGCCTCTGTAGTGGGACTTCAAAACCATTATGCCCGTCCACCCTCTCCGGCCGACCGTCCCCATCATAGGTCACACGCTGACAAACGGCAGATCTGTACATGACACGCATGGATCTCAATTCAAGATCTTCGGGCATCTTTATATAGATTTTGACTTTCTCACCATCTGGCGACGGATTCATACTGCGGTCTTTCGCGCAGCCACTGAGGAAGGTGAGCAATACGAAGCACAGAAATGGAATTTTTCGATTTGATTTCACGTCAATCACCTAATGCTCCCGTGCACATTCTTCAGCGCAGCCAACGACTTCATTTTTTTGCTTCAGCCGACAAGCGAATGTTTTGCATTTTCTTAAAATCTGGCATCGACTGCCCATTGGATTCTATTGTTCCATCGGGGTAGTAAAACCTTATGAAATCTCCGATTATTTGTTTCTTTGGCGACACGGATGTTACTACCAAGTCTGAATGCAGTACCGGCTCAAAATATATATTCCGCGCCTGGTGAGCTTTATATGTTAGATAACCGCGACCTTCGCCCGAAAGACTCGCCCGCTTCGTGTACCCGCCTATAAAGTTCTCGTTCACCCATGGATAGTAATCTGTAACGATTCTTAGGTTCGAGCCCGTTACATCCCTAGCCCGCCCGACGCTGAGAGGTGGGTTGTTTTCATCGAACCGAACAATAACTGTACCGCCTGTGCCTGATGCCACGTCTTTTCCAAAGCGATTTGGTGCTCGATAATTGATGCCGAATACCACACTGCTCAGACGCCAGTCGCATGGACCACCACCATTTATATAGAGCTCAGTTTTGTACAGACCGCTATCTGTCTGTGGCAGGGGTCTCACCTCATATCCTTTGTGTCCATCTAGCGTTTCAGGCCGCTCATCTCCGTCACGGAACACACTTTGGCAGAGAGCTGAGCGGTAAATCACACTTACTGGATCCGGCTCCAGCTCATCAGAAACCTTCATCGTGAGAGTAACCTTTTCACCATCTGGCCGTGGAGCCATGCTGTAGTCTTTTGCGCAACCACTAGTGGAGATGACCGTCGCAATGGAAAGCAGCAATGCTCTCATACACAAACTTTCTTTGCTCATCTCAAACACCCGACGACTTTGTAACTGCGCCAAACCGCTGCAGCGCTTCAGCCCCACCCTCCGACTGAACTGTTGCCTCCAATGCCGCTTCTAGTTGCTTATGCATTTTAAGAAACAGGTCATTCCGCTCATATTCATCTTTCGGCGAGGTGCCGCCATGCTTTGTCATCTGTTCCGCGAAGCGCTTGATCTCGTCCTGTGCATCAAGCGGCGGCTTCCGATCAGGTTCGATGGCTGTGAGGAGTCGATGGGTTATGTGTGCCATATATTCGCCCATCATGTGATTCCCAATACCTAGCAACCCTCCCGGCTTGGGGTTTTTGTAGCGTGGGAATATTCGCTCTAGCGTTTTCTTGTCAAGGCTGCTTATGAACAGGTGTTGTAGTTTTCCGCTTTTCTCACTTAACGTTTTATTAATACTCGGCACCAGGTACAGGTTTGACCGCACGGGCAATCGGGTCTTTATGGTGTTGTAGTACGGCGCGCCGAGACCATCCTTATTCCGATATGCAGGGTAGGAAGAGCCACGGCTCTGAATGTGCTGTTCTACACGATAAAACATGGCAAGTTCGCCATGATGGCCGTATGAATCACCGAATTCGATCACATTAGTTGCGAGGGCCTGACCCATCGACCAAGCGAAACCTAATGTCGTGCCTAAAGGGCCGTAAAGCCTATAGAGATGGTTATCCAGATCTGCCTCTGGCGGCACGCTGGGTATAGTGTCGGTGTCATTGACGTGACGAAAATGACGAATCTCGCTCAACGCCTTTAACGCGGCCAGGGTGAAGGTGCGCGGCATGCCGTAAGTGTAAAGAAGCGGGTTGTGAGCCCTGAGCGATGCTGCGTGAATCAACCCCAGCGCACCGCCAAGACTATGGCCACAGATGAAAAGCTGCTTACCAATGGTGCTGTAAGGGAGTTCCTTCTCGAACCGGCCACCATAGACGGCCTGCACAGCCTTGAAAGCCTCCTGAAATCCTAAGTGCACCCGACCTTCAAGCGCTATATCTACGCAGGGTATCGATGGCGCACAGCCGGCTTTCACCTCAGGCAGGACAGGACGGAAGGTTAGGTCTGTAGCAAGATCAGGTGCATGGAGGCGGTCAAAGTCGGTGCCGCGCCATGCCACCAGCACTTGAGTGGCGTTTACGACTGAAAAAAGTTGGGTATCACCATGGGGAGGCACTGCCGTCGCGGTGTTCATCTTTACGCAGGAGGCGTATCGGTCATTGAATGAAACGTCGGTGACCAGACAGGGCCAGTTCTTCCCCCCGTCCCAAACCCTGGGAGTTCTCGACAGATCAAGGCACTGCTCGGCAAAAAAATACTCAGGTGACCCGTACAAATTCTCCGCGCGGTTGCTGTACGACAAGATGCTCATCAGTCCCAGGTTGTAGGCATTCGCGAGGCTGTACTTCTGCTCATCATGCAACACCAACGACCAAGCCCGCAGTGGGCAAACTTCCAAGACATGCCGGCAGTTCAGCGCTTCGTATTGCACCGTAAACCCTGAAAACTCAGCGTCCGGGAAATGATAAGCCGGTGGCGGATCCAGCTCTGGCCATGGCGGATTGAACTTCGGCAGCTCATCACACAACTGCCCTATTCGCAGATACTGATAGGCATGCCCCTGCTCATGTGCCTGCTTTTCCACCGGCGAAAACCCGGGACGCTGCTTTCCGTACAGAGGTTTGCTGTCACTTGCACCCGGCCGCTCGGGCTCCGGACGCACCGCGCGCAACCGCCGCTGTTGCAGGACTTCAGCCAACGGCGCCGCTGGCATTAGCAGTGTTACGTCGAGCGGATAAAGATCCTCAAGCCGAATGACACCCTGGGCATCGGTGCTCCCCGAGTACTCAGCAACGCAGCCATCCCGCACTGCCTGGTTGGTCGCCCGCCACGGCAGATTAGCCAGCGGCTCGCCGCGCTCGTCCACCAGTTGAAATTCAACCCAATGGGTTTTCTGGGGGCCGATGGCCACAGGCTTGTAGGTGCAAAAAATGTCCGTCTGGTGCTGTCTGTCTTTCATGCCGGGTCCTTCCTGATTGAAGATTTGATGCGGTGATAAATTGTCGCGGCCGATTGCTTGGCGGCAGGCGCGGTGTCGGTAGCCGTTGCGATGCAGATCGCAAACCATTTGGGCGACGGGGCCCCTGAGCGGTGGTCACTGCTCATCGTGCTTGTCATTGGGGAACTCGATCACTACCTTCCCGGGCAATAGCGTGTGAACCGGAATGGTCTTGCCGTCCTTATCGGTCACGCCGGGGAACCGCTCGCCTTCCTGGGTGGTGATCAGGTAACGGGCGTAGGGCGCGTAACCCTTATCGGGTTCGCTGAGGGTGTAGCCCGCGGCATAGCCCGGCGGTATCGGTGTCGCCGGGGTGATCAGCGTGGTGGCACCGCCCTTGAGCACGTACGCGGCCCGGTGATGGATGTTCCCTGGCGCGCCCAGCTCGATATCGCCATCTTTAATGCGGATGAATGCGCCGCCGCAGCTGAAGACGATTTCTTCGGGCGCACTGATCTCGACACGGCCGGCCAGGCTTTCAATTTTTATCTGGTCATTCGCCAGCGCGTGCATCGCGCCGCCGTAGGCGTGGAGCTGCATATCCCCGTCCACGGCTTTTAGGTCGAGGCCTTTGGTCACAGCGCACAGGCTGACCGCACCCTCGGCGGTGCCGGTGATGTCATGTCCCGCGCTGATGTTGGTCGAGCGCGACGACGCGATGGCGACGCTGTCACGGCCGGAGGACAGCAAAACAGCCTCGGGGCTGACCACGCCAATGCCGGCCGGTGCATGCAGCAGAAGCCCGGGCTCGGTCAGGTTGGTCAGGGCCGCGGTGAGTTGTTCGTGGCCGCTGGTATCGGCGGCAATGGCCTGGGCACTCCGCGCGGCTTGAGCCATGGACCGGGCCAACGACAACGCGCTTTCAAGCTGCTCGATTGCAGCGTCCATGTCGAGCTGCTGCCCGTGGGCCCTGGTCCGTTCATCCGCACTGATAAACACCCCGCGCCCGGCCCGAATCGCGCCCCAGCCGTCCGTGCGCAGTTCAAATCCTTCGCCGCGCTTATCCTTCTCGTTGTCGACCAGGTGCCCAAGGTTCAGCTGACTCTTGCCGCTGTGTTCGGTGCTGAGTTTGATGTGCTCTTTGCCGCGATCATCTTCCATGCGCAGCTTGTTGTTCGCCGGGGTCCGCAGCACGTTGCGTTTGTAATCACTGCGCAGCAACGTCACATGATCGGGATGGCGACTGTCATGAAGCGCATGGGCGATGTAGGGTCGATCCGGATCGCCTTGCTCAAACGCGATGGCTACTTCGGTGCCGCAGATCAGTGGCAAGTGCAGGCCGTGGGTATCCCCGGCATAGGGACGGGCAAGTCTGAGCCACATGCTTTCCTGACCGATTTCCCAGCTGTCTCGGTCAAACAGAAAGCTGACCTTGTAGCGGCCTTCGCGGTCGATGTGGCTGTAGGGATCGTTGGCCAGCGAGCTGGTGACCCGCGCCGGGACGGTCCCGGCAATTTGCGGTTTTGCCAGCAACGGCGGCCGAAAACACACGCTCTCGGAATAGGGTATCGCTTCAAAGCTCAACTCAAAGCTGCGATCCCGTGCGGCCCGCAGCTGCAGTCGAGTGATCACCGCACCCGGTTCAAACGCCTGCGGCGCCCCATCGGAAATCGCCAGCACCTGGGCCAGTCCCAAAGACGCACTGCTGCTAATCCCGGTCAGCCGAGTCTGGTTATTGAGATACCGTTCATGCCGCAACCGGGCAAAGAAAAACCCGCTTTCACCCTCTAAATCTTCATCCTGATCGAGCTTGTCACCCAGCGCTTTGTACGGCTCGGCATAGTGATAAGCCTCCCCATAAGTCGTGGTATCACCGCGAGTCTGATCCACATCCCCATCCAGCCACGCACCGGCGTCACGATGGTGGTAGGCACGAAAGTGAACGCTCTGCTCCACCACCTCATGACTGACCTGCAGCCCCCAAACCCCATCCTGGCCGCTGCTGCCCAACCCCGACTGCGGCCGAAACGGCAAGCTCACACGCGGCCGAACGTAATGCCGCTGATCATCGTGAAACTCGACGACCTCAATACCCAATCGCTCATTGTTGCTAAAGCGGTACCAGATCCCCACCTCGGCCAGCAGCCGGGAAATAAACGCCAGATCGCTCTCGCCGAACTGCATCACCTGCTCGCGCGCCGGGTACTCCCGCACCAGCGTGAACAGAAAGTCCTGCCCCAGGAAGTCATGGCGCGTACGCAGAATGCTCTCGACAATCTGCGGCACCGACTGATGCTGATAAATCCGAAACTGCCGCCCGCGACCCAGCAACGCCAGGCGCGGTTCCAGCGTCACTTCATAGCGCGCTTCATCAGCCGAGCCGGACAGCCGCTTGAACCCGGTAACCACCCCATGCAACGTACGCAGCGCTTCAACCCGAGGCACCCGAAACCCAGGAATCGCCACAGGCAACATGTGGGCCGCCGCATGCAGACTGAACTGCGCATCCTGGCCCAGCATCCGCTCGGCGCCGATGTCTCGCTCAACCGAGGTAAATTCCACGCGATAAAGAAACGGCTGGCTCAGCTGTTCTTCACCTTCAAAGGCTAAAACGTCGAGCGTCACAGGCAGGTGATGAACGACGAGTTTGTGACGGCTATGGTCGAAAAATACCCCGATGGCATCGTTCATCATTCGCCCTCCACCGAAGCCTGGGACTCGACAAACTCAAGGGTGATGCCGTCCTCCTCGCAGTGCCCCAGCACCACGCCCCGCGTCGCCAATCGCGCCGCCTGGCGCTGTAAAAGCTGTTGACTCAGCACCGGCAAAATCTGCTGATTGAGCAGGCTGTCGATGTTGCGCGCGCCGCTGTCGGGCAGCAGACACGCCTCCACCAGCGCATCATGCAGGCGCTCGTCGATCCGGCAGTCCAGCCCGTAATGCCGGCGTAACCGCTCTGCCACTTTGCCCAGCTTGATTGCGACGATGCGCTTGAGCGCCGGCGCCTGCAGCGGTCGGTAAATCAACGTCTGGAAACGCGCCAGCAGCGCCGGCTGAAAATGCTCGCGCAGCACCGGCCGCAGTTGCTCGTGGACCTCCCCGTCGAGCGCGTCGGGGTTCGCCAGCAGGTAGTCCTGCAACAGGTCGCTGCCCAGGTTGGACGTCATGACGATGACGGTATTGCGGAAGTCGATTTCGCGCCCTTCGCCGTCGCGCATGAAGCCTCGATCAAAGACCTGATAAAACAGGTTGAGCACATCGCGGTGGGCCTTTTCCACTTCGTCCAGCAGGACGACGCTGTAGGGGCGCTGGCGCACCGCTTCGGTGAGCACGCCGCCCTGCCCGTAGCCGACGTAACCCGGCGGTGCGCCTTTCAACTGGCTGACGGTGTGGGCTTCCTGGTACTCGGACAAGTTCAAAGTGATCAGCGATTTCTCGCCGCCAAACAGGGTGTCGGCCAGGGCCAGGGCGGTTTCGGTCTTGCCGATGCCGCTGCTGCCGACCAGCAGGAACACGCCCAGCGGCGAGTCTTCTTCGGTCAGGCCGGTTTTCGCGGCGCGCAGACGCTGGGCCATTGCCGTCAACGCGCGGTCCTGTCCGATCACCCGCGCGGCCAGGGACTGTTCCAGCGTGAGCAGGCTGGCCTGTTCATCTTTCAGCAAGCTGCTCAGGGGCACGCCGGTCCAGTCGGCAATGACTTGGGCGACGCTGCGATCGTCGACATCCAGCGACAGCAGCGGTGCATCGCCCTGAACCGCCTTGAGCTGGGCCTGCAAATCCGTGCAGGTCTCGGCGTCAAAGACTTCGGCATGACGAGCAGCGAGCAACGTCTGCGCAAGATCGAGTTCGTGGGCGTGCTGGTCCTGCAGTCGCGCCAGCTCACCGCCCAGGGATAACAGCTGCGCGGCGATGGCCGTCAGACGCTCATCGGCATTGCGTCCGTTGACGCGCTGATCGTCTTGCAGCGCCTGGCGTTCCTGCTCCAGCGCAAACTGCCGGGCCTTGCTCGCGATCCGCGCCTGGGGCTCGCAATCCAGGCTCATGCGCACCCGGGCGCTGGCGGTGTCGAGCAGGTCGACGGCTTTGTCCGGCAACTGCCGACCGGGCAGATAGCGGCGCGACAGCACCACTGCCGCCTGTATCGCCGCGTCTTCGATGTGCACGCCGTGGTGGCTGGCGTAGCGGGCCTTCAAACCGCGCAGCATGACCATCGCCGCGGCATCGTCCGGTTCGTCGACCTTGACCATCTGGAAGCGTCGCTCCAGTGCCGGGTCACGTTCGAAATACTGTTTGTATTCGCTCCAGGTGGTTGCGGCGATGGTGCGCAGTTCGCCACGGGCCAGGGCGGGTTTGAGCAGATTGGCACCGTCGGCGCCCCCCGCCTGATTGCCCGCGCCGATCAGCGTGTGGGCTTCGTCGATGAACAGCAGCACCGGATGCTCGGCCTGCTGCACGGCCTCGATGACGTCTTTGAGGCGCTGTTCGAATTCGCCCTTGACCCCGGCGCCGGCTTGCAACAGGCCCAGATCCAGCGTGCGCACGCTGACCGGTTTGAGGCTGGCGGGCACGTTGCCCTCGACGATGCGCAGGGCCAGCCCTTCCACCAGCGCGGTTTTGCCGACACCGGGCTCGCCCACCAGAATCGGGTTGTTCTTGCGCCGGCGGCTGAGAATGTCGATGACCTGACGAATCTCGTCGTCACGGCCCAGCACAGGGTCGATCTCGCCCTTGCGCGCTTTCTCGGTGATGTCCTGGGTAAACCTGGCCAGCGAAGGGTTTTCCGCCGGTGAATCCGCAGGCGAGATCTTTACCGAAGCCATCTCCGGTTCAACGTCCAGACCCTGCCCAGGCTGTGGGCGCTCATCGGAATGCTCGTCAAGAAACGGCAGCAAATGGCGCAACTGCACCTCGCTCAGGCTGAGCAACGGCCAGGCCTCCACGCATGCGAGGAGGTCGGGAGACTCGAGCAGCGCGCCCAGCACGTGGGCCGAGCGCAGTTGCTCGTTGTCCTCTTCCATCGAAGCACGCACCCAGGCGTTCTTGATCAGCCGCTGCAAGTTGTCACACAGCTGCGGCTTGGCCTGGACACTGCGCGGCAGGCGGTCGAGGTGGTCGAGCAAGCCGCTCCACAGCGCCTCGATGTCCCACTCATAACGCCGTCCGATCAGCACCAGATCGCCGTCGCCCTGCCCCAGCAGTTTCAGCAGCCAGTGCTCGACGGTGATGTGGCCGTGGCCGCGGCTCTGGCACAGCGTTGCCGCCGCACTGAGGGCCTGGGCGCAGAAAGGATTGAGGCGGCGAAGCAAACGGGAGGAGCTCTGTGCCATGGGTCATCGTCCTTGAACGGAAGGAGTAATAAGCGGCGACGAGACCGTTGAGCGATCGACGCCTCGCTGTTTTTTCTCGGGAAACGTGCCGTGTAGATGTGCTTGGCGCAGCGACCGCGAACGGACGCTCCACCTAACACACCGCAGCCGGCAGACAGGCGTGCAAAAGCTGCCTGTCTGCCGGCCTTGCAGCGTCAGGCGGTCTGGCGTTCGTTCCACGAATCGGAGTGGATGATGTTGCCGTCCTTGTAGGTCCAGGTGACCTTCTCGTAGCGCAGCTCGACCATCTCCAGGTGGTTGTGCTTCTCCTTGGCCGGGTCCTTGACGTCGTGCATTTTCGGCGCGACGCGCACGACCTTGACGTTCTCCAGCAGGGTGTTGAAGTACTCGACTTCCTGGCCCGCGTCGTCGATGCGGTACCACTTGAACTCGGCGCTTTTCAGGGTCTGGCCGGTGCCGACGGCCTTGTACAGGTACGGGCTGCTGGCATCGATTTCCTTGGTGAACAGGAACGGCGTGTGCACCCGGGCGCCGGTCAATTTGCCGGTGTTGTTGTCGGTGGGGATGTAGACGCTGTGGTCCTGGGCGACCACTTCGACGCTGCCTTCCCGGGACTGCACGTTGACCGAGCCTTTGATGTCAGCGCCGCCGTCATCTTTGAGCCAGAGGTAAACGGGAATTGCCATGTGAAACTCCTTGCTTGGGTTATCGAGTGCCGCGAAATGCGACGGGGGTAGCCGGCCCGGCCCCGGCAGAAAGCGACCCGCAGGCCCCCTCTTCCGGCACCAGACGGATATCGACGCGGCGGTTGGCCCTGCGCCCTTGTTCGGTGTCATTGCTGGCGATCGGTTGACTGGCGCCGTAGCCCTGCACAGCGAAGCAACTGCCGGGAATGCCGCCCATGCGCTGCATCCAGTCGCGCACCGAAGCGGCGCGTTCGCGGGACAGGCGCAGGTTCTGCTCGGCGCTGCCGGTGGCGTCGGTATGCCCGGTGACGACGATCAGCCAGCCGGGTCGGGCCTTGATGCCGACCAGTGCGTTGATCAGCACCTGGGTCGACTCGGCCTTGAGTTCGGCGCTGCCGGTGTTGAACAGCGACAGCGTGTCCAGGCGCACCGGCCCGGGCGCCTGCGCCGTGTCGGTTAGCGGCCGGTAACGGCCGATGGCGTGCCAGACCGTGGTGCGCAGCTGTTCGGCGCGGTAAAGGCCGAGGCCCAGCGGCCAGGGCTCGCCGTAGCGGTAGTAGTCATCCAGCCGCCGGGCGTCGTCGTGCAGAACGGTCAACGCCGCTTCGCGCCGGGCTACCGCCTGCTGGTCCTGGCGATCGGTTTGGTTGATCGAAGCGTAGCGGCGCAGGTCGTCACCGACCTGGCGGATCAACAAGGTGTTCTGCCGGGCCGAGCTCGACACCGCGACGACGGCAGCGAAGACCGTCAGCCAGATGCCGATGACAGTGGCGCGCCGCGCGGCGCTGTTGCCGGTGTGTCGGGGCAGCAATTCCAGCAAAGGATCCGGCGCGGGCAAAGCACCGCCCGTGTCGATCGCCAACCGGGTCGGCACCAGCGCAGTTTTTACCTGTATCCAGTGCTGCCAGACGCTGCCAGGCATCGGATCAGGCAGACACGCCACTTGGCAGATTGCATAGGCCACTGGCGACGGCGCGCGATGCCGGCCGATGCCAGTGAAGTGCGGCGCGACGTACTGAACCAGCAAGGCGGCGTGGGCGTTCATCTGCACGGCGAGCTGCATACGGTCAGTGAGCGCGGCGGCGTCTTGCCTCTGCCACTCCTCGACGCTGACGCAAGTGCCGTTGCTTCGCACCCGGGCGGATGGCTCGCCATTTTCCCAACTGAACCAGACGGGTTCGGTGCGCAAGACGCCCTCTTCCCGGCTGAAGCCGGTCCCACGAACATCCCCCGGCCCTTGGGACATGTGCTGATAACTCACGACCCACAACGGCAACGCCTGCGCACACCTGCGGATCACCGACAGCTGATGAATCAGCGCACGAAGCTGGCCGGCCAGCACCGCGCTGTCCGCGTGTTGGGCTGGATTGATGACGAACATGACGCTGAGCTGCCCACGCCATTGCGGACGGGCGGCCAGCAGCGCAGCGGCCACACCGGGCAATCGTTCAAGGCTCGGCACGCTGACGTAACAACCGCTCGCCGTCGTCCGCACGACGACCTGCTCGGCGATATCGGCATCAGCATCGGGATCAACAGCAAAAAGCCCCGCCGCCCCCTCGCCACACACCAGCACCACTGGCAGCCGATGTTCGCTGCCGGGAAGGGCTCTGAACTCATCCAGACTTAGCGAACCACCGACACGCGCCGACCTCCGCCCCGCCAGCAGCCATCCAACGACCACAAGAATTACGGCGCCAAAGACGGCGACCGCTTGAGCGACCAGGCTCAGCGGCAATACGCTGATCACCATCAGCGCCAAGCATCCCGACCACAGGGCAAGCGCGCGCATCAACTTGAGTGTCATGGGCGCGTCACACCCGCTCGGTCACAAGGGAAGCGACCAGCGCCGCCAGGTGCGAATCCAGCAACCACCAGATGCCCGCCAGCAACAATCCGGCCGCCAGCAGATGCAACAGCGGTGCGCGCAACCAGGCCGGCAAGGGTTTGCGTCCCCTGGCGTCGATCCAGGTGGACAGCGGCTGATCCAGGGTCAGCGGCGCTACCCGGGCGGTCAACTCGGCCATCAACTGTTGCCGCTCGGGGTGGTTCGGTTCCTTGTAGCGTCCGAGAAACCCCAGCATCAGAACGCGGTGATACACCCTCAGCACGCTCGGGTCCGGAGACGGCTCGTGCAGCACCTCACGCATTTCTTCGTACAGAAACTGCCCCGCCTGATGACGTCCGAAGTAATGCGCCTGAAGCGGTTCGTGGGTCCATTTGGCGCGGGCACTGGGATCGGCGTGGGCCAGCACGGTTTCATCCAGCAGCGCGCATTGAGCGTGGCTGATGAAGTCGACACTGCGCTGGCTGACGCCGGCTTGCTTGAGGGCATCGCGAACCTCTACCACCTGGCGGGTGCACAGGTTCCAGAGCGCATCGCTGTCCGGGGCGGCCGCGCCATGGCGCAACTCGACGACCAGCAGGTAACTGTCCTGCAGCACTTGATCGACATTGACGGGCGGCAAAGCCGTTTGGCTTTTCATCGGCCGGCTCATGAGCGCAATACCGCAAACAGCTCAAGCTTGACGTCCGGCAGCGTCGCCGGGACGTAGAACGCGCAAACCCCTTCGGCGAGCACGGCCTGACCGCTTGGATGAGCAAAGTCGAGAGCGAAATACTGGTTTTCAAGACGCAGCGGGATCGCCGCCGGCACGTGACTGAGGGGCTGCAGCGGAACGCCGTCCAAGGCTGCGTTGATCAACCGATCGACGTCGTCCGGCGTGCCGACCTTGCACAGCCGCGGGAACTGCGCCTGCAGTTGCGCCGGCGCCTCGCGGCAGCGCACCGACAGGTAAAAGTCAGCAGCGTCGGCCTCGCGCAGCCGTGGGTCGTTGAACGTCACTTGCCAGCGCCCCGGGAGCACCCGCTCCAGCGCCAGGGCGATCACCCGCGACGGCAGACTGGCTTCGAGCAACGTCGAAATCATCTGCATCAAGGGCGGGAACACCGTTTCAAGCGCTTCGTGACGGTAGGCCGGAATCGCCTCAACGTCGTGTTCGAGGGAGAACGTCAGCAGCGCCCCCGCCAGCTTCACCAACTCCTGATAGACCTGCTCGGGATGGCGCGCAGGGCTTGCCTTGAAATCGGCAAGCACGGGCTGGTAAGTGTTGAGCGCGTTGAGCAGCCAGAACAGCGAGACATCGGCCACTGCGAAGTCGGCCATGCGCTGGTTGCTCTCACGGCGCATGCCCATCAAGCGCTGGCGCTTGGACGCCAGTTGGGTCAGCAAATTGTCCAGTTGCACCAGCAAACCCGCGTGCCCTGCAAAGCTCAACAGCGGTGGCACGAACGCCTCGTCCAGGCACGCGCGCCCTTGCCCGTCCCGCACCAGCCGGGCGACCGGACAGGTCAGGTAATCGGCATTGTCATCGCTGGCCAGACGCAGGCTGAGCAGGTGCTCGAGCACGCCGATCGACTGTTGATCGTCGCCGTACAGATCCTGCACCTCACGCCACTCCTGCCGATAGCGCACCGGTCGGTCAGCGCGCCCCCCCTCGAACAGGCAGTTGCCGCCATTGGCCTGCTCCAGGGGCAAACACAACATCACTGTCGCGCCCTGCCCCGGTTCGATCAGGATGTGTTCCAGGGCCAGCGCGGCGGGCAGCCGATCAACGCTGTCGGTGTCGATCAGCGTGCCATCCGGAAACCGCACGCGCAGCGTGGACGGCTTCAGTTTGCCCAGCCGCAACGCTTCAAGATCAAACGTCGCTGTCTGCACGCCCCACGGATGGACCCGCGACAGATGGGCGATGCATTCGTTGGTCCAGGCTTCCCAGCGCGCTTGCTGCTGGAATTGCTGCTGGGACAGCAGCGCCCCGGCAGCCCAGAGAGGTCGGTCGATTTTCATGTTGTGCTCACCTATGGCCGACGTCAGGTTTTGGCTTTGGGCATCTGGGAAACCAGCGACAGATTCACGTCCATGCCTTCCACCTGGAAATGCGGCACGGCGTACAACTTCACGCGGAAGAAACCGGGGTTGTCGTCGATGTCCTCCACCGTCACCCGCGCGTCACGCAGCGGATGGGAGGCCTGCAAATCGTCCCCCGGGTCGGTCATTTCGGTGACCAGCCCGCTGATCCACTTATTCAGTTCCAGTTCCAGCAAACGCCGGTCCTTGGTGGTGCCGATGTTTTCGCGCTGAATCAATTTCAAATAATGCGCAATGCGCGACAGCAGAAAGATATAAGGCAGCCGCGAATTGATCCGGCTGTTGGCCGTGGCATCGGCGGTGTCATACAGCGCAGGCTTTTGCGTCGAGTTGGCGGAGAAGAAACAGGCGTAGTCGCGATTCTTGTAATACGAGAGCGGAATAAACCCCAGATTGGCGAATTCAAACTCCCGGGTTTCCGGAATCATCACTTCCGACGGGATCTTCACCTGACTGCCGGTGCCCAGGTCATATAAATGAATCGGCAGGTCCGTGACTGCCCCACCGGACTGTGGCCCGCGAATTTGCACACACCAGCCGTTATTGACGAAACTCTTCACCATGTTTGCAGCGAAGGCAAAAGAAGCATTGGTCCACAGGTATTTGCTGTGGTCGGTGCCTTTGACACTTTCCACATAATTGAAACTGCGCACCGGAATGGTGTCCGGGCCATAGGGCAACCGCCCCAATACCCGGGGCATGGTCAGCCCGATATAACGGGAATCATCGGTGTCGCGGAATGACTTCCACTTGATGTACTCCGCGCGATCAAAGTAATTGCCGATGTCTTTGATGGCAGCCACTTCCTCCATGGTTTCCTTGCCGAAGAAGGCCGGGCCGACTGAACCAATGAACGGCATATGCGCCGCCGCTGCGACTTTCGATATATTGCGAAGCAGCGCGATATCTTGCGGACTGCGATCAAACTCGTAACTGGAAACAGCCGCCGCAATGGGCTCACCACCGGGCGTGTCGTATTCCTGGGTATAGGTGTGCATATACAGACCGCTCTGGGCGATCTCGGGGGCGTCTTCGAAATCCTGGACCAGATGGTCCTTGCTGATGTCCAGCAACTCGATGCGCACGTTCTGGCGGAAGTCGGTCTGATCGATCAGCGACTTCACTCCGCGCCACGTCGACTCGACCCGCTGGAAGTCCGGGTGATGCATGACGGCATCAAGCTGACGGCTGATCTGCGCGTCCAGCGAGGCGATGTGTTCGTCGAGCAGGGTCTTGTCGAGTCGCTGAACCTTGCGCGACGAACCCTTGAGCAGGTTGAGGAACACGCTGACGGCTGCGGTCACGCGCTCATCGGCGGAGATCTCCGACAGCGCCTCGTTGTTCTGGAACGCCTCGATGTCGCCCAGGGCTGACACCGGGTTGAGGTTGATTTTGGAGAACAGCGCGCTATAAACGCCCGTGCTTTCTTCGGACAAAACGGTGCCACCGCCTGAGACTGCGGAAGAGTGTTTCGAGGACATGTTTGATACCTGCTATCAGAGACCCGAGTGATTAACGCTCTGTGGGTGCGGCGAGCATCGCCAGTTCGGCGCGCAGTTCATCGCTCAGCGTTTCGTCTTTGACGATGCGTTCAAGTTCGTGCCGGAAGGTGGCGTTGTCGAGCAGGTTTGATTTGAGGTCACGCAACAGATTGCGAGTCGCCAGCAGCGCGCGCAATGAGGGTATTTGTCTGGCCACGTGTTCCGGCTCGAAGTCTTTCATTCTTTCGAAATTCAAATCCACTGAAGCGTCGGAACCGTCGTCGGCGAAGGTGTTCTCAACGGTGAGTTTCAAGGCAGGGGAAAATTCTGCCAGCACACTGTCGACATTGTTTTTATTGATATTAATCTTGGTGCGCTCGGACAAGGGCCGGTCTTCCCGGCCATTGCTGTAGTCCCCGAGCACCATTAATTTAAGCGGCAATTCGACTTTTTTCTGCGCACCGCCAGTGTGCAAATCGAGTTTTATATTGACCCGCGCCTTGGGCACTTCATTTTGAAAGCTGTTTGAAGCCATAACTCCTCCGTCGAAAATGCCACACATCACAAAGGGGAATATCCGGATCGCAGGGCCTTTGTATCAGCCGAACGCCCGCACCCCAAGCGGTCAAGTTTTAACAAGTGTGAGCAGCGAATGGGCTGATGAAGTTTTCATCGAGTTCGGGAAGCGGCAAGGCTAATTCCCTACGAATAAAAACTCTACCCACCAAAGAGAGGAAGAGAGGTGTCCTACGGAAGTCTAGAATCCTTCCTACAAAATAATCTCAGACAGAGGAAGGGCTGCAGAATTAAACAGCCAGCGCAATACAGTGGCGGCGGGTTTTAAAGTACAGCTATAAAAAAACCGCAGGCGGTTGAACAGCATCCGCTGTGCAACACGCCTGCGGCCGGTTGGAGCAAATGAATCAGAAAATATAATCCGTGGTCAGGAACGTCGACTCACGGTTGTGAATGATGTCGCTGATCAGCGCCTTGTTGCTCTCCTGGAACTTGGTCGCCACCAGGGTGCGGATCGAGAACACGCGCAGCGCATCGTCCACCGACAGCGTGCCCTCGGCCGAATTCTTGCGCCCGTTGAACGGGAAGCTGTCCGGGCCGCGCTGGCACTGCGCGTTGATGTTGATCCGTCCCACCTGATTGGCGAACGCATCGACCAGACGCCCGACCTGCTTGGAGTCGTTGCCGAAGATACTCAGCTGCTGACCGAAATCGGAATCCAGCACGTACTCGATCACCGTTTCCAGATCGCGGTACGCCACCACCGGTACCACGGGGCCGAACTGTTCTTCGTGGTAAACGCGCATGTCCGGGGTGACCGGGTACAGCACGGCCGGGTAGAAAAACTGCCCGTGGGTCGTGCCGCCACCTTCGTTCACCACTTTGGCGCCTTTGCTCACGGCATCGTCCACCAGCCCTTGCAGGTAATCGGTCTTGCCCGGCTCCGGCAGTGGCGTCAGCGAGACGCCCGGTTCCCACGGCATGCCCGGCTTGAGCTGGGCGAGTTTCTCCTCGAACTTTTCAAGGAAGCTGCCGACTACGTTTTCATGCACGAACAGGATCTTCAACGCCGTGCAGCGCTGGCCGTTGAACGACAGCGAGCCGGTAATGGCTTCCGTCACGGCGTTGTCCAGGTTGACATCCGGCAGCACGATTCCCGGGTTCTTGGCATCCAGACCCAGTGCGGCGCGCAGACGGTGCGGCTTGGGGTGGAGCTTTTTCAGGGCGCTGGCGGCCTTGTTGGTGCCGATGAACGCGAACACGTCGATCTTGCCGCTGGCCATCAGCGCACTGACGGTCTCGCGGCCGCTGCCGTAGATCACGTTGATGACCCCGGCCGGGAAGCTGTCGCGGAACGCTTCGAGCAGCGGACGAATCAGCAGCACGCCGAACTTGGCCGGTTTGAACACCACGGTGTTGCCCATGATCAGCGCCGGAATCAGCGTGGTGAAGGTCTCGTTCAACGGGTAGTTGTAAGGGCCCATGCACAGGGTCACACCCAGCGGGACGCGGCGAATCTGGCCGAGGGTGTCCTGCTCCAGCTCGAAACGGCTCGAGCGGCGGTCGAGCTCCTTAAGGGCGTTGATGGTGTCGACGATGTAATCGCAGGTGCGGTCGAACTCTTTCTGCGAGTCCTTGAGGTTCTTGCCGATTTCCCACATCAGCAGCGTCACCACCGCGTCGCGCTGCTCGCGCATCAGCTTGAGAAAGGTCTCGACGTGATGAATACGATCAGCGACACGCATGGTGGGCCAGGCGCCCTGGCCACGGTCGTAGGCGTTGACGGCGGCGTCCAGCGCGCTCATTGCGGTGTCGGCATCCATCAGCGGCGTGCTACCCAGCACCACGGATTCCAGGCCCGCGTCGGTCTTCAGCGAGACCGGGCTCAACACCGGCGCCAACGGCCCGTGCCATTGATGCAGTTCGCCATTGACCAAGTAATCGCGCTGCTCGATGGCGGGGCCTGCGCGAAACTGCTCAGGGATCTCGTCGGCGCGCGGGTACAGGTTGTCCAGGCGGTTTTGCAGGGTCATCTCATTTACCTCTTCCAGTCGGTCATCGTGCCAAACAGGCTGGACACACTACGCCACAGCCGCCGCCGAATGAAAAGCGTCGAGATAAATGTCACGTCCGGGTGACACGAAAACCGTCTGCCACCCGTGCCAGAGTTGGCGTTCAGGCCACCGCGGTCTGGTTGCGACCGGATGCCTTGGCCCGGAACAGCGCCTTGTCCGCGAGGGCCAGTAGCCCATGCAAATCCTGATCGTCGTGGTTCCACTCGGCAACGCCGAGACTCGCGGTCACCCCTTCGTCGTGCTGGCAGATGATGTCGGCGATGGCCGAGCGCAGTCTCTCGGCAATGATCTGCGCCGCGTCGATCGGCGTGTTGGCCAACAGCAGCGCGAATTCCTCTCCGCCCAGGCGGCCGCTGACATCTGCGTCGCGCACGGATTGGCGGATGACCCTGCCGATCTGCCGCAAGACCTCGTCACCTGCCTGATGGCCGTGGCCGTCGTTTATGCGTTTGAAATGGTCGATGTCCAGCATCAGGGCGCAGAGCGGCAGATCGGCCTGCTTGCAGGTCTCGTACACGGCTTCGGCCCGATGGAAGAAGGCACGGCGGTTTTGCAGTCCAGTCAGCTCGTCTGTCTGCGCGGCGTGGGCGGCGATACGATGGGCGTGTTCCATTTCACGGCTCAGGCGAAAGGCCTTCTCCATGGCCTGAGACAGTTTGCGCGTCGCGCTGACCACAAAGCCGGCAAAGATCAGCGACGCAGCCGCCATCCCCTGCTGCGCGGTCTGGGGCTGAACCAACAGCCAGATCGTGCACGGCAGCAGCACCAGCGCAATCGACACCAGGGTCATCGAGCGGTACGCCGAGTAGCAAGACACCGCACTCACTGACATGCCCACGGCGAACAGCAGCACCAGCGTCTGGATCAGAAGATCCCCGGCCTGCATCAGCGCCAGCGCGCCACCGCCCCAGATACCGGCCGACAACACCAGCGTGATCCAGTAAGTGCTTTCCCAGCGCTCGGGGGTCCGGGCGGTTTCCGGCATCCGAAAATAAATGGCCAACATCACCAGGCGCAAGACGGTCGACGCGCCCAGCAGCCCTAGCCACCAGACAATCAGCGAGTGTTCCAGGCGCTCCCAGCAGATCCACGAGAGGATCACAGCCGCCAGCGCGCTGCCGAACACCGAGAAAAAACTCTGGCGCAGGAGCAGCTGCAATCGATCGTTGCGCACTTGGGCCCGTATCAGGGCCTCACGCGCCGGTTGAGCATCATGGAGGTACATCGAGTTCGCCCGACCCTGGCACTGGAAACGGGCCGATTGTGGCATCGTGCTATGACGCTTAACAACTCGCGCGCCAATTAACTCACACCTAACGAAAAGCAGCGTCGCCGATCGTTGCCTGTCAGGGCTCCAACCCCTCTGAAACGGGGTTTTCGGGCGAGGGCCATGACTGCGGACCGAGCAGCTCGATCAGCCTCAGCGCGTTGCCGGTAGCGGCGCCACTGGCGGTGTTGTCAAAAATACACCACGTCGGCGCGCCGCCTTGGGCCTCGGCCTTCAGCGCGGCGGCCAGACGCGCCAGATAGTCTTCTTCATAGGCGCTGTAATAGAGGCGCGGCGCCCCGTGCAGTCGCCAGTAGCGCAACCCCGGCCAACCTGCCGGCTGGCTGTCGTTGCTGAGCCTCGACGGGTCGACCGTTGCTTGCGTAATGCGCCAGTGAGTCAACAGCGATTCGGCCTGCACCCAGGTTTCATGGCGCGGCTCAATGACCACCTGCCCCGCAAAGCGCTCGCGCAACCCGGTGAAAAACACCTCTGCCACGCCTGGCTCGAAAGCTAGCGACGGCGGCAGTTGCAGCAGCAGGCAGCCCAACCGCTCGCCCAGTTCACCGCATTGCCCGAGGAATTCATCCAGTGCCGGTGCGCAGTCCTGCAAGCGGTGTTCATGGGAAATGAGCTTGGGGATTTTCACCGAAAAGCGGAACTCCGGCGGTACCGATTCAGCCCAGTGCGTATAGGTCTGCGGACGATGGGGCCGGTAGAAGGAACTGTTGATTTCAGCGGTATTGAAGTGCCGGGCGTAGCGTTGCAAGTGGGTGCCGTCCCCCGGAAACGCCGGCCCATGCTCGCGGCCCAGACTCCAGCCGGCGCAGCCTACGAAGATTCTGCCAGGCTCCTTCGAAAGAGCGCCGTCCAAAACGGCATTGTTCAAAACAGCATCTCCAAGGCTTCGCCCATGAAGATCTATGCGGTCTTGGGCCCGATGCCATCGAACGCCAGCAGGCGCTCTTCGAAGTCGTGACGGTCAGCGCTGGCGGCGGCCATTGCACTGACCGCACCGCCATATTCATCCGTCAGCTTGTTCGCCAGTGCCAGCAGACGCACGGCGGTGGATTCGTCGTAACGCGCGTAACCGCCCTCGCCCAGCATCCTCACCCGTTCCCGGTGCGTGCAGGCTGCCAGCTTTCGCGGGGTGTCGCACCCGTGCCTGTCGACGATGACGCGGTAAGTCTGCACCGCCGCCTGCGCCCGAATCCGCTTGCCCATCAGGAAACTGGCCAGCAACCATTTGAACAGCGCCAGTTCACCGCCCTGCACAAGGTCGATCCCCAGTTCCTGCGCGGTAATGTGCTTGCCCATGGTCGCTCCTCGATTCCCATTGCTGGAGTGACTTCTCAGGGGGCGGATGAGTTCGATCTTTTGGGCGGTGTCTGGATCGACAGCCCTCAGGCGTTGGATAGCTGGTTGATGCCTATGACTTCACCGCTCCAGATCATTTCGTAATGGGCGCTCTGCACGATGGACGTGACGTGCCGCGGAGTCAGGAGTGCCCAGCAATGATTGCCCGGCGAGCGCACCGATTGGTACCGCAGCCCGGCAATCCCGGCCTGCCTCGCGGCCTTGCCCAGCACACGGGATTGCGCGTAGTCGTCGGGTGCGTAAATGGGGTCGGAGAACGGGATGACGGTGGCGTCAACGCAGCCCGCCTCGGTGAAACTGCAACTCAGGCAGCGGAACACAAAACGCTCGTACTTCAGCGCCGCAACCCGTGACCAGTACAGCTGTTGATGATGACGCACCTCCGCGATGGCCGTGTCGACCGTATCGGCCAGGTACAGCGCGCCGAACTCGCCGCTGCTGAAGCGCGAGCCCGCAGGATTGACGTGGGTGAACGGCGCGACCGCGTAGGAACAACCGGGAATGCCGAAAGGGATTTCGGCCAGGGGAATCAGCTCGATGCGGCCGACTTCGTTCTGCAGGCGCGGGTTGGTGAGCGCCTGAATCCGGTACAGGGTCTCGAACTCGGCGGCGTCGGCGACGTCGCTGAACAGATCGATCGGCGGGAATTTGGAATTGACCAGGCGATAGCCCTGCTGCGCCTCACCGGCGAGCGCGGGAAGCGCGTCCGGCGTCACCATTGGGCGCCCCGGAGCGTGTCGATGCGTCGGAAAGTTTCGTAGAGCGAGATCATGTCGCCCTGGGCCATGACGTCCAGTGGCTTTCTGCCGTTGAAAAACTCGTTGTGGTTTTCCATCGACGGGAAACCGTAGGCGTTGTCGGGGTTGTCGAACAGGGTTCGCAGGGCGGCGTGGATGTTCAGCACGAAGCTGACGCGCTGCATCTGGTCCTGATCCAGCGCCACCGACCACTGTGCGTCGTCCTGGCGGGCGCGGGTGTAAGTGCTTCGGGAAATGCGCAGAATCTGACAGGCCTGCTCGCTGTTGGCCTTCCATTTGTCCAGAACCCGCAACGCCGCCCGCAAACCCACCACGCACTCGGACTTCGACAGTTGCCGCGCTGGAATGGCGATGGTCATGGAATTACCTCTTGGTCACGGCAGATGTCTTTTCTGTAGACGCAACCTTAATCGATCTGCATCCACGGACGCAATGTCAAGTTGCAGCAGCATGGACTTATAGCGCGACATCCGACGCTTTCCCGGCTAAAGCCGGTCCTACATTTGAGGCCATCACCGCCTCCCTGAATGAACGCGATCCCGAGTAGGACCGGCTTTAGCCGGGACTGAAACACACGCCCCCAAAACGCTCGTCCCAGAGCCTTCAATCCCGTGAAAAAAATGTGAAAATGACATTAGTCACATCTGGTAATGATTCGCATCTTGATTCAGAATCGCGCTCCTCACCGCCCTCTCAGGAACGCCCATTGTGATCCCTCGCCTCCCCGCCTCCTTTCTTCTGGCTGGTGTCGTCACCGCCATGTCTGCCGCCAACGCAGCAGACGACCTCACTTTGCCGGCGATGCAAATCCAGGACACCGTTCCCCAGGACGACGGGCAAAGCGTGGGCTATCAGGGCAAGCCGTCTTCGAGCACCACCAAGCTGGGGCTGACCAACAAGCAGACGCCACAGGCGATCACCACCATCACCCGCGCGCAGATGAACGATTTCAAAATGAACGGGGTGAAGGATGCCCTGCGCTCGGCGCCGTCGGTGACTGTCGAGCAAAGCGAAAGCGATCGCACCGAATTCACCTCCCGCGGGTTCGACATCGGCAGTTTCGAGTACGACGGCATGGGCATGCCCTTCGCCCAGACGATCATGATCGGTGATCTGGACATGGCCGAGTTCGAGCAGATCGACGTGCTCCACGGCGCCAACGGGTTGATGAGCGGCACCGGCAATCCGTCGGCCACGGTCAACTTCATCCGCAAACGGCCCACCCGTGATTTCCAGGCGCAGATCGACACCAGCGTGGGCTCGTGGGACAACCGACGCATCGACGTCGACGTGTCGGGGCCGTTGACCGACAGCGGCAATGTGCGCGGCCGCTTCATCTATGCCCACGACAAGGGCAACTCGTGGATGGACCGCTACAGCCACGAGAAAAACGTCGCCGCCGGCCTGCTGGCATTCGACCTGTCCGACGCCGACACCCTGACCGTGGGTTTTACCCAGCACAACAGCGATTCCAACGGCAGCACCTGGGGCAACCTGCCGCTGGTTGACATCAACAATAACCCGATCCACTACAGCAGCCGCTCGTCCAATGTGGGCCAACCGTGGACCTACTGGAACATGCACACCCAGCGCGCGTTTGCAGAATGGAAGCATGACTTCGGCAACGGCTGGAACGCCACGGTCACCGGCACCGGTATTACGGAATACCAGGACACCAACATGCTGTACGTGTCGAGCGTAACCGATGACGACGCCTCGGTGTTCGCCGCTGATACCTCCAGCAAGGCGCATCAGCTGCTGGGGGAAGCCAAAGTCTCCGGGCCCTTCAGCCTGTTCGGCCGCGACCATGAGTTGACCTTCGGCGCCGCCTACGGCCGCACGCACCAGAAAGCCCGTGAATACGATGCTGGCGGGGGCACCTACTTCGACACCTCGTTCGCCGGCATTCTCGCCGGCAATACCCCTTCGCCGCAGTTTGACTACACCAGTGACATCACCAACACGCAGAACTTCGAGGACCGCCAGAAGAGCCTGTTCGCCGGTGCGCGCTTCAGCCTGGCGGATGACCTGCACTGGATCGCCGGTGCGCGCATGCTCAGCGTCGACGGCACGGGGGAGAGCTATGGCACCGATCACTCCCAGCGCGAGCACGGCAAAGTCACGCCCTACACCGGTCTGGTGTACGACCTGACTCCGCAGTGGAGCGTCTACACCAGTTGGACTCAAATCTTCAACCCGCAGTACGGCACGGTCGGCGTTGACGGGAAAGTGCTGGCGCCGCTGGAAGGCAAGAGCCTGGAAGCCGGCGTCAAAGGCAGCGTGATGGACGATCGCCTGAACCTGACGGCTGCGGTGTTCAAGACCAAACAGAGCAACGTCCAGTCGGCGGACTTCATTGAAGTGGGCTCGCAGTTCCGCTATTTCACCGACGATTACAAGAGCCACGGCATCGAGCTGGAAGCGTCGGGTGAAGCGCTGCCGGGCCTCGACCTGCTGGCGGGTTACACCTACGTGCACATCGAAAACGATGACGGCGACAAGGCCCGCCGTTATGTGCCGACCCATGCTTTTCGCGGCATGGCCAGCTACCGGTTGCCAAGCCTGCCCCAAGCCAGGATCGGCACTCGGGTGAGCTGGCAGAGCGGGATTCAGAACGACCACTACAGCGTCATCCGCCAGAACGCGTACGCGCTGGTCGACCTGATGACCAGCTACGACATCGACAGCAACTGGAGCACGGCGCTGAACTTCAACAACGTCACCGACCGCAAATACCTGACCTCGCTGTACAGCGGCACGGCGAGCAACTACGGCGCGCCGCGCAACCTGACGGCATCGTTGACGTGGCGGTACTGACCAACCCGAAATTTTTTATCACGGTCGCTTGACTTCCCTTTTCCAATCAGTAAGATAGCGCGCATTCCGCGATAGCTCAGTTGGTAGAGCAAGTGACTGTTAATCACTGGGTCCCTGGTTCGAGTCCAGGTCGTGGAGCCAGACAGAAGCAAACGAAAAGGCCAGCGCTTAGCTGGCCTTTTTCGTTTCCGATCGCTTTTCCCGGGCGCTCCCAGCCTGAAGCGGGACTGCATCAGCCCCGCTGCGCCCTTATCGTCAGGCCTTGGTGTAGCGCAGCCACACCGCGCCGCCGTCCTGCACATCCGCCGACGTCAACTTCAAATGCGTTGGTTGTTTCCACGCCTCGGTCGGCACCTCGAACGACGCCGGATGCTCGCCTCGCCCGTCGATCAGCGGCAGAATCAGCACACTGACTTCATCGACCAGCCCGGCGTTGACGAACGAGCCACTGACATGGGGGCCGCCCTCGACAATCAGGCGCTTGCAGCCCAGCTCGCTCGACAGGATCTGCACCACCTGCTGCAGGTCGATCTCGGTCTTCCCGGCAAAAATGTAAGAGACCTGAATCGACTGCAGGTACGCCAGGTAGTCATCCGACACCCCTTCGGTCAGGACTTCGACGACATGGGAATCCAGCGCCTGATTCTTCTTCCAGCCCACCTTGCCCTGGGGGTCGATGGACACGGCATAGGCCTTGGCGCTGCGATTAGCGAAGTAATGACTGCGCTCGATGGGGCCTTTGGCGAGGCCCTTTGGATAGCCCTCGTCGTGGGCGATTTCCTGCATCGTCACGCGCCCGCAGATCCAGGCGTCAAACTCGAACGTCTGGGCGAGCTTTTCGTATAAATCTCCGGCGTCTTTCTTGAACGTGCGATCCCAGCCATCGGTGAGGGCGTGGCCGTCGAGGGAGGACATCATGTGGCAAATGACATAAGGCTGCATGGCAGGCTCCAGGCTGATAAGTGTGTAGAGCCGACCCGGATCCCGCGGCAATAGTTCACCCCGTCACTCGACCTGGCCTTCACAACCTGCTGCCCATCATTGCCGGTGATGTAGACCATGAAGGCTATTGTCTTCAGCTTCGGCAGGGCTCGCGTAACATCGCGTCATCCCAGACCCGACACGGACTTGCCACCATGACCCTGCACATCATCAATGCCCTTGCCCTCACCGCCGTGACCGTTTTCCTGGTCAACCGCGCGTTCGCCTTGTACGACCTGATCAATGCAGCGACGGTGTCAGAGCATCACTGAGGGCCTGACAGCCCGACGCACGACGATTCAAGCAAGGCACCGAAATGCCAGGCCGCAATGGCCTGGCGGTCCCGCGATTATCGGCGGCAGACCTGTTCAATGACTTAGAAATTAGCCTGCAGCGCTTCAAGCCCACCCACGTAAATCCCCTTGAATAATTCCTCGACGTCCGCATCGGTCACACCGTCGGCGGTGAACACGCCTGACCATTCCACCCACGCCCCCTCATCGCCATCCTCTTTGACTTTGAACGTCGCCAGATAGTCCTTGATCGGAAACGGTCCTTTGTCGATGGAGTAGCTGTACGTGCGAGCCGAATTGTCGTAGGTCTGCAGGCGCTCGGTGATTTCAGCACCATCGTCGGTGGTCAGGTGACGGACGCGTCCGCCCTCCTTTGCTTCGCTGCTCTTGATGAACGGCAGCCACTCGTGCAGCGAGTGGAAGCCACCGGTGAGTGCCCAGACCTTTTCGGCCGACACCGGGATGCGAATGGATGCAGATGCTTGAGCCATGATGTTCTCCAGAAATGCGGGCAGCGGCCGGTCAGCCAGCGCTGGATCGCGTGGCGGGACCGCGCCCTCTCTAAATAAGCGGTAACCGCGAGCAATCTTGTCACGATTGCCGCTGTTTCGGGAGGGTGAGCGCCGCAAACATCAGTCACCCTACCGGCGATGATGATCTGCTTGCGCCTGGCGTGGCCCCTCGTTTCTCGGGGTTCGTCCGGTCACGCCTGCACCCCAGTCACGATTGGCGGTGGCTGGACTTGCTGCGCAGGAAGATCAAAAGAATGAATCAACAGCTTCCCGGCTGAAGCCGGTCCTACAAGTGACCGCGATGCCTTAGTGGGACCGGCTTTAGCCGGGAATAGGTCTCACGCCGAGATGAAGGTGTCAGGCAACGAAACCGTCACCTTCCAGCAGCGAGCGCAGCATCCAGGCGGCTTTTTCGTGAACCTGCATGCGCTGGGTCAGCAGGTCGGCAGTGGGTTCGTCGCTGACCTTCTCCAGCAACGGGAACAGGTCGCGGGCGGTGCGTACCACCGCTTCCTGCCCTTCAACCAGTTGCTGGATCATGTCGGTCGCAGCGGGCACGCCCGGTTCTTCCTTGATCGACGACAGCCGTGCGTAGGTGGAATAGGTGCCCGGTGCCGGGAAGCCCAAGGCTCTGATGCGTTCGGCAATGGAGTCCACTGCGGTCGCCAGTTCGGTGTACTGCTCCTCGAACAGCAGGTGCAGCGTGCGGAACATCGGGCCGGTGACGTTCCAGTGGAAGTTGTGGGTTTTCAGGTACAGCACGTAGGTGTCGGAGAGCAGCCGGGACAGTCCTTCAACGATCTCTGCACGGTCTTGCTCGTTGATTCCGATTTCAATAGCCATGAGTTGCTCCCTAAGGTCTGTTGATTGCTGAGGGGTCGATTCTAGAGAGCACGCCCTGTTAACTGAAATCACCGCTGCCAATCGCTGCCATCGACACGGCCTATGAAACGCCGTCGCCCAACGACAATCGGCGTTGAAACAACAGTAGGCATTCGCGAACAAGCTCACGCCCACAAAATCGTGGATCGCCCCGGGTTTCGGCCGGTTCGTGGGACTTGTGGGCGTGAGCTTGCTCACGAAGAGGCCAAGACTGCCGGCCACTTTCTCTGGGGAATGACAGTCCGACTTCGTGAGTAAGGTGGAGCGCCACCCCGGCCACTGCCACAGGTCTGCGGCATGTTTTTGAAACCGCGGTCTGCGCCCCCAAAACCTCAAGTGAGTGGAAATCAGATCCCGCTGAGCGCCAGGTCCATCGCGAAGTACGTGAAGATCAGATCCGCACCCGCGCGCTTGATGGCGCCGAGGGTTTCGCGCACGACGCGGTGTTCGTCGATGGCGCCGGCCTGGGCGCCGAACTTGATCATCGCGTACTCGCCGCTGACCTGGTACGCCGCAAGGGGCAGGTTCGAGGCTTCGCGGATGTCGCGGATGATGTCCAGGTACGCGCCGGCCGGCTTGACCATCAGCGCATCGGCGCCTTCGGCCTCGTCCAGCAGCGATTCGCGCAGGGCTTCACGACGGTTCATCGGGTTCATCTGATAGGTTTTGCGGTCGCCCTTGAGCGCCGAGCCGCCGGCTTCGCGGAACGGGCCGTACAGCGCCGAGGCGAACTTGGTCGAGTACGCCATGATCGGCGTCTGGGTGAAACCGGCGGCGTCGAGGGCGGCACGAATCGCTTTCACCTGGCCGTCCATGGCCGCCGAGGGGGCAATCACGTCAGCACCGGCACGCGCCGCCATGACGGCTTGCTTGCCGAGGTTTTCAATGGTCGCGTCGTTATCGACATGGCCGCCATGCATCACGCCGCAGTGGCCGTGGTCGGTGTACTCGCAGAAGCAAGTGTCGGACATCACGATCATTTCCGGCACGGCGGCCTTGATCGTCCGCGAGATCCGCGAGACCAGGCCGTTTTCCTGCCAGGTGTCGCTGCCGGTGGCGTCCAGGTGGTGGGACACGCCGAAGGTCATCACCGACTTGATGCCCGCACGGGCGTATCGCTCGACTTCCTGCGCCAGCTTCGACTCGGGAATGCGCTGCACCCCAGGCATGCTGTTGATCGGCACGAAGTCGTCGATTTCTTCTTCGACGAAGATCGGCAGCACCAGATCGTTCAGAGTGAATTCGTTCTCCTGAAACAGCGAGCGGAAGCTTTCGTTGCTGCGCAGACGGCGTGGACGGGCAGCGGGAAACAGACTGGACATGGCGGTTCCTGAGCTAAAAATATCCGGAAGATTGCCGGGCCCGAAAGGTCCGGCACTTTCAATGGCGCGAAGCTTATGCCTGCGCCGCCTTTGATTCAAACGCCGTGACAAGAAAGTCCGTTACGTCGGCCGCAACAGTGTTCAGAAACAGCGTGCAGAAACGGCGTGGAGAACCAACGCAACGGCGGCAGGTCATTTAGCAATGCCGCAGCCGTTCCGCCTGCGCATCGCCAGAATGAGGCCGACCTTGAGCAACCCTTCCGATCAGCGCAACAACCGTTCTCTGGACGGTATTAACTTCTTTCTGGCGGATGTGCGCGACGGGCTCGGGCCCTACCTCGCGATCTACCTGCTGGCCGTGCACAAGTGGGATCCGGCAAGTATCGGACTGGTCATGACCCTCGCCGGCATCGCCGCGCTGGTCACACAAACCCCGGCGGGTGCGCTGATTGACCGCACCCGCAGCAAGCGGATGGTGGTGATCGTGGCGGCCTTGCTGGTGACCGCCGGGTGTCTGGTGCTGCCGTTCATTCACTCCTTCACTTGGGTGGCGATCACCCAGAGCATCAGCGCCATCGCAGGCTCGGTGTTCGCCCCCGCCATCGCCGCCATCTCCCTGGGCATCACCGGGCCGAAAGCCTTCACCCGCCGGACCGGACGCAACGAAACCTGGAACCATGCCGGCAACGCCTGCGCCGCCCTGCTGGCCGGCATTTTTTCATGGATGTTCGGGCCGATTGCGGTGTTTTACCTGATGGCGTTCATGGCGCTGGCGAGCATCGTCGCCGTCTCATTTGTCGATGCCTCGGCGATTGACCACGACGTCGCCCGCGGCTTTGACCCCAACCATGATCAGGGTAAGGACCAGCCCAGCGGCTGGGCGGTATTGCTGCACAACCGACCGTTGCTGGTGTTCGCCATCTGCTGCGGGCTGTTTCACCTGGCCAATGCGGCGATGCTGCCGCTGGTGAGTCAGAAGCTTTCGCAGATCGACGTCAACCTCGCCACGCCGCTGACCTCCGCCTGCATCGTCGCCGCGCAGTTGGTGATGGTGCCAGTGGCCTGGCTGGTGGGGGCGAAAGCCGACGTCTGGGGGCGCAAACCCTTGTTGCTTGCCGGCTTCATTTTTCTGCCGCTGCGGGGCGTGTTGTATGTGATGTCGGACAACCCGTACTGGCTGGTGGGTGTGCAGTTGCTCGACGGCATCGGCGCCGGGGCGTTTGGCGCGCTGCTGCCGCTGGTGGTCAAGGACCTGACACGCGGCACCGGGCGCTTCAACGTCAGCCTGGGGGCGATCTCGACAGTGTTTGGCCTGGGCGCGGCGCTGAGCAACGGCCTGGCCGGGCTGGTCGTCCGCGAGGCGGGCTACAGCGCGGCGTTTCTGACATTGGCGGCGATTGCGGCCGTGGCGTTCGTGCTGCTGTGGCTGGCGGTGCCGGAAACCGGCGAAGCCGTGGTTCATGATCAACCGGAGGGCGCGCCGGCTACCTGATCCACGGAGTTGAAGGTCGGGGGAACGACGTTCGACGGCATGGCGCCGTCGTTCGCCGGGAAATGGGTTTAGAATGCCGCCCCTTTCCCACTTCCGACCTGCCGCCCACCGATGAATGCCGACGCCCTCGACCTGCTCGACTCCCACCTCCAGACCGCCCTCGCCGCCCCGCCCGCCGAGACTCGCCGCCTGTTTCACGGCCGTGGCCGACGCTGGCCGGGGCTCGAGCAACTGACCGTCGACTGTATGCAGGGCGTGGTGCTGGTGTCGCTGTTCAAGGCGCCAGGCGCCGATGAGCTGGAAGCCCTGAAGCAGCGGCTGTCCAGGCTGATCGAGTCACCGACGTGGCAGCAATCCAGCGCCCATACGCTGTTGTTGCAGCACCGCTATCTGCCGGACAGCCACACCGAGGCGCTGTTGGGCGAGGTGCTGGAGGAATGGACGCTGACCGAGGGCGGCCTGCGTTATCTCGTGGATTTCGGCAAAAAACAGAACACCGGGCTGTTCCTCGACATGCGCTACGGCCGCGACTGGGTGCGGGCCAATGCAGCGGGCAAGCGGGTGCTGAATCTGTTTGCCTACACCTGCGGGTTTTCGGTGGCAGCGATCGAGGGTGGCGCGGAGTGTGTGGTCAATCTGGACATGTCCCGGGCTGCGCTGAGTCGCGGCCGCGACAACCATCGCTTGAATGGCCATGACCTGAGCAAGGTCACTTTTCTCGGCCACGAGCTGTTCAAGTCCTGGGGCAAGGTAAAAAGCACGGGGCCCTATGATCTGGTGATCATCGACCCGCCGTCGTTTCAGAAAGGCAGCTTTTTGCTGACCAAGGATTATCAGCGGGTGCTGCGCAAACTGCCGGAACTGTTGACCCCGGACGGCACGGTGCTGGCGTGCATGAACGACCCGCTGCTGGGCGCGGACTTTCTCATCGAAGGCGTGACCCGGGAAGCGCCGGGGTTGCGGTTTGTCGAGCGGTTGGAAAACCCGCCTGAATTCGCCGATGCCGAGGAAGGGGGTGGGTTGAAAGCGTTGGTGTTTCGCCAAGGCTAACCGCAACGCGCGCGGCTTGGTAGGACAGGCTTTAGCCGGAAATGGGCCCTTGAGTGCGACATCAATTCTGCGGTGTGACGCCCGACGCATTCCCGGCTAAAGCCGGTCCTACCGGGTGACCGCGCTGTGTTAGTGGGACTGGCTTCAGCCGGGAAGAGGCCCGTTTGTACGCCATCAATTCTGCGATGTGACGCCCGACGCATTCCCGGCTGAAGCCGGTCCCACTAAGTGGTTGCAGTGCGTCAGTAGGGCTGGCTTCAGCCAGGAAGAGGCCCTTAAGTACACCATCAATTCTGCGGTGTGGCTTCCGGCGCCTTCCCGGCTAAAGCCGGTCCCACTAAGTGATCGCAGTGCGTCAGTAGGACCGGCTTTAGCCGGGAATGGGCCCTTGAGTACGTCATCAATCTGCGGTGTGGCTTCAGACGTCTTCCCGGCTTAAGCCGGTCCTACCAAGTGACCGCGCTGTGTCAGTGGGACCGGCTTCAGCCGGGAAGAGGCCCGTTTGTACACCACCAATTCTGCGATGTGACGCCCGACGCCTTCCCGGCTAAAGCCGGTCCGACAAGGACGCGGAGCGTCTAGGTCTGCATGCCCACGCGGAGCGTGGGAACGATCATCACTGAGTGATCGCAGTGCGTCAGTGGGACCGGCTTATGAACATCCGAGTTCTAGGCACTCAACCGCGAGATCACGTCATTCAACCCCACCGACAACACATGCAGATCCTGACTCGCGGTTTGCGTGCGCTGGACGTTGTCCTGGTTGGTGGTGGCAATCGCGGTGATTTCCGTCAGGTTGCGGGAGATGTCTTCGGCCACGGACGTCTGCTCTTCCGCAGCCGTCGCAATCTGGCGGTTCATGTCACGGATGGCTTCCACGGCACTGGTAATGCGTTCCAGCGAGGAGCCTGCCAGCGCTACCTGATCGACGCTTTCCTGGCTGCGGGCCTGCCCGCTTTCAATGGCCTGGGCAGCATCGACGGCGCCGGTCTGCACCGAGCTGATGATCTGGTTGATTTCCGCCGTCGAGGCCGCGGTGCGCTGGGCCAGCGTGCGCACTTCGTCGGCAACCACCGCAAAACCACGCCCGGCATCGCCGGCACGGGCCGCTTCGATGGCCGCGTTGAGCGCCAGCAGGTTGGTCTGCTCGGCGATGCCGCGAATCACTTCCAGCACCTTGCCGATGCGCCCGCTGTCGGTTTCCAGACGGCGAATGACGTTGGCGGTGTTGCTGATCTCGGTGCGCATCTGGGTGATCGCTGTGATGGTCGCGCCCATCACCTTGCTGCCTTCCTGGGAACTGCGATCCGCTTCGTCAGCGGCCTGGGCGGCTTGAGCCGCGTGGCGGGCGACTTCCTGGGCGGTGGCGGACATTTCGGTCATCGCCGTCGCGACCTGATCGGTGCGCTCGAACTGCTCGTGGGTGCCCTGGGCCATCAGCGCGGCAATGGCTTTCAGCTCGCCGCCGGCACTGTCCAGGTCGGTGGTGCTGCGCTTGAGGCGGGTAAATGTGTCGGCAAGGAAATCCCGCAGCGTGTTCGCCGCAACGGCCAGACGTCCCAGCTCATCCTGACGGGTGATGCTGACGCGGTCGCTGAACTTGCCCTGACTCAGTTGCGCGACGTATTCGATCAACATGCGGATCGGGCCGACGATGTTGCGGTTGACCATCCACAGGGTGAGCACGCCGACCAGCAACGCCGAGGCGAGCATGACCAGCGTGCCGATAAGGATGGTGCGGTCGGCGGTGCTGCTGAGGATCGTCGACTGCTGGTCACTTTGCTTGCGCAGGCCAACCACCAGGCCGGTCATCTGCTCACTGGCGGCACGGTCAACGCCTTTGACGGCCATGTCACCGGCAACCGGATCGCCACCGGAGGCAATGTAAGCGTCACGGCCTTTGCGGTAGGCCACGCCGAGGTTGCGGTGCTCGTTGCGCAGCGCGTCGACCTGGGTTTTGGTCGCGGGGTCCAGCCCGTCCATTGCACTCAGGCTGCCGAGGGTGTCCTGCACCTGGCGTTCCTGGTCTTCGAACTGCGCCCAGAACTTGTCGCGGTCGGCCGGCTGTTTGCCGCGCAGCAGCACGTTCTTCCATTCCTGCACCTGAACCTTGAACTGCAGGTTGGCCTGATCGACCAGTTGCGAGGCGTGCAACGGCCCCTCAAGCAGACCGCGATAGGCGTGGACGTTGCTGGACAGGAACTGGAAACACGCCAGGGCAATCAGCACGACCAGCACGAGGCTGCCGCTGAGCAGCGCGAGGATCTGCAATCTCAGGGATTTCGACATAGGAGGATCTCAAAAGGGAGGACAACCTGCTCCGAGGATCACCCGGAGTTTTTGCGGCTTGCCACATCCCTGTGCCATCGCGTCGGAGCGGTCCGAAAACGAGGCGCCTGCACAGAGTGCTTCGACCCTGCGCAGGGCTTCTTGAAGGCCGGCCCGGCAGATCCGACGAACGGCTGAGAAGCCCCAAGAGCAAGGCCTGCAGCCCAATCAAACGGTTATCTAAATGTACTGAAAGGCATTCAGATGAGTGTGTCGGCAGCGGCAGTCATTCTCGCTGACCGAACACCTGAGAGGGGCGGCGCAGCACCGGATCGAAGGGATTGATCTTCTGGCTGATCGCCGTTGCCTCGCGCTTGAGCATGTCCACCACCGTGGGCATGCGGTCTGCACTGAGGCGGTCGCTGAGGGTCGCAACGCTCAAAGCGGCAACGGCCCGGCCATCACGATCGAGAATCGGCACCGCCAGACCCGCCATGCCTTCCAGCACGCCGGTGTTGCGCGCGGCGTAGCCGGTCCGCCGCACTGTGTCGATTTCCGAGCGCAGCATCACTTCGTCGTAGAGGTGGAAATCCCGCAGGCGCGGCAAGTTGTAGCGGATGACGGTCTCGCGTTCTTCTTCCGGCAGAAACGCCAGCTCGCCAGACTGCCCTGCCCCACGCCCAGTGCCACCCGACCGCCGATGTCGCCGGTGAAGGTGCGGATCGGGTACGGCCCTTCGCTGCGGTCCAGACACACCGCATCGAAACCACTGCGGGCCAGCAGAAACAACGAGTCCCCCAACGAGGCCGACAGGCGCAGCAAACTCGGCCGCACCACGTCGCGCAGGTTGCCGGACTGCCCGGCGCGCGCGGCAAGGGCGAAAAATTCCAGGCTCAGGCGGTAACGCTTGCTGCGCAGGTCCTGCTCGACCATGCCCTCGTCCATCAGGCTGCGCAGCAAACGGTGGGTGGTCGGTTGAGACAGACCCACCTGCTGCGCCAGTTGTGTGACCCGTTCACTGCCATCGGGACAATTGCCCAGCGCCCGCAGCACGGCAAACAGGCGAGAGACCGCTCCAACCCCTTTTTCTTTCTCAGCGCTCTTCCGCTCAGTGGAATCCATTACGCCACGATCCTCATTTCTACTCGCTGAATGAATGAATCCGCAAAAACTACTCACTCAATGAAATTGCTCGTTGAGCGCATCCTAGTCTTGGGCCTAGGATCGGTCCACAGGGCGATTTGAATAACAGCGGCAGCCGACACCGATCGAGCGCCAGCGTCCACGGCCACACGCAGCACTTCTCTTCGCATCTGCCCATAAAAAACGCACGCCTTCGGTGTGCACGAAAAAAGGTGGAACGCAGCCATGGCTTTTCTTCAACTCCAGGCACTGTGCAAGCGCTACGGCCCCATCGATGCCGTCGTGGCCACTGACCTTTCCGTGGAGCAAGGCGAATTCGTCTCCCTGCTCGGCCCCTCCGGCTGCGGCAAAACCACCACCCTGCAAATGATCGCCGGCTTCGTTGATGTGAGCGCCGGCCGCATCCTGCTGGACGGCCGCGACATCACCCACGCCAAGCCGGCCAGTCGCGGGCTGGGCGTGGTGTTTCAGTCCTATGCGCTGTTCCCGCACATGACCGTGCGCGACAACGTCGCCTTCGGCCTGAAAATGCGCAAAGTCTCCGCCGCCGACATCGAGCGCCGCGTCTCCCGGGTGCTGGAACTGGTGCGCCTCACGCCCCATGCCGAGCGTTACCCTCGCGAGCTGTCCGGCGGCCAGCGTCAGCGGGTGGCTTTGGCCCGGGCGCTGGTGATCGAGCCGCCGGTGTTGCTGCTGGACGAACCGCTGTCCAACCTCGACGCCAACCTGCGCGAAGAGATGCAGTTCGAGATCCGCCGCATCCAGCGCGAAGTCGGCATCACCACCCTGATGGTCACCCACGACCAGGCCGAAGCGCTGTCCATCAGCGATCGCGTCGTGGTGATGCAGGCCGGGCGCATCACCCAGATCGACGAGCCCTACCACCTCTACGAACACCCCCGTACGCGTTTCATCTCCGGCTTCGTCGGCAAGGCCAATCTGCTGCGCGGCGATCGCGATGCCAGCGGCGCGGCCCAGGTGCGCCATGAGCCTGGCGACGGCGAGCTGGTGCTGAGCCTGCGCCCGGAGAAGATCGACCCGGTGCCTGCGGGGAGCGGTCGCCTGCAAGGCCGTGTGGTCATGCGCTACTTCCTCGGCAGCCAGTGGCTGTACCGCATCGAAACGCCCATCGGCGAAATCACTGTGGTGCGCCGCAACGATGGCGACGCGCCGATGAACGAAGGCTTCGCGGTGGGCCTGGACTGGCCGTCGGACCTGCTGCGGGTGTTGAGCGTCGACGAGGTGCCGGCATGAGTGTGCTGCGCGACACCGGACGCGGGTACCTGCTGTCGGCGCCGGCACTGGCGCTGTTCTTCGGCCTGCTGGTGCTGCCGTTGCTGCTGACGCTGGTGCTGTCGTTCAACGTGTTCGACTACGAAGTCGGGGTCAAGGGCGGTGAGTGGACGCTGGCCCAGTACACCAATCTGCTCACCGATTCGTACTTCTACGAGATCTTCCTGCGCACCTTCTGGATCAGCGCGCTGGTGACCCTGCTGTGCGTGGTGATCGGCGTGCCCGAGGCCTACATCCTCAGCCGCATGGGCACCCCGTGGCGGTCGATTTTCCTGATCCTGATCCTCACGCCGCTGCTGATTTCGGTGGTGGTGCGGGCGTTTGGCTGGAGCCTGCTGCTGGGCGCCGACGGTCTGATCAATCAGGCGATCCAGGCCCTCGGCGGGCGTCCGATCAAAATACTGTACACGCCGTTCGCGGTGATTCTGGCGCTGGTCCACGTGATGCTGCCGTTCATGATCATCCCGGTGTGGACCTCGCTGCAGAAACTCGACGCCTCCGCCGAACAGGCCGCGCTGTCCCTCGGTGCCACCCAGACACACGTCATGCGGATGGTGGTGTTGCCCCAGGTGATGCCGGGCGTGCTGTCAGGCACGTTGATCGTCTTCGGCCTGTCCGCCAGTTCTTTCGCGATCCCCGGATTGCTCGGCGGCCGCCGGCTGAAGATGGTCGCCACTGTCGTCTACGACCAATACCTCTCGGAACTCAACTGGCCGATGGGTGCAGCGATCGCCGTGGCACTGCTGCTGATCAACCTGTTGGTCATGCTGTCGTGGAACCGGCTGGTCGAAGGCCGCTATAAAAAATCCCTGGGGGAATGAGCGATGTCCAAGAACGGTCCTCTGGCCCTGTCGTTTCATGCCCTGGTGGTGGTGTTCATGCTGGCGCCGCTGGTGGTGGTGTGCCTGGTGGCCTTCACCCCGGAAAACACATTGAGCCTGCCGTGGCACGGGTTTTCCCTGCGCTGGTTCAGGGCGGTGTTCGAGCGCGCCGACTTCATTCAGTCCTTCTACAACAGCCTGATCCTGGCGGTGGTCGCGGCCACCCTGGCGACGTTTATCGCCGTGCCGGCGGCACTGGCGATCACCCGCTACCGCTTTCCTGGCCGGGGTTTTCTCAACGGCCTGTTCCTGTCGCCGATCATCATTCCCCATCTGGTGCTGGGGGTGGCGATGCTGCGCCTGTTCGCGCTGATGGGCGTGAACGGCAGTTTCGTCTGGCTGATGTTCGCCCACGTGGTGGTGATCACGCCGTACGTGCTGCGCCTGGTGATTGCCGCCTCCATCGGCATGGACCGCAGCGCTGAGCAGGCGGCTGAATCCCTGGGTGCCAGCCGCTTCACGCTGTTCCGCCTGATCACCCTGCCGATGATCCTGCCCGGCGTGGCCGGTGGCTGGCTGCTGGCGTTCATCAACAGCTTCGACGAAGTGACGCTGTCGATCTTCGTCACCTCGCCCTCGACCCAGACCCTGCCGGTGCGCATGTACGTGTACGCCACCGAATCCATCGATCCGATGATGGCGGCGGTGTCTGCGCTGGTGATCGCCCTGACGGCGGCGACCATGATCATTCTCGACCGGGTGTATGGGCTGGACCGTGTGCTGGTAGGGAGGCATTGATGACTGTTCGGTTTACCCACCTTTGCCCGATGGAGCGCACGCCATGGCCTTGCTGAAACGACTGGCCGAACGCGACCGCGCCGTGCTGCCCTTCACCCTCGACGGTCAGCCGGCCAGCGGCTTGCAGGGCGATACCTTGCTCACGGCGGTGCTGACGGCAGAAGACTCATTGCGCGGCAGCGACTTCAGCGGCGAACCCCGGGCCGGTTTCTGCCTGATGGGCGCGTGCCAGGACTGCTGGGTGAAACTGGGCGACGGCCGCCGGGTGCGGGCCTGCTCAACGCTGCTCGAAGCCAATGTCGGCGTGACCCGCGAGCCGGGGCGCAGCCTATGAACGAGGCGAAAAATGGAGCCGTCAACGCGCCAGCGACCTCGGGTGCGAGCACGGTCATCGTCGGCGCCGGCCCGGCGGGAATTCGCGCGGCGCAGACGCTGCTTGCCCACGGTCTGCGCCCTTGCCTGCTGGATGAAAGTCTGCGCGGCGGCGGTCAGGTCTATCGACGCCAGCCGGAGCATTTCAAAAGGTCGGCGAAGGCGCTGTACGGTTTCGAAGCGGGCAAGGCCGAGTCGGTTCACACCACCATCGATCAGTTGCAGGCTGAGATCGACTACCGTCCCGAGACGTTGGTGTGGAACGCCGAATCGCGCACCCTCGATACCCTGCACAATGGCCGCGCGGCGCAGGTGCCGTTCAAGCATCTGATCGTGGCCACCGGGGCCACTGACCGCATCCTGCCGGTACCGGGCTGGACATTGCCCGGCGTCTACAGCCTCGGGGCGGCGCAGATCGCGCTGAAGTTTCAGGGCTGCGCCATCGGTCAGCGCGTGGTCTTTGCCGGCAGCGGGCCGCTGTTGTATCTGGTGGCGTATCAATACGCCAAGGCCGGTGCGACGGTGGCGGCGGTGCTCGACAGCTCGCCCTTCTCCGCCCAGACCCGCGCCCTGCCCGCGCTGCTCGGGCAACCGTCGACGCTGGCCAAAGGGCTTTATTACCGCGCCTGGCTGACGGCCCACGGTGTCCCGGTGCACCAAGGCGTTCATCTGCATGACATTCAGGGCGAGCGACGGGTCAGCGGGGTCAGCTGGCAGCAGGGCAAGCAGCTCAAGGACCTGGCCTGTGATGCGGTCGCGTTCGCCCATGCCCTGCGCAGCGAAACCCAGCTGGCCGATCTGCTCGGCTGCGAATTCGCCTGGAGCGCGTTGAACCGTGCCTGGCTGCCGACCCGCGACGCCGCCGGACGCAGCAGCGTCGAGGGGGTTTATCTGGCCGGTGATGGCGCGGGCATCATGGGTGCCGACGCCGCAGAAATGGCCGGCGAACTGGCGGCCCTGACCTTGCTCGGCGACCTCGGCTACCGCATCGACCGCGCCCGCAGCATCGAATTACAGCGCCAACTGGCAGCCATCCAGCGGTTTCGCCAGGGGCTGGAAACCGCGTTCCCGTTCCCCGAAGACTGGGCGGCCAAGGCGCCGGACAGCCTGATCGTTTGCCGTTGCGAGGAAGTCAGCGCCGGCGAGATCCGCCAGACCGTGGCCGAGGGTCACTGGGAAATCAACCGGGTCAAGGCCATGTGCCGGGTCGGCATGGGCCGCTGTCAGGGGCGCATGTGTGGACTGGCCGCGGCGGAAATCGTCGCTCATGCGTCGGGCCGCGAGGTTGCCTGCGTTGGTCGATTGCGTGGGCAGGCACCGATCAAACCGCTGCCGTTTGGCGTGGAGGCAGAACAATGACCCAGCCCGTCGAGGTGGATGCGGTGGTGATTGGAGGAGGGATTGTCGGGGCGTCGGCGGCGCTGTTTCTCGCGCTGAGCGGCAAACGCGTGGCGCTGCTGGAAAGGGACTTTTTCGGCTCTCACTCAAGCGGTGTGAACTACGGCGGCGTGCGCCGTCAGGGCCGTCCGCTGTCGCAACTGCCGCTGTCCCGGCGCGCCCATGAAATCTGGGGTGACCTGCGCGCGTTCATCGGCACCGACGGCGAATACGTACGCTCGGGCCATCTCAAGCTGGCCCGCAGTGACAAGGACATGGCCGCGCTGGTCGCCTATGAAGAGGCGTCCCGGGGATTCGGGATGCAGCTGCAGTTGCTCGATCACGCCCAGTTGCGCGCCCGCTTTCCCTGGGCCGGGGACGTGGCGGTGGGCGCCTCGCTGTGTGCCGAGGACGGCCATGCCAATCCGCGCCTCGTTTCTCCGGCGTTTGCCTTCGCTGCGCGCCGCGCCGGTGCGCAGACGTTGGAGCAGGCCCACGTCAGCGAGGTCAGCCATGACGGTCAGGCGTTTGTCGTGCGGACCGCCGATGATCAGTGCTTTCGTGGACCTTGGCTGCTCAATTGCGCCGGCGCATGGGCGGCTCAACTGGCCCAGCAGTTCGGCGAACCGGTGCCGATGCGTGCAGGCCACCCGGCGATGCTGGTGACCGAACCGCTGCCGATGTTCATGGACGTCAGCACCGGCGTCGAGGGCGGCGGGATTTATGCCCGTCAGGTGGCGCGGGGCAATTGCGTGCTGGGCGGCGGTCAGGGTTTCCCGCTGGACCCGGCCACCGCGCGCCCCGGTCAGGCAGCGATTCTGGAGATCCTGCGCAACGCCGTTGAACTGTACCCGCCGCTGGCCGGTGCCCAGGCCATTCGCACCTGGAGCGGCACCGAAGGTTATCTGCCCGACCGCGAACCGGTCCTGGGTGCCAGTTCCACGCAACCCGGTTTACTGCACGGCTTCGGCTTTGCGGGATCGGGCTTTCAGATCGGTCCGGCGGCGGGCGAGGCGCTGGCGCAAATGGTCTGTGCCGGGGCGTCGAACATCGACCTGACGCCGTTCTCGATCACACGCTTTCAATCGCAACCGCACATTTCATCGCCTGCCATCGTCGTGCCGTCCGGCACCGATCACGTCATTCCATTGCTCAGAGGAAGGTCGAACCCATGACTCATATGAAACGTGTTGCCCTGACTGGCTTGTCTTGCCTGCCGTTTGCCGTGTTTGTTGCTTCGATGCCCGTACAGGCCGAACCGACGCTGTACCTGGGCATGAACGGCGGCACCATGGAGCGCTTGTACGCCGACCATGTGCTGCCGGCGTTCGAGAAGGCCAACAACGTCAAGGTGGTGATCGTGCCGGGCACGTCCTCGGACATCCTCGCCAAGGTTCAGGCCAGCAAGGACAATCCGCAGATGCACGTGATGTTCCTCGACGACGGGATCATGTACCGCGCCATCTCCATGGGTCTGTGCGGCAAGCTGAATCCGAGCGCGAGCCTGGCGGACATCCCGGCCAAGGGCAAGATCAAGGAAGAAGCGGTGGCCGTCAGCCTCGGTGTCACGGGGCTGGCGTACAACACCAAGATGTTCAAGGACAATGGCTGGAGCGCGCCGACGTCCTGGGCCGACATGGCGGACCCTAAATATAAAGAGAAGCTGGTGTTCCAGTCGCTGGCCTCCTCCACCTTTGGGCTGCACGGGTTTCTGATGTTCAACCGGTTGCAGGGCGGCAACGAAACCAACGTCGAGCCGGGTTTCAAGGCGTGGCCGAAGACGGTGGGGCCGAACGTGCTGGAGTACATCGCCAGTTCCGCGAAGATTTCGGAGATGGTGCAGACCGGGGAAGCGGCGCTGTTCCCGCTGACGCCGACCCAGGTCACCGCGCTCAAGCTCAAGGGCGTGCCGGTGGATTACGCGCCGCCGAAGGAAGGCGGTGTGGTGTTGAACGTGGCCGAATGCACCATCGCCAACAACGACCAGCCGGAACTGGCGCAGAAACTCGCGGCTTTCCTGCTGACCCCGGAAGCCCAGGCGCCGGCCCTGGAAATGGGCGACCAGATCCCGTCCAACCCGAAAACCCCGACCACCGACAAGACCCGTGGCCAGGTCGAAGCCATGAACAAATACCTGGAAACCGCCGTGACCATCGACTGGGATCAGGTCAACCAGGTCCGCCCGGAATGGAACGCCCGCTGGAGCCGCACGATCGAGCGCTAGGTGGTTAAAGCAGGACCGCGATGCATATGTAGGACCGGCTTTAGCCGGGAAAGCGTCGGTAGGCCATACCGCAAAATGGATGGCGCACACACTGGCCTCTTCCCGGCTAAAGCCGGTCCCGCTAATCGACCGCGATCCAACAGTGGGACCGGTTTCAGCCGTGAAAGCGTTGGAGGCTATATCGCATATTGGGTGGCGCACACACTGGCCTCTTCCCGGCTAAAGCCAGTCCCACTAACCGACCGCGATCCAACAGTAGGACCGGCTTCAGCCGGGAAAGCGTCGGAGGCCACACCGCAAATTGGATGGCGTACGCACTGGCCTCTTCCCGGCTAAAGCCAGTCCCTCACCGACCGCGATCCAACAGTGGGACCGGCTTCAGCCGGGAAAGCGTCGGTAGGCACACTGCAAAATTTGTGGGTATGCACACCGGCCTTTTCCCGGCTAAAGCCAGTCCCACTGACAGACCGCGATCCAACAGTGGGACCGGCTTCAGCCGGGAAGGCGTCGGAGGCCATACCGCAAACTGGATGGCGCACACACTGGCCCATTCCCGGCTAAAGCCGGTCCCACTAATCAACCGCGATCCAACAGTGGGACCGGCTTCAGCCGGGACGGCGTCGGAGGCCGCGCCGCAAATTGGATGGCGTACGCACTGGCCTCTTCCCGGCTAAAGCCAGTCCTACTGACAGACCGCGATCCAACAGTGGGACCGGCTTCAGCCGGGAAGACGTCGGAGGCCACGCCACAAATTGGATGGCGCACACACTGGCCTCTTCCCGGCTAAAGCAAGTCCCACTAACCGACCGCGATCCAACAAAGGGACCGGCTTCAGCCGGGAAGACGTCGGTAGGCGCACTGCAAAATTGTGGGTATGCACACCGGCCTCTTCCCGGCTGTAGCCGGTCCCACTAACCGACCGCGATCCAACAGTGGGACCGGCTTCAGCCGGGAAGACGTCGGAGGCCATACCGCAAATTGGATGTCGCACGCACTGGCCCATTCCCGGCTAAAGCCAGTCCCACTAACCGACCGCGATCCAACAGTGGGACCGGCTTCAGCCGGGAAAGCGTCGGTAGGCCATACCGCGAATATGGTGGCGCACACACTGGCCTCTTCCCGGCTAAAGCCAGTCCCACTAACCGACCGCGATCCAATAGTGGGACCAGCTTCAGCCGGGAAAGCGTCGGTAGGCGCACTGCAAAATTGTGGGTATGCACACTGGCCTCTTCCCGGCTAAAGCCAGTCCCACTAACCGACCGCGATCCAACAGTAGGACCGGCTTCAGCCGATCTCAGACCCGGAACGCCGCAAGTCGCACCACATGTGCACCTTCGACACATACTGCTCTCCCACCGCCACCGCATACGGCTCCACCCCAAACGGGACAAAGCCCATCCGTTCGTATAGGCCCTGCGCGCCGCGGTTGCCGTCGGTGACGGTCAACTGGACCAGCAACAGCGGTGGCTGGCTACGGGCGTAGGCCAACACGCTGCTGATCAGGTCGTGGCCAATGCCTTTGCCGCGATGGGCGTGGGGAACGTACATCCCGAACAGCGTGGATTTGTGGCGGGCTTTCCTTCTGGTTTCCAGGGACAGGCCGGCAACCCCCAGCAAACTGCCTGATTCAACGGCGCCAAACACCACCTCTTTCGCGTCAGGCCCGACCACAAGCCGCTTTTCCCACCAACTGATCGGCAAGGCTTCGCGCTCGGCGACGTCGGAGGTAAACGCATCAGGATGGAGGGCGTACGCTTCAAGCATCATTGCTCGATACGCCGAGGCATATTCCGGGGTCAGTCGCTGAATGGTCGTGGTCATCGAGGTCGCACCGCAGGGTCGAGCGCTGATTATGTGGCTCAGCCGGTGTGACGACTACCGCCCGGGCCCGGAATAAACAAACGCCCTCTTCCTTCGCGCCCGTTCAGTCACGCATCGGCGTGCAGCATGCGGCGAAACACCGGGTTTTCACGCCGGCTATTGCAAAAACCCTGCTCATCGCTGCAACCTCCACGGTTTGTGCAGCTCAGACTAATCGCGACAGGTAAAATCGCGCACCGTGGGCGCGTCAGTTCGAGGGAGATTTCCATGCGTTTCAGATCATTCATCCAGTGTCTCGCTGTTGTGCCCCTGGCGCTGCTGATGGCAGGGACGGCCGTGGCCGGCGAAGAAACGCAGCTGATCCAGTCAATCAATACCTACCGCAGCCAGGCCCAGCCTTGCGCCAATGTGGCGTCGACCGAGCTGCCGCCACTCAACAGCGACCCGCGCCTGAACCTGCCGGCCAGTGGCACGGTGGACCTGCAGCCGATGCTGGCCCGGGCGTCGTATCCGATGGTCAGCGTCCAGGCGATCACGCTTTCGGGCCCGCGCGACGCGCAAGCGGCGATGGCCGCCATTCAGGAAAGTTTTTGTCAGGTGGTGCTCAATCCGCAGTTCGTCGACATCGGCGTCAGCCGCAACGACCGCGACTGGCGCATCGTGCTGGCACGTCCGCTGCTGGCGGGCGGGTTGGGAAATGCGCAGGCCGAGGGCCAGAAACTGCTGGGGCTGATCAATGAAGCGCGCAAGCAGCCGCAGCAATGTGGCGCCCAGTCGTTTCCTGCGGCCGCGCCGCTGGTGTGGAACGACACTCTGATGAGCGCAGCCGAGAGCCACTCGCGTTCCATGGCCAACAACAATTATTTTGATCACAAGGGTCGCAATGGCGGGACGCCGGGGGACCGTGCTGAGCTGGCCGGGTACATCGGCCAGCAGATCGGCGAGAACATTGCCGCCGGCCAGGACAACGCGCGCAAGGTGGTCGAAGGCTGGCTTGCCAGCCCCGGCCATTGCGCCAACCTCATGAACCCGCAGTTTCATGACCTGGGCGCTGCCTACGCCACCGACCCGAAAAGCGACGCCGGTATTTACTGGACGGCGCTGTTCGGGGTGCAGTAACGCTAGCAGCTACTCAAGCGCCGCTCTCTTCAACCCCACAGCGTGCGGCCGAAGAACGTCAGCGTGCGGTCCATGGCCAGCTGCGCCCACACCGGGTCGTATTGCGTGCCCGGAATCCGGCCAGGGCCGACGGCTTCTTCGTTGGCAAAGGCGTGGTGGGCCAGGTAGCGGTGGAATTCCAGGTCCACGCCGCCTTCGCTGAGTTTGGCTTCGAGCTGATCGACGCCGTCCGCCGGGAAGAACTCATCCTGGGTGCCCCAATGCGCCAGTACCGGCACCTTGATCGCCGCAGGGTCGAGGAATTCCAGCGGCGGCATGCCGTAGAACACCACGCCGGCAGACAGTTCGGGGATGAAGTTCAGCGCCAACAGGGTCAGCGCGCCGCCCATGCAAAAGCCGGTGACGCCGACTTTCTGGCTGTGGCCCTTGAGGTATTGCACGGCGCCGCGGATGTCCTGGGTGGCGGCGTCGGCGAAGTCGAGTTTGTCCATCAGGTGATGGGCTTCTTCTTCCTCGACCGTCATTTCGCCACGGTACAGATCAGGCACCAGCGCCAGATAGCCCGAGGCGGCAAGCCGATCGGCCACGCCACGGATCTGGTCGTTCAGGCCCCACCATTCCTGAATCACCACCACGGCCGGTGCGCTGTCGGTCTTGGCCGGGCTGGCCAGGTAGCCACTCAACTCTTTGCCGTCGGGGCGTTTGAAGGTGACGGTCTTGCCCGTTGCCTGTGTCGATGCTTGAGTCATGGGGTTCTCCGGAGAAGGAATTCGCGTTGATTAACAGCGTGAGACGACTGACCGTCAGTGCTACGACAGCAACACGACGCGCAACAGCGTGACGCACGTGAAACTAATGACCGGTCCGGCGTGGAGTCCGTTCAGCCGTTCTGCAGATCCGTGCCCATGGCCGCGCCGGCGCTGTCTCGACAACGCTCGTCACGGGGGGCAGAACGATGATCGCGCAGCTGGTGTTTCAGCGTCGCCGCCGAGGGCGCATAAAGGAAGCCGAAGGACACGCTGTTGCGTCGGCCTTTCACCGCGTGATGCATGAGATGCGCGTGGTAGAGGCGTTTGAGGTAGCGGCTGCGCGGCCGTGGTCGCGCAGGCCAATGACGATGGACCATGCCATCGTGAATAAACACGTAGAGCAGACCGAACGCCGCGACGCCGGCGCCCACCCATTGCAGCGGGTCATGGCCGCTGTTGCCGGCAACGATCAGCGCGATCGCCACCAGGGCCAGGGCCAGCAGATAGAGGTCGTTGGTTTCGAACGCGCCGAGCTGTTCTTCGTGGTGGGACTTGTGCAGGAACCAGCCCCAGCCGTGCATCACGTACTTGTGGGCGAGGAAGCCGACCCCTTCCATGGCGACAAGGGTCAGGAGAAAAATGATGAAGTTGAAGATCATAGCGTCGGGAGGGCCGATGGGTCTGGGCGTCGAGGAGCAGCATACCGGGGTCACGGGAAATTTCCAGATTCGCGCTCACAACGTTTGCTTTCCTGACCAACCGATGTAAAAAATGGCCCCATGGGTGAGCGTCTCGAACGCTTACTGTATTCGTGCCCTGCCCCCTCGCGGCGGCCGGCACCGCTCTCAAGGAATCAAGAATGGCTCCAAGACACGTCATCAACGCTTCGGTCAGCCCCAAGGGCAGCCTGGAAACACTGTCCCAACGTGAAGTCCAGCAGCTCAGCGCCGCAGGCTCCGGCAGCATTTACACCCTGTTCCGCCAGTGCGCCCTGGCCATCCTCAACACCGGCGCCCATGTCGATAACGCCAAGACCATCCTGGAGGCTTACCAGGACTTCGAAGTGCGCATCCACCAGCAAGACCGTGGCGTGCGCCTCGAACTGCTGAACGCCCCGGCCGACGCCTTCGTCGACGGCGAGATGATTGCCAGCACCCGGGAAATGCTCTTCAGCGCCCTGCGCGACATCGTCTACACCGAGAGCGAGCTCGACAGCCAGCGCATCGACCTGAGCAGCTCCCAGGGCATCACCGATTACGTATTCCACCTGCTGCGCAATGCCCGCACCCTGCGCCCCGGCGTCGAACCGAAGATGGTGGTGTGCTGGGGCGGCCACTCGATCAACACAGAAGAATACAAATACACCAAGAAAGTCGGCCACGAGCTGGGCCTGCGCAAACTGGACATCTGCACCGGTTGCGGCCCTGGCGTGATGAAAGGCCCGATGAAAGGCGCGACCATTGCCCACGCCAAGCAGCGCATCACCGGCGGCCGTTACCTGGGCCTGACCGAACCGGGCATTATCGCGGCCGAAGCGCCGAACCCGATCGTCAATGAGCTGGTGATCCTGCCGGACATCGAGAAGCGCCTGGAAGCCTTCGTGCGGGTTGGTCACGGCATCATCATTTTCCCGGGGGGCGCAGGCACGGCGGAGGAATTCCTCTACCTGCTCGGCATCCTCATGCACCCGGACAACCAGGACCTGCCGTTCCCGGTCATCCTGACCGGCCCGAAAAGCACCGCGCCGTACCTGGAGCAGCTGCACGCGTTCGTCAGCGCCACCCTGGGCGAAGAAGCGCACAAGCATTACCAGATCATCATCGACAACCCGTCGGAAGTGGCACGGCAGATGACCCTTGGCCTGGCTTCCGTGCGCCAGTTCCGCCGCGACCGTGCCGACGCGTTCCACTTCAACTGGCTGCTGAAGATCGAAGAGAGCTTCCAGCGTCCATTCGACCCGACCCACGCCAACATGGCCAGCCTGCAGCTGCGCCGCGACCTGCCGCCCCACGAACTGGCCGCGAACCTGCGCCGGGCGTTCTCCGGGATCGTGGCGGGCAACGTCAAGGACAAGGGCATTCGCCTGATCGAAGAACACGGCCCGTATGAAATCCACGGTGACGCCGAGGTGATGCAGCCGCTGGACAAGCTGTTGCAGGCCTTCGTCGAGCAGCACCGGATGAAGCTGCCAGGCGGCGCGGCGTATGTGCCGTGTTATCGGGTTGTGTCTTAACGGAGCTTGGCCTGAGGCCACCCTTCAGGCATGACACTGCATCACCCTTGTGGGAGCCCAATTGTGGGAGCGAGCTTGCTCGCGAAGGCGGCATCACTGCGGCCAGAGATGCGCAGGCCGAACGGGCCTCTTCGTGAGCAAGGTGGAGCGCCACCCCGGTCCCTCCCACAGGTAAGTCATCACGCGCAAAACCTGCCCCTCCCCGAATTCCGGAACCGACCCATGATCCACATCCGCCCCATGACCACCGATGATTTCGAGGTCTTCTGGCCCACCTTTCAGGCCGTGGTCCGGGCCCAGGAAACCTACGCCTACGCCCCCGACCTGACCTGCGAGCAGGCCCGGCACCTGTGGCTGGAATACCCGATGCACACGCTGATCGCCGAAGAAGACGGCGTGCTGCTCGGCAGCTATTACCTCAAGGCCAACGCGGCAGGCCCCGGCAGCCATGTCAGCAACTGCGGCTACATGGTCACCCCGGCCGCGCGGGGTCGTGGCGTCGCGCGCCTGATGTGCGAGCACTCCCAGCAACTGGCGCTGGACAGCGGCTTCTCGGCCATGCAGTTCAACTCCGTGGTGGCCACCAATGAAGTCGCCGTTGCGCTCTGGCAGAAACTCGGGTTTGAGACCGTCGGCCGTCTGCCTCGCGCTTACCGCCATGCCCGACTCGGGCTGGTGGACTGCCTGGTGATGTACAAATGGCTGGCCGACATGCCGGCCTCGCGCAAAGCCAAGAGCCCGTTGCTGATCGGCCGCAAGAACATCGAATCGGTCATCTCCCGCCCACGGCGCAAGCCTTCTGACGGGCCCGCCTGATCTTTTCAGAAAATCGGGAACCACCCTCCACCCTGACGCCACTCACCCCGCCAAGCACTCACTTGCATGGACGGCGTCAGCATGGCTTTACCTCCAGTGTTCCGTGGTCATACCACCAGTGTCGGCACCACCCACCTGAACCCAGCTGCAGCACCCGGAACCGGCCCCACGCAGCGCAAAAACGTGCTGGCGCGCATGGCCACTGCCAGCCGGTCAACGCTGCAGAAAAGCCGCCACTTCGCAGGCGGTCTGTTCAAGGCCCGACCGGGGGATGCCTCGTCAATTCCCCGCAGCACGGCCGCTGCAAACACCCCGCAGACCGGGCTCGCCCCCCATGCGGCGCCGGCTTCAACAACGGCAGCTGCATCAGCCACGCCACAAGCGAACGCGCCCGTGCCGCCAACCGGCCCGACACCCAGCGCTCCGACGGCAGCCCAGCCACCAGCCAACGCCCTGACACCCCGGCTGAGCATGGCGCTGCACAATCAACGACTGACCTTTGGCGGCACCGACCAGCCCAACCCCACCGAGCGGTTGCTCGAAGGCATTCTGAGCAAACACGATCAGCGTTATCAGGACCTTGCGCCGCTCAATCAGGACGCGCAGAAAGCCGAATACCTGATGGTCGACAGCCAGAACCGGCTGCTCCACGCCCATGCCAGCGATATCGCCATTTCACTGTTCAAGAGCAGTGAGAACCGCGTCGCCTCCGCCAGCGACGGCAAGAAAATGGCGATGCCCACCGATGCCCATCGCGCGCAGATCACCGGCGTGCACAAGGACGCGAACAACACCGCCTGGCGTATTCACGAAAATAAGTTGTACGCGTTGCATGGGGGCCAATGGCAGGAGAACACCCAGGGAGCAACGCTGAAAACCTTGCACAACATTGGCGGCGGCAACCTGTTGGGGCTCAACGACGAAGGCAAGGTGTACGAGCTGAGTGATCTGACCAAGTCGCTGGATTTCACAGAAAAGGTCACGGCCCTCGGACGCTCCACCGCCGGTGCACTGATGGCGCTCAGCGAAAACGCCTCAGGCAACCAGTTACTCCAACTGCGCAACGGGCTTGGCGCCGACCGCCATGATGCGTTCCCGCTCATTACCCCCACCGGCACGGATAACGACGCGGCCATGAAAGCCAAATCCGTGGCGCTCATCGGTGATCGTCTGCTGGCGACGACAGCCTCGGGCGAACTCCTGGAGGCGCATTTGCCGACCGCTGAAGCGCAACAAAACAACCTCCTCGTGAATGAGCTCACACTGCAGAAAGTGCGCCCCTCGCCCGCCCTGCAGACGGCCTTTGGGCACCACACCGTCAGCGGCTTTTTTCATGACGAAAAAAACGTGCTGCACGCCACCGTCAAGGACCAGCGAGGCGTAGAGCACAGCGCATCGTGGGATCAGGCAAAACAGGACTTCGTGCCTGGCTGGGTCATGGCGCCGCTGGTCATGGATCGTCAGCACGGCTTGCCCGTCCTGACCCCTGACGCCGCCACGCAGATTCAGCTGCCGCGCGGCAAAATCGCCCTCTACGAGCAGAAGCGCTCATCGCGGGTCCAGGCACCGCGCGGCGAATACGTCCGTCCTCTCGACAAGCGGTTAGTGCACAACCCGCCCGTTGAAGAATTGAAAGAAACCATCGAAAAGACGCTGTTGGTGCAAGACCCGCGCACCGACGAATGGAAGAAGACCAGCGAAAAGGACATCAAAGCGCTGCAGGCTGGCCAGGACGGCTTCGCTTACCTCATCGACAAGGATGGCAAGCTCAAACAGCTGAAAGTGGCGCCCCAGGCCGCCGCCCATGAAATGGGGCGCGGCGCCGACCTGGCCCTGCAAGGTCGCGGGACTGAAGCCAAGGGCACCGCCCTGCGCGGCGCCGAGGGTGTGGTCGCCGACAAACTGGCCGTGCAGAACGATCAGAATTTCATGACCCTCAGCGGCGGCAAACTGCGCCTCCACGACCAGAACGGTGAACGCGCGGTGCTGCCACAGCCGCCCGGCACGGGCGATATCCAGGCGATCAGCACCGGCGGCAAGCACTGGTTCGCCCTGCGCGGCGGCGCAGTGTTCCAGCTGAGCGGCGACGAGGCCAACGCTCGAAGGCTCAATCCTCAGCGGACCTGGCAAGCGGTTCAGGGCCCGACCACCCCACCGGGGACCGTTCTTCAGGACCTGCGCCCCAATCACGACGGACGTTTGCTGGCCACCACCAGCGCCGGAGAATTCGTCAAGACCGCGACCGGGTGGGAAGCCGCCACACCCGCACCGGCGCGCCCGAGCAATGATCACGCGGCCTTCAATCGGCTGGCGGCGGCCGAGCCGGAAACCCTGCGCAGAGGCTCGGCCAAGGTCACCGTCAACGTGATGGGCAGTAACAACATCGAGAGCATGAAGGCCAAACAGTACGCCCCTGCCTCCCTCCGGCAGAATTACCTTACCTCCCATCTTTCGCTGACCGGCGCGGTAAAAGTGCCTGCCGACAGCCTCCAGCACGCCTGGAAAGGCCGCGAAGGTCTGAAGCCGATCTACACCGAAGAAACCGCGCTGCTGCGCGAGCTGAGCACCCGCGCGGCTGCGGCGACTGGCGCGGCGACCGGCACACCGCCGCGACCCATGGCTGCGCGTATCAATGAGCTGGCGCCTCGCCTTTCACCTGAATCGAGCGAGCTGGCGGAGCTGTTCAACTGGTTCCAGACCAGCGTCACCGAAGACCTGCAGAAGACGCTGCGCGAACTGGCCCAGGACGAAGGCGCGTTGCTGAAAAATGGCGCGATCAATCCGGCCTTCCAGGGCAAGCCGCGCAACAATGACATGCTGCCGCAAGTGGCCAGCGTCCTTCGTGACAGCGGCATCGACGACGCTCACGAACTGGGGCAACTGCTCACCAAGCTGAAGACCGCGCATTTCACGCTGGAGCGGCGCAACACCCAATCGCCGCTGGATGGCTCTCGCACCCAAGGCGATAACCAGGCCCTGCTGCGCGCTCGCCTGGCGCTGGACGTCAAGGTGCTCAACGACATCAGCGCCGCCCTCGACGGGTTCGCCAATGAAGTGAAGAAACCGGGGGCGAAGGATTTCGACACCATCGCCACAGCGCTGGCCACCTTGCACAACGAAGCCTACGAAGGCAGCCCGGTGAAGCGCTACACCGATGCCGGCTTCCGTGACCATGCCTCTCTCGAAGCCAGTTACGACGCCACCAAGAACCTGCTCAAGCACTTGCGCAAGGACAACCACCCGCTCAAGCGCAACGTACTGCAAGGGCTGCAGACCCCTGCCGGCCCGAATAACGCCGCTGTCATGCTCGCCCTGACCGAGGCGCTCCAGAATCTGGAGCCTCGAGAAAGCCTCAAGCTGAACCGCAATTACGGCGGCGGCGTAACCGGTGGCGTCGCGGGGCCGGCCGAGCCGGCGTTCCTGGGTTTTCGCGGCAATATCGATCCAGAGCGGACCTACGGCCTGACCTTCACCCGATTCGACCGCGGCCTGAAGGTGTCGATGAGTCGCGAAGGCGCAATCAGCGGCACAGGAAGCTTCGGTTTTGGTGGCGGCAAAAGTGACACCAAAACCACGCCCGGCGACAGCCACGCCAACCTCCAGACCAACGGCGGCTGGTTCGGCGGCAGCCTGGACGCCAAGTACAAGTATGCCAACAGCACGGCGCTGAGCTTTTTCATTCGCGACGACGAAATCGATGATTTCATGATTGACCTGATGCAGACGCAACTGGCCAGCAGCAAGCGCCCGGCGCAGGGAGGCCTCAAACCCATGGCGTTGATGGATCGCGGCGTCGAGAAGGAAGTGCGCACCACGGGCAAGCACGCGTTCGACCTGGATGCCGGGGTCAACCTTGAATCCCGGACCAACAAGGGCCGCACCGATGCCGAACCCGTTGCCGGCTTCATGCGCTTCGGCGCCGGCCTGCTGGGAACCGTGTCATTGCTCAGCGCCGAACGGGAACGCACCGAGGGCCACGGCAGCGACGGCCTGCACGCCGACGTCTATAGCAGCAACCGCGCGCGGTTCCTCGAAAAAGGCTCGGTGACCGGTTACGCGCGGATGTTCAGCACCGTCTTTACGTCGCGCCCCAACAACCTGTTCGTGGCCGGCGGCGCCCCCTTGGGGGTCAGCGCGACACTGGCGTTCGACAACAAGACCGGCAAGAGCTACGACGTGCGCTTCAAGAACGCCCTCCCGCTGCTAACCGCCGACGTCAAAACCCTGGGTGACACACTGGAGAAGGCCTTCCCCGGCATGAGCAAGAATCCGTCGCCCGCCGGCAAGGCTCCTGAGAAGGTGCTGCAGGACCTCAAGGACAAATACCTGAAGGCCACGTCAGACGAGAACGACGCGCAATACGCCGCGCGCCAGAGCCTGCGCCAGCTCGACCGGCAGAACACCGCTGCCAGCCAGGGCTCCAGCCTGATGTCGCTGATGGACATGGTGGTCAAACACAACAACGTCAACCGGCTGGATCAGGCCGCCTCCTCCAAGCGGCAGATCGACCGCGTCAAACAGATGCTCGGCCGTGACTGCAACCCGGGCAACGCCGAGCGGATTCACGAAATGATGAGCGCCGACCCGCAGCTCAAAGGCCTGCTCGATGCGATGAAGGACAGCAAGGGCACCACTCGCGCCGAAATCAAGCTTGAGGTCCGTGACGACGTCAAAGAACGCATCGAGGATGGCGCATTGAGTGGACGGCTGACCGACGCGATGCTCAAGGACATACTCGGCGACAAGAACAATCTGCGCATCAAGAGCATCGCGGTCTTCAGGACCGCCGCGAAAGAAGACGCGTTCGGCACGCCGTTCCCCTTTGTCAGCTTCAAGAGCGGCAGCGCGCTGAGCATCGAACGCCTCATGGGCGAAGTCACCTTCGACTACGGCCCTGACCAGAGGAACCCGAAAAAGGCCACCGCCGACGGCGCCATCGCCGACCGTGGCGACTCGCAGCCCGCCCACGAGCTGGGCCAGGCCGGCAATGGCGCTTTCCGGCCGCGCTAGGCCGCCGCGCCCGCTCCTCTATTGATCGAATCGAAACCCCGGACAGGACACCGCAAATGATGAACACAACGACACACGCAGACGCCTGCATTCAGGCACTGGGCAAACGACTGGGCACCGCCTTGCAACTCGAAAACGGCGTGTGCGCGCTGTTCGATGAGGGCCGCGAAGTGGTAATCATCGAGGTACCGACGGCGGGCGACGTCGCGATTCTGCATTGCAAACTGTCGCTGCGCCCCGACCCGAGCCTGTATGAGCGGCTGATGCGGCTCAACTTCGACAGCGGCGCCATGAGTGGCTGCTGGCTGGCCCTGGATGAGCAACAGGCGGTTCGCCTGTGCACGCAACTGCCGCTCAAGGCACTGGACGAGATGACCTTCGTGGACTGGGTGCAAGGGTTCGTGCTGCAGACCCGTGACGTTGCCGGTCTGCTGCAGCAGCGCGCGGCATCGCCGGCAAAAGCACCGATGCATGGGCAGGGACAGGGCGGCCTGTCGCGGCGGATCGGCTAAGCTCGCGCCAGCCCACCGACGCGGCCACGGGAAATCGGGGCGGTGACGCTTTCAGGGCCGGGCATGGCGCTTTCAAACTTGCCGGAATGCCATCTCTCGACGATTCTCTATGCACGGCCGGATGGGCCGTGCTCACAAGAAACGCGCCGGAGAGGCCAGCATGACGACCGTAGCCGAACTACTGAAGTTGAAAGACCCGCACCACGCTGACGTCCACACCGTCGGGCCCGGGGAGATGGTCCTCGAGGCGATCAAGCTGATGTCCGAAAAGAACATCGGTGCTGTCCCGGTGGTGCGCGATGGCAAGGTGGTCGGCATCGTCAGCGAGCGGGATTACGCCCGCAAGATGGAGCTCAAGGGCCGTGCTTCGGCCGGAACCCCGGTCAGCGACATCATGACCCACGACGTACAGACCGTGGGCTCGCAGCACACGGTCGAGCACTGCATGAACATCATGACCGACCGCCGGCTGCGCCATTTACCAGTGGTGGACGAAGGCCGACTGATCGGTTTGCTGTCCATCGGCGACCTGGTCAAGGCGGCCATTGCCGAACAGGCCAGGCTGATCGAGAAAATGCAGGAATACATTCGCGGCGAAAGTTACTGAGCCCAGACACCTTCTGCGCCCCACAAAAAAGCCGGCGCTTTTTGGGCTCCGGCTTTGCTTTACGCGAGTGAATGGATCGCCGGTTAGCGAACCTTGAAGCGATCGATCATCGCCACCAGCCGCTCGTTGGACGCCATCAGCGCCTCGACGCTGGTGTCGGTCTGCTGACCACAGCCCACCAGTTCACCGACCATGTGCCGAATGGCGATCATGTTCTGGTTGATCTCCTCGGTGACCGCGCTCTGCTCCTCTGCCGCCGTTGCAATGTGCGCGCTCAGGTCATGGATGCGCAGCACCGAACCGGCCATCCCGTCCAGGCCTTCGTTGACGCGGGACGTACGGTCGGCCGTCGACTGGCAACTGACCTTGGTTTTCTCCATCGCGCCCACCGCAGTGCTCACGCCCTGTTCCAGCCGCGCGAGCATCTCGTTGATCTCCGATGTGCTCTGCTGGGTACGACCGGCCAGCGCCCGCACTTCGTCGGCCACCACCGCAAAGCCTCGGCCCTGCTCACCCGCCCGCGCCGCTTCGATGGCCGCGTTCAGCGCCAGCAGGTTGGTTTGCTGGGCGATGCCGCCGATGACACCGAGCACATCGGTGATGCGTTTGGCATCGACCTGCATTTCCTGAACGTACTTCGTCGCTTCTTCGACCTCGGCCACCAGCGCCCGCACGCTGACCGACGCTTCGTCGACGACGTCCCGGGAGCGCTGCGCGGCATCGTTGGCCGATTGAGTAAAGCTCGCCGTCTGCGTAGCGTTCTCGGCGACGCTGTCGGCGGTGGCGCTCATCTCGTTGATCGCGGTCACCGCCTGATCGGTTTCCGAGGCGTGGCGGTTGAGGATCTGGTTGATGTTGCGCGACTGATCCTGCAATTGCACCAGCCCGGCAGAGATCTGCTCGGTGCCGCTGCGCACCTCGACAATCATCGCTTGCTGGAAGGCGATGAACTTGTTGACCGAGTGGCCGACAGCGTCCAGTTCATCCTCGCCCTTGATCGGAATGCGACGGGTCAGGTCGGCCTCACCCGAAGACAGCGCGTCGATGTTGGTGCGCAGAACGGTCAGCCGTGCCAGCAAGCGATGGAAGGCAAAGCCCAGCACCACCAGCAACAGAATGACCAGGGGAATCTGCAACCAGCCCAGGGTCTTCAGCACTTCGGTGCTGCTGGCGGTGAGCATGGCGGTTGGCAACGAGGTGGCGATCATCCACGGCGTGCCCACCACAGGGCGCAGGAAGAAGGTCAGGTCACCCAGTTGCGGGTCGATGTATTCCCGTGAATACACAGCGTCGCCAGAGACCTTGCCCAGACCGTCCTGAATGGCCTTGGCGAACATCGACTGGCCGCTGAAGCCTGCGACGTTCTTGAGGATGATTTCGCCGGGAATGCGGCTCTGGTTGGTCAGGATCTTGCCGTCGCGCTCGACGATCATCACCTGACCCTGAATGTCTTTTTCCTTGTCCTGGATCAGGCCGTTGAAGAAGCCCAGGGTGACGTCGATGGTCGAAACGCCGTAGAGCGCGCCATCTTTGTAGATGCCCATCGCGCAGTTGGTGCGCGGTTGCGGGCTGGCTTCGTCCTGATAGGCCGCCGCCCAGGCGCATTTGCCCTTGGGTGCGTTCTGCCCGGCGCGGTGCCATGGCTGTTCCCAGTAGTTGGGCGCAGGGTCGGAGTTCCAGAACGTGCTCACCACCAACTGGCCACTGCCGTCACGGTGGAAAAACGAGCTGTGTTTGTTGCGCCCCGGGGTGCGCTTGTCCGGCATCGGCCAGACGCCGCCGCCGAAGACTTTCTGATCGCCGTACTGATCGACCAGGCCTGGCAGCACAGTGTCGATGCCCTCGCTGTCCAGCAGCGGAACCGCCTGGGTGATCGCCCGGGACTGAGCCTCTACGCGCGCCAGGTCCGACAGAATTCGCGTGCCGATCTGGTCCACCTGGCTCAGCACCACTTTTTCCTGGGTCTCTCGCACCTTGGGCGTGACGAAATGCACGATGCCCTGCTCGGTGATCACTGCGATGACCACAATCAAGGTCACAAATATGACCGTATAGCGCGCCTGCACTGTTTTGAACATCGTCGACCCCATGCCATGAATTTTATAGTTGTTTTTTGCGGACTCCTGAGGAGCTATCGACCGCAAGCCGACAAGGATGAGGGATAGCGCAAAGGTTTTTTCCGGCACAGCGGGGCTGTCATTGCACCGGAAGGAAATTCAGGAACAGCAGGCTCTGGGCGTAATTCAAACCGATGCGTCTATATCGCTCGTCGAGCATCTGGGTGAGCAGGTCCAGGCGCGCCACGATCTTGCCGAACTCGGTGGCAAAACTGAGGTTGCTGCCCTCCTCCGAAATCTCGTTGGAGAACAGCAGCAACTCGCCATTGGCGTTCTGCCGCTGGCTCAGCAGCCAGGTGGCCTTCTCGATATTGCGCGCAGCATTGTTGACGAACGTCGGGTTGATCTGGTCGGTCATGAAGAATTCGAGGCGCCCGCCGTGGGCCGTGACCAGCATGCTGCCGATGGCATAAATGAACGCGCCGACGCGATCGCCAAGGAATTCAGGGCTCAGGGCGTAGCTCAGCGCTGCCAGGTCACGTCGCGTGCCCAACTGCGGCAACGGCTTCTTCTGCTCGATGGCCTGCCGCACGTTGCGTTCGGCCGCCGCGGCATCGACGAAGCCGGACTTGCGCCACTCCCCAGGGTTGCGCAGGTAGAGTTTGTTCATCAGCAGGTAGAGGCTGTCGAGGTTGTCGGCCATCGCCAGCGTCGCCATGCGGTCTACGCTGGTCTGGAAGAACTCCTGGGGCCGCGTCTCGCTGAACTGCGTGGCGACATCCTGGCCGTCCTGGCGCGTACACCCGGCAGCGCCGAGCCCAAGCATGCACAGGGCAAACAGCGGGCGCAGGCGTCGGCAAACGGATAAAACAGAAAACACGGCGAGCATCAATCCCAAGCTTTAACGAACGGGACGCCGCGTCTATCGCCGCGTCCTGGCCATGGTCAGAACGGCCCACGGCGAAAAAGTGCAATATCGGCGGCAAATTCGCAGCGCGTCCAGGGCGATTGGGCCGCCATGTGAGCTTTCATGCAAATGATTCCCTCATCCATTTGACGCAGCCCTTCGCTTTCACCAAGCTAGCCGCCTTCGCATGATTTTCAGGAAACACCCCGCGTGATGACCACAAGCCTGCACTGGCGCCGTTTCGTATTCTGCCTCGCCCCACTGATCGCCCTGCTCGCTGCCTGCGACGGCGGCGCGCCGAAGACCAAGCCCTCCGAAGCGACGACCTACGTCAGCGTCGAGTGGGACAAACTGCCGGCGGTGAACGACACCGACCTGATGGCGGGTTACAACAGTTGGTTTTCGGCGTGCAAACGCCTGGCCAAGGACCCGGTCTGGGGTGGCACATGCGCCCTCGCCGCCCAAGTGCCGCAGAATCCTGCGGCGGTGCGCGACTTTCTCAAGAATCAGCTGCAGGTCTACAGCCTGCGCTCCTCCGAGCATGGCGCCAACGGCCTGATCACCGGCTATTACGAGCCGATCTATAAAGGCAGCGAGCAGCGCAATGACGCGCACCCGGTGGCGGTGTATGGCGTGCCCGATGACCTGATCATCGTCAACCTCGACAGCATCTATCCCGAGCTCAAGGGCAAGCGCCTGCGCGGGCGCCTGGATGGCCGAGTGCTGCGTCCCTATGACGACGCCGCCACCATTGGCACCAAAGGCGCCAGTGCCCCCGTGCTGGCATGGCTGGAAAACCCCATCGACCTGCAGTTCCTGCAGATCCAGGGATCGGGTCGGGTTCAGCTGGAAAGCGGCCGCCAGCTGCGCATCGCCTACGCCGATCAGAACGGCTACCCGTACAAGCCGATCGGCCGCTGGCTGGTGGAGCAAGGCCAGTTGACCAAGGACGAAGTGTCCATGGGCCGCATCCGCGACTGGGCGATTGCGCACCCCGAACGCGTCAATGAACTGCTGGGCAGCAACCCGAGCTACGTGTTCTTCACCCTGCGCCCGGACAGCACCGAAGGCCCGCGCGGCTCGCTGAATGTGCCGCTGACCGCCGGCTACAGCGTGGCGATCGATCGCAAGGTGATCCCCCTCGGCAGCCTGTTGTGGCTGTCCTCGACCCGTCCCGACGGCACGCCGCTGGTGCGCCCGGTGGCGGCGCAGGACACCGGCGGCGCCATTGCCGGTGAAGTCCGCGCCGACATGTTCTGGGGTACCGGTGACGCGGCGGGCGAACTGGCCGGCAACATGAAACAGCAAGGCCAGATCTGGATGCTGTGGCCCAAGGGCGCCGCCCTGCCCGACACCAAACCCAAATACTGATCGAACTGAACCGCCGACTGATGCGCCACCCGCGTCAGCCGGCGTCACTTCAGGGTTGAGTCATTCCCGGGTTGAACTGAAATCGGTTTCAAGTATCACAGCATGCTTCTTCCCGGAAACCCTTCTCGATCCCCCATGAATACCTCCCACACCCCGCATGATTTCAACATGGGCTGGCTGCTGTTCGCCCTCGCCATGGGCGCCTTCGCCATCGGCACGACCGAATTCGCCTCAATGACCCTGCTGCCGTTCATTGCCGGTGACTTTCAGGTCACCCAGCCGCTGGCCGGGCATGCCATCAGTGCTTACGCCCTGGGCGTGGTCATCGGCTCGCCAGTGATCATGGTCCTGGGCGTCAGACTGCCCCGCCGGGCCTTGCTGGTGGCCCTCGCCGCTTTCATCGGAATCGCCAACGCGTTGAGCGCCGTCGCCCCTTCGCTGCCATGGCTGGTGTTTTTCCGCTTTCTCAGCGGTTTCCCCCATGGCGCCTACTTTGGCGTGGCCATGCTGCTGGCCGCGTCCCTGGTGCCGAAGAATCGCCGTGCTCAAGCGGTCTCCCGCGTGTTCATGGGGCTGACCATCGCCACCATCATCGGCGTGCCGTTCGCCACCTGGATCGGCCAGACCATCGGCTGGCGCTGGGGCATGGCCATCGTCGCCGGCCTCGCCGCGATCACCGCGGTGCTGATTCGCTGCCTTGCGCCCGCTTCCCCTGCGGATACCGACGCCAGCCCGTTGCGTGAACTTAACGCACTGCGCTCGCGGCAGGTGTGGCTGACACTGGGCATCGCCGGCATCGGCTTCGGCGGGATCTTCTGCGTGTACACCTATCTGGCGGCCACGCTGATCGAGGTCACCCACGCTTCGGCTTTCATGATTCCGGTGGTGATGGCGGTGTTCGGTCTGGGCACGACGGTGGGCAACCTGGTTTGTGGCTGGGCCGCCGACCGCGCCACGATGCTCGCCGCTGGCGTCTCGCTGGGCTTCACTGCGCTGGTGCTGGCGTTGTACCCGTCGGCGACCGACAACCTCTGGCTGCTCATTCCGCTGGTGTTTTTCATTGGTTGCGGCGTCGGCCTGGCGGCGATCCTGCAAACACGCCTGATGGACGTTGCGCCCCATGCGCAATCCCTGGCGGGTGCGCTGGTGCAAAGCGCGTTCAACGTCGCCAACGCCATCGGCCCGTTGGTGGGCGGCGTGGTCATTGCGGCGGGCTACGGTCTGCCGGCCACGGGCTATGCCGCAGCGGCATTGACGCTGGGCGGTCTGGGCATGTGGTATTGGGCGCTGATGGATGCGCGGCAGGCGGATCGCCGTTTTGCACGGCAAGCCTCAGGCTCGGTCTGAAGCGGGTAGCTGTTTGAGACGAGGTTGATCCGAGCTTCGCCCCGGCACTGCGCCTGGGCGAGCTCTCGACCTGTCACGCGTTGGGGTCAGCCTCATCGGGCGACGGAAACAACGTATCGACCTTGTGCTTGCTTGAAGTGCGGACCGGGGCCATGGCAGCGGACTCCGCCAGGCGTGTGGCCATTTCCCAATGACGGGACTCCTGCCCTTCAGGCTTGCCTTCGGTCTCCCAGATCAACTGGGCCAACTGACGAACAGTTTCTTCGTCGACATTCATGCGTATCCCCCATTTATGCTTTCGCAAGACATTGGCCGGCGCCAGAGCGGTGCCGAATCCATCGTCAGCTACGGTACCCGCCATGAACAGTACCAGCCGATAACGAGGGTAAATGACGGGCGTGCACGCGCCGGCGAACGCAAGCCGGCCGCTGGTCGGACTTAACGGATCCACCGGAAATCGACGGCGAACCACGATGGCCCCTCAATCCCTGTTGCGTTTGAGCAACAGGCTGGCCACCAGGCCCAGGCCCGCTGCAACACCGACGGCCGCCCACGGATGGGTGGTGACGTAGGATTTCGCGTTACCCACCGCACGGGTCAGCGCAGGTTGGGCGTCCATTTCGATCTCGGTCACCGCACTGTTGCCGCGGGCCAGAAAATCCTTCAGCCGCTCACGGGCCTGAGTAGTGCGGTCCTCATTCAAGGCATCCCCTGCCGCCAGCAAGGCATTGGTCTCGTCGAGAAAAGTGTTCAGCTCGGAACGGGTTTTCTGATAAAGATCGTCACGCAGTTTTTCAGTGATATCGCTTGCCATAATATTTTGCCTCCTGGGTGTGAGAAAGGTTGACTGAAACGCCAATCGATTCGTTCCAGACAGTTTGAAAAAACCCCTCCATGCGGCGCGGCACGTGATCAAGCACTGCTGGCCGCGCAGACCGGACAGGGACTCAACAGCCGTATGACGCGTTCAAAAGGGAATCCATGAAAGTAGTGCCGATCCTTGAGCTGCCCGTCGAGCAGCAAGCCCGTGTGCGGCAACTGCGCAATCAGCCCGACGTGCGCAAGTTCATGTACACGGACCATGAAATCAGCGAAGCCGAGCACCTGAACTGGCTTGAGGCACTGCGCTCAAGCTCCCGGCAGCAGGTCTTTGTCGTTGTGCTTGAAGCCGCACCGGTGGGGGTTGTGTCGCTGAGTGCCATCAACCGTACCCACGGCACGGCAGAGTGGGCCTTCTACCTCGACACCACGCTGCAGGGCAAAGGCCTTGGCAGTCAGGTGGAGTTATGGCTACTCGATTACGCGTTCGGTGCCGCAGGGCTGGAGAAACTCAACTGCGAAGTGCTCGAGATCAACCCGGCGGTGATCAAGATGCATCAGAAATTCGGCTTCGTGGTTGAGGGAGTAAGGCGGGAGCACATCGTGCGCGATGGCAAGCGGATCGGCGCGGTGCTGCTGGGTATCACCAAACGTGAGTGGCAGGCGCAGCGGCCCAGGGTGCTGGCCGCGGTGGAACGAATTGCGGGGCGTCGTTAGCGCAGCGTGCAGAGGTGCGCGCCCATGCTGAGCCTGATGCGGGCGGTACTGTTCGCAGATCAAGTGTTCACAGATCAGGCGATGTTCAACAGCCGAACCGCCGGGCGTTCATCGGCTTTGCAGTACAAATAATCGCGCCATTTTCTAAAGGCGCTCTGCTGCCGGACGAAAGCCTCTTCCCATTGCACGCCGCCGATGTGCTCGACGGGGATAGACATCATCTGCTCGGTCGCCTGATCCAGCTCGCTGATCAGGTCGAGTGCGTTGGGAATGTCGTGGATCTGAGGTCTCATCCGGGGCACCTTATTTTTTGATTAATGAATGGAGTGCCCAACCCCTTGATAGTGCGCGCGTTCCGACGAGTGGCTATTTTGTGTAATAAACCGTTCGAGCTGTAAGAAAAACCCCACACAATGGTGGGGTCTGATGAAACCGGGCAGGTTTAGCGGTTGCCCGAAGAGGACGCCTCGTCTTCATCGACGGGAGGATTGTCAGGAATCTCCATGTCATCCAGCCCCTTGTTTCGGGCTTCGGTTGCCGCGTCTTCACCCTGCCGGGCTGACTCGGTATCCGCGTGGGTGTCGGGATAAATCTCTTCTTCGCTGCCCGGCTCGGCAGGACCCTGATACGCGTTATCCGGCCCGTTGTCTTCGATACCCATGATGACCTCCAGTACGAGTCGCAGGAAATCTGCGCTTACAGGACAGAGGTGCATCAGGAAGGATTAGTGCCCGGTGGAAGATGAATGGCGCGTGAACACTGAGCGATGCACTGAATGCTGCGCACAAAAAAACCGCCGAAGCGGTTTCTTTTGTACAGCCGACACCGGTGGTGTCAGACCTTGAAGCGAGCCACCATGTTCTGCAGGGTGTTGCCCAGGCGTGCCAGTTCCAATGTCGAGGCAGCGCTCTGCTCCGTCGCGGTGGCGGACTGGTCGGCGACGTCACGCACACTGATGACGCTGCGATTGATTTCGTCGGTCACCGCGCTCTGCTCCTCAGCCGCGGCCGAGATTTGCTGGCTCATCTGCTCAATCGTGCCAATGGAATGCGTAATCTCTACGAGCGCTTGCTCGGCCTGACGCGCCAGCTCGACGGTGCCCTCTGTCCGCCGCATGCTGGCGTCCATCAAGCTCGACGCCTCCACGGTGCCGTGCTGGAGGGCCTGGATCAGCGCTTCGATTTCAGTGGTCGAGCTTTGTGTGCGCTGGGCCAGTGACCGGACCTCGTCGGCCACCACCGCAAAACCGCGACCCTGTTCGCCGGCACGTGCAGCTTCGATGGCGGCGTTGAGTGCGAGCAGATTGGTCTGCTCGGCAACGGCTTTGATCACATCGATGACACTGCCGATCTTGTCGCTGTCATGGGTCAAGCGCTGCATCGCCACGCCCAACTGCCCGACTTCTCCAGACAGCTGACTGATTTCCCTCGTTGCATGCTGCACGACGGTGCTGCCATGGACCGCGCGCTCGGTGGCTTGCCGGGCTGCACGCGAAGCGTCCTCGGTGTTTTGCGCAACCTCCTGCACGGTTGAAGCCATTTCATTCATGGCCGTTGCCACCTGATCCACTTCCAGTTTCTGCTGGGTGACGCCAGCGCTGGTCTGTTCGGTCGCGGCCGACAATTCTTCGGCAGCGGTTGCGATCTGGGTAACACCCTTTCCGATACCGCCAATCAGTTCACGCAAGGAAGACGTCATGTGCTGCATGGTGTTTTGCAGCAGGCCCAGTTCGTCCTTACGGTCTGTGCCAATGTCGTAGGTCAGGTCGCCATCGGCGATGCGACGGGCAGCGATGACGCTGTCATTCAGTGGACGAGTGATCTGACGAGTGATCAGCGCCGCGGCGAGAACACCCAGTAACAGCACCACTAACGCGACACTGAACAACTGGATGATCGCATTGCTCTTTTCATTGTTTGCTGCAACCACCTGGGAGGCCATCAAGTCATCGACCCTCTTAAGGGTGTCGGTTGTCAGCTTTTGTAACGCGTCGCGTATCTGGTCATTTTGTTGCAGCATCTGCGAGATGGTCGCCATGTTCTCTTTGTACTGGCGAAGCGCAACAAGCGAGGTATCGACTGCTGCATTTGACTGCGCGGGGAGCTGGCTTCGGGCCGCAGCCACCTGGCTAAGCAGCGCGTCGGCTGTCGCGAAAGTGGCCTGGCGATTGTCTGGGGTAGGAATGCTCAAGTAACGACGGAATACCAGGCGGAAGTTGGTCATACCATTGCGCAGGTCGCCTGCAATTTTCACATGGTCGATACCGGCCTGGTCTGGCGAGTTCGAAGCATCGTCCAGCGTCTTCTGCAGCAAGCTCTCGAAGGTCGCGCTCACTTCATCGGAGACCTTGATCAACGGCTTCATCGCCTCATCGATCTTCTGGTTGTTACTGACCAACTGATCGAAGGTTTTCTTGAGTTCTGCTGCCTGATTATCGATCGCCTTGAGCATCTCCACGTTTTTGGCGACGGTCAGGATCTGCAAGCCTTTATCGATGGTGCCGTTCAATGACGCAAGGGCTGCGCTATAAGCCTCTGCAGCGCTGGCACTGGGGCTGGCGGCATAAGCTTGCGACGCCACTTTAACGTCGAGCATATCGGCTTTCACTTCAGCGACCCTGGCTGCTTTCTCCAGTCGCTTGATCAGCAGGTCCGCGCTGCCATAACCAATCCCGGTCACCACCAGAACGCCCAGCAGAATGGCACCGAAGCCCAAGCCGAGCTTCTTGCCTACTTTCAAATTATCCAACCAGTTGGATTTCATCGCCTTTAACCTTTGATTTTTTCGTAATGCTCTGTTATCGACTCCTTAGTTGAAAAGTTAATCAAAAGGATCATCGTTAAAACTGATGATTGAGTTCGAATTTATCTATCGATCCAGGTGCGACCCATAGCGGACAAGCAGATCTTCAGTTCAGGGTACGGGCTGATCTCGCCTGGCGGGGATGGGCTCGTGCTCAGCTCACGGTGCCAATAGCCAACGTCGTGCCATCGACCGAGTTTATAACCGACATTCGGGTAAGTGCCGATGTGCCGGAAACCGAGCAGTTCATGCAGCGCAACGCTGCCGGGATTAGGCTGAGATATGCCGGCATAGGCGGAACGGAAGCCCTGGCGGGCCAGAATCGGCAGCAACGCTTCATACAGCGCACGGCCCACGCCGGTTCTACGTTCGCGCTCGCCGATGTAGACCGTAACATCGACCGCCCAACGATAAGCTGCGCGGGCCCTGTGCTGGCTGGCATAGGCGTACCCGACCACGCGGCCATCCCGAACCGCAACCAGATAGGGGTAGGTTTGCAACGTTGCGGCCATGCGCAGCTGCATCTCTTCGACGCCGGGCGGCGTATCTTCGAACGAGATCGCAGTCCCGGCTACCACCGGTGCATAGATAGCCTGGATCGATGCCGCATCTTCCCGTCGCGCCGTTCGGATTTCAATTTCAGTTTCAATCGTCATCAGGACCTCAAATCGAGCGCTGATTCACGCGAGCCATGAGCTGTTCCGCCGTTTCCTTGCGTTCAGAATAGCGGTCCACCAGCTCAACCTGGCGGTCACGCAAAAGGACGGTGAACTTGACCAGCTCTTCCATCACGTCAACGACACGGTCGTAATACGCGGAAGGCTTCATCCGGCCGGCCTCGTCGAACTCCATGTAGGCCTTCGGCACCGAGGACTGATTGGGGATGGTGAACATCCGCATCCAGCGCCCCAGTACGCGCAGCTGATTAACCACATTGAAGGACTGTGAGCCGCCACACACCTGCATGACCGCCAGGGTTTTACCCTGCGTGGGGCGAACGGCTCCGAGTTCGAGTGGAATCCAGTCGATCTGAGCCTTGAACACAGCCGACATCGCACCGTGCCGCTCGGGTGAACACCAGACCTGGCCCTCAGACCACAGCACCAGTTCGCGCAGTTCCTCGACCTTGGGATGATCCACCGTAGCGTCATCCGGCAGAGGCAATCCAGAGGGATTGAACAAGCGCGTCTCTGCACCGAGATACTCCAGCAGACGAGCAGCTTCCTCGGTCAACAGACGGCTGAACGAGCGCTCCCGGGTCGACCCGTAAAGCAGGAGGATGCGTGGTTTGTCATCACTCAGGCGGGACGCGGCCTGCATGCCGTCGAAGAGTGAGCGGTCGAGGTTGGGGACTTGCTCTTGCATATGTCCTCCTGTCAAAGACCGCCGATACGATCAAGCTCGCGCTTGAGCTCATCGCGACTGAGGGTGCTGAAAGGAAGCGTGATAAACGCTCTGCAGCGTTCCTCGATCCGGGCGAGCGTTGCGCGGAAAGCCGCCTCAACTGTCGCGTCATCCCCCTTCACGTCGGATGGATCTTCCAGGCCCCAGTGGGACTTGAGCGCCGGACCAAAATACACCGGGCAGCTCTCGTTCGCCGCTTTGTCACAGACGGTAATGACGATATCTGGCAGGTTGTCCGCGAAGGCTTCGTTGCCCTTGCTGCTCAAGCCGTCTATGGCAATACCAGCTTGCTGAAGCGTGGTGAGGCTGCGCGGCAACACCTGCCCTTTCGGAAAGCTTCCGGAACTAACTGCCTCAAAGCCTGGCGGCGCAAAGTGATTGAACATGGCTTCCGAGAGGATGCTACGGCAGCTATTAGCCGTGCACATGAAGAGTACTCGCATGGATTTTTTCCTCCGGCGTTAGCGATAAACCGATGCCGGCGTAATGCCCAGGCACCGAGGGTGAACGGCGAAACGTCAGCAGCAGGAAACATCCCGAATGGGCCGCTCCTCCATGCTCAGCAAGCGGTGCGCGCTGTGGCGCAGCCACTCGGTGTTGGCATTCAGTGTTATCAGCAACATCTCTCTCACCCACGCGGGAAGGTGCGGATTCAGGCGGTAATAAACCCACTGCCCTTGGCGGCGATCCAGCAATACTCCGCTGCTGCGCAGCTGGGCAAGGTGCCGGCTGATCTTCGGCTGGCTGTCTTCAAGAGCGAACATGAGTTCGCACACGCAGAGTTCGCCTTGGCTGGCGATCAGGAGGGTGGCGCGGGCGCGTGTCTCATCGGCCAGGCTTTTAAATACGTCGGGTGGAGTGATCATCGTGGACACTGTCGTATGCAAGTAACCGAATATACGGATATCCATATATTCAACGCAAGTCTGCGGTTGCGACAGACTTCGGCCGCGTAGATCCTAATTGCACCTCACGATCCACAGCTGGCCGATTTTCGTCGTGAAGCTCTGACTCATCAGATCCCGCCGCATGGCCCACTCAGGGGCAGATGGCACACTTGCCGCGCGTAACGTTCCCCGCCCCCACTTGGCATTGATCTCGTCCAGCACGTTCATCACCTTCTCGGCTTCCACGGGCTGCGAATGGGCAAACAGGTCGTCGGTAAATTCGCCGGGCTTGCGCAGATCCATCAAAAGGACTTCGGCCTTGCTGTATTTGAAGCCTGCCCGGAATAGCCGGTTGACCGCTTCCGTTGCCGCTTTCGTCATCAAGCGCACGTCGTTGGTGGGATACGGCAATTCGACCATGGCCCCGTTGGCGTATTTGGCCTCCTCAGGATTGAACATCCCCGTACGAATGCTGACCCGGATTCTCTTGCACAGCGAGTTCTGTGCCCGGAGCTTTTCCGCAGCGCGCTGGGTGTAGGTGGCGACGGCTTCTCTGATGGGCTCAATCGTTGTCAAACGGCTGCCAAACATTCGGCTGCAGCAGATCTCCTGCTTCGGCGGATCGGCCTCACCCAACTCCAGGCATGGAGTGCCGGACAACTCGCGCGCAGTCTTCTCGAACACAACGCTGAATTTCTGCCGCAGCGTCCAGAGATCGGCCTTCGCCAGATCCATCGCGGTCTTGATTCCCATGACGTCAAGATGGGCCTTCATACGCTTGCCCACGCCCCACACCTCGCCGACGTCCGTGTTACGCAACGTCCAGTCACGGTTGAACGGATCGCAGATATCGACCACCCCGCCGGTCTTCGCCAGCAAGCGTTTTGCCGTGTGATTGGCGAGCTTTGCCAGTGTTTTGGTGCGGGCTATGCCCACGCCCACCGGAATGCCGGTACGCTTGTAGATCGTCGCCCGAATCTGCCTGCCGAACGCCGTCAGGTCGCCGGGGATGCCAGACAGGTCAGCGAAGGCCTCGTCGATGCTGTACACCTCCAGCGCGGGGACCATCGATTCGATGATGCTCATGACCCGCTCGCTCATGTCGCCATACAGCGCGTAATTGCTGCTGAACGCGATCACACCGTCTCGGCGCAACTGGTCCTTGATCTGAAAGTAAGGCGCACCCATTTTCACGAAGGGCTTCGCGTCATAACTTCGGGCAATCACGCAGCCGTCGTTATTCGATAGCACCACGATGGGCGTTTTGGCGAGGTCAGGCCGAAAGACACGCTCGCAACTGGCATAAAAGCTGTTGCAGTCGATCAACGCAAAGACGGGCTCAGGCTTGGTCATGATCGCGAACGCTGTATTTCGCCACGGCCCAGATCACCCGCTCGGCCGGTACGTGATAGGCGTTGAAACGCAGCTTTTCGCCGCAGGCCGAGAGTGGGCCGAGAACAGTGATGCTCATGATGCAAGCCTTGCCGTGAAAAACTGTATGTATATACAGTTAACGTTTTAGCCCGCCGGAGGTCAATGTTCTGCGCAGGGAATTTCGACGGGTGACCGCAGGCGCGGACGCTACTCGATTGACGAGATGATGGATCACTACCCCGAGGAGCTTGCGCCAGAGCAGTTGGTCGTTAATGGACACGAGTTTTGGCTGCTCAAGCTTACGACGTTGCGCCGGCGGCTCGTGTTGAGGGTATGACGATGTGCGGCACGCCGGCGGAACAGTTCGCTGGGTTCGAAGTGTGACGGAAGTGGGAAATGTGAGGAATCAGGGGTTGCAAATGCAAGTCAAACTTACACCTATAGGGAGAACACGATGAAATCTGGGATGCTGGCTTTACTGGTCATTGCAGTCGCTACGCTGTCGGGGTGTAACCACTTTAGCCAGGGCGATTATCGGGGCATACACAGAGCCGGAACCATTCCTTGCAACGGCACACCGCCGAATCAGCCAGGATGTTATTGAAGGCACACGTCCCCGATGTACGTCTGAGCAGCGCTCATAACTAATTCCAAGCGCGGCTCAGACCTTCCTTATGCCGTTATCTGCGACATCCATGATGGCGGTCAGTTGGAGGACTCGGCCTCACCGACACCATTGGGATTCGCAGGGAATGCCGTCGCTGTCACCGTCCATTTCAGTATTCGGGCAATTTTGCAGAAAGCTGTTGGCTTCGGCACAAGACGTCATCTGGGAGCAATACTTGCGGCCGTCGCACTTGAAGGTGGCAAGTTGAACCGTTGTGGTGGATGAAACGTCGGATGCGACTGACCTGGCGGTACTGGGAGGCGCCAGCGCGCTGCTTGCCCATCGTTTGACGACTGGAGAAGTTGCCGCAACAAACGCTGCCAGGGCGAGCAGCACCGCGAAAAAAACCCGTTTCACTTCTTTCTCCTTGGCCCCACACGGCGGGGCCCAAAGTAAACAGTCCCGCCACAGGCCCACCCGCAAGCAGGACTTAGTGCGAAGGGCCAGACGTAGAAGCTCCGCGCTGGATCCCCTTGGGTCAGTGCCCGCTCGGAAACGATTGGTCCGGAGTGCCAAGCGCCGGTTCGAGCAGCATCATGGTGCCAAGCGGGTTCGTCGAGATGACCGGGAATCGAGCCTTCAACAATGCGTCACCGACGTCGATGTAGGTGATGGTGCCTTCCTTCACCCCAAGGTAAACGCATTCCACCGTGTCATGCAGCGCTCTGTCGACGAGCTTGTCGAGGTATTGCTGCAGTATCGTCTCGACGAGCCCCGGTCCTTTCAGCGGGGAAGGTATACCCAGCTCGGCAGAATAAATCGCCTGACGCTGGGAAAGGATAAGGCAATTTCGGCCACGATAAGTACTGCGCATGAAGCTCAGCTCATCAACAACCGTCGCGTCTTTCGCCGTCTTCAAAGAGGAAAGATTTCGCTCGGATGAAGCGAATAGACCCTGGCTCGCGGAAATGAATGTAAGGGTCCCCAGCGAGAAAAACATCAGAAACGGCAGCGTCAATATTGCGGAAGACAGTCGGGTGGTGCGCTTCGATACCGCGCGCAACGTCTGGTCCGCCAGGATGGCGCTGATCAAGATAGCCGGCCATGCAACCAGCACCAGGCAAAACACGTGCGACCTGCCCTGGAAGTACGTGAACAGGCCAAGCCCAAGCAGCGCTGAACAGAACAGGACATCATTAACACTGCGGTCATGACCTCGCGCCCATCCAGAAAGCGCTGTCACTACCCCCGCTATGTATATGGCCAACACCGCTTGCCACGGATCGGGCACGAGCGGCATCGGTATCATGCCGAAGCCCGTCATGTAGAAGATTTTCTGATAGGCAAGCACATCGCCGAGATCCAGTGGGCCCCCTGCCTTGATACGCATGACCACGAAACACGCAAGGACAGTGCACACGGCCACGACACTGAACAAGGCCGCCGTGAGTGTGCCTTGCACAAACGCTCGTCTCGCAATAATTGGCTTTACAAAAAAAGTGGCGCCGATGGAAATCATCACGGGAATACCGGTGTCGATGTTCCAGAATATCGACAAGCCTGCGACGACGCCCAGTGCGCACAACTTAGCCCTGCCGGGATTCGCTGAATAGGAAGCGAAGAGCAGCAGTGCCACTGCTGGCCAGAAAAATCTGATCGGATAGTACTGAACGTAAATATCTTCAACGATACCGTTCAGGTACATGAACAGGCTGGTTGCGATAAGTATTGTGAGAAACGCCATCAGCGCTATCAGCCGGGATCTCACGTATTTCGTGACGATCGCTGCAACGGCGAACAGTGCCATCGCATGCAGGATGGCGAAGAAAACCGTCACCGAAAGTACGGAGACGCCGACAAGCTTGAATATCGGCGAAATGATCTCGGGATAAAATCCATATTGCGACGGCAGGTCAGCAATCAATGTGGCGCCATGAACAACCTGGTTGATGGGATACATCACCGCATCGAGATGGACTGACCATACGGGGGAGACAGTAACAGCATTAACCGACGCGATTCGGTAAGGCAGGATCTGCAACGCGATTGCGCTGGCCGCGAGCAGCCACCACCCTGCGCCCGTCCAGCGACCATACGAAGCGGGCAACGGCCTCTCCCACACCATGATGATGAGCGACAGACATAAAGCGGCACCTATCAACTCGCGTTTGTGGCTTTTCATCCACGATGTTGAAAAGAAAAATATGTCGAGGAAATCCGAATACCAGAACAACAGACAAAGAAAGGAAGCAGCCACAAAGGGCAGGACCACATCAATCGCCAATGGCACTCTTCGCGGTGCAGACCTGTTCACGCGGCCCATGCCGCAGACCCAGAACCAACCTACCAGCATGATCGGCGCCAGCGCTGCCAGCGTCACGAAGACGGTGCGTTCCACAGGCTCAGGCGCGACAACATAGGGATTCCCAAGTCGGTCATGAACCAGGACCTGGTCAGGCGTCGGCAGCGTTATCAACCCATTGGCGAAAAACCACACGATAACTGTGAGCACGGCTATCGCCAGCGAAAGGCATACGATCAGTATCAGGTTCTTTGAAACGATGTCGTCAGACGACGGGACACCTGCATCCTTGGCTAACATCGTCAACTCCGTGCCCCCCCAAAAATTTGGCGTATTGTGCCGCAGTACCGCGGAATCATCATATTTTTCACTGCAGTCACGGCAGTCTTCATCCTGATTCAGGTCTGGCATGCGAGGGTTGCGCCGGAAGAGGAAAAGAAGGAACGAGAGCGAAAGCTTGAAGGCATCGCCTTCATCATGGGTCTCGGCACGCCAAAGATGGTTGATGACACGAGTCGTCTCAACTCCGTCACCTACAAAGACGGCACGATGCGGGTGTCCTACACACTCACACAGCTAGCAATGGGCGATATTGACGTTGCAGATTTTACGACCCGAGCAAAAGCTGTAGCGGTCGAGCAATCCTGCGCAAGAGAAGGTCTGGGACTTTTTGTGAAGTCCGGGCTGGTCCTGGTCTATATATTCAAGGAATCAAGCAACTCGCTGATAGTCAACGTGCAGGTCAGCAAATCGGACTGCATCCAATGACATGCGGTTGGGACGGCGCCTGATTGGGTCACCGGAGTATCGCCATGCTCGAACACTATTGGTTGGCTCAATTATCCAAGCCAACCGAAAGTGCCAATCCAGCTCAGAACATGCATGGTTGTCGCAAACCGCTCCTTCCCGAAGACGAATGGAGGAACGCCGAAGACCAGCGCGAAAATCCCAAATACGGAACCAATCCACCAGGCCCCATAGAAGACAGAGCCGACGCAGAGCACTAAAGCAAACAATGCGCCCAACGCCGAAAACTTTCGATCCCTAGCCTGTTCACCGTAACGCTCGAACATCAATCACCTCAAATCCGTTTGTTGACCAGTGGCTGTCACTGCACTTGTACAAGAAAGCCATGGAGGATGGGCAGACGATGGTCGGTCACGCCAGCGAGGAGATGACCAAAAACTACCAGAAGGAGCACGCCGAGGTGATCTGGTCGGAGGCCATTCCAGACCTCGATATCAGCGAAATCGCCGGATAGTTTTGCGCCGGTTTTGCGCGTGTTTTGCGCAAGCCAGAAATGAAAAAGGGAATCAAACCGGTAAGTGGCTGATTCCCTTTACAAAATATGGTCGGGACGGAGTGATTCGAACACTCGACCCCTAGCACCCCATGCTAGTGCGCTACCGGACTGCGCTACGCCCCGACTAGGCGTTACTCACTGCTACTTCTGTGTTGCGGGTTCTTGCGAAAGCGTCGAGGAATATACCCTAAGCTTTTGAATGATGGAAGTATTTCGGCTCACCGCGCGAAATTGCTAACGCAGCACGACCAAGACATCCTCCAGCTCCACAATCATCTGTTTGATCAGCTGCTTGTACTGCAGCGAATCATCCTTGACCTCATCGCTGGACATGCGCAAACGCGCGCCGCCAATGGTGAAGCCCTGATCGTAAAGCAACGCACGGATCTGACGGATCATCAGCACGTCCTGTCGCTGATAATACCGTCGGTTTCCGCGGCGCTTGACCGGGTTGAGTTGAGGAAACTCCTGCTCCCAATAACGCAGAACGTGCGGTTTGACCGCGCAGAGCTCGCTGACTTCACCAATGGTGAAGTAGCGTTTGCCGGGGATAGGCGGTAGCTCGTCGTTATGACTTGGTTCCAGCATAAGCCTCAACTCGGGCCTTCAGTTTCTGCCCTGGGCGAAAGGTGACCACACGGCGAGCGGTAATCGGGATTTCTTCCCCTGTCTTGGGGTTCCGGCCCGGTCGCTGGCGTTTATCGCGCAGATCAAAATTGCCGAATCCGGACAACTTGACCTGCTCGTTATCTTCCAGAGCGTGCCTGATTTCCTCAAAGAACAGCTCGACCAGTTCCTTGGCTTCTCGTTTGTTCAGGCCTAGCTCTTCGTACAGACGTTCGGCCATCTCAGCTTTCGTCAGAGCCCCCATACGCTACATCCTTAACGTGGCGTTTAACCTTGCCTCTAGCGAGGTGAGAATTTGCTGCGTCGAAGCGTTTACCTCATCGTCGGTAAGAGTGCGCGATGGATGTTGCCAGGTCAAGCCGACTGCAAGGCTTTTTCTAAGCGGATCAATGCCTTTACCCTGGTAAACATCAAACAGCCTGAGGTCTGTGAGCCATTCCCCTGCATTTTCACGAATAACGTCCAGCACGGCGGTCGCCGAAACTTCGCGGGCGGCCAGCAGCGCCAGGTCGCGACGCACTTCCGGGAAGCGTGAAAGCTCGTGGAATTTTGGCAGGCGGCCAACGGCAACCTCAGCCAGCACCAGTTCGAAAACGAACACCGGACGATCAAGCCCCAGGGTCTTCGACAGTTCCGGGTGCAGCGCGCCGATGTAGCCGACTTCTCGCCCGTCACGCTCGATACGCGCGGTCTGACCCGGGTGCAACGCGGGATGGCTTCCGGGTACGAAACGGAAATCATCCTGCGCACCGGCGAAGCCCAGCACTGCCTCGACGTCAGCCTTGACGTCGAAGAAGTCGACGACATCGCGGCCCTGCGCCCAGCCTTCCGGAAGACGGCTGCCACAGATCACCCCGGCCAGCATGGGCTCTTGCTTCAGGCCTTCCAGTTGACCGACGAAACGCAGCCCGCTCTCGAACAAGCGCACGCGATCCTGCTGGCGATTGAGGTTGTGCTGCAGCGACTTCACCAGACCCGGCCATAGGGACGAACGCATCGCCGACATATCAGCCGAGATCGGATTGGCCAGCAGCAGCGGCTCAACACCCGGGCTGAACAGCTCGAACCATTTCTGATCGATGAAGCTGTAAGTAATTGCTTCCTGATAACCACGCGCGACCAGCAGACGACGCAAGGCCGGCAGATCACTCTGAGCTTCGGCACGCGGTTGCGGGGCCAGACGCGCCTGCGGGTAACGAACCGGCAGACGGTTGTAACCGTGAAGGCGGGCCAGTTCCTCGATCAGATCGACTTCGAGGGTGATATCAAAGCGATGACTTGGCACTTCGACGCGCCATTGCTCGCTGGCGTGAGGCGCGACGGTGAGACCGAGCGCGGTCAGCAGCCGCTCGATTTCCGCGGCGTCCATCTTCATGCCCAGCATCTGCTCGATACGCTCGGCACGCAGAATGATCGGCTCAACCGAAGGCAAGTGCTGGTCACTGACGGTCTCGATGGCCGGACCGGCTTCACCACCGGTGATTTCCAGGAGCAGGCCAGTGGCACGCTCCATGGCTTCGCGGGCCAGTTGCCAGTCAACGCCGCGTTCATAGCGATGGGACGCGTCGGTGTGCAGACCATACGAACGCGCCTTGCCGGCAACGGCAATCTGATCGAAAAAGGCGCTTTCAAGGAAGATATCGCGGGTCGTCGCCGACACGCCGCTGTGCTCGCCACCCATGACACCGGCGATAGCCAGGGCACGCTGGTGGTCGGCAATGACCAGGGTATCAGCGCGCAGGCTGACTTCCTGACCATCCAGAAGCACGAGCTTCTCGCCCTCCTCCGCCATGCGCACGCGAATGCCGCCATTGATTTCGGCAAGGTCGAACGCATGCAGTGGCTGGCCCAGCTCAAGCATCACATAGTTGGTGATGTCGACTACTGCGTCGATGCTGCGGACATCCGAGCGACGCAGGCGCTCAACCATCCACAACGGCGTAGGCCGTGACAGGTCGACATTACGAATCACACGGCCCAGGTAACGTGGGCATGCCGCAGACGCGATCACGTCCACCGGACGCACTTCATCGTGCACGGCGGGAACCACTGCAACCTGCGGACGCGTGACGACTGCGTCGTAGAGCGCACCCACTTCACGGGCCAGACCCGCGACCGACAGGCAGTCGCCACGGTTGGGCGTCAGATCGACTTCGATGCTCGCGTCGTCCAGCTCCAGATAAACGCGCACATCCTGGCCCACCGGCGCATCGGCCGGCAGCTCCATGAGGCCGTCATTGCCCTCGCCCACCTGCAACTCGGCTTGTGAGCACAACATGCCGTTGGACTCGACACCCCGCAGCTTGGCTTTCTTGATTTTGAAGTCGCCCGGCAATGCGGCGCCGATCATGGCAAACGGGATCTTCAGACCGGGGCGCACGTTTGGCGCGCCACACACAACCTGAAAAGTCTCGGCACCATTGCTCACCTGGCAAACGCGCAGCTTGTCCGCGTCCGGGTGCTGCTCGGTACTCAGCACCTCGCCCACCACAACACCGCTGAAAACGCCCGCTGCCGGGGTGACGCTGTCTACTTCAAGGCCGGCCATGGACAGACGAGCAACCAGCTCGTCGCGGGATACTTGCGGGCTAACCCAGCCGCGCAGCCATTGTTCACTGAATTTCATCCTGCTCTCCTAAAGAATTCGTTACGGGCGACCTAGCGAAATTGCGCGAGGAACCGCAAGTCGTTGTCGAAGAACAGGCGCAAGTCGTTGACGCCATAACGCAGCATCGCCAGACGCTCTACGCCCATGCCGAAGGCGAAGCCCTGGAATTCTTCCGGATCGATGCCCGACATGCGCAGCACGTTCGGGTGGACCATGCCGCAGCCCATGACTTCAAGCCAGCCGGTCTGTTTGCAGACGCGGCAGCCTTTGCCGCTGCACATCACGCATTCCATGTCGACTTCAGCCGAAGGCTCGGTGAACGGGAAATACGAGGGACGGAAACGCACTGCCAGCTCTTTTTCAAAGAACACGCGCAGGAATTCCTCGATGGTGCCTTTCAGGTCGGCGAAGTTGATATCGCGGTCGACCAGCAGGCCTTCGACCTGATGGAACATCGGGGAATGGGTGATATCGGAGTCACTGCGATACACACGGCCGGGGCAGACGATGCGGATCGGAGGCTTCTGCGATTCCATGGTGCGGACCTGAACCGGCGAGGTATGGGTGCGCAGCAGCATGTTCGCATTGAAATAGAAGGTGTCGTGCATCGACCGGGCCGGGTGATGGCCTGGGATGTTGAGCGCTTCGAAGTTGTGATAATCGTCTTCGACCTCAGGGCCTTCGGCAATGCCGTAGCCAATGTGGGTGAAGAACTGCTCGATTCGTTCCAGAGTGCGGGTAACCGGATGCAGACCGCCAGTGGTCTGGCCACGGCCAGGCAGGGTCACGTCAATGGATTCGGCCGCGAGCTTGGCCGCAAGATCAGCCTCCTCGAACGACGCCTTGCGCGCATTGAGAACCTCTGTGACACGCTCTTTGGCTTCGTTGATCAGCGCGCCGACTTTTGGACGCTCATCAGCAGGCAGATTCCCCAGGGTCTTCATCACCTGAGTCAATTCGCCCTTCTTGCCAAGGTACAGAACCCGGATTTGCTCCAGGGCATTGATATCTTCAGCGCTTTGCACGGCCTCAAGTGCTTGAGAGACCAGCGCGTCCAGGTTTTCCATGTACAGACTCCAGATACAAAATAGGGGAAGAGCTTACAAGGCTCTTCCCCTATTTATGACGTTTAACACCGGACCCCGAACGGGGTCCGGTGATTGCCGGGGACTTAGGCCAAAGTGGCTTTAGCTTTCTCGACAATCGCAGCAAACGCCGCTTTTTCGTTCACTGCCAGATCAGCCAGAACCTTGCGGTCGATCTCGATCGACGCTTTTTTCAGGCCAGCGATGAAACGGCTGTAGGACAGACCGTTGATACGCGCACCAGCGTTGATACGAGCGATCCACAGAGCGCGGAACTGACGTTTTTTCTGACGACGGTCACGGTAGGCGTATTGGCCAGCCTTGATTACCGCTTGCTTGGCAACACGGAATACGCGTGAACGCGCGCCGTAGTAGCCTTTAGCAAGTTTCAGAATTTTTTTGTGACGCTTACGGGCAATGACGCCACGCTTTACACGAGCCATGAGTTAATTCCTCTATTCTTGATCAAAATTAGCAAAGGCGCAGCATGCGCTTGACTTTTGCCACGTCGGACGGATGCAGCAAGCTGCTTCCACGCAATTGACGCTTACGCTTTGTCGACATTTTGGTCAGGATGTGGCTCTTGAAAGCGTGCTTGTGCTTGATGCCATTCGCGGTTTTCAAAAACCGTTTAGCTGCACCACTTTTAGTCTTCATCTTTGGCATGTTCGGATACTCCGCATTCAGTTGATAAACATAACCGCAAGGCCTGCCGTGCCCTGGTGGTTATTTCTTCTTTTTCGGGGCGATGACCATGATCAGCTGGCGTCCTTCCATCTTAGGATGCTGTTCGACCGAGCCGTATTCGAGCAGGTCAGCTTCAACCCGCTTCAACAGCTCCATCCCCAGCTCCTGGTGGGCCATCTCACGACCGCGAAATCTCAAGGAAATCTTGGCCCTGTCCCCGTCACTCAGGAAACGTACCAGGTTGCGTAGTTTTACCTGGTAATCCCCTTCCTCCGTCCCTGGACGAAACTTGATTTCTTTAACCTGGATCTGCTTCTGATTCTTCTTGGCGGCAGCAACCTGCTTCTTCTTCTCGAAGATCGATTTGCCGTAGTCCATCAGTTTGCAAACAGGGGGTACTGCATCGGCGGAAATTTCCACCAGATCCAGCTTGGCCTCTTCAGCCTTAAGAAGCGCGTCTTCAATTGACACAATCCCAAGCTGCTCACCCTCAGCCCCAATTAAACGAACCTCACGTGCCGAGATATTCTCGTTGATCGGGGCTTTCGGTGCAGCTCGTTTATCTTGTCTCATTTCACGCTTAATAATAATTACTCCGAATCTTGGCGACCACGCCGGGAAACCGCTTGTGCAAGGAACTCCGAGAACTGGGCGACCGGCATCGAGCCAAGGTCTGCGCCTTCACGTGTACGCACAGCGACAGTTTGTGTTTCAACCTCCCGATCCCCAATCACCAGGAGATACGGGATTTTGAGCAACGTATGCTCGCGGATTTTAAAGCCGATCTTTTCATTTCTCAAGTCGGACTTGGCACGGAATCCGCTTTGCGCCAATGTTTTTTCCACCTCAAGGGCAAAATCAGCCTGTCTATCAGTGATATTCATGATCACTGCTTGAGTTGGAGCAAGCCACGCCGGGAAAGCGCCTTCGTAATGCTCGATCAGGATTCCGATGAAGCGCTCGAAGGATCCAAGGATTGCGCGGTGCAACATGACCGGGTGCTTGCGACCGTTGTCTTCCGACACGAATTCGGCGCCCAGACGGATCGGCAGGTTGAAATCGAGCTGCAGAGTACCGCATTGCCAGACGCGACCCAAGCAATCCTTGAGAGAAAATTCAATCTTCGGACCGTAGAACGCGCCCTCGCCCGGCTGCAGATCGTACGGCAGACCAGCGCTGTCAAGGGCTGCAGCCAGTGCGGACTCGGCGCGATCCCACAATTCATCGGAACCGACACGCTTCTCCGGACGGGTCGAGAGCTTCATTTCGATGTCTTTGAAACCGAAATCGGCATAAACGGCCATGGTCAGCTTGATGAACGCAGCGGATTCAGCCTGCATCTGCTCTTCGGTGCAGAAGATGTGCGCGTCGTCCTGAGTGAACGCCCGCACGCGCATGATGCCGTGCAGCGCACCCGAGGGCTCGTTGCGGTGGCAAGCGCCGAATTCGGCCAGACGCAGCGGCAACTCGCGGTAGCTTTTCAGGCCCTGATTGAATACCTGTACGTGGCACGGGCAGTTCATCGGCTTGATGGCGTAGTCGCGGTTTTCCGACTCGGTGGTGAACATGTTCTCGGCGTAGTTGGCCCAGTGGCCGGACTTCTCCCACAGCGAGCGGTCGACAACCTGAGGCGTCTTGATCTCGAGGTAGCCGTTCTCGCGCTGGGTCTTGCGCATGTACTGCTCGAGAACCTGGTAAAGCGTCCAGCCGTTCGGGTGCCAGAAGACCATGCCCGGCGCTTCTTCCTGGGTATGGAACAGGCCCAAACGCTTGCCGATCTTGCGGTGATCGCGTTTCTCGGCTTCTTCGATGCGCTGGATGTAAGCAGCCAGCTGCTTCTTGTCGGCCCACGCCGTGCCGTAAACGCGCTGCAGCTGCTCGTTCTTGGCATCGCCACGCCAGTAGGCGCCGGACAACTTGGTCAACTTGAACGACTTCAGAAAACGCGTATTCGGCACGTGCGGACCACGGCACATGTCGACGTATTCTTCGTGGTAGTACAGGCCCATCGCCTGCTCGTTCGGCATGTCTTCGACCAGACGCAGCTTGTAGTCTTCGCCGCGGGACGTGAACACCTCGATCACTTCCGCGCGCGGCGTGACCTTCTTGATGACGTCGTAATCCTTTTCGATGAGCTGCTGCATGCGCTGCTCGATCGCCGCCATGTCGTCCGGGGTGAAAGGACGCTCGTAGGCAATGTCGTAATAGAAGCCATCATCGATGACCGGGCCGATGACCATCCTGGCAGTCGGATAGAGCTGCTTGACGGCATGGCCCACCAAGTGCGCGCAGGAGTGACGAATGATCTCCAGGCCTTCCTGATCTTTGGGGGTGATGATTTGCAGGCTCGCATCGGTATCGATGATGTCGCTGGCATCAACCAGTTGACCATTGACCTTGCCGGCCACGGTGGCTTTGGCCAGGCCTGCGCCAATGGAGGCTGCGACCTCGGCAACGGATACCGGGTGATCGAAAGAACGTTGACTGCCGTCGGGAAGAGTAATAGTTGGCATGGCGCCTCCTCTCCTAGTGGTGACCCCTACCAAAGGTCACGTGGGTGGGATAGAGCCAGTACGCGATTCGGTGGTATGCCTGCCTCACAGTGGCAGGAGCCCGAAGGCCAACCTGAAGACCGAACCAGAGTGACTGGAACTTACGAAATCGACAGACTTGCAGCAGGGCAACCGGGCCCCGCGAGACGCGAGCTAATCTGCAGGCGCGCATGCTATCACAGGGTGACGGCAGGGTCAGCTAAACGGTAGAGGGCGGCTTATGCCTGACGGCAACCGCATCGGGCGTTGCCAGGTCCACGGAACTGGTGCGCATTGAAGGCCTCAGATTATCGGTAGTACACGTTCAAGGCCTGAAACCTCAACGGCCCAACGACAAAACCGACATAAAGGAATCCACCATGAAGCTTCTACGCGTTGCCGCCCTCCTCGCCCCGCTGGCCCTGACCCTGCCCCTCAGCGCTCACGCCGCGATGGACGCGAAGACCAAGACCAGCTACATGAATGAATGCACCACCGCAGCCACCCAGAGCAATCCGTCCATGGACGCCAGTGCAGTCAAAGCGCACTGCGAGTGCGGCGCTCAGCAGATCAACCAGAACTTCTCGGACAAAGAGATCGCGTCGCTGAATGACAAAACGACGCCTCCCAGTACCGATATGACCTCTCGCCTGCAGGCTGCAGTGAGTAAAAACTGCCTGAGCGGCAAAAAATAAAAAATTTACATTTCCTTGATGCCCCCGACCGGGGCGTAAAGGAATGCCCATGGGGCGATGCCCTGAAGACCGCGAATTCAGCGGGTTTCAGGGCCAATGGAAGGGTTGACGGCCACACGTGCCAATGGGGTTGAAAAGGCCCGAAGTGCCCATTTGGGGCGTTATATCGAAGATGTTGACGCAAAGTTCTAATTGAAAAAGTCCAGCATTCACACAATTCGACTATGATAGCGCTCGTGTGCCCAGTTGGCCTGAGCAACACAGCACTACTGAAAATTATGTTCCTGGAGATACACCATGTCTAATCGCCAATCCGGCACCGTAAAATGGTTCAACGATGAAAAAGGCTTCGGCTTCATCACCCCACAGGGTGGCGGCGACGACCTTTTCGTACATTTCAAAGCCATTGAATCCGACGGTTTCAAAAGCTTGAAAGAAGGCCAGACTGTTTCCTTCGTGGCTGAGAAAGGCCAAAAGGGCATGCAAGCTGCTCAGGTTCGCGCGGAGTAATCCCAGCGATCTGAAAAAACCCCGTCACTGACGGGGTTTTTTTATGCCTGCGATTTCATCTTGCGGTGACGTTACCCGCAATTGACGCGGTTGACCTTCCCGGAATCATCGGTGTTCAGGTTCAGACGGTCCGAGCGGTATTCCAGTGTCACGATGTCGTTGGGCCCGAGCACTCTGGCTGTCTGCGCGCCAGCCTTGGCCTTCGCCTGATCCAGCAATGCCGCTGAAGCTGGCTTGCCGACGGCGAACTGCACCGCTGCCGCATCACAACGGGCATAGCCACCAGCGGAACTGACAGGGGAACTGGCAGCGCCGCTGTCCTCAGGCTGGCTCGAAGACTCCGACGTGCTGCTGCAACCGGCCAGCAGCGCTGCAGCGAGCACCAGACCCGATGATGCGTATTTCCAGGGCATACAACCTCCTAACATTTATTCAAAGCTGAACCTCTGCGACAGCGGTCGAGCGGCTTCGTTTCGCCGCGTCCGGGCCAGGCCACGCAAGCGCGCCCCGTCGCAGGCAGCGCAGGAGTCTGCCCCAGGCATCGTCTGCCGGGCGCAATCAATCGTGACAAAACGTTAAAGCCGTGCCCGCAGGACGCGCTGCACAGGACGAGCGCGACTCAATAGACGTCGACGTAGTCCGTGGTGGGGTTGGCCCAGTTATCGCGAAGGGCGTTGTAGATCTGCGTCACCCAGACCGCATCGCTGGCCGCTACCGGGCCGACGCACCCTGACCCGGCAGCCCAGGTTTCCAGGCGAAACAGCAGTCCGCCGATGTCCACGCCGCCCACCGCGTCGCTGGAGATCCAGGCATGGCCGTCGCGACTGACGCGCAACTGATTGTGCACGCCATCCCGCGCCGCCGCGATCATTTGCCGGACCGCGTCGTGGGTAAAGGAAACGGGGTTATTGAGATCGATAGACACGGTGTGCACTCTGGTTGCTCTGCGCCACGTAGCGGGATGCCACGGGGCGCAGCACGGCTGATTTACTTCAAAAGGCCGAGGCGCTGGGTCAGCAGGTCAAAAAAGCCCTGGGCATCGCCATTTTCCACCCAGAACACATTTTTGTTCTGCGCGAGGGTGTCGTACCAGTCGGCAATGGTCTGGCCGTGGGTGACGCCTTCACGGTTGTCGATCACCAGATTGACTTGCCGGCCGCTGAACAGCTCCGGCTTGATCAGCCAGGCGATCACGCTCGCATCATGTACCGGCCCGCCGGGCAGGCCGTAATGGACCATGTCAGCCTTGACGTACTCGTTGAGAATGTCGCTGACCAGCTTGCCGGCCTTATTGTTCAGGCCATCGATCTGCTTAAGCCGCGTTTCGCTGGTAAGGATCTTGTGGGTGACGTCCAGCGGTACGTAAGTCAGCTTCACACCGCTGGCCAGCACCACTTTCGCCGCATCGGGGTCGGCGTAGATATTGAACTCGGCCACCGGGGTGATGTTGCCGCCGTTGAAATGGGCGCCGCCCATGACCACGACTTCCTTGATGCCCTGGGTGATCTCCGGCGCCTGAATCAGCGCGAGCGCCAGGTTGGTCTGTGGCCCGAGCATGGCGATGGTGATGCTGTGGGGCGCAGCTTTCTTCAGGGTGTCGACGAGGTATTGCACGGCATTGCCTTCAGCCAGCGGCTGCTTCGGCTCATGCACTTCTACGCCCGGCAGGCCTTCCTTGCCGTGGATGTTCTCGGCGTAGATCGGCGTGCGCACCAGCGGCCGGCCTGCACCGGCGTACACCGGCACCTCTTCGCGACCGGCCCATTCCCGTGCCAGCCGGGCATTGCGCGAGGTCTTGTCGATACGCACGTTGCCCGCCACTGTGGTGATCGCCATGACATTGAGTTCTTGCGGCGACGCCAGCGCGAGCAGCAAGGCGACAACGTCGTCAGCGCCCGGGTCAGTGTCGATGATCACGTCGCGCTTTTCGGCGGCATGCACCGATGTGGCGGATAAAATGGCCAACAGCGCGGCACTCCTGATCAGTCCGGTGAAAAAATGATGATGCGTCTTCATGGGAACTCCTTGTTCCTGACTGCTCAATCGGAAAGATGAGCGTTAAAAAACCACACCCGCTACCAGCGCAATGTTGGTGTACGGCTGGCATTCGCCGGTGCGGATGATAGCCCGGGCGCCACGGCTGAGGTGTTTCAGCGCGTCATGACTCATCAGGCGTTGCTCGCCCAGGTCGCCCGAGGCGTGCAATGCAGTAACGGTGGCCAAGGCGGGCGGCTGTTTCGACAGCATCTCTTCGGCAAGGACATGACTCTCGACCTGCATTTCAGTCAGCACCACGTTCAGCACGCTGACGAAGTCAGGCACACCGTGGGTCAGCGCCAGATCAATGAGTTCGACGCCCGCGGGCACAGGCATCCCCGCATCGACGATCATCAGAATGTCGCCGTGCCCGAGGGACGCGATGGCGCGGGACAAGGCGATGTTAAGCAGTGGCGTTTTTTTCATGATGAATGCCCTTGTGCTGCAGAGGCCTGAACCTCGGCAAACGTAGGAATGGAAGGCTGCGCGCCGGACCGGGTCACAGACAGCGCCGCCGCGACCTGACCGAAGCGAATGGCTTCAGATTCAGACTTGCCATCGGCCAACGCCGCTGCAAAACCGCCGACAAAGGTATCGCCTGCCGCCGTGGTGTCAACGGGCTGGACCTTGGGCGCCGGGAAGTGCTCGGAGCGCGATTTGCCGGCAAACAAGGCGCCCTGCTCGCCCAGCGTGACGATGACTTTGCTGACGCCCGCCGCGAGCAACGCCGAGGCGGCGGCGTCTGCGCTGGCGGTGCTGTCCACGGGCAGACCGGTCAATGCGCTGGCTTCGCTTTCATTGGGGATCAGGTAGTCGATCCAGGCGAACCATTCGGCCGGCAGCGGACCCGTGGCCGGTGCGGGGTTGAGGATGACGGTCTTGCCCAGTTCGTGGCCGCGCTTGAGGACGTGGCCGACGGTGTCCAGCGGCACTTCAAGCTGGCAGATGATGACTTCGGCCTGGGACAGCAAGGCATCGAAGCTGTCCACCACGGAGGCGGTGACGTGGCCATTGCCACCGGCAACGATGACGATGGCATTCTGGCTGCTGTCATCGACGACGATCAACGCGACGCCGGTGGACTCTCCGGCGATGCGGGTCACTGCCTGACAGTCGATGCCTTCGGCCAGCAGCGCGGAGCGAAGTTGTTCGCCGTAAGCGTCATCGCCGACGCAGCCGACCATGGCGACACTGGCGCCCAGTCGCGCCGCCGCAACGGCCTGATTGGCACCCTTGCCGCCCGGCACGGTGACGAACGACTGCCCCGCCAGGGTTTCTCCGGCGCGCGGCAAACGCGGCGCGCGCGTCACCAGGTCCATGTTCAGGCTGCCCACTATCACTACTTTTGCTTGCATGACGTTTACTCTTCAGAACGCTTTCAGAACACTGTTTTGGACCGGGCAACGCGCCCGGCTCAACGAAGCTGGGTGAATGCCCGAGGTGGAGGCGCGGTGGATTCGCGCAGCACAATGCTCGGTGCAACGATCAGGTGTTCGACAGGGGTTTCGCCCCGCGCCGAGATCCGCCGCAGCAGCACTTCGGCCGCGCGCTCGCCCAGTTGCAGAATGGATTGGCCGACGGTGGTCAGGGCCGGGTAAACGTATTGGCTCATCTGGATGTCGTCGAAGCCAATGACCGACAGATCCACCGGGACCCGTACGTTACGTTCGGCAGCGGCGCGCAACACACCGATGCCGACCATGTCGTTGGCCGCAAAAATCGCCGTCGGCGGATCCTGCTCCAGCAGTTTGACCGCTGCGCAATAGCCACTGTGGCCAGTGAAATCGCTTTCCACCACCCAGCTTTCCGGGACGTCGACCGCGGCTTCCTGCATTGCACGGTAATACCCCGCCAGCCGCATCTTCGCCACGCTGGTCTGGACCGGGCCGCAAATACAGGCGATGTGCCGGTGGCCGAGGGACAGCAAATGGGACGTCGCCAGATAAGCGCCGAGCTCGTGATCGATGCGCACCAGATCAGCCGTGACGCCGTCCAGGTCGCGGTCGACGATGACCAGCGGTGTGCGCACCGCCGCCAAACCCTCAAGGACGCTGTCACCGCCGCCCACCGACGACACGATCAGGCCGTCGACACGTTTCTCCAGGAGCACGCGCAGGTAGCTGCGCTGCTTGTCGGGGTTGTCATCGGAATTGCAGAGGATCACGCAGAAGCCGTTACGCTCGCAGTAATCCTCGATGCCCCGAGCCAGCTCGGCGAAATACGGGTTGATGCCGTTGGGAATCAACAGACCGATGGTCGCCGTGGCCTTGGCCTTCAGCGACCGCGCAACGGCGCTGGGCACGTAGTCGAGCTGCACGATGGCGGCCTCGACCTTCTTGCGCACGGCTTCGCTGACCGGTCGGGTGCGGTTAAGGACATGGGACACCGTGGTGTAGGAAATCCCGGCAATCGCCGCTACGTCCTTGATGGTTGCCATGTCAGCCGCGCCGCCGCGCGCGATTGCTGCGGTAGGTGTCGAGGACCACGGCGACGACGATGACCGCGCCGGTGATGATGCGTTTGGTTGGCTCGGTCGCGCCGATCTGCGCCAGCCCTGCCGCCAGTACCGAAATGATCAGCACGCCGAAGAAGGTGCTGATCACCGAGCCGCGCCCACCCATCAGGCTGGTACCGCCGATGACCACCGCCGCAATCACTTGCAGCTCAAGGCCTGAGCCGGCGTTGGGATCGGCGGCTTCCAGGCGTGAAATCTGGAACAGCGCGGCGACGCCCGCCAGCAGCCCCATCAGCGAGAACACCAGGATCTTGTATGGCTTGGGGTTGATGCCCGCGAGACGCACCGCTTCTTCGTTGGTGCCGATGCCGATCAGGTAGCGGCCGAACACGGTGCGCGTCAGCACCGCCTGGGCCGCGAAGATGACGATCAGCGCGATGACGAACGACGGCGAAATGCCGAAGGCGAACGGGTTGGAGAGCCATGCAAATGAATCACCGATGTACGCAGTGCGTGAATCGGTCAGCTGATACGCGACGCCCCGTGCCATTTCCAGCACGCCGAGGGAAACGATGAAGGAGGGAATGCGCCACGCCACGGTGATCGAGCCGGTCAGCGTACCGGCCGCCGTTGCGCAGGCGATGCCCAGCAACGCCGATGGGAACACGCCCCAGCCCCAGCCGAGCATGGCGACACTGACCGCCGACGCCGCCAGCGCCAGCACCGAACCCACCGACAGGTCGATGCCGCCGATGATCAGGATGAACGTCATGCCGACTGCCAGCACCATCAGGTCGGGAATCTGGTTGGCCAGGGTGCTGAAGGTTTCGTACGACAGGAAATGATCGCTGAGCAACGAGAACAACACGATCATCGCCAGCAAGGCGCCTGCCAGCCCCAGGTAAGTGCCCAGGCCGAAGTAGTTGCCGCTGCGCTTGCCCGGAGACGGCAGCGCGGCAGGAGTAGTAGAAGTTTTCATCAGTCGATCCTGGGCGCGGCTTCAGACAGCAGCGCATCACGTTTTTGATAGCCCGCGAAGGCAGCGGCAAGCAGTTCGTCCTGGGTCCAGGTGTCGCGCTCGAAGGTGTCGATCAGGCGCCCGGCGGACAGCACGCCGATGCGGTCGCAGATCAGCATCAGCTCGCGCAGATCACTGGAAACCACTACCAGCGCCCTGCCCTGACGGGTCAGTTCACCCAGCAGCGCGTAGATGTCGAATTTGGCGCCGACGTCGATGCCGCGGGTGGGCTCGTCGAATAACATCACCTGGCAGTTACGCTCCAGCCAGCGGCCGATCACCACCTTCTGCTGATTGCCCCCCGACAACTCCGACACCAGTTGCGTGGGGCTGGAACTGCGGATGCGCATGGCTCCCACCTGGCGCTGAGCCAGAGCGATCTCCGAATTACCGTTGACCACGCCGGCACTGGAAATGGCGTCCATGTTGCCCAGCGCGATGTTGGCGCTGATCGATTGCGACAGCAGCAGGCCCTCGCCTTTGCGGTCTTCGGTGATCAAGGCAATGCCATGACCCACGGCATCCACCGGCGATTTGATCTGCACACTGCGCAACGGACTGCCGACCTCGATGCTGCCGCTGTCCGCCACGTCGGCGCCATAAATCAGCCGCAGCAACTCGGTACGCCCGGCGCCGATCAGACCGGAGATCCCGAAGATCTCCCCAGCCCGGACATCAAAGGACACGTCGCGGACCTTGTCGGAGCGATTCAAGCCTTTGACCGACAGCGCCACCGCGCCGATTTTTCGCTCGCCCAGGTCAATGTGCTCGCCCAGTTCGCGGCCGACCATCAGCGTGACCAACTGCTCGCTGTTGTAATTGGCCATGGCATCGACGCACACCAGCTTGCCGTCACGCAGCACAGCGATGCGCTGGGCGACGCGGGCCAGTTCTTCCAGGCGGTGGGAGATGTAGATGATGGAAACGCCACGGTCCTGCAGGCGGGTGATCTGCTCGAAGAGCATTTCCACCTCGCGGGCCGTGAGCATCGCCGTCGGCTCGTCGAGGATCAGCACGTGGCAGTCGCCGATCAGGTTGCGGGCGATTTCGACCATCTGCTGATGGCCGATCCCCAGTTCGCTGACCAGTGTGTCCGGGTCGATGGCCTCGAGGCCGACCTGGGCCATGGCCTTGATCGCGTCCTCCCGCAGCTTGCGGCGATTGATGAATCCTGCGCGGCTAGGCAGATTGTCGAGAAACAGGTTTTCCGCCACCGACAGCGTCGGCAACAGATTGAGTTCTTGCATGACCATGCGCACGCCAAGCTTTTCGGCCTGGGTGCGACTGGCAGGCTGGTAGGGCTGCCCCTGAAATTGCATCTGGCCGGTGGTCGGGGTGACCAGACCGCCGATGATTTTCGACAGGGTGCTTTTGCCGGCGCCGTTTTCGCCGGTCAAAGCCAGCACTTCCCCGCGCATCAGCGTCAGGTCGATGTCGCCGAGTACGGGTTGGGCGTAGGTTTTGCCAATACCACTGACAGATAGAACAGCGGCCTGAGCAGACGCTGACATAACGATCTCCACGCGCCTGCCCTCACGGGCAGGCGGTACATATTTGGAAAACTGCTGAGGTGAACAGTGCCGGGTGAAAACCAGAGCGGCTTATTGCGGCTTGGTGACCAGCTCGACCGGGGTTTCGATCACGCCGTTGGTGATCTCGAGCTTCTCGCCCTTGACCATCTTCAGGGCGGTATCGATACCGAACACGGCCTGACGCGCAGCGAACTGGTCAGCGGTGGCCAGAATGCGGCCGTCCTTCAGCATCGGCTTGATGGCGTTGATGTTGTCGTAGCCGACGACTTGAACCTTGCCCGCCTTGCCTGCCGCACGAACGGCGGAGACAGCGCCCAGCGCCATGCTGTCGTTACCGGCCAGCAGCGCTTTCAGATTCGGGTATTCGTTGAGCATGGCGGACGCGACGGCGTTGCCCTTGTCGATTTCCCAGTTACCGGACTGCGTGGAGACGATCTTCATCTGCGCAGCGTCCATCGCGTCCTTGAAGCCCGCGGTGCGTTGCTGCGCATTGGTGGTGGTCGGCACGCCTTCGATGATGCCGACTTCATCACCCGCTGCCAGCTGCTTGGCCAGGTAGTCACCCACCAGCTTGGCGCCCTTGCGGTTGTTCGGGCCTACGAAAGGCACTTCCATGCCCTTGCTTTTCAGCACATCAGCGTCGAGCTGGTTGTCGATGTTGACGACTTTGATGCCCGCATCCATGGCCTTTTTCAGGACCGACGCCAAAGCCTTGGAATCGGCCGGGGCGATGACCAGCGCGTCGACTTTCTTGACGATCATCTGGTTGACGATGTCGATCTGCGCCGCCGTGTCGGACTCGTTCTTGATCCCGTTGGAAATCAGGTCGAAGTCAGCGGAATGCTCTTTCTGATAGACCTTGGCGCCGTCTTCCATGGTCAGGAAGAATTCGTTGGCGAGGGATTTCATCACCAGCGCGACGGTGGGCTTTTTCGCGTCTTCGGCAAAGGCGGAAGAGAGAGGCAGGGTTGCAGCGCAAGCAGTAAGCATGGCAACAGCAAGAAGGCGTGCAGCGAATGGCAGCTTCATGGAATCACTCCGACATTATGATTGTTGTTATCGGCAGCGTTTACGCGTCAAGGGAAGGATCGACGGAATCGCAAACGTTTGCGTGAGCGAAACTATGGGAATCGTTTAGGATTTTGTCAACTCTGCAAAGCAAGGGAATCTAGGGATGGGCCGGTATGGCCCCGCTCCTCCGATCACCGTTGCAGTGCTGATGGCCTGCACCCCGAATCGGAGGATAGAAAGGAAATCGAATAGCTAAGCGCGTTCCTGATAGGCGGTTGCGCGGCGGCCGGCCGAATGCAGTTTCAAGTCATCCTTCAACCTGGCAATCAGGTTGGCAATGGCACGGCTGGAGTTGAGCGAACTGACCGGGATACCCGCCGCGAGCAAATCTGCGTGGCCCCTTTCCCGATCAAAGATTTGCACCATTATTTGATCCTGGGCATCGATGGTGCATTTACATTTGGCAGGCAGAAAGCCTGATTCGACGATATGGCAGAGTTCAAGTGTGGACATCATGGCAAATTTCCTTATTTGGTTATGCACGGTGGATATCGCACAGGGGCAGCAATTCCAAGAGTTTCTCAAGAATGGGACGAACGGGCATGACCCAGATCAAGAGATCTTCGTCCATGGAGGGTTCGACGAGGTTGACGCTGTAACCCCGATCAGACCGGCGCTGCACATACGGCCTGCTGGATGGCGTAAATGGCGCGGGTTTGACGAAGTGATGGATGCGACAAGCCAGTAAGCTGGGCGCCTCGAAAATGGCCATTCGCCAATCTCCTTGGGCGCCAGTGAACTAATCACGCCCGCGGCGGCCAGAGGGGCTCGCGCTGCAACATGGCAGTCGCTGCACAAGAAAGATTTCTACCGTATTTGGAGCACATGATGGGTCGGGCAAACAACGAGTTTGAGTTCTGGTGGGGCACTTCGGGGCCTTGGGTCGAGCCGCCGAATGTGCGCCGCAACGGCACCAGCGGTGTGCAACGCGTGGTGCACGATGGCAAGACGCTTTACGTCAAACGCCAGACTGGCCACCTGTTTCGCAGCCTGCGCTACCCCACCGGCCGCCCCACTGCACTGCGTGAAGGCATCGCGCTGACCAAGCTCGAGGAACTGGGCGTTAACGCGCCACGACCTGTGTTCTACGGCGCACGCAAAGTTGCCGGTGTATGGCAGGGCGTCCTGGTGACCAAGGACCTGGGCGGCTTCATCGACCTCGACACCTGGTATGCCCAGGGCGGCGCGAGCACCTTGAGCGTCGAGCAACATCAGCGCCTCTTCAAGCGTCTGGCTGAAACGCTGGCGAAGATGCACCTGGGCAAGTGGCAGCACGGCTGCATGCGCTCCAAACACATCTTCATCAAGGCGACCGTCACCGACACGCGCTTTGACTTCGAGCTGGCGCTGCTGGATCTGGAAAAATCCCACGGCCGGATCACTGCCCTGGGCGCCGCGCGTCACGACATCCCCCAGCTCAGAAGGCATTCGTTCTGGGACGAGTCCCAGTGGCAGTACTTCCTGTCGTGCTACGAGCAAGCCATCGGCCGAGCCATTTAAGCGCGGCAGCAAAGGCAGGCAGGCCCCTTCACGCGCAGCAGCACCCGGCGTGAGGAGCCTGGCCCGTCAAGGGACGTAACCCGCCTGCTCGCTGATCCATGCCGGGGCTGTGCGCTCGTTGATCACCTGCGCCACTTTCGACGCGATGTCAGCGCGGGTGAACGGCTTGGCCAGCACGTCGAAACCGGCAATCTGCGTTGCCGATTCGCGGGTGTAACCCGTGACGACGAGCACCGGCAGCGCAGGCAAGACCTCGCGCAGGCTCACGGCGAGCTGTGTGCCGCTTTTTTCGGCCATCAGCTGATCAGTGATGAGAACGTCCGGCCGCAAGCCGGCGCTGACCATGTGCTCGGCGGCGGACGGCGACGCCGCTTCGGTCACCTGATAGCCCAGGTCACGCAGTTGCAGCGCAACGGTGTAGCGGACCAGTTCCTCATCGTCCACCACCAGCACGTGAAAAGGGTGGTCCGCGCCAGGCGCTGAGTCGCCCTCGCCTTCTGCCGGTGTCAGCACCTGCGCACTGGAAACCGGCAGCCAGATGTCAACCCGCGTGCCGAGACCCGGCGCGGACTGAACATCAAAACCACCGCCGGATTGCAGGGCCAGCCCCTGCACCATCGACAACCCGAGGCCGGTGCCCTTGCCGACGCCCTTGGTTGAGTAGAAAGGCTCAACGCAGCGTTGCAGGACTTCCTCGCTCATGCCGCTGCCGTTATCCGAGACCGTCAGCCTGACGTAGCAACCCTGTGCGGGCGCCGGACCCAGCCCCGGACTGTCGGCCACCACTTCAGGTCGCGCACTGATTTTCAGGTAGCCGCGTTCGGCAATCGCGTCACGGGCGTTGACCGCGAGGTTGAGCACCCCCAGTTCAAGCTGATGGGGGTCAATGAGAATGTTGGGCAGATCTGCAGGAATCTCGACAATCACTTCGATGGTCGGGCCGAGCGAGCGCTGGATAAGGTCACGCATGTCGTTGACCAGACTGTCCAAGGCCACGACTTGGGGTTTGAGCGTCTGCCGGCGGGCAAAGGTCAGCAGACGGCCCACCAGAATCCGCGCGCGATCCGCCGCTTGCAGCGCCGCGTCAATCAGCCGATGGGAGCGATCATTGCTGACCGGCTGGCGCCTCAGCAACTCCAGCGACGTCATGATGGGCGTCAGCAGGTTATTGAAGTCGTGGGCGATGCCGCCGCCCAACTGGCCGACCATCTCGATCTTGCGCGACTCGTGCAGCAGCGCAATGGCCGCTTCGCGCTCGGACACCATGGTAGCGACGCGCTGTTCAAGGCTTTCGTTGAGTTCGATCAGTTGATGTTCCGCGCCGACCCGCGCCGAGATGTCCACGCACACGAACAGCAGCCCGCTGACCTGCTGCTGGGCATCGAGCAGCGGCGTGACGTGGGTCTGCACCCAGACCACAGAGCCGTTCGCCCGCACATGGTGCTGGGTCAGTTCGAAGGGCGCTTCGGCGGTCAGAAAGTTCTCGTAGAACATCGGCTGCGCGCCGGCTACCAGATCCTTCTGCAATTCAAGGATCGAACGGCCGGCGATCGCCCGGCGCTGCAGACCCATGATGTCGCAGTAGCGATCATTGACCTGCTGGAACACGCCTCGGTGATCACACAAGGCAATGCCGGCACCCGCCTGCTCGAACATCCCGGCCAGTTGCGCGGAACTGGCGTGCAGCGCCGCTTCAGCCCGCGTGTGGTTGATCCACTGCCAGCCCAGCTTGGCTGTTTCCTCGATGAGGTGGATGTCGTGGGGACTACAGACCCGCTGCCCTTCGAACTCAACGGTAAACACGCCGGCCAATGTGTCATGGCGCATCAACGGGACGTGCACGGCCAGACTCGTTGTGACGGTCGATTGAGAGGCAGGGGCGTCAGGGTTGGCGCGAACGGCGTCGCCCTTCACCAGCGCTTGCACGGTAATGCCTTGGTGCAACGCAGAACAGGTGTCATGACTCACGGAGATCAGCCCTGATCGGGCCGCCACCTCACCCTCACGGTACTCACGGAGAATGACGAAATCGCCCCTCTCCTCGTCCGTTTCCGCAATATGGACGCGGGCGGCGCCCAGCTCTTGACCGATACGCCGGATCACGTCTGCCTTGATCTGCTCGGGGTCGCGAATGGAGGGCAGCGCCTGGCCCAGTTCAAGCAGCAGCGCCTGACGACGCTCGAAATGCACACGCTCGGTGGTTTCGGTGACAACGCAGAGCACACCGCCGACGGATCCGTCGTTCTGGTGCACCGCAGAGTAAGAGACGTCGAAGTAGACGGTCTCGCCGTAGCCATGCCGTTCGATGTAGAACGCACGGTCCTTGGCAGCAAACGTTTGCCCGGTTTCCCGCACACCGCGCAACAGTGGCTCAAGGTCGTCCCACAGTTCGCGCCAGTTCTCGATCGCAGGCCGACCAAGGGCGCGGGGATGCTTCGAACCGATGCTCGGTGCATAGGCATCGTTGTAGAGCGCGACAAATTCGGGCCCCCAGAAAAGCACGATCTGCGCCTGCACGGGAAGGATCGTGCCCATCAGGGTTTTTAGACCGTCGGGCCAGTCGGCGGGCACGCCAAGGGGCGAGCCATCCATCAAGGGGGACTGAAGCAGATCACCGACCGCACCGCCGTTGGCTAGAAAGCGCAGGGGGGCTGCGCTGAACCCGGTGTTGGGTGGGCTATCCATAATTAGGGCCTGACAGGAAATATCGTGAGCAGATTGCATCGCTTAGAGCGACGGCGATGCAATGGCGTTCCATTCAGATCGGGATGAGTTTGCACACACATGGCCCGGTAGCCGTAGCAGCCGGGCCCTGACGCGACTCAATCCTCTTCTTTGACGGTAGCCACCTCGTCAGCGCGCACGCGGATGGTTTTACCGGAGATGTCTTCGAACTCATAAAAACCGTCTTTGCTCTTGGTTTTCGGCGCGTCCTTGGTCACGTACTGGGTGCCGTTCTGCAGGGTAACGACAGTCGATGTGGAGCAGCCGGCCAACGCTGCACAGCAGGCGAACGCGACGGGCATCAGCAATGATTGGATTTTCATAAAGTCTCCTGAGGGGTGTGGCTCGGGCGTGGTGCGCGCAAGCGATCAATCGTCATCTAGCAGATCAGATCAGCGTGATCGAGTTTGGTTCGCCATCTGCACAATCAGCCGAAAAATCAGCAACTTGGGTGAAAGCAGGTTTTTGTCCGATCCGCTGTTGCGAAACGTCTGACACTCAAATACTGTATGCGCATACAGCAAGCAGGAGGGTCACTTCGTGTCTGACACCGACGTATCAACGGCAGCATCGCCAGGGCACTACGAGCGCATGGCCGTGCGGGTCCAGAAGATCATCAACTCGCAGAGTGCGCAGAAAGCCCGCGCGGCGCTGATTTTCAGGCTCCCGGACGAACTCGAAGACGACTGGAAACAGTTGCTGGAAGAGATCGACGAGAACGACAACGTGACCCTGGCCTGGCGGGACGACGGCGGCGTGCAGATTTTCTGGACGGTGCCCAAGGAAGATTGACCTGCAACCCGAACCCACCTCGATGAACGACCCAGTTGGATAACATGCTCAGATTTTGTGCTGCTCTGCTTTTGGCTTTTACCTTCCTGCAAACCGCTTACGCTGACGTCAACATTGGCACCTGGAACCTGGAGCACTTGAGCGTGCGCCCGAACAAGGACTTCGAGGGCATCGCCAAGGTCGCCCGGAAGGTCGACTTTCTCGCCGTTCAGGAATTGATGAGTGAAGACGCGCTGGACGCGCTGGCCAAGGAGCTGACCCGGCAGACCGGCAAGCACTGGAGTTCGATGGCCTCCCATGCCGTGGGCCGCTCGTCCTACAAGGAAATGTACGGATTCGTGTGGCGAGACGATGCCGTTGCGTACGAAGACGGTGCCGTAAGCTACCTGGACCGCAGCGACACCTTCGAGCGCGAGCCCTACTCCGCACAATTCCGCTCGCTCAAGGACGGCAAGACCTTTGTCGTGGCCACCGTGCACATCCTCTACGGCAAGAACCAGGCGGAGCGCGCTTCGGAAATCGTCGCGCTGTCCAACTACTGGACCTGGTTACAGGAAACCTACCCCGGCAACAACCAGATCATGCTGATGGGCGACTTCAACACCCCACCCAACTCGCCTGCGTGGGACAAACTCGACACCAGCGCCAGGCCGCTGGTACTGGAAGGCGCCAGCACGCTGTCGACCAAGGATGGCAAATTCGCCAACCTCTACGACAACATCTTCATCAGCAAGCAGTCGGCGATCCGGGTGAACAAGGTCGAAGTGTTCGATTACCCGAAATTCCTCGGCCTGACCCACGCCAAGGGCCGTGACAGCGTCTCCGACCACGCGCCGATTTTCCTCAGCGCCAACCTGAGCGGCGGCAACGGCGCAGCCAGCGCGTCTGCCGTCACCGCGCAAGCCCGCCCCCCTGCGGGCAATCCGATGAAACCCGCTGCGAGTGCCGGTGGCAGCCCGGCCAACCTGACGCTGGCGATTCGCGGCAACAGGAAGACCATGGTTTACCACCGCCCGGACTGCCCTTCGTACAACGCGATCGCCGAGAAGAACCGGGTGGAGTTCAACAGCCCGGCGGCGGCAGAAGCGCAGCATTATCACTTGGCAGGCAATTGCCATTGATCCGCAACGGCGCACGCTGATCCCCACTCAACTCGCCTGCCACACAGTGGCAGGCGATACTGGCCAGAACGGGCTGACTTCCCGACTCATTTACGCGCCAGGTCGTGCTGAATGCAGCCCTCGTAGTAGGTCTGCTTCACAGCGGCGGGCTTCAGCTTCGAGGGGCTTTTGTAAGTCTGCTCCGTGATGCCCAACGCCATCTTGCTCATCCACGGTTTGGCGAACTTGCGGCTCTGCAGCTTTTTGCGCGCGCTGTAGAGGGTTGTCCCAGAGAGTTTGGACTGCTGCGCCGCCCCCGCGACCCCCGCTCCCCATTTGCAGACCTGCAGGTCGTTCTTGCTGAGGTCCTTGGCGTGCGCGGTGACGGACACCGCTGCCAGAAAAGCCGCCACCACGGCCAAGCCCACACTGCGCATACACATTTCATCCCGGAATTAATTGATAAAAAAGGATTTTTCCAGAAATGGCAGCCGGCGCGGGCCATCAATATGCCTCTTTCGCACAAACCATTTCCGGCGCTGCCAGCGGTCACTGTATCGGGCTGATCCGATCCCCGGCAGCCCCCTCGAAAACGCCCTATTTATCCGTTCAATTCGTCTGGATATAGGGGCAATATCCATATCGATATGGCACATGGCCGCCCATCGGAGAGGGATGTTAAACGCTCAGGAAGGTGTGCAATTCTGCGTCGGCTGGTCGCCTCGCAACCCGGTTGCGGACGGCCCGTCTCGGGTAGAGATGCATTACGGTTCGAGGCCCATTGAGAGTTGATCAGCCTGTATCGATCTCGAAATGAAATGACAGCAATGCCGATGCAGTCGACGCGCAGGCTGTCCAGTACATCAAGGAAGCCCTTATTCACCCGGCGTCACTGCACGCCCCCCTACAGGCCAGGACAATGAGTGACTACAAGGATTTTGTAATTCATTACCGCTTTCAAGGTGAGCCGCGGCACTTCAATCATCACGGCAACCCTCTCTGCGAAAGTGAGGCGCTGCATTTTGCGACCTTGCACGCCGGGGTGGGCGCAGTCGAGGGGCACATTTGCGCAGGCCCGGTGAAACTGGCGCTGCTTTGCGCGGAAGGCCTGGGCGTCACGCAGGTGCGATGGAAACGCACCTGATCGAGGAAAACTGCAAACAAACCCTGATTCACGCGGTCGGAATTTACTAGCAGCGCTCATCACACCAGCAAAGCGAGGTAAACATGACCATCGACAACGCGTTGAAACAGGAAGTCCTGACCCGATTGCTGCACGCCCACCCGGCAGGCCTGGGCAAAGAAGTACTGGACAACTACAGGGGGGAGAACGCAGTCGCGGACACTCTGGAGCATTTGCAGACGGCGGGCTTGATCCACGACGGCTGCGTCCATCGCGTCAGTGAGGGGGATCGGTCTCTTAAGTACCCCATCAAACTCAGTTCTTCGGGTGTCGAAGCGGCCAAGCAACTGGAGGTGGAGCAGTCCCGGCACTAAGCGCGTGCGCGTGCAATAAAAAAACCGGCCAAGGCCGGTTTTTTCAGGGAATCGATAAAGTGGTGTTCTCCCCTGGTGCTGCCTGCACTGAACATCGTAAGCCTGTCAGGACGCAGCACCACAGGGGAACGAGAAGGAGCCTACAAGCTGAGTCTCGTTTTCGTCACGCCCCGTATTGTGACTTCATGCGTCCAGCCCTCTCCCAGCCTCTGGCTTAACGCCTGCGCTCAGACCGCCGGGTAGTCACCGGTGCCATCTGGCCAAGGGGTCAGCAGCTCGAACCCCGTCTCGGTCACCGCCACCATGTGTTCCCACTGCGCCGACAACGACTGGTCGCGGGTGAGCACGGTCCAGCCATCCTCCAGCACGTAGGTGCCCGGCTTGCCGGCATTGATCATGGGCTCAATGGTGAAGACCATGCCGGTCTTGAGTTTCAGCCCCTTGCCCGCCGCGCCGTAGTGCAACACTTGAGGTTCTTCGTGGTACTTGCGACCGATGCCATGTCCGCAGTATTCGCGCACCACGCTGAAGCCTTCGCGGTAGGCCACAGTCTGGATGGCATTGCCGATGTCGCCCAATGTCGCGCCGGGCTTCACCGCGTGTATCCCCGCCAGCGTGGCTTCGTAGGTGGTTTCGACCAGACGGCGGGCGAGCGGACTGACCTCGCCGACGTAGTACATACGGCTGGTATCGCCGTGCCAGCCATCTTTGATGACGGCGACGTCGATGTTGACGATGTCGCCGTCTTTGAGCACATCTTCCGCCGAAGGAATACCGTGGCAGACGACCGTGTTGGGCGAGATGCAGGTGGTTTTGGTGAACCCGTGATAACCGACGTTGGCGGGGATCACTTTCAGCTCGTTGACGATGTACGCGTTACAGATATCATCCAGCGCTTCAGTGCTGATGCCCGGCTTGACGTGCTCTGCGATCATCGCCAGTACGTCTGCCGCCAGACGCCCCGCCACACGTAGCCCGACCAGGTCGGCTTCGGTCTTGATGCTGATGCTCACTGGGACACCGCCCTGGCCGGTGCCAGATCCGGTACAAGGTCGCTGGCCTGAAGGCTCAACACGGCGCCGCCGGACGTTTCAGCGCGAATCAGCAATTGGCAGATCTCGCTGTAATTCAGACCGGGGTGCAGCTCGGCGAGCATGCCTACCCGCATCCAGTGCTCGGCCTGAGCATTGATCGAGCGACTCAAGGCCGCGCTGGCGCAACGAATGTTGGCGTGCATCTGTTCGGAAATTTTGACCAGTCCCATAGCGACCTCTCGAAGAATATACGGAGCATATACGTTCCATATATTTCATCGCAACCGGCCTTGGTCATCTGCTACGCAGAACGCGACCCTATGCAGAGCACGGCCTTTTACGCAGAGCCGGAAAACTCAGTCGCGCACTCGGAGAGCGACGTGGCCAGCTGCGAAATCGCCTCGCGGTCGTCTTCGCTGAGCGCCCGGTAATGAGTAATGACCGCCCGCTCCGCTTCGTTCAGTGTGTCGGTGGCAATGGGGGTACGCTCGCCCGACAGCACGTACATGACGTCGATGCCTTTTTTGCCCAGGGCCGCGAGGTAATCCGAGCGTGGGATGCGTTCACCGCTCTCGTATTTACCTTGTGCGTTGGCCTCTACGCCTCCGATGGAGCCGAAGTCCTGTTGCGACAGCCCGAGCCGTTTGCGTTCTTCTTTCAGACGTGAGCCGAGATCTTTCATAAACGAGGGTCCTGAAGTTGACTATGTTCAAAGAGCAAGACCCCATTGGTCCGAGGGAGTTGCGCCCTTGGGCTCATTTGGTCAATCTTCCGAATTGACGGCTCAAGGAATCCCCTTCGTGGCCGATAGGTTCTGGTGTACCGCTATTCCTTTCGAATGGCCGCCCGATTTCTGTAGTTCGGAGAACCAGACAATGATTTCTTTCTTACTGGGTTGGTTGGCGCTGTCCGCCGTAGGCACATTGATTGCCCTGGCGGTGATTCGCACCGGTAAAATGCGCCAGCCTGACGCAGATGAAACGGTGTCCGGTCAAATACCCGTCCCGGTCCTGGTGCGATTCAAACCCTGAATCAGCCCCGGTCGTCTTGCCGGGAGCAACCCCTTACATCACTCCCCTGCGAGCTGAGCCTGTTCAGCCGCGTAGCCGCTGGCGTTGCCCGTGGCATATCCCGATGCGAAGCCACTGCTGGCTGGCACAAACGCAAGGTCGGCCTGATTGGCGCTGAACTGGCGAAGTCCGGATGCCAGGGCTAGAAAATCCTCACGCTGCATCTCGTTGCCCCATACGCTGCTGAACGAGGATTCGTTTTTCTGGGCGGTGAAGTCCTGACGGGTATTGGCTTGATTGGTTTGCATGGCTGCTCTCTTCTTCTCGATACTGTTTAAACATACAGTATTTTCAACGCCCCTCGAACGCAAGTCCTGTCGCGACGAATGGTCACTCGGATAACCCCCGGCAGTGTGGACGTCCGAACCGACTTCCCCACCTTCTCAGGCACTGGATCCGTAACCAGGCGCTTAAACCCGGGCGAGCGCTTCCAGCCGATCAAGATCTTCTGCGGACAACGCAATCCCGTCTTTCAACGAACGCTCCCGCTGGCGATAGCGGCGATCACCCGGCATCCGCTGCTGGCCAACGCCGTGCATCTGCCGGACCAGCTCTTCGCTGCGCTCGGCAAATGCCTGACCGCTGCCCTTGTCCGGATCGATAACGATGATCACCTGACCGGTCCAGGGGGTTTGCGCCCCGGGAGACTTCGACATATCAAACTCGAAGGAGAAATGGCCGCCGGTGAGCGCGGCGGACAACAGCTCCACCATCATCGACAGCGCCGATCCCTTGTAACCGCCGAAGGGAAGCAACGCGCCGCCGTTGAGAATGGCTTTCGGGTCTTCGGTCGGCTGACCATTGCGATCGACGCCCATCCCGGGCGGGAGCATGCGTCCCTCTCTGGCGGCAATCTGCACGTCACCATGGGCGATGGCACTGGTCGCCATATCAAAAACGATGGGCTGACCGTCGGCGCGGGGCGCGGCGAAGGCAATAGGATTGGTGCCAAACAAAGGCTTTTGCCCATCGTGGGGCACGACACAGGTCATGCTGTTGACCACGCTCAACGCCACCAGCCCCTCCTGGGCGAACGGCTCGACGTCCGGCCACAGCGCGGCAAAGTGATGAGAGTTACGAATGGCCAGAATGGCAATCCCTGCGCTTCGCGCCTTGTCCATGACCAAAGCCTTGGCCGCCTGCATCGCCGGCTGGGCAAAGCCGCCCATGGCATCGACGCGCACAAACGCTGCGCCGACGTCCTCGACCTTCGGCTCCGCCCGGCCGTCGACCCAACCCGCTGCCAGCGACGACAGATATCCCTTGATGCGGAAAATGCCATGGCTGTGGGAGCCATCGCGCTCGGCGGCCGCGCAGTTGGCGGCCAGCACTTGCCCCACCTCGGGCGAGGTGCCATGGCGCACGAAGATCTGGCGCAGCAGCTCGATCAGATCGGCAAAGGAAATCGTCCGGGTGGTCTGGCTGTCGTGGGTTGAAGGCATCTGAAGCTCCGTTGTGATTATTGGACGTGGAAGCGAAACAGAGAAGGCAGGCGCCTGGAGACGCTCGTTCTGCAGAGTACTGCGCGGCCACAAGCGGGTAAACTGCGTGCCTCGCGCAATGGCCGCCCTGACCTCAACCGAACGAGGACCGCTCGATGGATTCGCTGACCGCTGATAGCCAGATCGTGAATTGCCACACCGTCGTCCTCGGCGCCGGCATTGTGTGCTGGCGCCCATGGCGCGCGGGATTCGCCTCACCACCGGCGTGGAGTTCGCCGCGCCGGACGCGCCCGTCAACGAGATCCCGCTGCGCCGCTGCGAAGCCATCGCCCCAAGGCTCTATCCGTTAGGCGAGCGGCTGGACGATGAACCCAGGCTGGGTCGCCGGCCGTGTTTGCCGGACATGCGCCCGGTCATCGGGCCGGCGGCTTCCCACAAAGGGCTGTGGTTCAACTTCGGGCACGCCCACCATGGTCTGACCCTCGGCCCGGTCACAGGCCGACTGCTGGCGGAAATGATGACCGGCGCCACGCCGTTTACCGATCCGGCGCCTTACAGCCCCAAGCGGTTCGCGTAAACCGCCGCGCGCTGCACAGCGCTGATTACTCCGACTGCAAGCGCTTCTGGAAGAACAGCCGCTGGTGCCCGGGCGGATAATCATCCAGCTGGCCAAACTGCTCATAGCCGTGCTTGCGATAGAACTCGGGTGCCTGGAAATCGAAGGTGTCGAGCCACACGCCGAGGCAGCCCCGTTCGCGGGCGAGGTCCTCGGCCATCGCCATCAACTGGCTGCCCATGCGCTGGCCCCTCGCCTGTTCAGGCACCACGAGCAGTTCAATGAACAGCCAGCTATAGAGGATTCGGCCATGCAGACCACCGAGCACGGCATCGGTCTGTTCGTCGCGGACAAACAGGGCAAATTTCTCGGATTTGCCGTCGCCCGCCATGGCAGCGTTATAGGTCCTCAGTGGCTCTAGGATCTGCAGGCGTTCTTCTTCGGAGGGGTTGGACTTGAATTCGATCCGGACACTCATGCATCGCTTCCTGCTGACGTAAAGGGGGAAGTGCAAGGTTGTCGGATATGCGAGGGGGAGTAAAGCTGCGAGGGGTTAAAGCGAAGAAGTGGCAACAGATTCAGTGAGGATGGATGTGGAAGCCCGGGGGCTCCCACACGCGCTCAGGCGCAGAGTCGATCAGTCTTTCTGATCGCGCAGGACATTACCGGAGGTGCCGTCGATGCGGAATTCGTACGTCAGGCTGTCCGCTTTGCGGCCTTCGCCTTCCCAGTAGCCTTTGTCGTCGGCTTCGATGCTGTAGATCTCTGTGTAGCCTGCCGACTTGGCTTTTTCGATCGCTTTTTCGATGGTGATCCAGCCAGCGCCCGGCTTGTCCGCCAAGGCGAACTGTGCGGTGGTCAGGGCAGCGGTGGCAAGAACGGCAGCGGTAAGTTTCTTGATCATGATTGAACTCCATTTCCCTTTGCGGGCTTTTTGAATGCGATTTTTTGGAGTTCCTGACCCGAAAAATAGTTCATCCGGGGTTTTGTAACCGCTTGATGCTGCCGGATGAATGCCGCCATGAAGGCCGCGTCAGCGAGGCACCGATCAGATCCGATCAGCGCTTGACCTTGCGCCGCAGCACGCCGTTGAGCACCACCACGACGACGGCGACAAAGATCGCGATGTATTGAAAGGTCTTTTCGCTGAGCACGCCGGTGTTCTGCAGATGGGAAAGGCCAAGCATGATGGCCAGAACGCTGAGGGCGATGATGATTGAGTAAATCAGACGCTGTTTGTTGGTCATTGCGGGATTCCTAAAACCGGTCGAGATGTGGGGCGCAGTACACATGTGCGGACATGGTACCTGCTCGCATCGATGCTGACACGCCCGCATCAGGACCGCGTCGAGGCTGCGACGAAGCGTCTCGGCCGCTGATGCCCGTCACTTTCACGTGGTTTAATGCGCGCACTTTCAGTCGCTTAAGCGTTTAAGGGCGGTAGGACGGGTCTGCCAACGACGCAGAGTTCTCCCTCCGCACTCATTCAACAAGGAGTTCCCAATGCCCCATGAAGGCAGCCTGTTGCAGGCCGCAGTCGTGTTCCTGCTCGCCGCCGTTCTCACGGTTCCTCTGGCCAAACGCCTGCAACTGGGCGCCGTGATTGGCTACCTGATCGCGGGTGTGATCATCGGCCCGTCTTGCCTCGGCCTGATCGGCGATCCGCAAAGCGTCGCCCACATCTCCGAGCTTGGCGTGGTGCTGCTGTTGTTCATCATCGGCCTGGAGCTGTCGCCGCGACGCCTGTGGACCATGCGCAAATCGGTATTCGGTGTCGGCATGGCACAGGTGCTGCTCACGGGGGTGGTCATTGGCGCGGTCGCCTTGCTGGGCTTCAATCAGCCGCTCAACAGCGCCGTGGTGCTCGGCCTGGGGCTGGCGCTGTCGTCGACCGCCTTTGGCTTGCAGAGCCTGGCCGAACGCAAGGAGCTCAATGCGCCCCACGGTCGCCTGGCCTTCGCCATTCTGCTGTTCCAGGACATCGCGGCCATTCCATTGATCGCGCTGGTGCCGATGCTGGCGGGCGGTTCACACGATGCCGGTTCCGGCGACTCCCTGCGTCACGGCCTGCAAGTGCTCGGCGGTATCGCCATTGTCGTGGTCGGCGGTCGTTACCTGTTGCGTCCGGTGTTCCGCATCGTCGCCAAAACCAAACTGCAGGAAGTCTCCACCGCGACCGCGTTGCTGGTGGTGATCGGCACGGCGTGGCTGATGGATCTGGTGGGCGTGTCCATGGCCCTGGGGGCGTTTCTTGCTGGCCTGCTGCTGGCTGATTCCGAATACCGCCATGAGCTGGAAGCGCAGATCGAGCCGTTCAAGGGTCTGTTGCTGGGACTGTTCTTCATCAGCGTCGGCATGGGCGCCAACATCGGCCTGCTGATCAATTCGCCGCTCACCGTGCTGGGCCTGACGCTGCTGCTGATCGGCCTGAAATTGCCCCTGCTGTTTTTCGTCGGTCGTCTGGCGGGCGGCCTGGGCAAGCAAAGCGCGCTGCGCCTCGGGCTGGTCCTGGCCGCGGGCGGTGAGTTCGCTTTCGTGGTGTTCAAGATCGGCCGCGATCAGGGCCTGTTCGATGCCGCGCTGTACGACACGCTGGTGCTGACGATCACCCTGTCGATGGCGCTGACGCCGCTGTTGCTGCTGGTCATGTCGCGCTGGCTCAAGCCCAAGCCGGTGGTCCGGGAAGTACCGGCCGAGTACAAGGAAATCGAATCCGACAACCCGCGTGTGGTCATTGCTGGTGTGGGCCGGATGGGGCAGATCGTTGCGCGTATCCTGCGCGCCCAGAATATCCCGTTCATCGCGCTGGACACGTCGGTGGAAACCATCGAGTTCACCCGCAGTTTCGGTAATGTACCGGTGTTCTACGGCGACCCCCTTCGCCCGGAAATCCTCCGCGCCGCGAAGGTGGATCAGGCCGAATACTTCGTCATCGCCACCGACGACCCGGACACCAACATCAAGACCGCCGAGCTGGTGCGCAGGCTGTACCCGCACATGAAGATCATTGCCCGGGCCCGTAACCGTCAGCACGTTCACCGCCTGCTGGATCTGGACGCCGAGGCGGTGCGTGAGACGTTCTATTCAAGCCTGGAGATGACCCGCCGCACCCTGATCGGGCTGGGCCTGAGTGAAGCCCAGGCGGCGGCGCGGATTGATCGATTCAAGCGTCATGACGAACAAGTGCTGAATCGCCAGCACCTGATCTACGACGATGCAGCGAAGGTCATGCAAAGCGCGCTTGAGGCGCGGACCGAGTTGTCCGAGCTGTTCGAATCCGACCGGATGGACGAGGAAGCGAGTGAAGCGCAGCCTGCGTTGAAGGCTAAAAAACAGTAGCTCCACGGGTGAGCCTTTCGAAGAAGGCTCACCTCTTCAGCCCATGACTTCGCTCAGCGGAATAAAGTTGAGCAAGTCACCCTCCGCCACCGTTGTGCCTTCCACAATCTCGATCAGCCCGTCGGCCCAGGCGGCGCTGCGCAGCACACCCGAACTCTGATTGCGGTAGGCAACCAGCCGGCCCTGTTCGAGGCGTCCGCGCAGGTACTCGCGCCGGTTGCCCGGTTTGGTCCAGGTGAATGCAGCCGGCACCTGAAACTGCAGCGGCTTGACGGCCTGCACGCCCAAGCGTCTGAGCAGGTAAGGACGGGCAAGCAACGCGAAAGTCACCAGCGTCGAGGCCGGATTGCCCGGAAGGCCAATCACCGGCACCCCACGGAAGTGGCCGAAGGTCAGCGGCTTGCCGGGTTTGATGGCCAGTTTCCACAGGGCGATCTCGCCTTCTTCACGCAGCGCGTGGCCGAGGAAATCGGCTTCGCCGACGGACACGCCGCCCGTGGAGAGGATCAGGTCGACGTTGTTCAGGCTGCCCAGCGCCGCGCGGGTTTTCTCGAGGTTGTCGGGAAGGATGCCCGCATCGACCACCTCGCAGCCCAGCCGCGTCAGCCAGCTGCACAGCAGCACGCGATTGCTGTTGTAGATCTGCCCTGGTCCCAAAGGCTGCCCCGGCTCGATCAACTCATCGCCCGTGGACAGCACAGCGACCCGAGCGCGGCGTATGACCTGCACGTGGCCGAAACCCATGCTCGCGGCCAGGCCCAGTTCAATCGGGTTCATGGCGGTGCCGGCATCCAGCACCTTGTCGCCGACCGTGGTCTCCTGCCCTTTTGGGCGAATGTTCTGACCGGCGCTCAAGGGTTCGAGAAAGCGCACCGTCTCATCCGCCTGGACTTCGGCGTTCTCCTGCATCTCGACGCAATCAGCCCCTTCAGGAACCGGAGCGCCGGTGAAGATCCGCGCACAGGTCCCGGGTTGCAGTGGCTCGGGCGCGTGCCCGGCGAAGATCCGCTGGCTCACCGGCAACGGCTCGCCGGTCCAGTCCGCGACGCGCATGGCGTAACCGTCCATGGCGCTGTTGGGCCAGGGCGGCAAATCCAGCGTCGAGACCAGATCCTCGGCCAGCACGCGTCCCAGGGCATCGGCCAGCGCCACGCTTTCACGCTCGGTGATCGGCGCGGCGGCGGCGAGGTCCATCAATCGCTGCATGGCCTCTTCGACCGGCATCAGGCGACTCTTTTCAGGTGCGCTCATAAAGGCTCACCCGCGGGTCGCGCAGGGTTCGGCCTTTTTCAGGTGCGGCACGAAATTGCACGGACGGAAGCTGTTGTTCAACTGGTCGGCGAGGATGCCGTCCCAGCCCGTGCGCACAGCATTGGTCGAGCCCGGCAGGCAGCAGACCAGCGTGCCGTTGGCCAGCCCGGCAAGGGCGCGGGACTGGATGGTCGAAGTGCCGATGTCGGGCAGGGAAATCTGGCGGAACAGCTCACCAAAACCGTCCACTTGCTTGTCCAGCAGGCAAGCCACGGCTTCCGGGGTGCTGTCGCGGCCGGTGAACCCGGTGCCGCCGGTGATCAGCACGACTTGCACTTCATCATCGGCGATCCAGGTCGCCACCTGGGCGCGGATCTTGTACAGGTCATCCTTGAGCAGCACGCGCTCGATCAGGCCGTGACCGGCGGTGGTCAGGCGATCGACAAACATCTGGCCGGAGGTATCGGTTTCAAAAGTACGGGTGTCACTGACCGTCAGAACAGCAATGTTCAGGGGTACGAAAGGCGAGTCTGCCTTGGCTTTCATGGCGAGGTCCGGTTGTAGAGGAAACAGGGCGGTGTTATATCACAGCACCTGTTTTTTTCCGCGCCGACCGAGCTGAACATGACCCCTTCCGACGCCCTCCCGCCCTGCTCTATCCTGCTGCTCGCCGGCGGCCAGGGTCGCCGCATGGGCGGACGAGACAAAGGCCTGATCGCCTGGCGCGACAAGCCTTTTATCGAACATTTGCACGATCTGGTGCGCACCCTCACGGACGATGTGATCGTGTCGTGCAACCGCAACCGCGAGCACTACGCGCGCTACGCCGACCAACTGGTGGAGGACGAGCAACAGGACTTTCCCGGCCCTTACGCGGGCATTCGCGCCGGCCTTGCCGTGGCAAAACATGACTACCTGTTGGTCATCCCCTGTGACATGCCGCTGCTGGATCGCGCGCTTCTCGAGGGCCTGCGCCAGACCGCAGCCGATAACCCCGGCGTGCCGGTGATGGTCCGCCAGGGCGAGCAGTGGGAGCCGCTGTTATGCTGCATCCCCTGCCAACACGCGAACGTGTTCGAGCAGCATTGGCGACAGGGCCAGCGCAGCCCACGCCGGACCCTGGCAGAATTGCACGCCGTCGCCTTGCAGTGCGAAGCCGACGACCCGCGTCTGGCCAACCTCAACACGCCGGATCTATTGACCGAGATCACGCACTGAGCGCAGCGGGCAGGTTTCATGGAACTTTGCCGTTACACTCTGCGTCAGACACATCACTAAACAAAATACCCCGGAGACACAGCAATGAAACAACGGACTCTTCCTGCCGCCTTCCTGCTTGCACTGAGCCTCGCCTCCCTGGCCGGTTGCTCTTCGCCAACCGTGATCACGCTGAACGACGGCCGTGAAATCCAGGCAACCGACGAGCCGAAGTACGACGAAGATTCGGGCTTCTATGAGTTCAAGCAGCTGGACGGTAAAGAAACCCGCATCAACAAAGATCAGGTTCGTACCGTTAAAGAACTGTGATCCCGGCTTGATCGCGAGGGGTTGATAGCCCGCCGCTGAAAGCAAAAGACCCGCCAATCGAGCGGGTCTTTTTTTGTCTGGCGTATAGCGGTGGGACGGCGAAAAATCCGTGCCTCACCAGTCCAGGGTGATCCGGCTTTCGAACACCCGCTCCTGCCCGGTCACCGGGTCAACAAAGCGCAAGCCCTGGGCGAGCAGCTTCAGCGGGTGGGCGTAGTCGTCCACGGCATCCTTGAGCACGTCGGGATAGAACGGGTCGTTGCAGATGCCGGCACCCAGGGCCGCCATGTGCACGCGCAGTTGATGTTTTTTGCCGGTCACCGGATACAGCGCGTAGCGCCAGAGCCCGCCATTTTTCTCGCTGACTTCCACGCGCGTCTCGGTGTTGCTCGGCCCGTCGCCCTCTTGCATGCGAAAGAACGGTTCGCCATCGACCAGACGGCTTTTGTGCACGCGAGGAAATGCGATGTCCGGGAGCGCAGGGGCAATCGCTTCGTAGCGCTTTTCAATCTGCCGGGTAGGAAACAGCGCCTGATACGCCGAGCGCGTCTGCCTGTTGGCCGAGAACAGCACCAACCCCGCCGTGTGCCGGTCAATGCGATGCAAAGGCACCAGATCAGGATTGTCGAGGGTACGGATCAATCGCCGCAGCAGGGTCTGCTCGACGTACTCGCCGGCGGGGGTGACGGGCAGGAAATGTGGCTTGTCGGCGACCACCAGATGCTCGTCGGCGTACAGGATCGACTCGTGCACCGGGATCGGCGTCTCGTTGGGCACCTCGCGAAAGTAATGGATGCGCAGGCCTTCGCGGTACGCAAGGTCCACGGCGATCGGCCGGCCGTCAGCGTCCAGCACCTTGCCCCGCGCGATCCGGTCGAGCCACTGCTCGCGGCTGATGGCACTGAAGCGCTCGCACAGGCAGTCGAGCACCGTCAACCAGGGTCCGGGCGGCAGATACAACGTGCTGGCTTGACGGTGGGCGGCGGTGAACACAGGTGCGGACATAAATGACTCAGGCTGAAATAACGAAGGCGACAGGGTCGGCATTATCAATGCCGGCGACGCTTTACGCGACAGGGCAAATGACGGTTTCGCGGGAGGGCTCTATTCCGAGCCCCACAGCGGCGCGCGACGTTATGTCGCACGGAAAACCGGCGCCAGTTGTCTGACAACCACAGTGCGGTGCTGGATGCGCAAATTGATTTGTCCTAAAATGTTTCGAAATCGGCACGCAGGCGCGAATCCGAGCGGACACGAACACCCACGTGACTGAAATCGAAAACGCCTGCCAGACCTGAACCCATAAAAAGAAAGCCCGTCATCGACGGGCTTTTTTCGTTTTCAGCGTTTGTATCGCGCGTCGGGCGCCACTGCACGACGTGCTGCCACCACAGATTTCTTTTCGCAACTTTTGAGGTTACGCCCATGCTGGTTCAATTCTTCCAATGGATCAAACGTCTCTCCACCGGTACGTCATCGCAGAACGATGACAACTACTCCCAGTCCTTTTCCAACGAAGACCACGACGTGGGTCGCTGGACGTTCATGTCGGTGTTCATCGTGCTCACCCTGAGCCTGTACATCGTCGCCGGCCTTGGCTACTACGCCAAAGTCCACGTCTGGGACGGCATGACCGACGAGCAGAAAGCCGCTGTCGCTCAAGCCATGGTGGTCGACACGCAATACCTCTGATACGCGACATTTCTGAAGCCAGCGATAACGCGCGGTCCTGTGCCCTGATCGCGTGGGCGTCAGTCGCTCAGAAACAGCACGACCTGATCGGTGTCGAACGGCCAGTCCAGTTCGGCACCGGTGTCCGCCCGCCTCAGCACGGGAATTCGCAGGCCGTAGGTTTCGTGGTCCGCCTCGCTGTCGGCAATGTCGACCAGCTCCACCATCAAGCCGTGCTCAACCAGCGGCATCAGTTCCGCTTCGGCCACCTCGCACAGATGACACCCCAACGTTCCAAATAGCTGACATTCCGATGGCATGGCTCGGCCCCTCTGTGGCTGCGATTGCAAGGGTTTGGATGAACCAGTCTAGAACTCCCCTGAAACACCGTCGAGCCTGCCCATGCGCCCAGACCTCCCTCCACGCGCCTGCCCACACTGGCGCGCAACCCTCGGCGGGCGCACCGGAACGGCGCAGAAAACGCCATGGCCGAAACGGCAGTGCTGTTCACGCGATTGGAATGAACCTTCAGGAATGCGCCATACTCGAAACCCCATATCGTCATCCCTAAGGAGAAAACCATGGCTCGACCTACAGCAGAAAAAGCCCAGGACATATTGATGTCTGACTTCCAGACGCTGGTTGCCGATACGGAAAAACTGCTGGCGCACACGGCCTCCCTGGCCGGTGAACAGGCTGACGAACTGCGTGAGCAGATTCGCGAAAGCCTGCTCCGTGCACGCGAAACCCTCAAGCTGACCGAAGAAACCCTGCGCGCACGCGGCAAGGAAGCGGTCATCGTCACTGAGGACTATGTTCAGAACAATCCATGGCAATCGGTAGGCATCGCAGCTGGGGTCGGCTTTCTGCTGGGCCTGCTGGCCACCCGGCGCTAACGGCCATGACGCAGCCGACAGGTCCAACCGGGACCGATCAATCCTCTTCGCCACGACGGCTGGGTGCGGCCTTTCTAGGGCTGCTGCACACCCATGTCGAGCTCTTCGGCATCGAGCTTCAGGAACAGAAAGCCCGTACGGTCAGGCTGTTGCTGTTCGCCGGCCTGGCGCTGGTTTTCGCGTTGCTGCTGCTCATCGGCCTGTCCGCGCTGTTGCTGGTTCTCGTCTGGGACAGCTATCGCCTTTACGGGATCGTCGGCCTGTGCGGGCTATACACCCTGGCGGCATTGTTCTGCGCCATGCGGCTGAAGGCGGCTGTGTTCGATGAGTCTTCACCCTTCCATTCGACCCTGGAAGAACTGGCCAACGACCGCGAGCGACTGATGCCATGAGTGCACCTCAATTGCCCCAGACCCATAACCGTCGCGAGCTGCGCAAGGCGCTGATCCGCCTGCGCATGGAAATGCACCGTCAAGAGATCCGTCAGGAGTCCTCGCGATTGATGCACCCTTTGCAACGCATGCGCGGCATGGCCTCCGACCTCCCCGGCTCCCTCGGCATCAAGCATGGGCCGCTGTGGGGCGTCGGTGCCGTCACCCTCCTCGGGTTCCTCACCGGCAAGGGCACGCGCAGCAAAAAGACCGGCAGTGTCACCCGCCTGATCAAGTTCAGCGCAACCGTGTTGCCATTGATCAAGATGGCCCTGCAGAACTCGTCCCGCCGTCGCTAAAAGCCTTCTGGCTGCATTCTTGCTAAGCAACCCCGCCTTGCCCGATACGCCTATCGGGTGAGGTGACGGTGCTTGTCAGACGAGAACACTCAGCCAATCCGTCGCCAACACCACTCCAATCAACCGCCACTAAGGAGGCCCCGTGTTCGATGGGCAACCGCTCGCCTGTTTCCAGCCGTTCATCGACACCGCGACCGGGCGCATCGCCGGCGTAGAAGCCCTGGGCCGTCTGCGCCAGGCAGACGGCAGCCTGCAATCGGTCGGCGCGCTGTTCACGGACCCACGGCGCCCGGCGGTGCAATTGCGTCGGCTGGACCGTCAGGTTCGCGACAATGCCCTCAGCCGATTTCACGACGCGCCGAGCGACTGGTTCCTGAGCCTGAACATCTCCCCGCGCTGGATCAGCCGCCTGCGCGCCGACGAATCGCCGCCCAGCCTGAAGCAGCTGCAGACCTACGGCATTCCCGCGGAACGGATCGTTTTCGAAATCACCGAATTGAGCGGCGATGGCCAGCGCCTGAACGAGGTGGTCGCCCGCTACCGCGACGCCGGCGCGCGCATTGCCATCGATGATTTCGGCGCCGGCTATTCGCAGCTGGACCGGGTACTGGCGTTGCAGCCCGACATCCTCAAGCTCGACATGCGCCTGTTTCAGGCCGCAGCGCGGGGCGGCCCGAGCAGCGATGTGGTCAAGGCCCTCGCGCAGATGGCGGAGAAAACCGGGTGCTGGATCATCGCCGAAGGGGTCGAGACCGAAGCCGAGCTGGACTTCGCCCTCGAATGCGGCTCGCGCTACGTCCAGGGCTATCTGTTCGCCCCGGCGCAGCTAGATTTCTTTGACGCCGATGCATTTGTCGACCGCTTCGCCGCTCTGCGTGATCGTTATGTGATGAAGAAAGTCGGTGAACGCGAACGGCTGATGACCCTGCGCCGACAACTCACGCAGTTGATGTCCCGCCTGCAGAGCTGGGCCGAGGGCAACGCGCCGCTGAGTGATTTGCCCCAGGTCACTGACTTCCCGTGGTTGCTGCGCTTTTACCAGTGCGACCGCCATGGCACGCAGCTCACGCCGAATCTGGAATGGCGCAACGGCGCGTGGACCGCGGACGCCCGGTATCTGGGCCATAACTGGTCGTGGCGACCCTATTTCTATCACCTGCTGGCCGAGGGCTGGCACGAGCGGCGCCTGACGCTGTCGAGCACCTACCGGGACGCCACCAGCAATCAGTATTGCCTGACGGCCGGACAATTCTTCGACAACGGCGAGCGGCTGTTGCTGATCGATGTCGACGCAGCAGGGTTTTGATGACGCTTCTTGACGCCGCATCGGCGATCTTGTGCTTGCAGCGTGCGGGGCGAACCGGGAAGCTAGCGCGGTAATCACCCGACGGAGTACCGGCCTTGGATTGGCAAACCCTGCTCACCCGCGAGCGCCTTGGCAAAACCCTGCACAGCCCTGAGGAACTGGGCCGCAGTCCGTTCCACAAGGATCACGACCGCATTATTTTCTCCGGTGCCTTTCGCCGTCTTGGCCGCAAGACCCAGGTCCACCCGGTCACCAGCAACGACCACATTCACACGCGCCTGACCCATTCGCTGGAGGTCAGCTGCGTCGGCCGCTCGCTGGGCATGCGCGTCGGCGAAACCCTGCGCAGCGCCCTGCCCGACTGGTGTGACCCCAGCGATCTGGGCATGGTCGTGCAATCGGCCTGTCTGGCCCACGACATCGGTAACCCGCCGTTCGGCCACTCCGGTGAAGACGCCATTCGCAACTGGTTCAAACAGGCCGCCGGCCGCGGCTGGCTCGACGCGATGAGCGAAGTCGAGCGCAATGACTTTCTCAATTTCGAAGGTAACGCCCAAGGCTTCCGCGTGTTGACTCAGCTGGAGTACCACCAGTTCGAAGGCGGCACGCGGCTGACCTACGCGACCCTCGGCACCTACCTGAAATACCCGTGGACGGCGCGTCACGCCGACTCGCTGGGCTACAAGAAACACAAATTCGGCTGCTACCAGAGCGAGCTGCCGATCCTCGAGCAAATCGCCGGCAAGCTCGGTCTGCCGCAGATCGAGGACCAACGCTGGGCCCGGCATCCGCTGGTGTACCTGATGGAGGCGGCCGACGACATCTGCTACGCGCTGATCGATCTCGAAGACGGCCTGGAAATGGAGTTGCTCACCTACGACGAAGTGGAGTCGCTGTTGCTGGGCCTGGTGGGCGATGACCTGCCCGAAACCTATCGTCAGTTGGGCCCCAATGACTCCCGTCGTCGCAAGCTGGCGATTCTGCGCGGCAAGGCCATCGAGCACCTGACCAACGCCGCCGCCCGCGCGTTCGTCGAACAGCAGGACGCACTGCTGGCCGGCACGCTGCAGGGTGATCTGGTCGAACACATGCACGGGCCGGCCAAGCGCTGCGTGCTCAACGCCAAGGACATGGCGCGCAAGAAGATCTTCCAGGACAAGCGCAAGACCCTGCACGAAATCGGCGCCTACACCACGCTGGAGATCCTGCTAAACGCCTTCTGCGGCGCGGCGCTGGAACAGTTCGGCGGGCATGAGCCGTCGTTCAAGAGCCGGCGCATTCTCGATCTGCTGGGCAATAACGCGCCCGACCCGAGCTGGCCGTTGCACACGTCCTTTCTCAGGGTCATCGACTTCATTGCCGGCATGACCGACAGCTACGCCAGCGAAATGGCCCGTGAGATGACCGGCCACTCCAACCCCGCCTAGGGCTGCCCGCCAGCCGTGGCGCCCTTCCTAGGACGCTTGCCAAAGCCCGAATACGTACCGGTATTCGGGCTTTTCTCGTTGGGGCTTCAGGCAATCCAACAGCAACTTCGGACATTTCCTACGCAACCGTCGGAATGCCCTTATCGCTGGTCATACATCGCTGCCGAATAATCCGCGCCATTCCGAGCCTTGGGACAACCCGACCCATTACCTCCCGAAGACACCGCCCGCCCTGCGAGCGCGCCGCCGGCCCGCCTTCAAACGGCGGTGCTCATTTCCCCTACGTCTGGAACCGCCGATGTTCACGAAAGATTTCCGAATCCTGTTGGTTGAGGATCATCCGTTTCAGTTGATTGCCTTGCAGATTCTGCTGAACAACCACGGCCTGTACCGTGTCACGCCAGCGCTCAATGCCAGCGAAGCGCTCGGCGCCATGGAGCGCAGCGCCGAGCTCTATGACCTGCTGCTCTGTGACCAGCGTCTGCCAGGCATGTGTGGCCTGGAGCTGATTCAGACGGCGAACCAGCGCGGGTTGGTCCAGCGCGCCGTGCTGCTCAGCGGCCTCGACGCGGATCCGCTGGCGAACCTTGAGTCCGAGGCCAGGGCGCTGGGCCTGCCACTGCTGGGGTGCCTGAGTAAGCCGCTTAACACCCTCGAGCTGATCAGCCTGCTGTCCGCACCCGCTTGAGGTTGCCTGCATGGCAGCCTTTTTTGGATATATCGGGCAAGAATACAGACCGCTGCCCAGCGCCTATTGCCAAAGCGCCGTTGATATCGTTGAACCGACATGTTTAAGCAGGTAGGCAAAGTTTCCGGATTATGTAGGGTTATTCCGATTCGCAATAAACGCGCGCACTTAAATGCATATCGATTGATGGTAAATGCTGTTACGTATTAAACATTCATGACCGCTGCGTGTATCCACGTACGCACATACGCTTATTTCTGTAGGAACATTCCTATATAGCGCTTCGGGCATGATCTCTTCGTGTGCGCCTCTGAACATCTGGGATAAGGTGCGCGCTTTCTTGCCACCCGTTATGGATTGATCATGAACTCTATTTTTATTATCGACGACCACCCGGTCATACGAATGGCCATACGTATGCTTCTGGAAAACGAGAATTACGAGGTGGTCGGAGAGACCGACAACGGTGTCGACGCCATGCAGATGGTCCGTGAATGCATGCCCGATCTCATCATCCTGGACATCAGCATCCCCAAGCTGGACGGGCTCGAAGTCCTCGCCCGCTTCAACGCCATGAACCTGCCCTCGAAAATTCTCGTACTCACTGCTCAGGCGCCGAGCCTGTTCGCCATCCGGTGCATGCAGTCGGGCGCTTCGGGATATGTCTGCAAGCAGGAAGACCTCAGCGAACTTGTCAGTTCGGTCAAAGCGGTATTATCCGGCTACAATTACTTTCCCAGTCAGGCCCTTGCCGCATCAATCAAAAAAGAGGGTGACCCCAACGAGCTTGAGCGCTTCAAACTCGTCAATGACCGTGAACTGATGGTGTTGCAACTGTTTGCCCAAGGGCGGACAAACAAGGAAATCGCCAAAGGCATGTTCCTCAGCAACAAAACGGTCAGCACTTACAAAACCCGATTGATGCAAAAACTCAAGGCCAAGACTCTGGTAGAACTTATCGAGATGGCAAAACGTAATTCGCTAGTGTGAGAGACAGGATGCCAAAGGCGTTAAAGGACTATTGGATAGCAGCCGTGATTGTCTGCCTGAGCTTCGATAGCCAGGCAGAACCCCTGGCGCCGGAACGCTACACGCTGCTGAGCCGCTCCAACCCTGCGCACATGGACGTGACGCTGGAGCGCGCCCAGTGGCAATGGGTGCGCAACAAGCGCGAGCTCGTGGTCGGCACCTCCGCGCCGGACTATCCGCCTTTCGACATGACCCTGACCGGGCACGACTACGAAGGCTTTACCGCCGACTACATCGGCATTCTCGGACGCGTGCTCGACCTGCCGGTCAAGGTCCTGCGTTTCGCCAGCCGCGACGAGGCGGTTCAGGCGCTGAGCAAGGGCGAAATCGATCTGCTGGGCAGCGCCAATGGCTACGAAGCGGCGTCGCGCGGGATCGTACTGTCTACGCCCTACGCCGTGGATCAGCCCGTCCTGGTGACCCGCGCCGGCGAGGCCCGGCCCCTGAGCGGCGACCTCAACGGTTTGCGCCTGAGCATGGTTTATCACTACCTGCCGCCCGACGAAATCGCCGCGCTGTATCCCAAGGCGCGCCTGCAGACCTTCCCCTCCTTCCAGAGCGCGATCAACGCCGTGGCCTTCAATCAGGCCGACGTGTTTCTGGGCGACACCATCTCCACCCATTACGTGATCAACAAGGGCTATCTGAACAACGTGCAGATGGCCAATTTCGGCAAGCACGAGGCAAACGGTTTCAGCTTCGCCGTGCAGGCTTCAAACCCGATACTGCTGGACATCGTCAATCGGATCATCAAAGGCATTCCGGTGGAAGAGCGCATCGCCATTTCCAAACGCTGGGGCGCCGGCAGCGATCTGATGCTCACCGACCAGAAGCTGCAGCTCAATCAACGGGAAGAACGCTGGATCGCTCAGCATCCGACCGTTCGCGTAGTGTTCAACGAGGCTTACGCGCCGCTGACGTTTTTTGATGCAGCCGGCAATTTCAGCGGCGTCACCGCCGACCTGCTCGAACTCATACGCCTGCGCACCGGGCTCACCTTCAAGGTCAGCCATGCCGCCAGCATGAACGACATGACCAACCAGTTGAGCCAGGGCCAGGCCGACCTGATTGGCGCGATGATTCCCAGCGAAGAGCGCCAGAACCGCTTCAATTTCAGCCGGCCGTACATGGATAACGTGTTCGTGCTGGTCACCCGCAAGGAAACCTCGGCGCCCTCCAATCTCGATCAACTGGACGGCAAGCGGGTGGCGCTGGCCCTCAGCAGCCCGATCCTGCCTTTCCTGCGCGACCAGCACCCGGGCATTTATCCGGTGGAGGTCGACAACCCGGCGCAAGCCCTGGACCTGCTGGCCCACGGCCGTACCGAGGGCGCCATCACGTCGCTGTTCAGCGCCAGTTATTTCCTCTCCTCCCGGGCGTTGAACGACACGTTGCAGATGCGCGTGACCGTCGGGCAGGAACCGGCGCGCATTGCCATGGCCACGTCACGCAATGCGACCGAACTGACCTCGATTCTCGACAAGGCGCTGTCGAGCATCGCCCCGGAAGACCTGGCCGCGATCAACAATCGCTGGCGCACGTATACGCCGCCGAGCAGCGGCGCGTGGCACGACTATGAGCTGTTGATCTATCAGATCATCGGCGGCGCCAGCCTGTTGCTGCTCGGCTCGCTGGCCTGGAACGCGTGGATGCGCCGGCAGATCAAACAGCGCGAACGCGCCGAGCGGGCGCTCAACGATCAGTTTGAATTCATGAGCGCGCTGCTCAACGGCACGCCTCATCCCATCTATGTCCGCGACCGCGACGGCCTGCTGAAAATGTGCAACGAAAGCTACCTCGCCGCCTTTGCCGAGCGGCGCGAGGACGTGATCGGCAAAAGCATTCTGGACGGCGTACTGAGCAACACCGAAGAGGCCCAGGGTTACGTCGAGGATTACAAGCGCGTCATGGCCGACAACGAGCCCTTGATTCTCGACCGCTCGCTGCACATCGGCGGCCGCGAGCTGACGATCTACCACTGGATCCTGCCGTTCCGCGACTCCCTCGGCAAAGTGCAAGGCATCATCGGCGGCTGGATCGACATCAGCGAACGGCGGCAACTGATCGAGCAACTGCAGACGGCCAAGGACCTGGCGGACGATGCCAACCGCGCCAAAAGCACCTTCCTGGCAACCATGAGCCATGAGATCCGCACGCCCATGAACGCCGTCATCGGCATGCTCGAGCTGGCCCTGAAGCGTGCCGACCACGGCCATCTCGACCGCCCGGCCATCGAAGTGGCCTACAGCTCGGCGAAGGATTTGCTCGAACTGATCGGCGATATCCTCGACATCGCGCGCATCGAGTCGGGGCGACTGAGCCTGAGCCCCGAGCGCGCCAACCTGCGCCAGCTGGTCGAATCCGTGGTGCGGGTGTTCGACGGCCTGGCCCGGCAGAAAAGCCTCACCCTGGCCCTGGATCTGGACGCGCGGACCAACACCGATGTGCTGATCGACCCGCTGCGCTTCAAGCAGATCCTCTCCAATCTCATCAGCAACGCCATCAAGTTCACCGAAATGGGTCAGGTCAAGATCACCCTGCAGACCGAAGCCGGCCGCAGCCCCCAGCAAATGCGCGTGCAAGTGGTGATTCACGACAGCGGCATCGGCATCACCGAGCAGGACCAGCAGCGGCTGTTTGCGCCCTTCTCTCAGGTCGATCAATCCGGGCAACTGGCGCGCACCGGCGCCGGCCTGGGTCTGGTGATCTGTCGCAGCCTGTGCGAAATGATGGGCGGGAAGCTGACGCTGAGCAGCCGCCCCGGGGATGGCACGCGCATCGAAATGACCTTCGAGTTCACCACCCTGGAGCCGCTGGAGGCGAAAAGCATCGCCCGTGAAGCGGTCACCCATGCCTCGGGACAGCTGCATATTCTGATCGTCGACGACCACCCGGCGAACCGTCTGTTGCTGTTCGAGCAACTGTGCTTCCTCGGGCACCGCTGCGACATGGCGCTTCAGGGTGCCGAAGCGCTGGAACGCTGGCGTGCAGAGCGTTTCGATCTGGTGATCGCGGACTGCAACATGCCGGTCATGAACGGCTACGACCTCACCCGGGCCATCCGTCAGCTGGAGCAAACCGAGGCGCGTCCGCGCTGCACCGTGCTGGGCTACACCGCCAATGCGCAGCCGGAGGAAAAGCAACGCTGCCGTGATGCCGGCATGGATGACTGCCTGTTCAAACCCATCAGCCTGACCGCGCTGAACGACCGCCTGCGCAAGGTCACGCCGCTGCGGACTTCGTCTGCGCCGGGCACGCTCCCGGCCCTGCCCGCTCAGCCGCCGCAGGCTGTGTTCGACCCGCACACCATCGAAGCGTTGACCTGTGGCAGGGCCGACATGAATGAGCGACTACTGGATCAGCTCATCGCCAGCATGCGTCAGGACCGCGCCGAGCTGAACGCGACCACGCTGCCGAGCCAGCTGAAAGACATCGGCCACAAGGTGCGCGGCGCCGCGAACATCATTTCGGCAACCGCGGTCATTCAAGGCTGCGAAGCGCTGGAAGCGGCCTGCGAGGCCGACGCGCCGGAGGCCATTGTCGGCGAGCGGCAGTCTGCACTCAATGCGGCGATGGGCGCGCTGGAGCAGGCGCTGGTGGCTTATCGCGGGAAAGCGCCCGCGTCACAGGCAGGGCCGCAGGTATGAAGCTGATCGCGATGAACGCGGCTGATTTTCAGGGGTTTGCTGCCCGTTCGGTCGCCGGGTACGCCCGGGACATTGCGCGGACCTACGGGCTGCCTGATGCGCTGGCCTGCACAAGCGCAAACGCTGACTTCAATGAACTGTTGGAGGACGGTCTGGACACCGAGGGGCATTACTTCTACCGCGTGTGCAACGCCGATGGCACTGAGGTGGGCAGCCTCTGGATTGGGATTGTGGAGAACCCGCCGTTGCCCACCCGACTGTTCGTCTACGACCTGGAAATTGATCAGGCCTTCAGAGGTCAGGGTCTGGGCAGGCAGGCACTGAGCGCCGTCGAAGCGTGGGCCCTCGAGCGCGGCATTCGGCGTCTGGAGTTGAACGTGTTTTCGGACAACGTTGCCGCGCGGACGCTCTACGAGACCTCGGGGATGGCGGTCTGCGAGATGACCATGGGCAAGGATTTATAGCCCGCCGCTGTGTGCGCCCGGATCAGGCCGGCCCGGCAGCAGAATCGACGCTGCCGTACGGCGCCAGATGCTCGCTGAGGTACTTGAGCAGAATGCTGACCTTCGGCAGCGCCTCTCGGGCTTTCAGCCAGACCAGGTTCATCGGCAGTCCATCGGTCGCAAGCTCCGGGAGCACTTCCACCAGCCGACCTTCGTTGAGGTGGGTCTGCACCAGCCAGGTCGGCAACTGAGCGATGCCATGGCCTTCCAGCGTGGCCGACACCTCCCCCTCCCCGTCGCCCACGGCAATGCGCGGATGAATGACCCGACGCTCCTGATCTCCCGGCACGCGCCCGCGGAAATACCAGGGTCCGACCTGCCCGTCGGACTGGCCGTAGGCGATGCAGTGATGATGCTCGAGATCGGCGTCGGTCTGCGGCCGACCGTGCTCGGCGATATAACTCGGCGCGGCACAGAAGACCAGTCGCTGGGCGCCGATGAACCGATGCCCCAGCCCCGCCGCCCAGGCGTCGCGCCCACCGATCCTGACCACAATATCGATGCCTTCATGCACCGGATCGACAAACCGGTCAGAGAACGAAATATGCGGTTGCAGCAGCGGGTACTCTTTGACGAAATTGAGAATCAGCGGCAACACATGGAGACGCCCGTAGGACGCGGGCAAATCAATCCGCACCCGGCCATGGGGTTCATGCCGCTCCGAGGCGAGGGCCAGCTCGGCTTCTTCGAGGTCTGCCAGCACGCCGCTGCAGGTGGCGTAGAACTTCACACCGGCTTCGGTGAGGGACAACCGCCGGGTGGTGCGGTTGAACAAACGCTGGCCCAACCGCTGTTCCAGGCGGGCGATGCCTTTGCTGACCGCCGAGGCTGTCAGGTTCAGCTTGAGTGCGGTATTGGCGAAGCTGCCGAAATCGGCCACTGCCACAAATACGTCAATGCCTTTGAGACGCTCGGAGGAGAACAACGCGAACACCATTACTGAATTGGATTCGCGATAGTAAGTCATTTATGTCGCGGATGAGAACACAGATCTCCAATAGGCTATGGCATCGTCTTTTGGAGCTTCACCTATGCAACCCTCACACTCCGCAACGGCGTCAGCGCCGGATGCCACGTCTCGGTCAGGGATACAGATCCTGATCATGGCGATCGCCGCTTTTATCATCGTCACCACTGAGTTCCTGATCGTCGGACTGCTTCCGGCGATGGCACACGACCTCGGTGTCTCCATCGCCGTGGCCGGCCAAGTGGTGACGCTGTTCGCCTTTACCGTGATGCTGTTCGGGCCGTTCCTCACGGCAAAACTGGCCGGCGTGGAACGCAAAAAGCTGTTCACCATCATCCTGCTGGTGTTTGCCGCCTCCAACGTGCTGGCGGCGCTGTCCACCAACATCTGGGTCATGGCCCTCGCGCGCTTTATTCCGGCGCTGGGCCTGCCCGTGTTCTGGGGCACGGCCAGCGAAACCGCCGGACAACTGGCAGCACCCGGCAAGTCGGGTCAGGCGGTGTCGCGGGTTTACCTGGGCATTTCCGCCGCCCTGGTGTTCGGCGTACCGCTGGGCACCGTCGCCGCCGATACCCTCGGCTGGCGCGGCAGCTTCTGGGTGCTGGCCGTTATCTCCCTGGTCATCGCCATCCTGATGCAGCTGTGCATGCCGACCTTGCCCTCCTCGCCGGCCAAGCACGGCGAGAAGCAGACCGACATTCTGAAACAGCCGCGCTTTCTCGCCCACGTGTTGCTGTCCGTGCTGGCGTTCACCGCGATGTTCACGGCCTACACCTACCTGGCCGATATCCTCCAGACCCTGGCCGGCGTGCCGACCAATCAAGTGGGCTGGTGGCTGATGGGCTTCGGCGCGGTCGGCATGATCGGCAACCAATGGGGCGGAAAGTTGGTCGACCGCAGCCCGCTGGGCGCGATGGTGCTGTTTCTGGTGATTCTGAGTGTCGGCATGGCCGCCGCCATTCCACTGGCCACTGATCATATCTGGCTGATCGCCGCGCTGGTGCTGTGGGGCGTTGCATACACCGCACTGTTCCCGGTGTGCCAGGTGCGTGTGATGCAGGCCGGCTCCAAGGCTCAGGCGTTGGCGGCGACCATGAATATCTCGGCGGCTAACGCCGGTATCGGTTTGGGTGCGATCTTTGGTGGCCTGGGCATTGGCCACTTCGGACTTGGGTCGCTCGGCTGGATCGCGACCGGGATCGCCGCCCTGGCGATTGTGGTTGCGCTGTTGATGATGCGTAAGCGTTAAGCGTCTGGTCGGTCTGTAGACCGACTGCACGTTGGTTTGGCTGGCAGTGAAGCGAGGGTGGGCTGCTGCCTGGCCAGGCAAAACGCGCAGAGTCGGGATGCCGCTTTTTGAGCGCGGCATCCCGCCTCTGCAACGAGAAGCACCGCTCACTCCAGCGCCGGTGCTTTCCCTTCCCGCGCCGCCAGAATGCGCGACAGATTTTCCTCGATCCAGGACGTTAACCCGTCCATCTGCAAGGCGACCTCCTCGCCCATCGCGGTCAAACGGTATTCGACGTGGGGCGGCACCACCGGCAGCGCTTTGCGATCGACAAACCCATCTTGTTCCAGGCTCTGCAGCGTCTGCGACAGCATCTTTTCGCTGACCCCGCCGATCTTGCGCCGCAGCTCGCTAAACCGGTGCATGCCGTCCAGCAACACCACCAGCACCAACACCCCCCAGCGGCTGCACACATGATTGAGGATTTCCCGCGACGGGCAATCCCGGGCCAGCACCTCACCGGTACGGATTCGCTCGAGCAACGAGACAGTGCCAGCAGAGGAAGGAGACATATTGCTCATGACACTTACCTTTTCGTACGTACTTACGAAAGGTTAGCACGGTGACTATGCTGATCGCTCAATCACTTCTCTCGGGAATCATCATGATCGTCATCACCGGTGCCTCAGGCCAGCTTGGCCGCCTCGTCATCGCTCAGCTGCTCGAAACCGTGCATGCCTCGCAGATCGTCGCGGCCGTCCGTGACCCGGAAAAAGTGGCCGACCTTGCTGCCCAGGCCGTGCAGGTTCGCCAGGCCGATTATTCGCAGCCGGACACGCTCGACCGCGCCTTCGAAGGCGCCGAGAAGGTCCTGCTGATCTCGTCCAGTGAAGTAGGCCAGCGCGTGGCTCAGCATCGCGCGGTGATCGATGCCGCCCAACGCGCCGGTGTCCAACTGCTGGGCTACACCAGCGTGCTGCATGCCGACTCCTCGGCGCTGGGCCTGGCTGAAGAACATCAGCAGACCGAGGCGGCGCTGGCGCAGTCCGGCGTTCCGGCGGTGGTGTTGCGCAACGGCTGGTACCACGAAAATTACACGGCCGGCGTCGCCCACGCGGTGGCGAACGGCGCGCATTACGGCAGCGCGGGCGAAGGCCGGATCAGCTCTGCTGCGCGGGCGGACTATGCCGCGGCGGCGGCCGTTGTACTGACATCGACTGATGATGAGGCGGGCAAGGTCTACGAACTGGCCGGCGACGAGCCTTACACGCTGAAGGAATTCGCCGCTCAAATTGCGCAGCAATCCGGCAAGCCTGTCGTCTACACCGATCTTCCAGAGGCCGATTACAAGGCTGCGCTGCTGCACGCCGGGCTGCCGGCATTCGTCGCCGAGTTGCTCGCCAACTCCGATGCCGCCGCGGCCAAAGGTGCGCTGTTCGACAACGGTCGGCAGTTGAGCCGTCTGATTGGCCGGCCGACCACGCCGCTGTCGGCCAGCGTTGCCGATGCGCTGTCCCTTTGATATTCGTGACCGCCGCCCACCAGAACGGGCGGCACGCCAGCACCTGCACTGAATGATTTGCGCGGCCCACGGTCGGAACTAATGACAGCGCACCACGCGCTGGCCAAGGAGTTTCGAATGAACAGCAAATCGCTCATTGCCGGTCTGGCGATTCTGGGTAGCATTTCCGTTGCGAGTTTCACGGTGCAGGCCGCCAATGCAACGGAGCCGACCATTCAACCTTCCAGAGACAACATGCGGGAGCTCGAAGTCGGCAGCCGATCGCCGCAGGAATTTCAGCGCCCGGATGCAGCGCTGAAGGACTGGAAAGCCAAGGGCCTGGAAGAACCGGCCAAGATGAGTCAATGGGTGCGCATCAACAACAAATACGTTGAAGTGCAGACCACCAATGGCCAGATCACCAAGATTGTCCCGATCGAGAAATAAGTCGGGGCAGCGACCCAGCGCGCCGGGTTTGCGTGGCGCGCACCATCTCTTGAAGAACGTATAAGAACGACCAGAGGAATTCCCATGAACATGAAGAAACTGATGGCCTGCGCGGCCGTGTTTACTTGTTTGGGCGGGGCCAGCTTCGCCGCGGCGGCACAGACCCCTGCGACGAAAAGCGTGCAGGCAGAACACACCAATGAGCAGTACAAGGTGGGCGACACCACCCATGACCTGTACAAAGACGAGCGCGTCGGCGTCAGGGACTGGGAGGGCAAGGGCCTGCACGCACCAAAGGAAGGTACCCAATGGGTGTTGATCAGCGATAAATACGCGCTGATCAACATGGAAGACGGCAAGGTCCTCGACATCGCGCCGGGCAACCTGAAACCGCTGAAAAAGTAACGACCGCAACGCCCGTCACCGTGCCCGACACCCGTCGGGCATCGCTTTGCCAGCACCCTGTCCAAACGCCCGCCCCCGCTGCTTTTCGCTGACAAGAAAGGTTGCACCCTGGCGATGGCGCCCTCTACTCTGCGCCTCTCGTTTGTTGCGCCATAGGCCCGGGTTCGATGTCTTCCGTTTTGAATGTCTTGCTGCCGATCTTCGCGCTCATCCTGGTGGGCTACCTTTGTCGCCGCACCAACCGCCTCGGACCGACCGCCGCGTCTGAAATCAATCGAATGGTGGTCTGGCTGTGCTTGCCGGCCCTGCTGTTCACCGCCACAGCCCACGCCACCTGGGCACAGATCTGGCACCCGGGCTTCGTGCTGACCTTCACCCTGTCGACCCTCGCGATGTTCGTCATGACCTTACTGCTGCGGCGCCGCAAGGCCGGCCATTTCGCCGATGCCAGCATTGATGCCCTCAGCGCGTCCTATGCCAACACCGGCTACATCGGCATTCCGTTGTGCGTCATGGTGCTGGGGCAGGGAGGCCTGGAACCGGCCCTTATCGCCTCGTTGCTGGTGGTCTGCGTGGTATTCGGCATCGCCCTGGTGTGCATCGAAGTCGGCCTGCAAAGCGAGGCCCGGGTGCACCGCATCGTCCTCAAAGTGCTGTTGGCGCTGGCGAAAAACCCGCTGGTGGTGTCGCCCATCCTCGGCGCCTGCTGGGCGTCGACCGGCGTGGCATTGCCCGGCGCGCTGGATACATTCCTCAGCTTGCTGGGGGCTGCGACGACACCCTGCGCGCTGATTTCCCTGGGACTGTTTCTCGCCCAAAAGCAGCAAGGCCCGCGCGAGGGCACGACGTTGCTGGTGCTGATCAAACTGATCGCTCACCCCCTGCTCACCTGGTTTCTGGCGTATCGGGTGTTCCACCTGCCGCCGCTGTGGGCCAACTCTGCCCTGCTGTTGAGCGCCCTGCCCACCGGCACCGGGCCGTTCATGCTGGCCGAGTACTACAAGCGCGAGGCGTCGGTGGTGTCGAGCACGATCCTGATCTCGACGCTGGGCTCGCTGGTCACGCTGTCGCTGTGCATTTATTACATCAACGGATGAGGTGCCCATGCCCGCCTCTTGGCAGGCAAACGCGCGCCTGCAGGTCAGGCGTGCGCGGTGGGGCCAGCGATGCATACAAGGTCACTTCAACGCCGCGACCACCGCATCGAAGAAGGCCATCGGGTCGATGGGCTCTTTGTCCACCGGCTTGGGCTGTGCGCCGAAGGTGACGATCACGACGTTATTGGCCGGGTTGACGTAGATGTTCTGGCCCTGGATGCCGACCGCCGAATAGGCGCCGTCTTTGACGGAGGGCGCGGTCCAGGCGGTCCACCACATGTAGCCGTAATCCAGGCTTTTGCCGCCCTTGAGGGTGGTCGGCAGCGTCGCTTCCCTGACCCAGCCGTCGGGCAGAATCGAGGTGCCGTTGATCTTGCCGTCGTTCATGAAGAACAGCCCGAAGCGCCCGTAATCCCGTAGCGTGGCGCTGATGCCGCTGCCGCCGATCTCCACGCCGTCAGGCGAGTCCAGCCACCAGGTGGCGTCGCTTTCCATGCCGAACGGCTGCCAGATCTTCTTCGACAGGTACTCGGCCAGCGGCATCTTCACCGCACCCCGCACAATCTCGCCGAGAACCTGGGTTTCACCGGTGCTGTAGTTATTCACCGTGCCGGGCTCGGCAGCGCGCGGCAGGCTTGCCATCAGCGCCATGGCCGAGTGAGGCTGCTGGGAAATCTGCGCCTTGAGCAACGCCCGCCGGTCCGACGCCGGATCGGTGTAGGTCTCGTTCCACTTCACACCCGACGACATCATCAGCACGTTGCGCACGGTCACCCCGTCGTAGGCGCTGCCTTTGAGGGCCGGCACGTAGTCGACCACCTGGGCGTCAAGGCCCGTGATCAGGCCATCACTGATCGCCGCCGCCGTCAGGGTCGAGGTGATGGACTTGGCCATGGACATCGACATCCAGCGGGTTTTCTCGGTGTTGCCGCGCTGATAAGTCTCGAAGACGATCTTGCCGTCCTTGATCACCAGCATCGCGGTAATACTGTCCAGCGCCACGAAGTCGTACAGGTCGTACTTTTTGCCGCAGCTGCACTCTAGACCACCAACGAGAGGCACCGTTCGGGGACTCGTCAATCGATGGACACCATCGGTCTCAGGCATTCCTTCGCAAAATCGACCACTGAAACGCTGGACTCAATTTCTCAGAAAGCAATCGGGCACTTGGCCATCAAAACCAGTATCCTCACACCTATCGGCCACGTCGTAGGGCCTGGAAAGGTGCAAAGGACTGATGAACATCTTAAATTTCCAAAGCGAAAACCCGTCTGAACGTGATGCCTTCAAGGGCGAGAGCCACGATAGAGTCGCACAAGCCATCCATGACTACATTAGTAGCGGAAAAAATCACCGTGTAATTGGCCTTGATGGTGAGTTCGGCTCGGGAAAAAGCTCCATACTCCAGATGCTCGAACGAAAGATCAAGGACAAAGGCTCGAAGTCCGTGCTATGGATATTTGATTGCGAGCAAAACTACCAAGGCTCTATTAAGAGTAATTTTATCGAGCTATTTACCGATCAAATCACTTCTCTCCTCATAAAGACTGGGGACAAACCTGCTATCCCAGAGGCCCTCAAAACCCGAGACATCGCCTTAGGTCGACACTTCAGCTATACGAAGGACACAAGAAGTCACATAAGCGTCTGGGCTGTATTGCTTATCGCAAGTGGCGTGCTTAGCCCTACCTTTATTCGGGATTATCTGCCTCAGCTTCGGGGAAGTCTGGAATTGTCGTGGTGGCAACATCTACTCTATCTAGGTACAAGTCTTGCACCGCTAATAATTCTGACGCTTGCTTACTTCTTCAATGGAAAGGCGCAAGTTGGTAAGAAACGGTGGAATATCAGCAGCCTCCTGAAGGGCAGCTCGGATGATCAGATCACTGAAACGATCGAGATCAGCAAAGAAGTCAGCCCATTAGACTTGAAAAGGGCCCTGAGGAACCACCTTCACGCTGTTAAAGATCATCACTTCATAATTGTCATCGACAACCTCGACCGGTTACCTCGGGACGTACTTCGTTCGGTTTGGAGTGACCTTGAAATTTTCACTTCAGTAACGGGAACCGAGAACTTAAGCGTAATTGTTCCTTTCTGCTCAACAAAGGTTTCGCAATACCTTAACGGAGACTCTGAGCAAAGCTATGACTCAAGGGACTTCATCGCAAAGAAGTTCCCCGTGGTATTTCGTACACCACCTATTATCACCTCTGGGTGGAAAGACGCATTTAGGGCACTTTGGGCTCAAACCTTCGGCCTAGGGAGCCAAAACGATGCAGATACCTGTAGCGTTATTTTGCAACGCCACAGTCCCATGGCAGCAGGTTTGGTTACCCCTCGACTACAAAAAAGATTTATCAATGACATCGCGACGACCATGTTAGTCACAGCTGGCCGACCGAGCGTGGCGTGCATCGCAGCTTACATCGCAATCTGCAAATACAATAACATTTCTATTGAATCTTTGCTAAAAGAACCGGTTGCGCCTTCAGCCGAAGATACCGCCGCTAGTGGCAAACCTGATGAGAATGAACAGAATGAAAAGAACAGAGCCAATTTAGCCAGGACGAAACGTACTCTTCAAACATTGTTAGGCGAGGACGTGGATCAAGGCTGGCCCATTCAAGTCCTTCAGATACACTTCCAAACATCCCCAGATATTGCCATCGCAGAATTGATAGACCAACCCTTGGCTACTGCCATTGAATCCCAAGATGGAAAACAACTAGCTTCGCTAGCAGGGTACTTCGGATTTACCGACTCGTTCCTAAGAGAGCTCGAAGGAGAAGTATCACCTAACAATCTTTTCCTAACACTTCACGAGGCCGCAACCTCAGAAAATTGCGACATTGCCATGTTAATTCCTCATATAAATAAGAAATTTACAGAGAATAATTTACTGGCAGGTCACGTTCCAGAGACCGGTTTTTTTGAAGCGGCAAAAGAGCTGATTAGCCTAGGGCTTAGTAAAACCATATTCGATGGAGAGCTGAAAGCTGCGGGAGACGCATTTTTGCAGATGAATAAGCAGGCATATGACCCAGACGCTACGGATGCCTATCAAAAAACAGTGAACATGTATGACAGCTATCTACACGCATTGGATGAGCCGTTCCCAGAAATCGCTATGGACAGCTCAGAAATTCTCTTTCATACCTTAGTTCCGGATCCTGATCTCCTCGTAGTCGACGTGAACCGCATCACGCTTAGTCAGAAAGGACGCATAGATGCCGTGAGACAGCTTGTTTCGAATGATACGGTTGCATTCGATATGACTCCTCTGCCAAAGGAGGAATGGGTGCACTGCTTCTATCAGTATTTTAGAAACATCCGAATGTCCACCGCGAAGCGTGACTATCACCTAGGCGACGAACAATCGACGGAGATCACAACTGCGATAAACGCTGATCCTACAGAAGAGAGATCTTGGTTAGGCCTGGCATTCTGTGAAAAATACGCAAGCACGGTGCCCGCGCTAATCAAAAGCCATGTACTCACTACAAAGTCGAACCGCATAAAAATTGCGATGGCAGTCGTATATATGCGCCAAGATATGGGTACAGATCTTGCCGAAATCCCAGAAATCGAATCTGCGTTTAATCAAGAGCCAGAATTCCTCAATTCTTTAGCTGGGGCCTTGCTTACTAGCGGTAATCTTTTATCTCTTGCTCTCCAACCTGAGTCAAAAGCGATAGTGACTCCGCTTCTTGCCCATGCAATTAAAGAGCGCCATGTAGCCACGTTATTTGTATTTCACTTATTTCGGCAATACACGGAGCTGCGCGAAACATTGGAAGAAGCGGGCCTAGCGGAAAGCGAATTTCTAGCATGGATCCTTTCATTTCCTACGATTGTTGAACATCTCCCGACACTAGACAAGATAGACCCAGACTTCTTAGACGTGATATTGACCGGATCGAATGACGAACTTCTTCCGCTCAGAGCTCGTGTCCTAAATAGAGACTTTGGCTCTGAGATTGATGCAAGCGGCTGGCTCACTATCTTTAACAGCCCTGATGCTAGGGTAGCTAATACGCTGAATCGAATGGTCAAAGAAAAGCTGGATTTCAAAGGTGAAAAAAATGCTCACCCTGCATTTTCTAAATACGTCTCAGACTTGACAAAACAATCACCCTTTGCATCCCCACCCGCGCCGGTAATGGGTAATATTAAGAACGTGCTAAAGCTTTTCGACAAGGATACTCTATTTGTCATCGGAACAGAGCTCCGGACCTTCGTTTATGATGCTAGTGCCACGATTGAGTCTTCAATATTTATTTTGTCTGAACTCAACTTCCTTCTTCCAAGTGTCACCCCTCGAAACGCAGTTGAGGAAGAACGCTTACTCCAAATACTTTTGTTCCTCCATCGCAACCCAGAGTCTACATCCCGAGTTTCTGACTTCTTGGATGGTCGGTGGGAGCAGCTTGCGGACTGGTCGACTTCCAAGGATCACAAGGACACCTACGCCTCATATGTGACAAAGCTCAAAGATCGGTTACCCAACGTTTATGCAGACCTTTCAAACAAAACAGGCTTCAAAGCGCGGATGAAAAAGTTTGCGAAGGCTTTGCTGGCCCGGCCTACCGATGCGGAGGATTGAAGCTAGCCCCAGAGTGGTCTACGGAGTCGACCGCCATTGATCGTTTCAAATCCTTCGGGCGTCCGGGGTATGGCTTAGATTAGGTGAATCAGCACGATCGAGCTAGAAGCACTCCCAGTCAAAAGAAATACTTAAGCTTTCCCAGCAGGAGCAGGAGCAGGAGCAGGAGCAGGAGCACCAAAGCCTTGTGGGCTTCGGAATCAAAGGCAACGCCAAAGCAAGGGCAAGAGCAAGAGCAAGAGCAAGAGCAAGAGCAAGAGCAAGAGCAAGAGCAGTCAAAGCCTTGTGGGTTTTGACACCAAAGCAGGGCCTGTCTAGAAAACCTCGACGGTGAGGCGCACGTTGGGCAGTTGCCGATCCGACTTCGGCAGCGCATAAGGGTGATCGCCGGCCTTGATCGTGTGGGTGGGGAACAGTCGGCCGATATTGCGATAGGTGCTGACCGCCAGGTCCGGGAGCATGGCGCCGTCGTAGATCTGCTCGACCGTGCCAATGGGTTCCTGGGCGTGGGGATAGTCGTCTGCCCACGCACTGGACACCAGGGTGGCGGCGAGCAGGCCGAGGGACAGGGTCAGCGGCCGCTTGAAAGCGCCGGGACGGAACGAGACGGGTGGGTGCATGAGGTATCCTTTTTTGTCGTCGGTGACGGACGTCGGTCAATTCCCGGCAGGTGTATTGGGTAAATCACCCGCCAAAGCCGGGCCCACTAAAAGAACGCGCGTGCTTGAACCCTAGCTCACCCACCGGCGTCGCACCGGGTGATCAGTTCAGTGGCTTCATACCCTGACGTCTGCGATGACGTACCTGACCAAATCGAAGGCAAAAAAAACCACCGCGCAAGGCGGTGGTTTTCGGACGTGCAAGACGCGTCGGATCAGACTTTGACGATCCAGCCCGCCGGGCCTTCGATGTCCCCGGACTGAATGCCGGTCAGCTCTTTGTACAGGCGCTGGGTCACGGGACCGACTTCGGTTTCGCTGTGGAACACGTGCAGTTTGTCTTTGTAGCTGATGCCGCCGATCGGGGTAATCACCGCCGCCGTGCCGCACGCGCCGGCTTCCTTGAACAGGTCGAGCTTGTCGATGAACACCTCGCCCTCGGTGACCTTCAGTCCCAGACGGCTCTGCGCCAGTTCGATCAACGACAGACGAGTGATGCCTGGCAGCACGGACGGCGATTTCGGGGTGATGAACTGGTCGTCGTGGGTGATCCCGAAGAAGTTGGCCGAGCCGACTTCTTCGATCTTGGTGTGGGTCAACGGATCGAGGTAGATGGCGTCGGCGAAGTTGGCTTTCTTGGCCTCGGCGCCGGGCATCATGCTCGCGGCGTAGTTACCGCCGACTTTCGCCGCGCCGGTGCCTTGTGGTGCGGCGCGGTCGTAGCTGGAGATGACGAAGTTGTGGGGCTTCATGCCGCCCTTGAAGTACGGGCCCACCGGGATGCAAAACACCGAGAAGATGAACTCGGGCGCAGCGCGCACGCCAATGTTGTCACCGACGCCGATCACGAACGGGCGCAGGTACAACGCGCCGCCGGTGCCGTACGGCGGGATGAAACGCTCGTTGGCGCGGACCACTTGCTTGCACGCTTCGATGAACTGCTCGGTCGGCACGTGGGGCATCAGCAGGCGGCTGCAACTGCGCTGCATGCGCGCGGCGTTCTGGTCGGGGCGGAACAGGTTGATCGAGCCGTCTTTGGCGCGATAGGCCTTGAGGCCTTCGAAGCATTGCTGGCCATAATGCAGCGCGGTCGAGCCTTCGCTGATGTGCAGCACGTTGTCTTCGGTCAGGGTGCCTTGGTCCCACTCGCCATCGCGCCAGTGAGCCAGGTAGCGTTTGTCGGTCTTGATGTAGTCGAAGCCGAGCTTGTCCCAGTTAATGCTGTCGTTACCCATGACACCCTCTATGTCCAGGCCAGCGCGACCGGGAGTGTCCGGCGTCTGGCGTTTCATCGATAAAGCCCGGAGCAGGACGCGACCCGTTCCGGTGTGTCGCCATATTACTGATTTTTCTCCCCGCAAACCGCCTCCGCGGCAGATGAGCTGAAAAAGATCCTGGGCGGCCCGACTCAAGCATCGGGGTTTGTGCCGTCTGTAGCAAAACCGCCGGCCGACCCGTGCAGTTTCGCCAATGTTGCCTATGGTGTGTAAATCGTCCGAGACAGGAGCAGCACCCATGGGTATCGATCAATTGTTCGCCGATTTGAGCAGTCTTCCCAGCATTCCCAAGGTGGCGCAGGACCTGATCAAACAGTTCGACAGCCCGTCGTCGGACCTGGGCAGCATTGCCGGCAACATCGAAAAGGACCCGGTGATCGCGGCGAAGATTCTGCGGCTGGCCAACTCCGCGCGCTTTCGCGGGGCGCGGGAGTCGTCGAGCATCGAGGACGCGGCCATGCGCCTGGGCTTCAACACTCTGCGCACGCTGGTGCTGGCGTCGGCGGTGACCGGCGCGTTCAAGGCAGGCCCGAGTTTTGATCTGAAGGGCTTCTGGCTGAAGAGTTTTCAGGTGGCGGGGATCTGCCGTTTGCTGGCGAAACAGTCCGGCGCCGATGCGGAAATCGCCTTCACCTGCGGGGTCATGCACGACATCGGCGAACTGCTGATCCAGACCGGCGCGCCCGCCGTTGCCGAGCGCATCAACAGCGTGACCAAGACCGGGACGACCGGCCGCGCGGCCATCGAAACGCTGCAGCTGGGCTTTGGCTACCCGGAAGTCGGCGCGGAACTGGCCCGGCGCTGGGGATTGCCGGAGGTCATCCAGAACGCCATCGCCTATCAGGCGCGGCCCATGCAGGCGCCGGGGGATGCGACCCAGCCCCGGATCGTGGCTCAGGCATTGACCATTTCTGCCGCGCTGGAGAATCACGGCGGCGCCACCGCGCAGGCCAGGCAGGAAGTCGACGGGCCGTTGCTGGACGGGATTGACCTGGATGCCCTGTTCGCCGCCCTGCCGAAGGTGCTGGAGGATGACAAGGCGTTTGCGGAGTTGTTGAGCTAGGTACGGTCAGGGCCGGGTTCGAGATTGATAGTGCTCGCACCGGCCCCTTCCCGGCTGAAGCCTGTCCTACAAATTGACCGCGGCGCCACCGGAGATTTGCAGTGGTCCGACTGACACAACGCGGTCAACCTGTAGGACTGGCTTCAGCCGGGAAGACGTCAGGCGTCACGCTGCAGAATTGAAGGTGCTCACTGGGGCCCCTTCCCGCACGGAGCCGGTCCTACTAGTATCAGCGCACAGCCGATCATGAGGACCTGTGCATGCCTGATGGACCTGACACTCACGTCGATACCCTGCTGCACTGGATGCACGACCGCTCGTTCGTCGTCCTGACCGGCGCCGGGATCAGCACCTCCTCCGGAATCCCGGATTACCGCGACAGCGAAGGCGTGCGCCGGGGTCGGCAGCCGATGATGTTTCAGGAATTCCTCAATGCACCCGAGGCCCGGCGCCGTTACTGGGCCCGGGCGATGCTCGGCTGGCCCCGCGTTCGCGCCGCGCAACCCAACGCCGCCCACGAAGCGATTGCGCGCTTGCAGCAGCACGACCTCATCAGCGGTGTGATCACTCAGAACGTCGACACCTTGCACGATCAGGCCGGCAGCCATGATGGGGTGGAGTTGCACGGCAGCCTGCATTGGGTGCTGTGCCTGGACTGCCGCCAGCGCACCGAGCGCGACATCATTCAGTTGACCCTCGTTGAACAAAATCCCTACCTGGCCGGCGTCGATGCGGTGCAGGCGCCCGATGGCGATACCCTGCTCGACCCGGCATTCGAAGAGCGCTTCCAGGTGCCCCACTGCCCCCATTGCGACGGCGAGCGAATGAAACCTGACGTGGTGTTTTTCGGTGAAAACGTCGCGCCGCCTACTGCAGCCAAGGCCATGCAGCGGGTGGAAGAAGCCCAGGGACTGTTGGTCGTGGGCTCATCGTTGATGGCGTTTTCGGCGTTTCGCCTGTGCCGCGCCGTCAGCGATCAGGGCAAACCGCTGATCGCCATCAACCTGGGCAAAACCCGGGCGGATGATCTGCTGGATCTCAAGATAGAAGCGTCGTGCGAGGTGCTGTTGCCAGCGCTGGCGCAGCGGCTGCTGGTGGGTTAACGGACACTGTTCGCTGCGAGATAGCGCGTTGTCTGGAGGACCGGAGTCCTCCCGCCGCGCTCGATCCATTAGCTGGTTGCACGAATCCCCGGCAACGCCGCCAACGCCCGGTCCCATACCTGCCGCGTCCTGACCCACGCCACTTCCTGCCAGTCCGGGTCCGCCGGATAGAACTGCTTCAGCAGCCCCTGCTTGATCCGCCGCCCGGTTTCGTCCAGCGGGTCGCCGTGCAGGTGCAGCCAGTGATCATCACGCAAATGCCCATGTACGTCTGAGCCCGGGTACGTGCCGCATTCAATGACAAACGGCATCAGATGCACCCCCGGCAACACGTCGAGGAGCATCTGCGAGGTGTAGCCAGTGGAGGTCGCCGCGACACCGGTGTCGCTGACCCGATGAGCGCCGGTGATCAGGGTGAACAGCCACGGCCCGAACAACGCTTTCGCGTCCTCCAGCGCCGGGTAGGCTGATTCAACGATACTCATCAGCATCGGATGACCGTAAGCACCGGCGCCGGTGTGCAGGTCAAAACAGGTCACCACCTCGGCGTCCTGCAAATATTGCCCGACGATGCTGCGCAGCGTGCGATTGGACCAGCTCGGCTCGCGGCCGCCGAAGAACAGGCCATCGGGGAATCCGTACTGCCCCGCCTCCACCACCGACATCAGCCCTGCCCAACCCCGCACGTCGATTGCTGCCTGAAACAACGCGTCAGCCTGATCCCGCCGGGGCCCGCGCAACTGATCGCAGGCATAGATAGCGTGGACGTCGGCGTAGTCGCGGTTGTCCGGTAATGACCGGCTGAAGTCGAGGTAGTTGCGGTTCTGATCGAGGTTGTCCTCATTGACCCGGCGCATCCACGCCGTGCCCCAGGGGTTGATCAGGTGAATCATCAGGATCGCCACGCCCTCGGGCAACGAGCGTGGGTCAAAACCCTCGAGCCAGCGGCTCTGGCAATCGGAACCGTAATAGCCCTCGACGCCATGGGTGCCGCTCAACGCCACCAACACCCGCTGCGCACCCGGGTCGCCGAGCCAGGCGACATCCGTGGCCAGCGTCTCGCCAAACGGCCCCGTCAGCGGGTGGACGTATTCGCTCAATCGTGCGCCAGCGGCCGTGGCTGCCGCGATGAAGCGTTCGCGAAGCGGGCGATAACCCGGACGATCAGGAAAAAAGTGGCTCATTGATGCGCTCCAAAGGTAGTGGCACCGGGGGACAGGCGCGTACCAGACAGGCCGAACGCCACGGAAAAACGACACTGCGTCAAAAATGTTACAACCGGACACGTTTTGGCACACTTCTTTCTAGTGTTTCTCTTGTGGAACGTCAGTACCACGAAACGCTTCGCGTCCAGCCCAGGCTGCCGTGAGTCTACGCTGCCAAACGGTGCGCACCCCGCACCCACGGGCAGAAACCGGACACTACCCCGTCCGAAACAGTGCAGGACGCCGACCAGAAGTCTGGCGTCCGTCGATAAGGAATTCGATTCGTGCCAGACATGCGCCCCTCACACCCGATCCGCCCACACCGCGCCTTGCCTTATCCGCTGCACGCCTCCGTCAGCGAGCCTGCCGTTCGCCCCATCTCCCTTCAGCGCTCCGGCTGAAACCCAGCGCCAGTGCGCTGCAGTGCCTCACCTTTATTTCGTTTCAACGGCTGCCGCTTTTATAGCGATTCAGTAGCCACTTTTTATTGTTCCAATTCGGGACAGGTGCGCCTGTTCCCATAACGTTTTGAATTACCCGCTCAATTGCTCGCTGTTGATCTGCACACACTAAAAGGCATCACTGATCATTTTTAGTCAGTGCACGACAACGATAACGACTCTCCACCCCCTGACCGACAAGTCACACTTTCAGGAAACACCCCAATGATCACTTGAACACTCACGCACCAACTTGCACCTACTTAATCACGTTTGGTGCATTGCACTTCTGATTCAACCGGAACGGGTCAACGCGCAACCACGCGGTGAACCTGAATGAATAGGTTCGCCCCCTGTTCAGGTAACTGTCCCTGCCTCCATAAAGTGAACGGAGCTGGATCAAATGAAATTCGCTAAAAAGTTACAGGAATGCGACATCGCCCCGCCCCAGGCCATAAATGCCGCGCTAGATCCCTGCGCTGGCATAGCGGTTGCAATAGCGATGATCGTTAGGTAGTCATTCTGAAATAAAGACGTACGTCTTCGTACTCAACAAGAAATCAGGGAAACTCAATGTCTTCTCCATAGCCCACGCTGCAACAGCACTTATAAAGGCAGTTCTCTTAAAGACCTGCTTTCCCAGGCCTCGTGCATCCGACAGCACGGACGTCAACTTCAAACAGGGCAACTTGTTTGAACGGACCCTTATTGCCCTTCAACAACCCGAGGGAGCTTTAATGAATGACGCGGTAAAAACGAAAGCCATACCTGACCCGGCACCGGACGCACTGTCCATGGCCTGGCCGCGTATTCCTTTCAAGGAAAACACATCGCGCCCGGGTGAACTAAGCCGCACGCACGTGTTGATATTGATTGCCGCCTCGGTCCTTATTCACGGCGCCCTCTGGTGGTATATGCAGACCGCTAAAGCGGACGTCCCGGAAGTTGCGCCGCAAGTGCCCGAGATGACCGTCGAATTGACCAGCCCGACACCGCCAACGCCCCAAACGCCACCTGAGCCACCCCCGCCGCCTCCGCCCGAGCCACCACCGCCTCCGCCGCCTCCCGAACCGGAGCAACCGGTCGAGGACCCCGACGCGGTCAAGCCGCCGCCGAAACCGGTGGAGAAGCCCGTCGAGAAACCGAAGGTCGAGAAGCCCAAGCCGGTGAAGAAACCCGAACCGGTGAAAAAGCCAACGCCGCCCGCACCGCCAGCACCCGCTGCGCCGAGCCCGCCTGCGCCGGCCGCCCCGTCACCTTCGCCTGCCCCCCCTGCCCCGGCGCCTGCACCAGCGGCACCGGTCAAGGAATCGACCGCGATTTCCGGGCTCGCAAGCCTGGGCAACCCGCCACCGGAATATCCCGGCGCGGCGCTGCGCAAAGGCATGGAAGGCCGCGTGATCCTGCGCATCAAGGTGCTGCCCAACGGCCGCGCCGGCACGGTGGAGGTGACCAAATCCAGCGGCAAGCAGGTGCTGGACGATGCGGCGGTGGAAACGGTGCGCAACTGGAAGTTTATTCCGGCCAAGCGCGGCGACACCCCGATCGAAGGCTTCGCGACGCAAACCATCGACTTCAAGCTGCCCGAATGAACCCGGTCAGCCCATCAACAACAACTCTTTATATAGCGGGTGAGGTGTAACCATGAACGAATCGATCTCTTCGATGATTGTCCCCGGCGTGCTCTGGGCGCTGGTGGTGTTTTCGGTGCTGAGCTGGGGACTGTTGCTGATCAAATCCGCACAGTACGTACGCTTGAAGACCCAAAACAAACAGTTCGCCAAAGCCTTCTGGGCAGCGCCGGATCTGCTCACCGCCGCCGAGCACTCCAGTCAATACCCGGGCTCACTGGCGCGGATCGCCAACAGCGGTTTCGAAGCCATGGCAGTGGACGACACGCCGCGCAACACCCAGCAGCTCGCCCACACCATCAACCGCTCCGACCGGCTGGAGCGCAACCTGCGCCAGCAGATCCAGAAAGAACGCCGCGCCCTGGAAGCCGGCCAGGCCATCCTCGCCAGTATCGGCAGCACGGCGCCGTTCATCGGCCTGTTCGGTACGGTCTGGGGCATCATGGAAGCGCTGCAAAGCATCGGCGCCAGCGGTTCGGCGAGCCTGGAAACCGTGGCCGGCCCCATCGGTCACGCCCTGATTGCCACCGGTGTCGGCATCGCCGTCGCGGTCCCGGCAGTGCTGATCTACAACTTCTTCCTGCGCCGTCTCAAGCTCGCCGTCGCCGACATGGATGACTTCGCCCACGACTTCGACGCCCTCGCCCAGCGCAGCGCCTTCGCCATCAACCGTCAGGCCATCGCCAGCAAGCACAGCCAGACTGTGCGGGAGGCGAGCTGATGTCGTTCTCCACCCAAGACAGCGATGAAGTGCTCAGCGAAATGAACGTCACGCCGCTGGTGGACGTGATGCTCGTGCTGCTGGTGGTGTTCATCGTCACGGCGCCGCTGATGACCAACGCCATCAAGGTCAACCTGCCGAAAACCGACGCCGTCGCCGCCGCCGACAAGAAAGACCCGGTGGTGGTCAGCGTCGATCAGGACGGCAAGTTCTACCTGGCCAAATCCGAAGTCGCGCCGGAATCCCTGGAGCTCAGCCTCAAGGACGTCAAGGCCAAGGACCCGGAGGTGCGCGTGCAATTGCAGGCCGACACCAACGTCAACTACGGCCAGGTGGCCAAGGCGATGGCGTCGATCGAGCGCTCGGGCATCACCAGGATTTCAGTGATGACGTCCAAATGATCGACACATGACCCGCACCTGATCTGCACCTGAAGCCGGCGCCGCACCCCGCTGCGGCCCTGCGCACCCTACTCCCGATTCACCGCCGTCCGGGTTTTGGCCCGGAGGGGAGCGGCTTGTTTGAAATAAGGAAATTCCCGACCGCCATCACCGTGTCGGAGCAACGAGGGCTCACAAGGCCATTTCAATAACATCTGGAATAAGTCGGAAACTACCATGCTGATGAGCTTTCCCGGTTTTACCCTCAAGCCCCTTGTTGTTGCCGTACAACGCCACCCCCGTGCGCTGATCTGCGCACTGGCGGTCGGCATGAGCCCGGCCTATGGCGCCGACAGCACGGACAGCGCCGCCGATGCCGCACCTGGCGGTGAAGCCGCTGTCCCCGCGGCGGCGGTGGCTGCTGCGCCGGCGACCACCCAGCTCAAACGGGTGGAAGTGACCGGTTCGGCCGTGCGCCGGGCCGACGCGGAAACCGCCGTGCCGGTGACCATCCTGCGTGCCGACGAGCTGAAGAAACAGGGCGTGACCACCACCGAACAGATGGTCCAGCGCATCACCGGCAGCCAGTCGATGATGAACAGCGCAGGCTCGGTTGGCGCCTCCACCGGCGGCGCTTCCTATGCCGACATGCGCGGCATCGGCGCCAACAAAACGCTCATCCTGCTCAACGGGCGTCGTCTGGCCAACAACGCCTTGTCCGGCGTCGGCACGCCCAACGGCAGTGCCATCGACCTGAACATGATTCCGTTCGCCGCCATCGACCGCATCGAAGTGCTGCGCGACGGTGCCTCGGCCCTGTACGGCACCGACGCCATCGGCGGCGTGATCAACTTCATCACCAAGAAATCCCTGACCGACGGCACCCTGAGCCTCGGCGGCGACACCCCGACCGCCAGCGGTGGCGGCGCCAGCAAAGACGTCAGCGCCAGCTGGGGTTTCGGCGATCTGGACGAAGACCGCTTCAACGTCATGGGCGTGTTCAACTACAACAAGCAGCAGAACCTCGACGCCAACGACCGTTCGTTCGACAAGGATTACGTCCCGGGCCGCGGCCTCAACCAGACCTCCGGCACCGCTTATCCCGGCAACTACTACCAGGGCAATAACAGCACCAACCCCCTCGCGCCCAACTGCGCCGGACCGGGCCTGGTCAGCGTGAACGGGCTGTGCCGTTTCAGCACCCGCGATTACATCAACCTGGTGCCGCAGACCGAGAAGACCTCGTTCTTCGGTCGCGCCACCGGCAAGCTGGCCGAGGACCACAACGTCAGCCTGGAATACTTCTTTGCCCGCAACAACAACGCCGCCACCGTTGGCCCGGCGCCGTTGACCGGCCTGAGCATCGACCCGTCTTCGCCCTACTACCCGGGCAACGGCATCACCCCCGGCCCGAACAACTTCGCCCTCGACCCGACCCAACCGGTGGACACCGCCTGGCGTGAGACCGCCGCGGGCCCCCGTGGCAGCAAGGACCAGAACACCAACCAGCGCCTGTTGCTGACCTTCGACGGCACCGTCGGCGGCTGGGATTACAACCTGGGCGCCAACTACAACCAGAGCAAAGTCGTTTCCAGCGTGACATCGGGTTACGCCAGCGACGCCGCCCTCAAGGCGGGCCTGGCCAGCGGACTGCTCAACCCGTTCGGCGCGCAATCGGCGGCAGGACAGCAGTACATCGATGACGCCGCGTACCACGGCGAATACTCCACCGCCGTTGGCCGCGTTTATGGCGTGGACGGACGTATCAGTCGCGAGATCGGTAACTGGTTCGGCGCCGGGGAATCCGGTCTGGCGCTGGGCGGCGAATACCGCAAGGAAAAGCTGCACCAGAACTACGAGGACTTCGTCGATGACATCGACAGCCTGGGCCTGGACTCGGCCGGTTCCGTGTCCGGCGATCGCAGCGTCAAGGCCGAATACGCCGAGCTGAACGTCCCCGTGATCGACAGCCTGGAACTGACCGCTGCCGTGCGCCACGACAAATACAGCGACTTCGGCAGCACCACCAACCCGAAATACTCGTTCCGCTTCCAGCCGTTCAAAGAGCTGGTCATGCGCGGCGCGTACAGTGAAGGCTTCCGTGCGCCGTCGCTGTACGAGCTGTACGCCCCGCAGAGCCTGGCCTACAGCCAGGGCTACTACGATGATCCGACCCTTTGCGCCGGCGGTACCGTGCAACCGGGCGGTCAGGCCGGGCGTGACTGCAATCAGCAGTTCCTCAACCGCAGCGGCGGCAACGCGAGCCTGTCCCCGGAGAAAGCCCGCAACGTTACCCTGGGCTTCGTTTATCAGCCGATGAACAACCTCTCCATGGGCCTGGATTTCTGGTGGATTCACATCTCCAACCAGATTCAATCGTTTCCTGAATCCACCGTGTTCGACCAGTCGGACCTGTACGGCGACCGCATCATCCGCAACTCCGACGGCTCCATCGCCAACATCGTCACCGGCAACTCCAACCTGGGCATCGTCAAGACCAACGGGGTCGACGTGACCCTGGATTACCGCTTCCCGAACACGCCGTATGGCCAGTTCGGTCTGGGGCTGACCGGGACCTACGTCAACCGCTATGACTTCCAGAACATCATCGACGGTCCGTACACCGACAAGGTCGGCGACTTCCAGGGTGATGGCGTGATCGCGCGCTGGAAACACGTGTTGATCGGCAGCTGGACCCTGGGCGACAGCCGTGCCTCCCTGACCAACCGTTTCACCAGCGGCTACAACGACTACGACCGCAGCACCAACGGCACCGTACCGTCGTACTCGCTGTGGGACCTGTCGGTGGGCCACACCTTCGAGAAGGTGCTGGACCTCGATGCCGGCGTGCGCAACCTGTTCGACCGCGACCCGCCGTTCACCAACCAGGCCTACAACTTCCAGTCCGGCTATGACCCTCGTTACGCCGACCCACTGGGCCGCACGCTGTTCGCCCGCGCCACGTACCACTTCTAAGCGCTGACGCCCGACGCGCAGGTGATCCGGCGCGTCGGGCTGCACTCAAGGATGTCCGCATGTCCGCCACCCCCTTTCCACTGCCGCGCCGCTTACCGGGCGGGGCATTGCTGTACTCGGTGCTGTTGTGTGGCTCGCTGCTGCTGGGTATTTCCCAGGTGTCTGCCGCGCCGGTGCATGCGCTGACCGTCTATGGCGAAGCGCCGAAATACGCCGCTGATTTCCAGCACTTCGATTACGTCGACCCTGATGCGCCCAAAGGCGGTTCCATGAGCCGCGCGTCCGAGGAGATCGGCCAGTTCAACTACCTCACGCCCTATGTCGATCAGGGCATTTCCGTGAGCCAGATCGATACGTGGGTGTATGCGCCGCTGGCCTATCGTTCACTGGACGAGCCCTACACGGTGTACGGTCTGGTCGCCGAGAAAATGGAGCGTGACCCCGACAATCTCTGGGTGCGCTTCTACCTCAACCCCAAGGCGCGTTTCGATGACGGCACGCCGATCACCGCCGAAGACGTGCGCTACACCTGGCAGACGCTGATCACCCAGGGCAGCTTCAGCTATCGACCGCTGTACGCCGACGTCAAGGACGCGGTCATTGAAGCGCCGGGGCAGATCCGTTTCGATTTCAAGACCGGCACCAACCGCACCCTGGCGCTGGACCTCGCCAGCCTGCGCATCCTGCCCGAGCACTGGTGGAAAACCCGCGACTTCACCAAGGGCGGCGGCTTCGAACCGCCGCTGGGCAGCGGGCCGTATCGGGTCTCGCGGGTCGACGCCGGGCGCAGTGTCAGCTTCGAGCGGGTCAAGGACTGGTGGGGCAAAGACCTGCCGGTCAGCCGTGGGCTCTACAACTTCGACGCGCTGACGGTGAACTTCTACGGCGATGTCGACGTGGCCCGGCAACTGGTCCAGGCCGGCAACTTCGATTACAACCGCGAGTTCTCCTCGGCTGGCTACGTCGTCGGCTACACCGCACCGAGCCTGCAGGACGGCCGTCTGCAAAAGACCATTCTGGCGAAACGCCGCCCGGTGGCCGGTCAGGGCTTCGTGTTCAATCTCGACAAGCCGATGTTCCAGGACCGGCGTGTCCGTGAGGCCCTGGCGATGCTCTGGGATTTCGAGTGGGTCAACGGCCAGATCATGCGCAACTTCTATGTGCGCGAACAAACCTACTTCCCGAAGAGCGAGATGGCCGCCACCGAGCTGCCCGACGCCCAGGAGCTGAGCCTTCTCGAGCCCCTGCGCGGGCAGGTGCCGGACGAAGTCTTCGATCAGGTCTGGCACGCGCCGAAGACCGACGGCAGCGGCTACATCCGCGACAAGCAGCTCAAGGCCCTCAAGCTGCTGGCCGACGCCGGCTGGCACGCGAAGAACAACCGGCTGGTGAACGCCGCCGGTCAGCCGCTGGAGTTTTCCTTCCTCGACGGCCAGGGCGGTTTCGAGCGGCTGGTGCTGCCGTACAAGCGGGTGCTGGCGCAGATCGGCATCACCCTGAATTTTCGTCGCGTGGACTCGGCGCAGTACATGAACCGCCTGAACGCCCGGGACTACGACATGATCGTGGTCACGCTGCCGAGCAACGGCAATCCGATCCTCTCCCCCGGCCGCGAGCTGTACAACCTGTTCGGCTCGCAAAGCGCGCGGCAGGTCGGCAGTTCCAACGCCATGGTCCTGCGCAATCCGGCGGTCGATCGCCTCATCGATGGCCTGGTGGCGGCCAACAACCGCAACGACATGCTGCACTACGCCCGCGCCCTGGATCGGGTGCTGCTCTGGGGTTTCTACATGATTCCAAACTATTACTCCCAGGGCACGCCAGTGGTGTTCGCCAACCGCTTTGGCCGCCCGGCAATCGAACCGATCTATGACGTCGGTCTGGAAAGCTGGTGGGAAGTCAGCCGTGTGCCGCTGACCGATGCGCAGATGGCCGCGCAGCTGGCGGCACACAGCAACAGCGCTAATAGCCGTGCTGCACCAACAACGGAGGGCCAGTGACATGCTCGCCTACACCCTGCGTCGACTGCTGCTGATCATTCCCACGCTGCTGTGCATTCTGGTGGTCAACTTCCTTATCGTGCAGGCCGCGCCGGGCGGTCCCGTCGAGCAAGCCATCGCCCGGGTTCAGGGCATGGGCCCGGCGGGCGGCATCGGTGGCGGCGGTGGCGAGGTCGGGGCCACCGGCGGCATCAGCCGGGGCGCCCAAGGCCTGGACCCGGAGCTGGTCGAAGCGATCAAGCACCAATACGGGTTCGACAAACCGCTGCACGAGCGCCTGTGGCTGATGCTCACCCATTACGCGCAGCTGGATTTCGGCAGCAGCTTTTTTCGCGGCGCTACGGTGACCGGGTTGATCCTGCAAAAGCTGCCGGTGACCCTATCCCTCGGGCTCTGGGCGACGCTGATCACGTACCTGATCTCGATCCCGCTGGGCATCCGCAAGGCCGTGCTCCATGGCAGCCGCTTTGATGTCTGGAGCAGCACGCTGATCATCATCGGCTACGCCATCCCGGCGTTCCTGTTCGCCATTCTGCTGATCGTGGTGTTTGCCGGCGGCAGCTACTGGAGCTGGTTTCCGGCCCAAGGGCTGTTCTCCGACGACTTCGCCAGCCTCTCGCCGCTGGGCAAGCTGCGCGATTACCTGTGGCATCTGGTGCTGCCGGTCAGTGCGCTGGTCATAGGCGGCTTCGCCACCCTGACCATCCTCACCAAAAACAGCTTCCTCAACGAGATCGGTCGCCAGTACGTGGTCACCGCACGGGCCAAGGGTCTCAGCGAGCAGCGCGTGCTCTACGGCCATGTGTTCCGCAACGCCATGCTGCTGGTGGTGGCGGGCATTCCCCAGGCGCTGATTGAGGTGTTCTTCGCCGGCTCGCTGCTGATCGAAACCATCTTCGGCCTCGATGGCATCGGCCGCATGAGCTACGAAGCGGCGGTGTCCCGGGATTACCCGGTGGTCTTCGGCACGCTGTTTCTGTTCACCCTGTTCGGCCTGTTGATCAAGCTGGTGGGCGACCTGTGCTACACGCTGGTCGACCCGCGCATCGACTTTTCCGCGAGGAGCGCCTGATGTTCGAGTTTTCCCCGCAAAACCAGCGCCGCATCGCCAACTTCAAGGCCAACCGGCGTGGCTGGTGGTCGCTGTGGCTGTTCGTGGCGCTGCTGGTGATTTGCCTGTGCGGCGAACTGATCGCCAACGACAAGCCGCTGATCGTGCGCTATCAGGGCGAGCTGTACTTCCCGGCGATGCACCAGTACCTGGAGACCGACTTCGGCGGCGAACTGCCCTTCGAGCCGGACTACTCCAGCGATTACGTGCGCAAACTGATCGTCGACAAGGGCGGCTGGATGCTCTTCGCGCCGATCCCCTTCAGCTACGACACAGTCAATTACGAACTGCGCGAGCCCTCCCCCAGCCCGCCCAGCGCGCGCAACTGGCTGGGCACCGACGACCAGGCGCGGGACGTCATGGCGCGGGTGCTGTTCGGCACCCGCGTATCGATACTCTTCGCGTTGGCGCTGACCGCCATCAGCACGGTGATCGGCGTGTTCGCCGGAGCGATTCAGGGCTATTACGGCGGGCTGGCGGATTTGATCGGCCAGCGCTTGCAGGAGGTCTGGTCGGGGCTGCCGGTGCTGTACCTGCTGATCATTCTGTCGGGCTTCGTCGAGCCGGACTTCGGGTGGCTGCTGGGAATCATGTCGCTGTTTTCCTGGCTGGCGCTGGTCGACGTGGTCCGCGCCGAGTTCCTGCGCGGGCGCAATCTGGAATACGTCAAAGCCGCCCGCGCCCTGGGCCTCAGCGACGGCGCGCTGATGTGGCGACACATTCTGCCCAACGCCATGACCAGCACCCTCACCTACTTGCCGTTCATTGTGACCGGCGCCATCGCCACCCTCACCGCGCTGGATTTCCTTGGCTTCGGCATGCCCGCCGAAAGCGCGTCCCTAGGCGAACTCATCGGTCAGGCCAAACGCAACTTGCAAGCGCCGTGGCTGGGCGTCACGGCGTTCTGCGCCCTGGCGTTGATTCTCACACTGCTGGTGTTCATCGGCGAAGCCTGCCGTGACGCCTTCGACCCACGGACTTGAGCGCTGCCATGACTGACCCTCTGATCCAGATCCGCAACCTGCGCGTCGCTTTCAACGGCGCCGAAGTGGTGCACGGCCTCGACCTCGACATCCAGCCCGGCGAGTGCCTGGCGCTGGTCGGTGAGTCCGGTTCGGGCAAGTCGGTGACCGCGCACTCGATCCTGCGGCTGCTGCCGGCCAAGTCCGTGAGCACCCAGGGCAGCATTCGTTACAAGGGCGTCGACCTGCTGCACGCCAGCGACAAGGTGCTGCGGGGGCTGCGTGGCAACCGCATCGCCATGATCTTTCAGGAGCCGATGACCTCGCTGAACCCGTTGCACACTGTGGAGAAACAGATCGGCGAAATCCTCGCCATGCACAAGGGCCTCAAGGGCAAGGCCGCCCGCGAGCGCACTCTGGAACTGCTCGGGCTGGTGGGCATCCAGAACCCGCCGCAGCGGCTCAAGGCCCTGCCCCATCAACTGTCCGGCGGGCAGCGCCAGCGGGTGATGATTGCCATGGCGCTGGCCAATGAACCCGAGCTGCTGATCGCCGACGAGCCCACCACGGCACTGGACGTGACGGTGCAGCTCAAGATTCTCGAACTGCTCAAATCCCTGCAACAACGGCTGGGCATGTCGCTGCTGCTGATCAGCCATGACCTCAATCTGGTCCGGCGCATCGCCCAGCGGGTCTGCGTGATGCGCGCCGGCGAAATCGTCGAGCAGGCGGATTGCCAGACGCTGTTCGCCGCTGCGCAACACCCCTACAGCCGCCTGCTGATCAATGCCGAACCCGACGGCGAACCGGTGCCCGGCGAGCACACCCAGACCCTGCTGTCGGTGGACGCGCTGAAGGTCTGGTTTCCCCTGCCCAAGCCGTTGTTGCGGCGCGAGCGGCAGTACATCAAGGCGGTGGACGGGGTGAGTTTCGAGCTGTTGAAAGGCCAGACCCTGGGCATCGTCGGCGAGTCCGGCTCGGGCAAATCGACCCTGGGCCAGGCGATCCTGCGGCTGATCGATTCCGAAGGCAGCATCCGTTTCGCCAACAAGGAGCTGAGCCTGCGCAGCCAGCAACTGATGCGGCCGTTGCGCAAGCGCATTCAGGTGGTGTTTCAGGACCCTTTCGGCAGCTTGAGTCCGCGCATGACGGTGCAGCAGATCATCGCCGAAGGGCTGCTGACCCACGGCATCGGCACACCGGCCCAACGTGAACAGACGGTGATCCGCGTGCTCGGCGAAGTCGGTCTCGACCCGGAGAGCCGTCACCGTTACCCCCATGAATTCTCCGGCGGTCAGCGACAGCGTGTGGCCATAGCCCGGGCGCTGGTGCTGGAACCGGAGCTGATCTTGCTAGACGAGCCCACTTCCGCGCTGGACCGCACCGTGCAAAAACAGATCATTGCCTTGCTGCGGGATTTGCAGATTCGTCACGGCCTCAGTTATCTGTTCATCAGCCACGACCTGGCGGTGGTGCATGCATTGGCCCACGACGTGCTGGTGATCAAGGACGGCAAAGTGGTCGAGCAAGGGCCGGCGCGGGTTATCTTCGGTCATCCGCGCCAGCCCTACACCCAGGAACTGCTGCGCGCCTCCGGGCTGGATTTCGGCGGACGGGCGTGAGCCGACATACCTTGCGACACCTACTATAATGCCCGGCCACGGCGTATCATCCCGCCCCCACGATTTCCTGCTCTGGTGCCTGTCATGACTGCCCTCCCGCTCACCTCCGAACGCCGCGGCTGGTCGTTCTGGTGGAAACCCCTGGCGTTCCTGCTGGTGGCCGCCATCGGCTTGTACTACGTCAAGTGGTCGCCGTATTACCTGAAATCCTTCATCGCCGCCGACACCCACACCATCGGCGCCTCGATCATCAACGACAACCCGGCTACGCCATGGGCTGCCGCTTTGGCGTACGCCCAGGTGTACTTCCTGGCGATCTGGAAAGCCGCGGTGCTGGCGGTCATCCTCGGCTCGCTGTTGCAGGTGCTGATTCCCCGGGACTGGCTGCTGAAGATGTTCGGCCGCGCCGGACTCGGCTCGACCATTCGCGGCGGCCTGTTCGCCCTGCCGGGCATGATGTGCAGCTGCTGCGCGGCTCCGGTGGCAGCGGGCTTGCGCAAGCAGAACGTGTCGGTGGGCGCGGCGCTGGCCTTCTGGATCGCCAACCCGGTGCTCAACCCGGCCACGCTGGTGTTCATGGGCTTTGTGCTGGGCTGGGGTTTCACGGCGCTGCGACTGGTGGCGGGCCTTGTGCTGGTGATCGGCGTGTCCCTTGTTGCACAACGCATTTCCCGCCCGGAAGCCGTCCCGGAGCAGGCGCTGGAGGCCGTGGCCAATGCCGAGCGGCCAGAGGAAGGCAGCCTGCTGGTGCGCTGGGGCAAGACGATTTGGCAGTTGTTCTGGACGACGATTCCGATCTACGTCATCGCTGTGCTGATCCTCGGCGCCGCGCGGGTCTGGCTGTTCCCTCATGTTGACGGCGCGATGGGCAACAGCCTGTTGTGGCTGGTGCCGCTGGCGATTGTCGGGACATTGTTCGTGATCCCGACGGCGGCCGAAATCCCGATCGTACAGACGCTGCTGGCGTTGGGTCTGGGCACTGCGCCGGCGGTGGCGTTGCTCATGACCCTGCCGAGCGTGAGCTTGCCGTCGCTGTTGATGCTGCGTAAATCCTTCGACGCCAAGGTGCTGGTGATCGTGGGGGTGCTGACCATGCTGGTCGGGGTAATCAGTGGGCTTGTTGGCGCTTTGCTTTTGTAAGGCTTAGATCAAGATCAAGATCAAGATCTACAGCGGCCCTGCCTAACGGCAGAGCATTTCGCCTTCGGCGAGTTACTTGGAAAAGCACCCCAAGTAACCAAGGGTGCTTGCTCTCGGTTTGGCCCGACTTCGTCGGGTTCCCTCACTCCGACGACGCTCCGTGGGCCCACGCCGAACGGACATCCATGTCCTGACGGCGCTCTCGCGGCATCCATGCCGCTCGGCCCACTCCGCGTCGTCTGCGTTCGGCCTGCACCCAAGTCGCGTGTTGCGGTGTCTGGGCTCTTTGCGTTTGAAGATCAAGAGCGAAGGCAAAAGCAAAAGCTTCCCGGCTAAAGCCGGTCCCACTGAAAGCACCGCGTACGCATCGTAGGACCGGCTTCAGCCGGGAAGCCCTTGATGTGCTTTTGATCTTCGTACACAAAATGCCCAGTCACCGCCAATCGCGACTTGGGTGCAGGCTGAACGCAGGTCTCGTGGAGTGGGCCGAGCGGCATGGATGCCGCGAGAGCCGCCCCCCGCCATGGATGGCGGATGGCGGCGGGCCCACGGAGCGGGACCGGAGTGAAGGAACCCTGACGAAGGAAGGGCCAAACCGAGAGCAGGCACTTTTGCTTACTTTTGGTGCTTTTCAAAAGTAAGGCGCCGAAGGCGAAACAGTCTGCCCCCAGGCAGACGCTGTTGATCTTGACCTGAGAAGGGCCAGTCGCCTAGACCACCTCCGCCCGATAGGGCAAATCCGGCCCCTCGCGCGTGCAGGTCACCGCCGCCGCAGCCACCGCAAACTCCAGCATCTTCGTCAGCGTTGGCTTATCCACCCCCGCCAGCGCGGCGGGTTCGTCCAGACCCCGCTCCGTCAGAAACGCAATCAACGCCGCCTGAAACGTATCCCCGGCACCCACCGTATCCACCGTCTCCACCTTGCGCGCCGCCACCGACCACGTGCCCAAATCCCGCGTAAACACCGTGGCGCCCTGACGGCCGCGGGTCATGATCACCCACTGGCAATTGTCCTTCAGCCAACCCTCGGCCACCGCTGCCGCCTCTTTGTCCGGATACAACAGCTCCAGGTCCTCATCACTGACCTTGATGATGTGCGCGTGCTCGGCGAACTTCGCCACCTGACTGCGCCACAGCTCGATGCTCGGCGCCGGGTTCAGGCGCACATTGGGATCGAACGTGATCAAGCGCTTGCCGCTTTCCCGCCGCACCAGCGTCAGCAGCGCGTCGGCGACCGGCTGCACCACCAGCGAGAACGAACCCACGTGCAAGCCACGCACGCTCTCGTCCAGCGTCGGCAGATGCTCGACGCCCAGCATCCGGTCAGCGCAGCCTTCGCCGCGAAAACTGTACTGCGGCGAGCCGTCAGCGCCCACGGCGACCATCGACAGGGTGGTGGGTGCGTCGACAGGCACCAGAAAGTCATCGCGCACGCCTTCTTCCGCCAGCACTGTCAGCAGGCGCTTGCCCAGGTAATCGCTGGAAATCCCGGCAAAAAAACCGGCATCGATGCCCAGCCTGCGCAGGCCGACCGCGACGTTGAACGGCGAACCGCCGGCGATGGCCTGATACCCCACTTTGTTGCGTTGTCCGCTGTCCGGCTGACAGAAAAAGTCGAACAGTGCTTCGCCACAGACCAGATACATAGTTGCTCCATAAAGGCCGACGGGGCTGTCCGTCAGAGGCCCTGCAATTGAGTGCGATAGTGCTGATAAACCGCTTGGTACGCCGCAACGTGTTCGGCAACCGGCCGGGTTTCGCTGGCCGGGTCGAGGCTGACGCAACGCTCGGTCAGCGCCTGCAGCGACTCGCCGTCGCCGTCACCACCGGCATCGACGTGTGAATGACACCACGCCGCCTGAATCGCTGCGCCCAATGCGGCCGCTTCGGTGCCGGTGGTGCAGATGACCGGCGTGTCCATGATGTCGGCCACAATCTGCCGCCAGACCGCGCTTTTCGCGCCGCCGCCGATCAGGCGGATGTTATCGCTCTTAATGCCGCTGTCGCGCAACAGGTCCAGGCCGTAACGCAGGCCGAAGGTGGTGCCCTCGACCACCGCCCGGCACAGGTTGGCCTGGGTCAGGTTGGTACTGTCCAGCCCGAGAATGCTGCCGGTGGCGTGGGGCAGGGCGGGCACGCGTTCGCCGTTGAGGAAGGGCAGCACGAGCACGCCCTGGGCGCCAATCGGCGAGGACGCCACGGCTGCGTTGAAGGCGCCGATGTCCAGCGCGAACAGCTCGCGGAAGGCACTGGTGGCGTTGGTCAGGTTCATGGTGCAGATCAGTGGCAGCCAGCCGCCCGACGAGGAGCAGAAGGTCGCCACCGACGGCTGAGCGCTGACATTGCCGGCGTCGGCAAAGGCATAGACCGTGCCCGACGAACCCAGGCTCATGGTGATCAAGCCCGGCGCGATATTGCCGGTGCCGATGGCGCCCATCATGTTGTCGCCGCCGCCGCTGGAGACGATGGCCTTCGGGTTGAGGCCCAGTCGCTCGGCGATCGCGGGGAGAATCGTGCCGACCGGCTGATGCGCCTCGAGCAGCTCCGGCAGCGCCTTGATCAGCCGGCCACTGGGATCGATGTGCTGAAGGATGTCCAGGTCCCATGCGCGGGTGCGCACGTTGAAATAACCGGTGCCGGATGCATCGCCGAACTCGCTGCAACTGCGGCCGGTGAGCCAGTAATTGAGGTAGTCGTGGGGCAGCAGAATTTTGTCGATGCGGGCAAACAGCTCGGGAAACTGCTCTTTGCTCCACAGCAGTTTCGAGACCGTGTAGCCCGGCGCGATGGCGATACCCAGGCGCTCCAGCGACCCGGCTTCACCGCCCAGATACGTCAGCAGCCGATCATTTTCAGGCGCGGATTCCGTGTCGCACCACAGCTTGGCGGGGCGCAGCACCTGGCCTGTTTCGTCAAGCATGACCAGGCCATGTTGCTGCCCGGACACGCCGATGGCCTGGATGTCCGCGCCGGATACCCCGGCCTGCTGCAGGGCCGCGGCCGTGGCTTGCTCGAACGCATCGAGCCATTCCTGCACATCCTGCTCACGGCGACCGTTGGCGCCACTGATCATGTGGTGCGCACCCGAGCCTTCGCCCAGAACCTTGCCGCTGACCGCATCCAGAACAATCGCTTTGGTGCCTTGGGTACCGCAATCGATGCCGAGAAACATATTCACCTCTTCCCCTATGAAGCTCAGGCGGTTTTCGCTAACAGGTTTTCCAGGGTTTTGCTGACGCCCAATTGCTTCAGGCTGTTCAGGTTGTGCTCGAACGATGCCACGAACTCAGGGGACTGGGGAATCGCCGCACCGAAGATTTCTTCGACTTCAAGCAGCCGCTGAGTGACCAGCACGTCATCGGCCACCAGCGCCTTGCAAAAGTCCGCGCGCGGGTCGACGACGGTGTACGGAACGCCGTTCTCGCCGGTGAAATCGCCGGTGCGGTTGCCCTGCAGGTACAGCGCCCAGGCCGCAACCACCAGCGTGGCGCGGTCCATGTTGCCGCTGTCGACGATCAGACGATTAATCGTTGGCACGGTGAATTTCGGGAATTTCGACGAGCCGTCGGAGCACACTCGCTCCAGCTGGTCGGCAATCGCCTGATTGGAGAACCGATCGATCAGGGTCTGTTTGTATTCGGTCAGGTCGATGCCCGGCACCGGCGCCAGTTGCGGGGTGACGTCCAGGTCCATGTAGGTGCGGATGTAGTCGACGAACAGCGGGTCGTTCATGGTTTCGTGGACGAAGCGATAGCCCTTCAAGGCCCCGAGATAGGTCAGCGCCAAGTGGCTGCCGTTGAGCAGCTTGATCTTCATTTCTTCGTACGGAGTGACGTCGTGGGTGAACTGCACACCGACCTTTTCCCAGGCCGGACGGCCGTTGACGAATTTGTCTTCGAGCACCCATTGCACGAACGGCTCGCAGACCACCGGCCAGGCGTCGTCGATGCCTTTCTGGTCGTGCAGTTGCAGGCGGTGGGCGGTGCTGGTCATCGGCGTGATGCGGTCGACCATGGCGTTGGGGAAGCTGACGTGCTCAGCGATCCAGTCATGCAGTTCCGGGTCGCGCTGTTGGGCGAAGGCCAGCAGGGCCTTGCGTGTCACCGCGCCGTTGTGCGGCAGGTTATCGCAGGACATCAGGGTGAACGCCGGTGTGCCCTCCGCGCGGCGGCGGGTCAAGGCGGCGCACAGATAACCGAACACGGTTTTCGGTGTGGCGGGGTGTTCGAGGTCGTACTGGATCTGCGGCAGGTGGCTCATGAATTCGCCGGTGCTGTCGTCGATGCAGTAGCCGCCTTCGGTGATGGTCAGCGAGACGATGCGGATGTCCGGGCTGGCCAGTTTGTCGATCAGCGTCAGGTCGCTGTCGGTGGACATGAGCATCTGGCTCATGGCGCCGATCACCCGGGTTTCGGTGTCCGGGGTGTCGCCCAGTTCGAACAGCGTGTAGAGAAAGTCCTGGCCCTTCAGCGCCTCGAAATTGGCACGGTCTTCCTCGCGCAGGCTGACCCCGCAAATGGCCCAGTCCAGGCCTTCGCCGCTGCCTTCATTGGCTCCGAGGGACATCAGCGCATCGGTGTAAAACGCCTGGTGGGCGCGGTGAAAACCGCCGACGCCGATGTGCACGATGCCCTGGCGACGCTCGTCAAGGGAGTAGGCGGGGATGGCAATACCGGCGCCCAGGTTGGAGAGGTTCTGCTTGTTCAGTTTCATGACGGTGTTCCCGAATGCGGTGGAGTGCGAGGGATCAGGCAGCGGCCTGCAGCGCGCGGCGGATGACCTGGCCCTGGGCGTCGAACAGGTGGCAGTGCGCGCTGTTCAGGTGCAGTTTCAGGGTCTCGCCGTACTGGCTGGCCAGGTCCCCGCGAATGCGCATGGTCAGCGGCTCGCCGGAGGTGGTGCGCACGTGGCAATAGGTGTCGCTGCCCAGGCGTTCGCTGACGTCGGCGATGACGGTCAGCTGGCAATCGCCTTCGTTGGCCAGCTCCAGGTGCTCGGGGCGAATCCCCAGGGTCACCGAGTCGCCGACGCTCTGTTGCGCGTTGGTGAAGGGCAGCAGGACTTTTGTCCCGGCGTCCAGGGTGACTTCACAGGCGGAGGCCTCGACGCCGCTGATGATGCCCTTGAGGAAGCCCATCTTCGGCGTGCCCAGAAAACCTGCGACGAACAGGTTGGCCGGGTGGTGGTACAGCTCCAGCGGCGAGCCGACCTGTTCGACGCGACCGCCGTTGAGCACGACCACTTTGTCGGCCAGGGTCATGGCTTCGACCTGATCGTGGGTCACGTAGATCATCGTTGCCTGCAGCTCTTTGTGCAGGCGCGACAACTCCAGCCGGGTCTGGACGCGCAGGGCGGCGTCGAGGTTGGACAGCGGTTCGTCGAACAGGAAGATTTTCGGGTTGCGCACGATGGCGCGACCGATTGCAACGCGCTGGCGCTGACCGCCCGACAGCTGCTTGGGCTTGCGTTCCAGCAGCGGGCCCAGCTCGAGGATACGCGCGGCTTCATCGACTTTTTTCTTGACCTCGGCCTTCGGCGTGCCAGCCAGGTCCAGGGCGAACGACAGGTTTTTGCCGACGGTCATGTGGGGGTACAGCGCGTAGGTCTGAAACACCATCGCCAGGTCGCGCTTGGCCGGGGTGACTTGAGTGATTTCGCGGCCATCCAGTTCAATGCTGCCGCTGGTAACGTCTTCAAGGCCCGCGATCAGGCGCAGCAGGGTGGATTTGCCGCAGCCCGACGGACCGACGAAGACCACGAATTCACGGTCTTTCACGTCCAGGTCGATGCCTTTGATGATCTGGTGGCCGTCGAAGCCTTTTTGCAGATTTCTGATTGTCAGGTTAGCCATGAGGGGCTCCAGTTTTATTCTTCAAAGTTCAGAGGCTAAAAATCTGCCCGGGATCGTTACCACGCAGAGCGTGGAAACCATCATGTGTCGATCATTTCACCGCACCAAACGACAGCCCGCGGACCAATTGTTTCTGGCTGATCCAGCCGAAGATCAGGATTGGCGCGCAGGCCAGGGTCGACACCGCCGACAATTTGGCCCAGAACAAGCCTTCGGGGCTGGAATACGAGGCGATCAACGCGGTCAGCGGGGCGGCATTCGAGGAGGTCAGGTTCAGCGACCAGAACGCCTCGTTCCAGCACAGGATCAGCGACAGCAGCGCCGTCGATGCCAGCCCGCCCTTGCAGATCGGGATCAGCACGCGAAAGATTTCCTGGCGCGTGGTGGCACCGTCCAGCCGAGACGCCTCGAGAATTTCCCCGGGGATGTCCTTGAAGTAGGTGTAAATCATCCAGACCACGATCGGCAGGTTGATCAGCGTGTAGATCACGATCAGCGCAATGCGCGAATCCAGCAGGCCGAAGGTCTTGGCCAGCAGGTAGATCGGCATCAGCACGCCTACCGGCGGCAGCATCTTGGTCGAGAGCATCCACAGCAGCGTGCCCTTGGTCCGTTTGGTTTCGAAAAACGCCATGGAGTAGGCCGCCGGCACCGCGATCAGCAGGCACAGGATCGTCGCGCTGAAAGAGATCAGGATCGAGTTCCAGGCGAAGTGGAAGTAGTCACTACGCTCCTGGATGTGCAGGTAGTTTTCCAGGGTCGGTGTGAAGATGAACTGCGGCGGCGTGGCGAACGCGTCGATCTCGGTCTTGAAGCTGGTCAGGACCATCCAGAAGATCGGGAAGAAAATCAGCGCCGCGATCAGCCACGACAAGGTGCCGAGCAGGGCACTTTGCAGGCGACGGGATTGTTTGAGCGTCATCATGGCCTTGCCCTCAAGACTTGTCGGTGAGGTTTTTGCCGATCATCCGTACCAGGATGATCGCGGCAATGTTGGCAATCACGACGGCAATCAAGCCGCCCGCCGATGCCATGCCTACGTCGAATTGCAGCAGTGCCTGGTTGTAGATCAGGTACGCCAGATTGGTGGAAGCGAAGCCCGGGCCGCCGTTGGTGGTGGTGAAGATTTCGGCGAACACCGAGAGCAGGAAGATCGTTTCGATCATCACCACCACGGCGATCGGGCGCGCCAGGTGCGGCAGGGTCAGGTGCCAGAAGATGGCGATCGGGCCGGCGCCGTCCAGGCGCGCCGCTTCCTTCTGTTCCTGATCCAGGGACTGCATGGCGGTCATCAGAATCAGGATCGCGAAGGGCAGCCACTGCCACGACACAATGATGATGATCGACAGCATCGGGTAATTCGCCAGCCAGTCCACCGGCTGGGCACCGAACAGCTTCCAGACCCAGGCGAGAATCCCGGACACCGGGTGGAAAATCAGGTTCTTCCAGATCAGCGCGCTGACCGTCGGCATGATGAAGAACGGCGAAATCAGCAGCACGCGCACGATGCCGCGACCGAGAAACTCACTGGCTTCCAGCAACGCCGAGATCAGCACGCCGAGGATCACGCTGATGGCCAGCACACTGCCGACCAGCAACAGCGTGTTCATGGCGCCGGGCAAAAAGCCGGCATCGGTGACGAAGAATTCGAAGTTCTCCAGCCCGACGAATTCGTTTTCGCCGGGGTTGAGCAGGTTGTAGCGGATCAGCGAAAAGTAGATGGTCATGCCCAGCGGCACGATCATCCAGACCAGCAGCAACAGCACCGAGGGGCTGACCAGAAACCAGCCGGGCTTGGTGACGCTGCCCTTGGCAGACGACTTATCGTCAGCCGCGGCGGTGCGCGGGGTGAGGGTTGAGGTGTTCATGTTGACTCCGGACCGGGCAGAAGCGTGAGCGTGAACGTGGGCGGCAGGCAATCAGCGCCTGCCGCCTTGAAGCAGCGGGTGTCAGCCCTTTTTCGGGTAACCCGCGCGCTTCATTTCACGCTCGGCCACGCTTTGCGCGCTGGTCAATGCCTGATCCACGCTGGAGGTGCCCACCAGTGCTGCCGAGAACTGTTGGCCGACGGAGGTGCCGATCGACTGGAACTCGGGGATGGTCACCAACTGGATGCCCACATACGGCACCGGCTTGAGGGTCGGCGCTTTAGGCGTCACGGCCTTGAGGGATTCCAGGGTGATGTTGGCGAACGGCGCAGCCTGTTTGTAGGCATCGGTGTAGGTCGATGCGCGGGTGCCTGGCGGCACGTTGGACACGCCGTCTTTCTCGGCGACCAGCGCGGCGTACTCTTTGGACGTGGCCCATTCGGTGAAGGCGCGGGCGTCCTTGTCGTTCTTGGCGCTGGTCGGAATCGCCAGAGCCCACGAATACAGCCATGCCGAGCCTTTGTCGGTGACTTCGTGCGGCGCATAGGTGAAGCCTACGCTGTCGGCGACTTTACTCTGTGATTTGTCGGTGACGAACGAGCCGGCCACGCTGGCATCGACCCAGATTGCGCACTTGCCGCTGTTGAACAGGGCGAGGTTTTCGTTGAAGCCGTTGCTGGAGGCGCCGGGTGGGCCGTCCTTCTTCATGACGTTGGTGTAGAAGGTCAGCGCGTTCTTCCATTCAGGCTGGTCGAATTGCGGCTTCCACTGTTCGTCGAACCAGCGGGCGCCAAACGAGTTGGCGATGGTGGTGATCAGCGCCATGTTCTCGCCCCAGCCGGCCTTGCCGCGCAGGCAGATGCCGTACTGTTCCTTGGACTTGTCGGTGAGTTTGTCGGCGAATTCGGAGATCTGCGTCCAGGTTGGACGCTCCGGCATGGTCAGGCCGGCGGCCTTGAACAGGTCTTTGCGGTAGTAGGTGATCGAGCTTTCTGCGTAGAACGGCAGGGCGAAGAGTTTGCCGTCGACCGACAAACCGTCGCGTACCGAAGGAAATACGTCGTCCAGCGCGTAGGACGCCGGCAGGTCATTCATTTCCTTGAGCCAGCCCTTGGCACCCCAGAGTGAGGCTTCGTACATGCCGATGGTCAACACGTCGAACTGGCCGCCTTTTGTGGCGATGTCGGTGGTCAGGCGCTGACGCAGCACGTTCTCTTCCAGCACCACCCACTTGAGCTTGATGTCTTTGTGCTGTTCTTCGAAGGTCTTGGACAGCCGCTGCATGCGGATCATGTCGCTGTTGTTGACGGTGGCGATGGTGACTTCACCGGCAGTGGCGGTGGCGCAGAGGGACAGGAGGGTCAGACAGGTACCGGCAAGGAGAACATTTGCAGAGGTCTTCATTTATCACTCCTCTTCTGCGCCCAGGCGGACGTCAGAAGCTTGGTTATTGTTTTTGTTTCTTCCGGAGGCCAGGAAGAATGTCAGCTGATTACAGCCTTGTGCGCGCTGGTTGACAAATCCTGCGGCGCACTTGAACTGATACTTTTTTGCACTGAGGTTTCCGACGGGCGCGCTGCACAACTGCGCCAGCGCGTGGGGTGGGGCAGTTCCAGCGTAGTTGAAGGGTGCGATGGGGCAACGAATCAGTACAGGTTTTGTTCGGTCAGGCGCTGTACAGCGAGGCGTCGGTAGTGCGAGGGGGTCATGCCTTTGAGTTTCTGGAAACGTCGATTGAAGTTGGAGATGTTATTGAAGCCTGACTCGAAGCAGACGTCGGTCACCGGCCGATCGCCATCGGCGAGCAATTCACAGGACTTGCTGATCCGCAGCCGGTTGACGAATTCCACAAAGCAGCGCCCGGTGGCCTGCTTGAACACCCGAGAAAAGTACGTCGGCTTCATGCCCAGGTATTCGGCCACTTCTTCCAGCGGCAGCTCGCGGGCGTAGTGGGTGAAGATGTAATCGACGGCCTTGTTGGTGCGCTCCACGGCGTGATCGTCGGACAGCTGGGACGCGGTGGTGCCCGACAGCAACTGGAAATCATCACTGGCCGCCAGCACTTCCAGCAAAATGAAAAAGTGCCCCAGCCGGGTCATGCCCGTGGTGTCGGCGATTTTCTGCATCAGCTTGGTGGCCTGGCGGAGGGTCCGCTTGCAGCGGAATTCAATGCCGTACCGGGCGCGCTCGAGCAACGGCGCCAGGGCCTTGAGTTCGGCAAACACCTGATTGCCGCTTTCGAGCAGCTCTTCGGTGAAGTTCACCAGCATGTCGCGTTTGGGCACGACCTCGTCTTCCGCGATCTGACTGATCCAGTTATGGGGCAGATTGGGGCCGGTGAGGAACAGCGTCTCGGGGTAGAAATTGCCGATGTAATCGCCGACGAAGACCTTGCCGGAACTCGCAACGATCAGGTGCAGCTCGTATTCCTTGTGGAAATGCCAGCGCACCAGTGGACAGGGAAAGCCATGCTCACGGTAGATGATCGACAGACCGTTATGGTCATCCATCAGCTCATAGGCGGGGTCGGTGACTCTTGTTGTTTTGGTCATGCGTGTGCCGGTCTGGAGAATGGCGTGAGGTTAATGTGCACTATTTGTCGGGCGGAATACAGATACAGGCGTTAAACAGAGGCAGATGGGCGCACGACTTCAGAGGGGCCGGCTTTAGCAAGAGAGGGGCGCGCAGCGGGATCGTCCCGGGATCACGTTACATACCGTCGCTTAAAAGATTTCCCAAGCGGTGGCGCAATAAAGTGCGGTGTGTACTATCCACATCAGTCAACAAAGGGATAGGCTGATGCGGAGCAGGGACATGATCAGAAGGGTCGAGGACGACGGTTGGTATGTGGTCGAGGACAAAGGCAGTCATCGTCAATACAAGCACCCGATAAAACAGGGACGTGTCACGGTCCCTCATCCCAAAGATGACCTGCCAAAAGGGACGGTTCACAGCATATTGAAGCAGGCCGGCCTCAAATGAATGTCTCGAAGCAAATCGGCTCGGAAGGATAAAAACATGAAATTACCCGTCGTTTTACATAAGGATCCCGACTCAGTGTACGGCGTCACCGTGCCTGATATTCCGGGCTGTTTTTCCGCTGGCGCGACCATTGGCCAAGCGCTGGACAATGTGAAAGAAGCCCTGGCGCTGCATTTTGAAGGGCTGGTCGCTGATGGCGAGGCGCTGCCGCAGCCGATGGACATCGACGCGCATATCCATAATCCGGACTATCAAGGCGGCGTGTGGGCTGTGGTCGAATTTGACGTGGCACCGTATTTCGGTCGCTCAGTGCGGTTCAATGCGACACTGCCGGAAGTGCTGCTGGAGCGCATCGATGCCCGTGTCAGGAGCGATCAACGTTACCGATCGCGCTCGGGCTTTCTGGCAACAGCTGCGTTGCGCGAGCTGCACGAATAGATGCTCGGAATGCCGCTTCCCTGCGTATTGGGAGCACCTTCTGCGAACGCCTTCAGAGAACCGCCACCCCATGAAAAAAATCCTCGTGATCGGCATCGGCGCAGGCAATCCCGAGCACATCACCATCCAGGCGATCAAGGCGCTGAACCGCACCCAGGTGTTTTTCATGCTCGACAAGGGCTACGCCAATGACGACCTGCTGGCGTTGCGCCGGGAGATTTGCGAGCGCTACATCGAGGGCCATGACTATCGTTTGGTGCAGGTGAGCGATCCCCGGCGCAAGGACGATTCGCCGTCTTACCGCAGCGGGGTCGAACACTGGCACGAGCAGCGGGCCGTGTTGTTCGAGCAACTGATCGCCGATGAAGTAAAGGCGGGCGAGACCGGCGGGTTTCTGGTGTGGGGCGACCCGGCGCTGTATGACGGCACCCTGAAGATTCTCGATCAGGTGCTCGCCCGCGGCCGTGAGTCATTTGCCTACGACGTCATTCCCGGTATCACCAGCGTGCAGGCGCTCGCCGCCGGGCACCGCATCGGCCTGAACCGCATCGGCGAGCCGATCCACATCACCACCGGCCGGGAGCTTGCAGCGGAGCAGGGCGAGTACATCAGCAACAGTGTGGTGATGCTCGACGCCTATTGCACCTTCGAGCGGTTCGTCGATCAGGATTTACACATCTATTGGGGCGCCTACCTCGGCACCCCTGACGAGATGCTCATTTCAGGCCCGCTGCACGAGGTCAGCGCGCAGATACGTCAGGCGCGTGAAACCGCGCGGGCAGAGAAAGGCTGGATCATGGACACCTACCTGTTGCGCCGCGCCGTCCGCTAGATAAACGCTTCAGGCGTTCTTGTTCTTGGCCTCGATCCATTGAGACATGTACTGCGTGCTCTTGTGCTGATGATGGCGAAGCATGGCGCCGGTGAAGTGGGCCGCGCGATGGGCCTGCAGCGTGTCCTGCAATGTGAGGATACGGTCGATCAGCACGGCGCAATGGCGGTTATGGCCAAAGCGCGCCGGCAGCAATTGCCAGCCGTCCTGTTGTGCCTTTTCCCAGCGCGCCTGATCGCTGTAAAGACTGACCGCCGCGTCTGCCAGCCCTTGCGCCTCACAGGCCACGGCGCCGGGAAATGCCAGTTCGCCGTGCATGGCCTCGGCGCCGATGGGCGTCGTCACGGTGGGTGTGCCGCAGACCATGGCATCGATGATCTTGCCCTTGATTCCCGCGCCGAATCGCAACGGCGCCAGGGACACCCGCGCAGCGCCCATCACTTCCAGCGCGTCTTCGGCCCAGTTCATGATGTGAAACCCCTGGGCGGCGTTATGCAATGCCGCAGCCTTGGGCGGCGTGTAGGCCCCATACACATGAACCTGAGCAGTGGGCAGTTGCGCGCGAATCAGCGGCCAGACGGTGTTTTTCAGCCATAGCACAGCATCCCAGTTCGGGGCGTGGCGGAAATTGCCGATGGTGATGAAATGCGCCCGGTCTTCAAAGCTTCGCGGGCCAAGGGGCGCCTCGCGCGGCTCTCTTACCAGCAGCGGGACCCAATGGAGCTGAGCCGCGGGCACCGAAAATGCCTGGGTCAGCAGCCCGATTTCGACGTCGGAGACCATCAGGCTCAGGTCACTGCGGTGGATCGCGGCGATCTCGCGCTGGGCCAAGTCAGTGGTCGCCATCCGGGTGAACAGCTGATCCCGGGGCGTCTGGAAATAGTCAGTCAGGTCAGCATCGGGCTTGCCGTCGAGGCGTTCCTTGATCGCCTGATGACGGGCATGGCGCAGGCTCTGCAAGTCGGAGCTCTCAAGCAGGCGAAGGGCGTTCGGGCAGTGCTTCTCCACCCGCCAGCCGAACTGCTCCTCCATCAGAAACTGGTCGAACAACACCACGTCGGGCTGCAGCTCATGGATGAAGGCGTCAAAGCTGCTGTGGTTGAGGGCGATGGCGACTTCCGTGATGCCCAGCGCGGCCAGGTCGGCCTTGTGCTCGCCTTCAGTGGCGGCGCTGGCGAAGGTGATCTGCCAGCCCTGTTCGAGAAAACAGTCGATGAGTTGCATGACATGCCCGCTGGCCGCAGACGATCGCGGCTCGGGCCAGACGTAGCCAATGATCAGCACATGGATCGGGGATCGCTGCGCCAGTTGCTCAGTCGCCAAGGATGCCCTTTACCTTGTCACGCAGCTGGTCGATGGAAAACGGCTTGCCGATATTGTGCATGCCCTCAGGCACATCAACGGAATCCGCGTAGCCGCTGGCGAACAGCACCGGGATGTCCGGGCGGGCCTCACGTGCCTTGACGGCGAGGTCCTTGCCGTTCATGTCCGGCAGGCCCAGGTCGGTCATCATCAAGTCGATGGTCTGGCCAGCGTTGTGCAAGACCGCAAGGGCCTCGGCGGCATCTGCTGCTTCCAGCACGGTGTACTCAAGCTCCTCGAGGACGTCGACAATCAACATCCTGACGATGTTGTCATCTTCGACCACCAGAATCGTGCGGGGTGAATCGGACATGGCAAGTTCCTTAATTGGGCAGGGAGCGCATCGCACGGCATCGGGGCTTACAGCGTTTCGCTGGGCGCGCAATTGTGCCAAGTTCTGAGCCGCAACAACACGATTCAATTGAGTGTAATGGCTTTTTGGCTGCACTCAAATGTACAGTGCCGGCCTGATTGTTCCCGATCTAATGTCAGAAAATTCAATCTTCTACGTCGTACGCTGGAGTTTTTGCCGAGGTTTGCGGCAAACTCCGTCGTTTAGACGAATCCGCCTGAGCCCTCGCGATGATCACCAACTCTGCAGTCGATGAGCAACGTTTCCGCAAACTGTTAAGTCGCAACGTCAGTTTACCTTTGGCCGTCGGCGTGCTGAGTGCGGCCTTCTTCGTCATTCTGATCTCTTATCTGTTGTCGGCCATTCAGTGGGTCGAACACACAGACCGGGTCATCAACAACCTCAATCGCTCGCTCAAGCTCTCGGTGGACATGGAAACCGGCATGCGCGGCTTTCTGCTGACCGGCGATGAGCGTTTCCTCGACCCCTACGAAGTGGCCAAGCCGGCCATCATGAGCGAGCTCCAGGGCCTTGAAGAACTGGTCGCCGATAACCCGGATCAGGTCGACCGCTTCAAGCGACTGGCCGCGCTGCAATCATCCTGGAACGACTTCGCCCAGGAGATGATTAATCTGCGCCGCGCCGGTGGCGACTATCAGACGCCGATCAAGGAGCGTCGCGGCAAGCGCCTGGCCGACGAGATGCGTGATCAATACGAGCAGGCGGCCAACGTCGAGCACCAGCTGCGTCTGACACGCAACACCGACGTGACCCACACCACCGTGATGTCGGTCTCGCTGTACGTCACGTTCATTCTGATCGTCAGCGGGATTCTCGCCTGGGTCGGACGTCGTGACATGACCACGCTGTCCAACACCTACGCCGCCAACCTGCGGGCGCAACAGCTGGACGCTGATCGCTTGTCCCATGTCGCCTGGCTGCGCAACGGTCAGAGCGAACTTGCCGAGCAGGTGATCGGCCAGCTCACCCTCAATCTGCTGGGCCGCAACGTGCTGCATTTCTTCGCCCAGTACCTGGGTGCGGTGGTGGCGGCGGTGTACGTACGCCAGGAGCATGGCGGTCTGGTGCGCGTGGCGTCCTATGGTTTCTCCCGCGAGCAGGAACAGCACGAGCAGTCGATCTACAGCGGTGAGGGCGTGGTCGGCAAGGCGGCCGAGCAGGATCAGATCATCACCCTGGACAACGTCCCTCAGGACTATTTCAAAGTCACCTCCGGCCTGGGTGAAGGCTCACCGCGCAGCGTCGTGGTGGTGCCGACCAGCAACGATGACCACGTCAACGGCGTGATCGAGCTGGGCTTTCTTCGCGAGCTGACGCCCCGTGACCTGGAGTTCCTTGAGCTGGTGGCCGAGAACGTGGGCACCTCTATCGAGGCAGCCCGCTACCGTCAACGTTTGCAGGAAGTGCTCGCCGAAACCCAGCAGCTCAACGAAGAGCTTCAAGTGCAGCAGGAAGAACTGCGCACCGCCAATGAAGAGCTGGAAGAACAGTCGCGGATTCTCAAGGAGTCCCAGGCGCACCTGGAAATCCAGCAGGCGGAGCTTGAGCAGACCAACGAACAGTTGGCCGAGCAGAGCAAGGCGCTGGGCGATCAGCGTGATGCGCTGGACCGCAACAATGAAGAACTGCACATCGCACAGATTGAACTGGAAGCCCGCGCCGACGAGTTGCAGCGCTCAAGCAAGTACAAATCCGAGTTCCTGGCCAACATGTCCCACGAGCTGCGCACGCCGCTCAACAGCTCGTTGATTCTGGCCAAGCTGCTGGCGGAAAACCCGCAGGACAACCTCACCGCCGAGCAGGTCAAGTTTGCCGAATCGATCTACTCCGCCGGTAATGACTTGCTCAACCTGATCAACGACATTCTGGACATCTCCAAAGTCGAAGCCGGCAAGCTCGACATGCGGCCGGAAAACAGCAGCGTCAGCCGCTTGGTCGAAGGCCTGCGCATGACCTTCGAACCGTTGGCGGCCGAGAAGAAGCTGGAGTTCTCGGTGGAGATTCAGTCAGGCACGCCGGTCTCGCTGTACACCGATCGCCAGCGCCTGGAGCAGATCCTCAAGAACCTGCTGTCCAACGCCGTCAAGTTCACCGAAAGCGGCACCGTCAGCCTGACCGTGTCCCGTCAGCCGGGCGAGGGCGTGGCCTTCACCGTTCGCGACTCCGGGATCGGCATCGCCGAGGAGCAGCAGGAGAGCATTTTCGAAGCGTTCCGTCAGGCCGACGGCACCACCAATCGCCGTTACGGCGGCACGGGCCTGGGGCTGTCGATTTCCCGCGATCTGGCCCGCCTGCTGGGCGGTTCGATCAGCGTGACCAGCGCGCCGGGGCAGGGCAGTATTTTCACCCTGGTCATGCCGGAAGAGTACGTCGAAGTCGAGCCTTCACAGTACGTCGAGGGGCCAGCAGCGGCTGTGCAGCCTGCGCCGGTTCCAGCCCGCATCACGCCGCCTGCGCCTGTCGCTGCCAAGCCTGCGGCGGCGGCAACACCCATTCCGCGCTTCGCTGATGACCGCGAGAAGGCGCCGTTCAGCAATCGCTGCATCCTGGTCATCGAAGACGAAGTGCGCTTTGCCCACATCCTCTACGATCTGGCCCATGAACTGGGCTACAACTGCCTGGTGGCCCATGCCGCCGACGAAGGCTTCGACCTGGCCTCCTCGTTTATTCCGGACGCTGTGCTGCTGGACATGCGCCTGCCGGACCATTCCGGTCTGACGGTCCTGCAACGTCTGAAAGAGCTGCCAAGCACCCGCCACATCCCGGTGCACGTCATTTCCGTCGAAGACCGTCAGGAAGCGGCGCTGCAAATGGGCGCCATCGGCTACGCGGTCAAACCGACCACCCGCGAAGAGCTCAAGGATGTCTTCGCCCGCCTCGAAGCCAAGCTCACCCAGAAGGTCAAACGCATCCTGCTGGTCGAAGACGATGCCTTGCAGCGTGACAGCATCGCGCGCCTGATCGGCGACGATGACATCGAGATCACGGCAGTCGGCTTCGCTCAGGACGCCCTTGATCTGCTGCGCGACAACGCCTACGACTGCATGATCATCGACCTGAAACTGCCGGACATGCTCGGCAACGAGTTGCTAAAGCGCATGTCCATCGACGAGATCTGCGCGTTCCCGCCGGTCATCGTCTACACCGGCCGCAACCTGACCCGTGACGAAGAAGCCGAGCTGCTGAAGTACTCGCGCACCATCATCATCAAAGGCGCGCGCTCGCCGGAACGGTTGCTCGACGAGGTGACGCTGTTCCTGCACAAGGTCGAGTCGCAGATGTCGAACGAGCGCCAGAAGATGCTGAAGACCGCGCGCAGTCGCGACCGTGTGTTCGAAGGGCGCAAGATCCTCGTGGTCGACGACGACGTACGCAACATCTTCGCCCTGACCAGCGCGCTGGAGCACAAAGGCGCCATCGTCGAGGTGGGGCGCAATGGCCTGGAGGCGATCGAGAAGCTCAATACCGTCGAGGACATCGATCTGGTGCTGATGGACGTGATGATGCCGGAGATGGACGGCTACGAAGCCACCATCGAGATTCGCAAGAACCCGCGCTGGCGCAAGCTGCCGATCATTGCCGTGACCGCCAAAGCGATGAAAGACGATCAGGATCGCTGCCTGCAGGCCGGTTCCAACGACTACCTGGCGAAACCGATTGACCTGGACCGGCTGTTCTCGCTGATTCGCGTGTGGTTGCCCAAGATGGAACGTATCTGAATGAACCGGATCAATTGACCGCCTTTTTGCCCGATCCAGAGTGTTGCCGATGCACCAAGAACGAGACGCCGATATCGAGTTACGCTTGCTCATTGAAGCGATTTACTTGAAGTACAGCTACGATTTCCGCGATTACTCGGGTGCGTCGGTGAAACGACGTGTGGCCCACGCGTTGCGTCAATTTGAACTGAAGACCATTTCCGCGTTGCAGGAGCGGGTGTTGCATGACCCTTCGGCGTTCATGCAGCTGCTGCAATTCCTGACGATCCCGGTCAGCGAGATGTTCCGCGACCCGACGCACTTCCTGGCGATCCGCGAAGAAGTCGTGCCGCTGCTCAAGACCTACCCGTCGGTCAAAGTCTGGATTGCCGGCTGCAGCACCGGGGAGGAGGTTTACTCGATGGCGATCCTGCTGCGCGAGGAAGGCCTGCTCGATCGCACGATCATCTACGCCACCGACATCAATCCCAATTCGCTGGAGAAGGCCAAGCAAGGCATCTTCTCCATGGAAAACATGCGCGCCTACAACGAGAACTACATCAAGGCCGGCGGCAAGCGGCTGTTTTCGGAGTACTACACGGCCGCCTACGATTACGCGATCTTCGATAAGACCTTGCGGGAGAACGTCACCTTCGCCGATCACAGCCTGGCGACAGACAGCGTGTTCTCCGAAACACAGTTGATCTCCTGCCGCAATGTGCTGATCTACTTCAACAAGAAGCTGCAGGACCGCGCCTTCGGGCTGTTTCACGAGTCCCTGTGCCACCGCGGATTCCTCGTGCTGGGCAGCAAGGAAACCCTGGATTTCTCCGGGTACAAAAACCAGTTCGACCCTCTGGTCAAACTCGAGCGGATCTACCGCAAATCATGAGAACGTCGTTTCCTTGCCCGTCCCCCGACCAGCCCGCGCTGCCGGCGGTGGACGCGATTGTGGTCGGCGCATCGGCCGGCGGTGTCGAAGCGCTGTTGAAGATTTTCCGCACGCTGCCCAAGGGCTACCGGTTGCCGATCGTTGCGGTGCTCCACGTGCCGGACCAGCGCCGCAGCCACCTGGCCGAGGTCTTCGCCATGAGCGTGGCGATGCCGGTCAAGGAGGCCGACGACAAGGAAACCATCACGCCGGGCACGCTGTACTTCGCCGCGCCCGGGTATCACCTGTCGGTGGAGAATGATTTCAGTCTGTCATTGAGTCAGGAAGAACGGGTACATCATTCGCGCCCGAGCATCGACGTACTGTTCGAATCGGCTGCTGACGCGTACGGTAAGCGGCTGGCAGGGGTGCTGCTGACCGGCGCCAGCAGCGACGGCGCGCGCGGTACCGCAAAAATCAAAGAATACGGTGGCCTCACCGTGGTCCAGGACCCGGCACAAGCGCTCGTGCGAACCATGCCCGAGGCGGCGCTTGCCCTTCATACGCCGGATTTTCTATTGCCTTTGCCCGACATTGGGTCCCTGCTTGTCGAGCTGGAACGAATTGCATGCTGAGTGAAATCAAAGCCAAACTGCTGATCGTCGACGATCTGCCGGAAAACCTGCTCGCCCTCGAAGCGTTGATCAAGCGTGAGGACCGTCAGGTGTTCAAGGCGTTGTCTGCTGATGAGGCGTTGTCGTTGCTGCTCGAACACGAGTTCGCGATGGCGATTCTCGACGTGCAGATGCCAGGGATGAACGGCTTCGAACTCGCCGAGCTGATGCGCGGTACCGAGAAGACCAAGAACATTCCGATTGTGTTCGTCAGTGCCGCCGGGCGAGAGCTCAATTACGCGTTCAAGGGTTATGAAAGCGGTGCCGTGGATTTCCTGCACAAGCCCCTCGATATTCATGCGGTGAAGAGCAAGGTCAACGTCTTCGTCGACCTGTATCGCCAGCGCAAGGTCCTCAAGCAGCAACTCGATGAGCTCGAACGCAGCCGCGCGGAACAGGAAGCCCTGATGCAGGAGCTGAAGTCGACCCAGAGCGAGCTGGAGCGTGCGATCCGCATGCGCGATGACTTCATGTCGATCGTCTCCCACGAGGTGCGCACGCCGCTCAATGGCCTGATTCTCGAAACCCAGCTGCGCAAGCTGCATCTGGCCAAGGACAACGCTTCGGCGTTCACCATGGAAAAACTCAGGGCCATGGTCGACCGCGATGAGCGGCAGATTCAGAGCCTGATCCGGCTGATCGAGGACATGCTCGATGTGTCGCGGATCCGGACGGGCAAACTGTCGATCCGTACCAGCCCTTTTGATTTGTCGGAGTTGGTGGTCAATCTGGTGGAAAGCTATTCCGCGCAGATCGCCGCTGCCGGCAGCGCGGTGACGTTCCAGGCGAAGACGCCAGTGATTGGCGTGTGGGATGAGTTCCGTATCGAGCAGGTGGTGGCGAACCTGTTGACCAATGCGTTGCGCTACGGCGAGCGCAAGCCGATCGAGTTGCGGGTTTACAGCGAGGCTGGCGAGGCGCGGGTGGAGGTGCGTGATCACGGGATCGGGATCAGTCCGGAAAATCAGAAGCGTATTTTTCAGCAGTTCGAGCGGGTCGCGGCCAGTCATGCGGTGGCAGGGCTTGGCCTTGGGTTGTTTATTTCCGACCAGATCGTGGCCGCTCATGGCGGGCGGATTAGTGTCGAGAGCGAGGAAGGGGCGGGGTCGATGTTTCGGGTTTCATTGCCGCTCTGATCAAGATATCTAAGATCAAGATCACAAGCGTCTGCCTGGGGGCAGACTGTTTCGCCTTCGGCGAGTTACTTGGAAAAGCACCCCAAGTAACCAAGGGTGCCTGCTCCTGGTTGGGCCCTTCCTTCGTCAGGGTTCCTTCACTCCGGTCCCGCTCCGTGGGCCCGCTGCCATCCGCCATCCATGGCGGGGGGCAGCTCTCGCCGCATCCATGCGGCTCGGCCCACGGAGCGAGACCTGCGTTCAGCCTGCACCCAAGTCGCGTGCTGCGGTGTCTGGTCTATCGAGTAGAAGATCAACAGCAAAAGCTTCCCGGCTAAAGCCGGTCCTACAGTCGGAGCCAGTCCCACTGACTGAACGCGCTACTGTTTAGTGGGACCGGCTTCAGCCGGGAAGAGGCCAGCCCAAGCGCCAACAGTTTTGCTGATAGCACCCCCTACCTGTGGGAGCGAGCTTGCTCGCGAATGCTGTTGCTGTTGCTGTTGCTGTTGCTGTTGCTGTTGCTGTTGCTGTTGCTTTTGCTTTTGCTTTTGCTTTTGATCTTCTACGCGGTAGTCCGAACACCACAAAACGCGACTTGGGTGCAGGCTGAACGCAGACGACGCGCAGTGGGTCGAGCGGCATGGATGCCGCGAGAGCGCCGTCAGGACATGGATGTCCGTTCGGCGCGGGCCCACGGAGCGTCGTCGGAGTGAAGGAGCCCGACGCAGTCGGGCCCAACCGAGAGCAAGCACCCTTGGTTACTTGGGGTGCTTTTCCAAGTAACTCGCCGAAGGCGAAACAGGAGGCCGTTAGGCCGACCCATCTGGCCTTCAATCAAATAACTGAACACCCTGCGCAACCTCCAGCGCGGGCCATGGTCGTAATGGCAGCTATCTATAAGATCAAAGGCGTTCAAATGAGCTCTGATGCAGAAAATGTCGTACTCATCGTCGAAGACGAGCCGCTCATTCTGATGCTGCTCTCCGACTACCTGTCGGGCGAAGGCTATCGGGTGTTGCAGGCGGAGAACGGGGAGCAGGCGTTCGAAATTCTTGCCACCAAACCCCACCTCGATTTGATGATCACCGATTACCGCCTGCCCGGCGGCGTGTCCGGCGTCATGATCGCCGAGCCCGCCGTCAAGCTGCGACCGGAACTCAAGGTCATCTTCATCAGCGGCTACCCGGCTGAGATCGTTGATTGCGGCAGCCCGATCACCAAAAAAGCGCCCATCCTCGCCAAGCCGTTCACCATGGAAACGCTGCACTCGAAGATTCAGACCCTGCTCAACTGATTCTGCTGCCCCTCAGATACAAACAACAAAGCCGGCAATCGCCGGCATTTGTGTCAACCCCTCTCGCGTTAGCCCTCGATCATTTCCCGTACCTTGGCCGTCAGTTGGTCAAAGGCAAAAGGCTTGGTGATCATCTGCATGCCTTCTTCCAGGAACCCCGAGCGGGCACTGGCGTTTTCCGCATAACCGGTGATGAACAGTATTTTCAGGTCCGCGCGCAGCTGCCGGCCAATGTCCGCCAACTGCCGCCCATTCATGCCCGGCAGGCCGACGTCGCTGATCATCAGGTCAATGCGCTGGCTCGATTCCAGAATCGGAATCGCGCCGACCGCATCACCGGCTTCGACGTACGCGTAACCCAGTTCGCTCAGCACCTGGCTGACCAGCGCGCGCACGGCCGGATCGTCCTCAACCAGCAGAATGGTCTCGCCCTCACGGGCCTGCGGTGTGTCGTTGGGCAGGGCGGGGCCCTCCTGCTGCGCCGCGCCCTGATAACGCGGCAGGAACAGCTGCACCGTGGTGCCGTCGCCGACCTGGCTCTCGATCGCGACGTGGCCGTGAGATTGCTTGCTGAAGCCATAGATCATTGACAGGCCGAGGCCGGTACCCTGGCCGATCGGTTTGGTGGTGAAAAACGGATCGAAGGCCCGGCTGATGACGTTCTCCGGCATCCCGCAGCCCGTGTCGCGCACACTGAGCACCACGTAGTCACCTGGCAGCAGGTTCTCGTAAGCGTTGGTGAAGTCGCGGTCGAGGCGGCGGTTGAAGGTCTCGATCATCAGCATGCCGCCCTCGGGCATGGCGTCGCGGGCGTTGAGCACCAGGTTGAGCAGGGCGCTTTCAAGCTGGTTCGGGTCGGCCTCGGCGGTCCACAGTTCCGGGTCCAGGCACATGTCCAGGCGGATGCTCTCGTTGACGCTGCGATTCAGCAGTTCACCCATGGAGTTGACCAGGTCATTCATCAAGACCGGCTTGGGGTCCAGCGACTGACGGCGCGAGAACGCCAGCAAGCGGTGGGTCAGGGCGGCGGCGCGATTGGCCGAGGTCACACCCAGGTCAATCAGGCCGTCAAGGTCGTCGGTGCGTCCCCGTGCCAGCCGGCGCCTGAGCAGTTCGAGGCTGCCGATGATGCCGGTGAGCATGTTGTTGAAGTCGTGGGCGATACCGCCGGTGAGCTGGCCCACTGCTTCCATTTTCTGCGACTGACGCAGGACTTCTTCGTTGTGGCGCAACTGTGAAGTGCGTTCCTCGACCTGCTGCTCCAGGGTTTCGTTGAGCCGGCGCAGCTGCTGCTCGGCCAGCTTGCGTTCGGTGATGTCCGAGGTGACCCCGGAAAGCAGGCTGACGCGGCCATTGCGCGCGCGGATCGCCCGAGCCCTGATGTCCATCCAGTGGACCGAGCCGTCCGGCCAGACGTTGCGGAACTCGATGATGAAATCGGCCCCGCTGTCCAGGGTGTGCTGAAGCACCGACTGCATGCGCGGCTGATCTTCGGGGTGCACCGCGCTTAGCCAGTCTTCATAGGAGAGCGTGTCGCGCTCGTCCCAGCCAAAGTGCGCTTTGGTGATGTCCGAGCATTCCAGCGCGAGGAATTCAGTGTCGAGCTGCCAGGAACCCAGTCGCCCGGCTTTCAGCGCATGTTGCAGGCGCTGCTCGCTTTCCAGCAATTCTTCCAGGCGGCTGCGGGCTTCATATTGTCGTCGACGCCCGCGGACGGCGGTGCTCACCAGGCTGATCAGCGTGGCAGGGTGGAACGGCCGCTCCAGGAACGTGACGTTGCCGAGCATCTTGCCCAGGTGCGCCGAGGGGTTCTGTTTCGGGCCGCCGTGGTGGGTCAGCAACACGATGGGGAAGTCCGACCAGGCCGGTTGATTGGCCAGCAGGCTGAGCAGCGGGTTGATGTCCGCGCTGCGCAACGCCTCATCGGCGATGATCGCCAGGCCGGCACCGGACATCAGCTCACTGCACAGCTGCGTCAGGTCGTGGGTGATGATCGCCGGATAGCCGGCTTCCTGCAGCATGGTCAGCGCGATCTGGCTGTCGCGTCCGAGAGGGGCCAGGATAATGGCCCGCTCCGATAACTGTCCCGGAGTGCTCACGCGTCGGTGTCCTGCAGCAGCGGGCTGCGATCACCGAGGTATTGCGGGATACCCCTCAACACGCCCTGAAAGGCTTCCAGCGGTTCGCCGATGGTCATGCCGGACGCACTGATGCGGTATTCACGAATGGTTGACTCATGGGTGCCTGTGCGTTTTTTGATGACGGAAATGGCCCGACGGACCTGACCCAGTGCTTCGAAATAACGCAGCAGGATCACCGAATCGGCGAGATAGGTAATGTCGACTGGCGTCTGCATGTCGCCGACCAGGCCGTGCTGGGCGACGGTCATGAACGTCGAGGCGCCGTGACGGTTGAGGTAGAGCAGCAACTCGTGGACGTGCAGGACCAGCGCGTTCTCTTCAGGCATCGCGGCCTGGTAACCGTTGAGGCTGTCGATCACCACGGTCTGAATGCCCATTTCGTCGACGCAGCGGCGAACGCGGTGGGCAAATTCGCCCGGCGACAATTCAGCGGCGTCGACTTGCTCGATGAGCAGGTTGCCGGTTTCTTCAAGTGCGTGAAGATCAATGCCGAGTTTGCTCATCCGGGTGTACAGCAGGCCAAGTTCTTCATCGAAGATAAACAGCGCGGCCTTCTCGCCGCGCTCCACCGCCGCGGCGGCGAATTTCAACGCGATCAGCGATTTGCCGGTGCCCGCAGGCCCCAGGATCACCGTGCTGGAACCGCTGTCCAGACCGCCACCGAGCAGGGCGTCGACTTCCTTGATGCCGCTGCTCAGCTGGCGGCTGACGTAGCCAGCCCGGTGCTCGGCCGCTACCAGACGCGGGAACACCTGAATGCCGTCGTCCATGATGTTGAAGTCGTGATAGCCGCCGCGGTACTTCTGGCCGCGGTACTTCACCACCCGAAGGCGTCGGCGTTCGGCGCCGTAGGTAGGCGTCTGACCTTCGAGTCGGATCACGCCGTGGGCCACGCTGTGCACGGTTTTGTCCAGGGATTCAGTGGTGAGGTCGTCGAGCAGTACGACGGTGGTGTCGTAGCGCGCGAAGTAATGCTTGATCGCCAGGATCTGCCGGCGATAGCGCAGTGAACTCTGCGCCAGCAGGCGGATTTCCGAGAGGCTGTCGATGATCACCCGCGAAGGTTTGACCTGCTCGACAATTTCGAAAATCTGCTTGGTGGCCTCGCCCAGTTCAAGGTCGGAGGAGTACAGCAAGCTCTGCTGATGGGCCGCATTCAACAAATCTTCAGGGGGGGTGAGCTCGAATACCGAGATGTTCTCGTCCAGCTCCCAACCATGGGAGCGTGCGCCATCGCGCAATTCGCGTTCGGTTTCAGACAGCGTGATGTACAGACCACGCTCGCCCGCCGCCGAGCCTGCCAGCAGAAACTGCAGCGCGACGGTGGTCTTGCCGGTGCCGGGCTCTCCTTCCAGGAGAAACACGTGGCTGCGCGAAAGACCACCCGCAAGGATGTCATCCAGGCCCACGATACCGGTTGCCGCTTTTGATGTAGTCAAGAATCGCCCTCTTGCGACCTGAGAAAAGGTCGGGCGCCGAAACAGGTTCGAACGCCCCCGGCAGACATGTTCGGAAGGTCCGATTCCATGCAGCCATGACTCTGGACCTTTGCCGCCTGAGACCGTTCAGTTTATTGCTGGCCGACCGATGGCATCCCCGGAACGCAACGGGTTCGCTGTCCGGCAAATGGCGCAACCGTGGCCTGCGGGCGCACCGACCGACTTGCTATGATCCGGCGTCATGGAATAAACCCCGTCTGCCCTAAAAGGATCTAAAGCCGTGTCTGACTACAGTGCGTTCAAGGTCGAACTGGCCGACCACATTGCCCACTTCCAGATCAATCGTCCGGAAAAAATCAACGCGATGAACGCTGCGTTCTGGCAGGAAATCATCGAGATTTTCCGTTGGGTCGAGGACACCGACGACGTCCGCGTGGTGGTGCTCAGTGGCGCTGGCAAACACTTTTCTTCGGGCATCGACTTGACGCTGCTCGCCTCGGTGGCCAGCGAGCTGGGCAAGGACGTGGGCCGCAACGCCCGCCTGCTGCGGCGCAAGATCCTGCAGATGCAGGAATCCTTCAGCGTGGTTGATCGATGCAGCAAGCCGGTGCTCGCCGCCATTCAGGGCTATTGCATCGGCGGCGCCATCGATCTGATCAGCGCCTGTGACATGCGTTATGCCGCGGACGATGCGCTGTTTTCCATTCGCGAAATCGACATGGGCATGGCGGCGGACGTCGGCACCCTGCAGCGACTGCCGCGCTTGATCGGCGACGGCATGATGCGCGAAATGGCCTACACCGGCCGTAACGTCGGCGCCGAAGAAGCCCTGCGCATTGGCTTGGTCAATCGCACATTCACTGACCTGCCGCAGTTGCTCGAAGGCGTGTTCGCCATCGCCCGGGACATCGCCGGTAAATCACCCATCGCCATCAGCGGCAGCAAGCGCACGATCGGCTACATGCGCGATCACAGCGTGGACGACGGTCTCGAATACGTTGCCACCTGGAACGCTGCCATGTTGCAATCGGCCGACCTGAAGCTGGCGATGGTCGCTCACATGAGCAAACAGAAGCCGGTTTTCGACAATTGACTGACCTATTTGAATGCATCACCGACGCCTGCCTGTGAGTCTCCCTACCGGGCTGCAGACGGGCCCGTCGGTGCTCAGAGGAGTTGAGGCATGACGCCCCCGAAGCGTTGGACCACCGCCGTGCTTGATGTTCAGGCACCCGGCGGCTGGGCCGTGGTTCAGAGTGACCAGGGCTTTTTGAAAGACAGCAACGGCGTGCTGTTCCCCCGCGAATGGCTGAAGCGCCAGGAACTCCCGTTACTGCACGAGCATGGCATTGGCCATTTTGACGGCGAGCCGGTGTACGTGCAGACCCTCCAACATTCGCCGGGGTCGGATCTGGCGTTGGAGGCTGAGGGTTCGCAGTGGCAGACCCTCCGTCAGTTCATGCTCGCCGACGACGCCGATGTGTTCCAGATGCTTGGCTACGCGGCGCAGATCAGCACTTGGGCCCGTGAACATCGTTTTTGTGGGCGTTGCGGTCAGGCGGCGCAGCAAGTGCCGGGGGAGCGGGCGATGTATTGCCCGCACTGCGATCTGCGCGCGTATCCGCGGATTTCGCCGAGCATGATCGTGCTGATCACCCGCGGCGATGAAGTGCTGCTGGCGCGCTCGCCGCGTTTTGTGTCGGGGGTCTACAGCACCCTGGCCGGGTTCGCCGAACCGGGCGAGTCTGCAGAGGACTGTGTACGGCGCGAGGTGATGGAAGAGGTCCGGGTCACCGTCAAGAATATCCAGTACAAGGGCAGCCAGTGCTGGCCGTTCCCGCACTCGATGATGCTCGGCTTCCACGCCGAATACGACAGCGGCGAGATCGTGCCCCAGGCAGACGAAATCGAAGACGCCCAGTGGTTCAGCATCCATGACCTGCCGCCGTTGCCGGCCAGTCGCTCGATTGCGCGCTACCTGATCGATCTGTATCTGGCCCAGCGCTCGGGCTCAGTTGAACCAGTGCTGCCAGGCCAGGCGGACGGTTAAGCCCAGCACCACGGTAATGAAGACAGGGCGGATGAACTTCGCGCCGCCCTTGATCGCGGTTCTGGCGCCGAGAAAGGCGCCGACCATCAGCGCCAGGCCCATCGACAGACCAATGACCCAGTCCACCGAGCCGTTGATGGCGAAGATCATCAGCGCGGCGGCGTTGCTGACGAAGTTCATGCTGCGCGCGACGCCGCTGGCTTTCACCAGATCGACCGGGTACATCAACAGCGTGCTGACCGTCCAGAACGCCCCGGTGCCGGGCCCGGCCACGCCGTCGTAAAAGCCCAGCCCGAGGCCTTGGGGCAGCTGCCATTTGGTCTTGATCGGCGCATTGCTGTCCAGCGGCGCCTTGGGCGTGCCGCCGAACAGAAGGTAAAGGCCGCAGCCGAACACGATCACCGGGAGCATCTGGTTCAGCAGTTCGGCCGGCAGATAATGCGCGACTACGGCACCGATCAGCGCACCCACCGCCGTGCCGATCAGGGCGCGTTTCCACTGCCCCGGATTGAACAGCTTGCGCCGGTAAAAGGTGTAGCTGGCAGTGGCCGAGCCAAAGGTCGAGCTGAGCTTGTTGGTGCCCAGCACCAGATGCGGCGGCAGGCCGGCAGTGAGCAGGGCGGGCGTGGTCAACAGCCCGCCGCCGCCTGCGATGGCGTCGATGAAACCGGCGGCAAAGGCAACGACAGCCAGCACCAGAAGGGTAATGGGTTCAACGGTGAGTTCGAACGGCATGGGAAGGCGCTTATCGGGCAGATGGGCAGAATGGCTGCCCGGAAGCGCAGCATTCTACCTGCAAGGCGCGCGGTGTAGTAGGACCGGCTTCAGCCGGGAAGGGGCCGGTGGGGACACCCTTGGCTTTCGGTCTGACCTGACTCAAATATCCGACACACTCACCCAGCGCATCTCCTTCGCCGCAATCCGAATCGCTGTGGCCAGGCGCTCGACCTCCATCGCTTCGGCAAAATCCGTCCCGCTCGAAACCTGCCCACCCAGCGCCTGGATGAGGTCGTGCACTTCCAGTGTCTTCAGTTCGTTGTACCCCAACTGATGCCCCGGCGCCGGGCAGAAAGACGCGTACCCGGGTTGCGCAGGACCCGCCAGAATCCGCTGAAAGCCGTCGCGTCCCCGGGATCCTGTTCGGTACAGCCGCAGCTCGTTCAAGCGTTCCTGATCAAACGACAATGTCCCTTCGGTGCCACCGATCTCGAAGCTCAGGTGATTCTTGTAGCCGTGCTTCAGCCAACTGCTGCCGAACGTACCTCGCGCGCCGTTGGCGAAGCGCAGCAGCGCGTAGGTCTGGTCATCAATACTGATCGCCCGTTGCTCTTCGCTGCCGCGCGTGGCCGGGCGTTGCGGATACACGGTTTGCGAGTCTGCGCACACCGCCTCGACATCGCCGAGCAGGTACCGCGCCATTGCCAGCAAATGGCTGCCGAGGTCCGCCAGGGCCCCGCCGGCATGGGCCTCTTCGCAGCGCCACGACCACGGCGACAGCCCATCGCCCATGAAGTCCTCGCTGAATTCCCCCTGAAAACTGACGATCCGGCCCAGCTCGCCACGCTCGATCATCTGCTTTGCCAACCCGATGATCGGATTGTGCTGGTAGTTGTAACCGACCCTTGTCACCACGCCGGCCTTGCGCGCTGCCGCCTGCATCTCCCGCGCCTGCGCCAGACTCACCGCCAGCGGCTTCTCGCAATACACTGCCTTGCCCGCTTCAAGGGCCGCCATGGCCATGGGGAAATGCAGCTGATTTGGCGTGGTGATCGCTACCAGGTTGACCGCCGGATCGCTGATCAGCTGTTGCCAGTCGCCATGGCTGCGCTGGAACCCCCAACTGGCTGCGCACTGTTGCGCGCGCGCAGCATCGGCATCGGCCAGCGCGACAAGGGTGAGGTTGAAGGGCAGATCGAACGTAGTGCGTGCGTTGTGAAACGCCAGGGCGTGAGCCCGACCCATGAAGCCCGTGCCGATCAGGCCGACGCCCAGTTCTGGAAGAGAATTCCCGCGCATGACAGCGTGTCCTTTAAGACGTGTTGTTGTGCGGAAAATGTAGGCGGTTGGGGGCGCCTGATGGAATCTTTATTCCATCAGGAACACCTCAGTTTCACCTCAGCGGCGTGGGTCTGCCTCCACGACTCAGGACAGAAACCCGCCGTCCACATTCAACGCCACGCCCGTCGTGTAGCTCGACGCGTCGCTCGCCAGGTACAGCACCGTCCCCGCCATCTCGCTCGGCGCCGCCACCCGCTTGAGGGGAATCTGCGCCAACGCGGTGTTGAGGATCTTCTCGTTGCTCACCAGCGCCGAGGCGAATTTGGTGTCGGTCAGGCCCGGCAGCAGGGCGTTGCAGCGGATGCCGAACTGTGCACATTCCTTGGCGAAGACTTTGGTCATGTTGATCACCGCCGCTTTGGTCACCGAGTAGATGCCCTGATACACCCCCGGCGAGACGCCGTTGATCGACGCCACGTTGATGATGCTGCCGCCGCCGTGTTCGCGCATCAGCTTGCCGGCCTCCACGGACATGAAAAAGTAGCCGCGGATGTTCACGTCGACGGTCTTCTGGAACGCACCGAGGTCGGTATCCAGCACGTTGCAGAACTGCGGGTTGGTCGCCGCGTTGTTCACCAGAATGTCCAGGCGGCCAAACTGCTCGCGGATCTGCGCGAACACGGCTGTGATCTGTTCGATTTCACCGATGTGGCAGGCGATGGCGGTGGCCTGGCCGCCCTCGGCAATGATCGCGTCCGCGACCTGCTGGCAGCCGTCGATCCTGCGGCTGGAGACGATGACATGGGCGCCTTGCTGGGCCAGCAGTTTGGCGATCGCTTCGCCGATGCCACGGCTGGCCCCCGAGACGAAAGCGATCTTGCCATCGAGGTCGAACAGTTGGGTCTTGGACATGTTGTTTTCCTTGTCGTGTCGCAATCAGAGGCTGGAACGCTCAATCACTTGCAGGGCCATGCGCTCGAGCAGGGCGTTCATGTGAATGAACTGAGCGAAGCGCTTGTCCTGGGTCTGGCCGTGGAAGAAGCGGTAGTAGATTTGCTGGACGATGCCCGCCAGACGGAACAGACCGTAGGTGTAGTAAAAATCGAAATTGTCGATGGCAATGCCCGAGCGCTCGGCGTAGTACGCCACGAACTGCTCACGGGTGAGCATGCCCGGCGCATGGCTGGGCTGGCGCCGCATCAGTTGCACCGGCGCGGGGTCGTCCGCCTGAATCCAGTACGCCAGACTGTTGCCCAGGTCCATCAGCGGATCACCCAGCGTGGTCAGCTCCCAGTCCAGCACACCGATGATTTGCATCGGGTTGTCGGGGCCGAGGATCACGTTGTCGAAGCGGTAGTCGTTGTGCACCAGGCTGGAGACGGGGTGGTCCGCCGGCTGCTTTTCGTCCAGCCAGCGCGCGACCTTTTCCCAGCTTGGGGCATCGGCTGTGCGCGCTTTCTCGTAACGCTCGGTCCAGCCGCGAATCTGCCGCTCAATGTAACCCTGGGGCTTGCCCAGATCGCCGAGGCCACAGGCGTTGTAATCCACCTGATGCAGTTCCACCAGCCGATCGATGAAGCTCTTGCACAGGGTTTCGGTCTGCGCGGCATCGAGGTTCAGCTCGGCGGGCAACTCCGCGCGCAGAATGATGCCCTTGACCCGCTCCATCACGTAAAACTTGGCACCGATCACGCTGTCGTCAGTGCAATGCAGGAACGCCTTGGGGCAATAGGGGAATGCGTCGCGCAGTTGATTGAGGATGCGGAATTCGCGGCCCATGTCGTGGGCGCTTTTCGCCTTGTGACCGAACGGCGGGCGGCGCAGAACCAATTCCTGCTCGGGGTACTTCAGCAGGTACGTCAGGTTCGACGCGCCACCGGGAAACTGGCTGATCTGCACGCTACCGCTCAGGCCGGGGACGTGGGCTTTCAGGTACGGGTCGATCAATGCAGCGTCGAGCTCTTCGCCGGATCGAACCGGGGTGGACTGGTCGGTGAGCGCCATGCGTATCCCTGCAGATTATTTTGGTGGGCCAGGATCATTGGCTAATCTAATGCGCACCGGCGACCGCGAACAAGGGCTATTGGCGCGGGTGTTACGCCGCAATCAGCCGCCCTGATTCACAGGCGGGAGGCGCTGTCTTGCACGTCGCCCGGACGAAAAAAAACCGAAGCCGGGCAGCTTCGGTTCTTTCGCAACGGCGGTGCGTCCTCAGGAAGGAAACAGCTCGCTCAGTTTCATCGCCAGCATCATGTCGCCTTCAGCGCGCAGTTTGCCGCCCATGAACGCCTGCATGCCGTCGGTCTCGCCGCTGACGATGCCTTCCAGGGTTTCGCCGTCCATCACCAGGGTGACCTGCGCGTCCGGGTTCTCGCCTTCCTGCAATTCGCAGGTGCCGTCCTTGACGATCAGGGAGAAGTTCTTGGTTTCGTCGATGCGGAAACCGAACACCAGGTCCAGGCCCGCAGCAGCGGCTGGGTTGAACTTGGCTTTCATGGCGTGGACGGCGTTTTCTACGGAGCTCATGGTGTGATCCTTTTATATGAGTAGTGATGAGCACTTTGCGAGTGCGATTGGCCGGGCTCAGCGATAGGTGATGAGCTCCGGCGCCTTCATCAGTTGCAAGTGCGCGTAACTGTTGAAGGAAGCCAGGGACACCTCGCGCTCACGGAACTTCACGTGATTGAGCGAGGTGTTGACGATGTGCCAGTTCAGTTCAAAAGCCTGGGTGGCCGGCATCTGTGTGATCAGGTGGAGCAGGGCGGTGATGGTGCCACCGGAGGTGAACACGGCGATGCGGTCGCTTGGCCCGGCGCTGTCGAGGATGCCGCTCAGGCCGGCTTCGACCTGCTCGACGAAGGCCTGCCAGCTCTGCAGGGCGGCGGCGTCGTGATCGCCCACCAGCCAGCGGCGGATGATCGCGGCGAACAGGCGCTGGAACTCGGCGCGGTTGTTGGCCGCGTCGCGCATGATCTCGAAGGCGTCCGGTTCTTCATCCAGCATCGCCGGGAGCAGCGCGCGGATCACGCCTTCTGCGTTGAATTCGTTGAAGGCGATGTCGGTTTCAAGTTCGGGGGTGACAAGGCCGGCAGCGTCGAGCTGGGCGATCACCGTTTCGGCCGTGTGGCGCTGGCGGAACAAGGCGCCACTGATGCAGCGGTCGAAGTTCAGACCCAGCTGGGCGAGGTGTGCGCCGAGGATTTCGGACTGACGAAAACCGGTAGGCGACAGGACGTCGTAATCGTCCGCACCAAACGAGGCCTGGCCATGTCGTATGAGATAGATGCTGCCCACGACCGCTTCACCCTGGCACGTTGAAAGTGCTGGGAGGTTATGAGGACGGCCCGCGGTCTGTCAATGAAAAAACATACGCTCGTTTGAATTGGCCGATCTGTCCCGTATCCGCCGTCGCGTCACTGGCTCGGCCACCGGCGCGCCGGTATGCTTGGCCCCACTCGCGATCCTCTGCCGAGGGTCTGCTGTACCGGTAAGGAGTTTCTGTGGAGTTCATTTTCGATTACGCCAGCTTCCTGGCAAAGACCGTCACCATCGTGATCGCGATCATTGTGGTGCTGGTGGTCATCGCGTCGATGCGCGGTCGCGGGCGCCGTGGCGCAGGCGGTCAGTTGCACGTCACCAAACTCAATGACTTCTACAAAGGGCTGCGTGATCGCCTCGAAGGTTCGCTGCTGGACAAGGCGCGGCTCAAGGCGCTGCGCAAGTCCCAGGCCAAGGAACTGAAAAAGGAAAAGAAGTCCACCGAGGTCAAGTCGCGGGTCTACGTGCTCGACTTTGACGGTGACATCAAGGCTTCGGCCACCGAGAACATGCGCAACGAGATCACCGCGCTGCTGGCCCTCGCCACCCCCAAGGATGAAGTGGTGCTGCGCCTGGAGAGCGGCGGCGGCATGGTCCACAGCTACGGTCTGGCGTCATCGCAGCTGGCGCGGATTCGTCAGGCGGGCATTCCGCTGACCGTCTGCATTGACAAGGTCGCGGCCAGCGGCGGCTACATGATGGCGTGCATCGGCACCCGTATTATCAGTGCACCGTTCGCAATCCTCGGGTCGATCGGCGTGGTGGCTCAACTGCCCAACGTCAATCGTCTGCTGAAAAAGCATGACATCGATTTCGAAGTGCTGACCGCCGGCGAGTACAAGCGCACGCTGACGGTGTTTGGCGAAAACACCGAGAAGGGCCGTGAGAAATTCCAGGAAGATCTGGACATCACCCACGAGCTGTTCAAGAACTTTGTCGCCAGCTACCGCCCGCAGTTGCAGATCGACGAAGTCGCCACCGGCGAGATCTGGCTGGGCATTGCCGCCAAGGACAAACTGCTGGTGGATGAGCTGAAAACCAGCGACGAATACCTGTCGGAGAAAGCCAAGACCGCCGAGGTGTTCCACCTGCACTACGCCGAACGCAAGAGCCTGCAACAGCGGGTTGGCATCGCCGCGAGCACGTCGGTTGACCACCTGGTGACAGGGTGGTGGGGCAAGCTGACGCAGCAGCGGTTCTGGTGACTGATCCCTTGAGCGCATCGCGTGAAGGCTGCATGAACCCATTGTAGGACCGGCTTTAGCCGGGAAGGGGCCCGAACAGGCGCGACATTGATAGCGCTCACACTGACCTCTTCCCGGCTGAAGCCGGTCCCACTAAATGCAGCCGTGCAGCTATTGAGATTTACAGTGAACACGAATGTAGGACCGGCTTTAGCCGGGAAGGCGTCGGACCCTACACCGCAAGATTGACGGCGCTTGCACCTTGATTCAGCTGAATTAAAAAGCCCCGGCTTCTCGCGAAACCGGGGCTTCTTATCAAGCGTGTTTAAACGCGGAATCAGCAGCAGCGACTCAACGCCGCCGAAACAGCGGCAGCGGCTCGTCGGTGGCAGCCTGATAGGTCACGGAAAAGTCCTTCAGACCTTCCAGCGCCTCGTACGGATCCTTGTCGGCACGAATGGCGAACGCATCGAACCCGCAGCGGTGCAGGTAGAACAGCTGATCGCGCAACACATCGCCAATCGCCCGCAGCTCGCCCTTGTAACCGTAGCGGTCACGCAGCAAGCGCGCATTGGAGTAGCTGCGGCCGTCGGTGAACGCCGGGAAGTTCAGGGCAATGACCTGAAACTGGTCCGCGTCGTCGCCGATTTCTTCGGCTTCCTCGTCGCTGTCCAGCCAGACACCCAGGCCGCCGTCGCGGGCTTTCAGCGCATGGGCATGCTCGCGCCACAGGGTCAGCGGCACGATCAGGTCGTCGCAGTTGGACAGGCTGTCGAAGGTTGTGTCCTTGGGCAGCAGGTGCCAGGTCTCGTCGATGACCTCGTTGTTCTTAATGATTCGCTGCATAGACGCGCTCCTTGAAAGGGTCGATGCCAATACGCTGGTAGGTGTCGATGAAGCGCTCGTCTTCGTTGCGTTTCTCAACGTAGACGTCGATCAGCTTCTCGATCACATCCGGCATGACGTCCTGAGCGAACGATGGGCCAAGGATCTTGCCCAGGCTGGCGTCGCGGCTGGCGCTGCCGCCCAGGGACACCTGGTAGAACTCTTCGCCTTTCTTGTCCACGCCGAGAATGCCGATGTGGCCCACGTGGTGGTGGCCGCAGGCGTTCATGCAGCCTGAAATGTTCAGGTCCAGCTCGCCGATGTCGAACAGGTAATCGAGATCGTCAAAACGACGCTGGATCGATTCGGCAATCGGGATCGACTTGGCGTTGGCCAGGGAGCAGAAATCGCCGCCCGGGCAGCAGATGATGTCCGTCAGCAGGCCAATGTTCGGCGTTGCGAAGCCTTGCTCGCGCAGTTCGCCCCACATCGCGAACAGCTGGCTCTGCTCGACGTCGGCCAGAATCACGTTCTGCTCGTGGGACGTGCGCAGTTCACCGAAGCTGTAGCGGTCGGCAAGGTCGGCGATGCCGTCCAGTTGCTTGTCGGTGAGATCGCCCGGCGCCACGCCGGTCGGTTTCAGCGACAGGGTCACGGCCGCGTAGCCCGGCTTTTTGTGGGCCAGGACGTTGCGCGAGCGCCAGCGTGCGAAACCGGGGTGCTGTTGATCCAGCTGAGCCAGTTCGGCGCTGTAATCGGTCAGTGCCTTGTAGTCCGGATCGACGAAGTGTTTGGCAACGCGATGCACCTCGGCCTCGGTCAGCGTGGTCTGGCCGCCGCGCAGGTGAGCCATTTCGGCCTCGACCTTCTCGGCGAACACTTCAGGGGTCAGCGCCTTGACCAGAATCTTGATGCGCGCCTTGTACTTGTTGTCGCGACGGCCGTAGCGGTTGTACACGCGCAGGATGGCGTCGAGGTAGCTCAACAGGTCCTGCCAAGGCAGGAACTCGTTGATGAACGCACCCACCACCGGCGTACGGCCAAGGCCACCGCCGACCAGCACGCGGAAGCCCAGCTCGCCGGCAGCATTCTTCACCGGCTCCAGGCCGATGTCGTGAACTTCGATGGCAGCGCGGTCGGAGGCCGAGCCGTTGATCGCAATCTTGAACTTGCGCGGCAGGTAGGCGAATTCCGGGTGGAACGTCGTCCACTGACGGACGATTTCACACCAGGGGCGCGGGTCCACCAGCTCGTCGGCAGAGACGCCGGCAAACTGGTCCGTGGTGACGTTGCGCAGGCAGTTGCCGCTGGTCTGGATCGCGTGCATCTGCACGGTGGCCAGTTCGGCGAGAATGTCGGGGATGTCTTCGAGTGCCGGCCAGTTGAACTGCACGTTCTGGCGGGTACTGATGTGCGCGTAGCCCTTGTCGTAATCACGGGCGATCTTCGCCAGCATGCGGGCCTGGCGCGAGGTCAGCTGGCCGTAAGGCACAGCGACGCGCAGCATCGGGGCGAAGCGTTGGATGTAGAGGCCGTTTTGCAGGCGAAGCGGGCGGAACTCTTCTTCGCTGAGCTCGCCGGCCAGATAGCGGCGGGTCTGGTCGCGGAACTGCTTGACGCGGTCCTCGACGATCCGCTGATCGTACTCGTCGTATACGTACATGGTGGTCCTGTTCTCAGGCGGTTCACTGCTGCTGGGCCAGCCGGAAAGGCGATGCGTTGTCGTCTGCTTTCAGGCTACCGAACAAATCTGCGCGCACGGCCGCGCACTCCTTGCGGAGCCGGGGGAGGTTACCAGTTTGCAGATATGCGCAAAAGTGATGTTTGAGTATATGCACAGAACCAAAAGTGCTAAGCAGTACGTCGGTCCGGCATAACCTCACTTGTGATAAGGGCATGGCTCGACTTTACTCTGGCAATGGCCGACGACCCCTGTCGCTGGTCCGCGAGTTTTGCGATCACCCATAAAACAGACAAAAGGCGATGCAATGCGAAATCAACCGAAAGTTGCCAAATCCGAAAGCCATGTGGATGCATGGGCCATTCTGTTCATTGTCGTGCTGGTGGTGGGGGCGGTGGTGTTCTGGGTGACGCACCAGTAGCGATAACCTCCACCTATCTGTAGGCCTGCTGCTGGCGAACCCGTTCATGCAGTCACTGCAACGGCGTCTGTGAAATCGGGTTCGCCATCAAGTCGGCTCCGAAGGGCACCCTATGCCGTTCTTTATAAGGCTGCTCGCCTTGTAAGCGCGGTTATCCGCCGATCGCTTTGCCGTTTCCAGTCTTCATACTTCGGCCCTCACGATTTAATACTCAGGTGTTTCCGGCTGAATCGGCTAAAGGGCCTGCATGTAAAATTTAAATGATGGGTCAGCGTTCGATTAAACAGAATGTATATTCGGGCAGCCCACCGATGGCTATAAATCCTCGCGGTTGGTGTTGGCGTTCACAGTGCTGGCTTTAGCTGACTTTAAATTCTGGCTTCAGATTCTTTTCACTTAACGTGTCAGAACTTTCCGTAGGATCGCTCCTGATATTTGTAAGAAGTTTCTTGATGTGAAAAGGTGGGTAGCATTTTAATTTTTCAGTCATTAGCCTTGCTCCTCAACGTCGGGTGGGATCTGGGCAACGTAGCTGCGGCCCCAAGGCTGTGGGGCCGAAGGGCAGGCTGCCGGGGCCGCGTTGTCCATGCTCGCACACGCCAATTTCCGCCATCAAAATATCCAGTGTCCAAACGGACGGCAAATCCGTAGACGCAATATTCTTTATTCCCTGCGCGCACTTCATTGATGTGGGCCGGGGTCACGTTATCGCCTGAGTGATCGATTAATCATTCAATCCTGAAAATGCTCTCGGTGTTACCTATGAATTCAATAAGTCATGAGTCCTCCGGTATTGTGCCGATTAATGTAGACCTTATCTTCCAGGATACCTATTTGCTGGCGGTTGAACTGCGTCACGGTCGCACCATGACCGACAGCAAAACATTGCGCGAGACGTGTATTGCCCAAGTTGAAGGCGCGCGCAGCGCATTGCAGGAAGCAGGCATGAGCCAGCGCAGTATGGACTTGATCATCCATGCGCAATGCGCGCTGCTTGATGAAGCCGTGTTGACCAACGTCGGGGACGGCGTCCGACAGATATGGATCAACGAATCGTTGCAGGCCCGCTTCTGCGGGCACCATCGAGCGGGTGAAGTCCTGCATGAGCAAATGCGGGAAGTGCTGCGCGAGCCTGCGCCGGACATGCACGTCGTGACCCTATTCCAGCGGGTGATGATGCTGGGATTTCTGGGCGGTTATCGATCGCTGGATGACGAAGAGCGCATGGTTCTGAAAAACCAGCTGGACGCACTGGCAGGGCCTCAACTGTTCCCGGTGCGGCCGACCTGGATTGACGCCAGAGGCCCTGTCCGCACATTCCCCTGGTGGCTACGTTCTCCACTCCTGCACCTGGCAATCGCGGGACTCGCGCTGGTAGTCCTGTGGTGGTTCCTGAATCGTACGCTCGCCAACATGGTCGACGAGCTTGTCGTGAGGGGCGTCTGACCATGACGGACTCACTCCCGGCCTTTTTTGACCACAGCCGTCACACCCTGCGCGTCGACGACTTGAATGCCGACCTCGACGTGCTGACGTTCACGGGCGAAGAACACCTCAGCCAGCCGTTCACCTACGTCATCGAGTTCACCTCGACGGTTCAGGATATTGGCGCCGGTCACATGCTCGGCAAAGCCGCGCAGTTCACGCTGCACACCGCGCCCCACGAGCTCCCCAGCGCCACGGGCGGTTTGCCGTTACCCGCCGTACCCCCGCTGCGCACCCTGTGTGGCGTGGTCACCGGTTTCAAATGCCTGTCAGCCTCCAGGGACGAGGCGCGTTACGAAGTCACCCTTGAACCGCGGCTGGCGCTGCTGTCCCGCGGGCACCAGTACCGCATCTACCAACAGAGGTCGGTGCCGGAGATTGTCGACAGCATTCTGCGCAGTCGCCACGGCATGGAAGGCCATGATTTCCGCTTCAAGCTCGTCCGTGACTATCCCCGGCGCGAGCAAGTGATGCAATTCGGCGAAAGCGATCTGGCGTTCATCTCACGGCTGCTGGCCGAGGTGGGCATCTGGTTTCGTTTCGCCCACGACGCCCGTCTCGATATCGACGTGATCGAATTCAACGACGATCAGCGCCATTACCAATGGCCGCAAATCACGGTGCCGTGTCGCTCGCCCTCGGGCCTGGACAGCCATGACCAGGACGCTGTGTGGCAGCTGCAATCCGACCATTGCGTGGTGGAAAAGCGCATTCACTTTCGTGCCTACGACCCACGGGATGCCAATGCCTGGCTCGACGGCGAGGTGGACCAGAGCCGCCGCGCCACCACCACCTACGGCGAGGCCTATCACTATGCCGAACCCTATACCGTGCTGGGCGACGCACGGGATCAGGACGAAGACCTTATAAGCGAAAGCGGTTTCTTCTATGGCCGGCTGCGCCACGAACGTTATCTCAATGCCCAGACGCGTTTAACCGGCGTCAGCAGCAGTGCGACCCTGGCGCTGGGGCAAATCCTCGACGTCACGGGCGGTGCCCCCAACGCCTTCGAGCCCGGCGCCGTTATTACCGGCGTGAGCCTGCGCGCCGCCCGGGACCGCAGTCTGGAAGTCGCCTTCGTGGCCATTCCCTTCAGCGAGACCGTTTGCTTCCGTCCCCCGGTGCCGCGCAAGCCGCAGCTCGCCGGCACCGTTGCCGCCCGTGTCACCAGCGTCATCGCCAACGACCCCTACAGCCACATCGACAAGGAAGGTCGCTACAAGGTCAACTTCCTGTTCGACCGTGATCCCTGGGAGCCCGGTGAAGAAAGCGCGTGGCTGCGTCTGGCCCGGGCCTACGCCGGCGACACCCACGGCCTGCACCTGCCGCTGATTGCCGGTACCGAAGTGGCCGTGGCCTTTGAGCATGGCGACCCCGACCGGCCCTACATCGCCCATGCCTTGCACGACGACCGGCATCCCGACCCGGTGACCCTGGCGGACCGGGACTTCACCCGTAATGTGCTGCGCACCCCCGCCAACAACAAACTGCGCATGGAAGACGAGCGTGGCAAGGAGCACGTCAAGCTCAGTACTGACCACAGCGGCAAGAGCCAGCTGAATCTGGGGCATCTGGTGGATGCCAACAAGGACAAGCGCGGCGAAGGCTTCGAACTGCGCACCGATGGGTGGGGAGCGATTCGCAGCGGCAAAGGGCTGTTCATCAGCGCCGATGAACAGGCCGCCGCCCAGGGGCAACAGCTGGAGATGGCAGCGGCGATTGCCCACTTGCAGCACGCGGTGGAGCAACTGCAAGGGCTGTCCCAGGATGCCCAGGCGAGCAGGGCCGAGCCCGCCGGCGTTCAGGCGCAAGTGGACTTGCTTGAGCAGAATCTCGAACAGCTCAAATCCGCCGTGTTGTTGCTCAGCGCGCCCCAAGGGATTGCCCTCACCAGCGGCAAGCACCTGCAACTGGCGGCCCACGACAACCTCATGCTCAATGCCGGCGGCGAAGCCGACATCAGCGTGGTCAAGCGGATGTTCATCGGGGTCGGCAAAGGCTTGAGCCTGTTCGTGCGCCAGCTGGGCATCAAGCTGATCGCCAATCAAGGGCCGGTCACCGTGCAGGCGCAGAACGACACGCTGGAGTTGCTGGCCCGGCAAGGCCTGAGCATCACCAGCACCGAAGACGAAATCCACATCGTCGCCAAGAAGAAGATCGTGCTCAACGCCGCAGGCAGCTACCTGACGCTGGAGCAGGGCCTTATCGAGTCGGGGACGGCAGGCGACCATCTACTGAAGGCTTCGACTTTTCAGTTCCTCAAGGGCGGCGCGACCATGGCTGCCGACCATCCCGACTCCCCGAAACAGCTGACCCGCCAGTCCCTGCGCCTGAAGCTGGCCGCAACGCCCAACCTTGGCAGCAGCTGGACTCACATGCCCTACAAGCTTTATGCCGATGGCGGACTGATCACCGAGGGCGTCATGGACGGCAGCGGGCACGTCGAGGTTGATCATCAGCCGACGACGCAGGAATACCGGCTGGAAATGGCCAACGGCGTCAGCTACCGCATTCCCGCCGTGACCGCTTACAGCCATCCCGAGCAGGGAAGGCTGGCCAATCAGGGCCTTCAAAACCACCGTTCTGCGCCCGACACCCCGGTCAATCAGCCCGCCTCGCACGCCGACCACCGCACGCAGTACGCCGCCGTGCTGAATAACACCGCCGATCAGGAAGAGGAGGCTCCATGACGCAGCCCGAAATCGTCGCGCCCGTATCGTTTCAAGAAACCGACACCGTGACTCTGACGCCCCCCTGGTTCGTGCAGGACTCTGAGTACCCGCCAGCTTTGACGACGTACATGCCGCTGGTAAACGGCGAAGAGACCTTTGGTGCCGTGCACCGTGCCATTGCAAGCGCGACACGTTCGGTTGATATCATTTGTTGGGGCTTTCAGCCGTCGATGTATTTCATTCGTCAGCAATCCAATCCGGTTTGTTCTGCCGAAGTGCCGATGCCGTCCAGCAAGGATTGGGTGGCATGCCATGAGCCGTGCATCGGCGAACTGCTCATGCAAAAGGCCAGGCAGGGCGTAAAAGTACGCGTGCTGGGTTGGGAGTTACCATTCAACACCGCAGGCGTCGGCGGCGAAGCCAATCTGCCCGGCAAAGGCCGGGTACCCATTGACGATCGCAAGATGCAGAGCTCTACCGACGATCAGTACGCCTATGACCGCAAGTGGTTCGCGATGTGTTCCATCTCAGGCATTCCTATGCCGTTATGGCGTGACCTGGAAAGGCCTGCCTTCGCCAGTCGCGGCTTCAGCCTCTTTGACCGCGCCGAGATCATCCACCAAGCCCGGTATCACAGCGCCGATCCGAACCTGAGCGCCATCACGTTCGCAGCCCTCGGTATTGCCGCCACCCACCATCAGAAAACCGTGCTTGTGGACTATGAAGCCCCCGAACAGGCGGTGGGTTTCGTAATGGGCCACAACACCCTCGACGAATATTGGGACACCGACGCTCATTCGGCGCTCAAGCGCGACAAAGCCAGTAAACCCGCGCCCAATGCCGGGCCTCGGGGTGACACGCCGCGTCAGGACATTTCCAGCCAGGTGGCCGGGCCGATCCTGGAGCACCTGCACCACAACTTTGCCACCGCCTGGTTCGACGCGACGGGCGAAGACCTGATGACCACTCGCGACGCCATGGCCCTGGGCAAACGCCTGCAATGCCCGCCCGACCAGCAACGGCACTTCGCGCAGATCCTTCGCACCCAGGCCCAGGAAGGCCGACGCGACATCGAGAAGCTCTACCTGCAAGCGGTGAACAACGCCACGGGCTTCATCTACATCGAAAACCAGTATTTTCGCTGGCCGCCGCTGGCCGAAATGATCAAGAAGGCCGCCCTCGCCCAGACCCAGGGTGGGCGCGACCCCGGCAAGCACGGCGCACTGCACCTGTTCGTGATCACCAACGTCACCGACGACGGCATCGGCAAAGGCACGGTCAACACCCACCGCATGCTCGACAGCCTGGGGCGCGCCGACACTATGCCGAAAATCACCCAACTGCAGCGCATCGAGGCAGCCAAGGCAAAAGCCGCCGCGCAGGAGCAGGACCTGAGCGAATTGATAGCAGATCAGGCGATGACCTTCGTGAGCCATTTGCTGACTGGGCCAGATAGCGAGATGAGTGAAAAGGCCCTGCAAAAGCAGCGCGACGCCGAAAGCGCGGGGGCCTTTCGGCGGGCTGTGCTCGAAGGCCAGATCAAGGCCATCCAGCAGGAAGTCCTCAAGCCCGAGGACATCCCTAACCTCAAAGTGCACATCTGCTCGCTGGTGGCGCCCGATTCACCTCCCGGTAACTGGATGCCGGTGTACATCCATTCCAAGTTGATGATCGTCGACGACGTGTTTACCACCCATGGCTCCGCCAACATCAACACCCGCAGCATGCAGGTGGACAGCGAATTGAACATTGCCCATGAGTGGGCCGGGGCGACTCAGAAGTTGAGGAGGCGGTTGTGGAAGCTGCATACGGCTGGGGAGGGGATGCAGGATGATCCGAAAGTGGCGTTCATCGCTTGGCAGGAAATTATCAAAAGAAATAAGGGCCTGCAGAATGGCAAGGTCAAGAGCAAGCCCTGTTCGCCTCTCGTCGAGTTTCATTATTGCCCTGCCACCCTGACGGACCTCGACTGATGCGCCGGTTACTACTGCTCGCCTGCCTGACTCTGACTGCCTGCGACAACGGCAACGGATTACGCCCACCACCGGACAAGGACATCCCGATGAAATCCCTCGCTGCAATTAAGGACAACCTGGCCTTTACCTGCAAACACGAAGCGCTACCTCTGGCGAGTCCTGACAGCGATGTGCTGTTCCATTACGCCCGTTGGTTGGAAAAGAACAACCAGCTCAAACAGGACCCGACTACCGACTTGGAAATTATCCGGCTGTACCGCATTGCTGCCGAGAACGGCCATGTCAAAGCCACTATCAACCTGCAGAACGGCAGCCTGCGCGGGAAATACAGACTGCGGGGCCACGAACACCTGCGCTTCAGTCAAGCCCTGATCGATGCCAACGTGGCAACGGGTTACTACTTTGTAGCGGTGTTTCTAAAAAACGGCATTGCCGATCTAAAACAGGACATGGAGATGTCCCTGCGCTACCTGCGCAAGGCCGCCGACGAGGGCAGTGCACAAGCCCAATATGAAATTGGTGATGCGCTGGCGCCGAGCAGCAGGGCGCCGGATGTCGCGCGACAGATGCGCCGTTGCGCAGCTGAGCAAGGACATGGAGCTGCCGCGCTCGACCTGGCTGTCGACCTACATATTGAAAAGCTATATCGAGAAGCAGTTGAAGTTTTTCAACTTGGTGTCGCCGCAGGCGATGAGACTTCTGCAAGTTTTCTGCAAAAGGGTTTTCGCGGGCCTGATCCGACCAACGAGTTGCATTATCTGGATTTGGCGGAAGACCTGCAGCGCGCAGAGCGGTACAAAACCATCTGGAGCATTCTCGCCGACTACTCCTACGCCCACCCCAAAGTCCCCGAAATCAACGACATCCTTCCGCTGCCCCCGGCCAAGCTGCCGCCGTGGGACGGCAAGCTGCAATGGCTGGAAGCCCGCGAAGCCAATGTCCCGCCTGAAAAACCATCGCCTGAGTTAATTCAGCGCCTGACTCAGGACCTGAAACTCGACCCCGCCACCGGCAGACCGATGCCGGGCGCCAAGGGCTTCAGCCAGGCAGACCTGTCAGCCGACCCATGCGTCGCCGGGACCAAGTGCCCGGTCAGCGGTTGGTGGCAGGTGGTCGTGCACCGGGAGCTGCACACCGCCGACGGCCAGTCCATTGTTCGTCACTTCGAGCAAGGAGACGTTTTCCCTGTCGAGCGCATGCGCTATTACCGTGACCGAATCTGGCCGCTGCCCAAGAGCGAACACGAAGGCCCGGTGCGGGTCTGGTGGAGGCTGGCATGAAGAAGTGGTTTCTGAAGGCGTTCTTCCTGCTGTCCGCAACAATGCTGCTGACCACAGGGTTGTTTGAGCTCTACAGCAAAATGCCAGTCTGCGAAGAGCTGGTAAACGGACGGGGCGCGATGAACGATAGTTGTCTGCCCTATGATCAGGTACTTGCAGGTGACTACAGGGTCAGAAAAGGCCAGGTGTATTGGGAGGGTCGAGAATATGCACCTGAAAAAAACTGCGGATTTGGGTATTTTTCGATACTTGCAAATATAACTAGTTTTAAGTGTTTGTTGGAGATGAAGGGATACATTCGAACAGTAGAGCATCGAACGTTAACCAAGCTAGAAAAGCTGTCGCCTGCGTTCAGGGTTTTAGAAGGCACAGAATCCGGACTGTTGGACTGGCAAAAAAAGCAATTCAACAAATATGCCGTGAGCGAACAGGGTGTGTATTTCGAAGGACGGTTGTTGGAAGGGGCCGACCCAAAAAACTTCTCGGTTATCTTCCCGCTGGGCGATTCTGAGGTGTGGAGCTTTTTCAACGTCTCCCGTGCTGGAAGTCTTACCTTTGTGAGCGGGAAAAGCTTGGGAAACGTCGATCCAGCTTTATATCATTTGCTCCCACCTGTTAAAGGTCCAAGCGTTCCCGCTGGTTGTGGGGCGAATGCGCTGGCTAAGCCGCTTCAGGCTGAAGGTGGCAGTTCATTCAATGGGGTGGCTAACTGTGGACTGGCTGTTTCTCATAATCTGAACGTGTTGGCACCCTGCGAAATGTCGGAGAAAGGTGTAAGGGGCGCGTGCTGGTCATTGAAGAAGATTTCGGATTCGGCCATCGACAAGGGAGTAGCGGCACAATCGGGCAAGGACGTCTTCTATTTTCATCGTTATGGAGTAAGTAAGTTTATAGGTGCGGCCTTGACCGATTACTTCGTGTTTGAGCGCGATGGAATGTTGTACATTGATAGTGGCGGCACAAACTTCAGAATGTTGTTGGGGCGGAGCAACTTTGCGACACTTATATTGAGCAGAAAGTGAACCAGCTAATGCGCTGGCGTAATTGCCTGTATGGTTTTATTTTTTAAAAAAATAGAAATCTCATCTGGCTTGCTTATTTGGCTCGATGCATTACCCATGAATTTCAATCAGAAGGTATCCCTTATGAAAGGCATCATCCGCATCGGCGACACCACCACCGGCGGCGGCATCGTCAAAACCGGCTCGGACGCAATGATCTTCGAAGGCATTGGCGCCGCCCGCGTAGGCGACATCGTCCTTTGCCCGCTGCCAGGCCATGGCACCACCCGCATTGCCCAGGGCAACTCGGGCTGCAGCGATGACGGCGTGCCGATCGCGTTCCACGGCGACCTCTGTGAGTGTGGCTGCGCATTGATCACCTCGCTGCCGGAAGCCAGCGCCGGCTGACGAAGCGTGATGTTTTTCAACACCCGAGACACCCAAGACAAGGACATCTGTCATGAACAAGGACAACCCGACGCTGGCGTACTTCGATGCCGAGATGCGCTACCTGCGCGAAGCCGCTAAAGAGTATGCCGAGGCATTTCCCGACCGCGCCAGCGCATTGAACCTGGACAAGCCCGGGGCTCAGGACCCCGCCGTCGAACAGCTGTTCCAGGGCTTTGCGTTCCTGATGGGCCGACTGCGGGAAAAGCTTGACGACGACCTGCCGGAGCTAACTGAGGGCTTGGTCGGGCTGGTCAGCCCGCAGTACCTGCGCATGATTCCGTCGCTGTCGATCGTCGAGTTCTCGCCTGACATCCATGAGATGAAGACCAGCGAGACGATCCGCAAAGGCTTCGAGGTGCGCTCGCGACCTGTCGGCCCAGAGGGTACTCGCTGCCGTTACACCACCACGCAGGACCTGACGCTGCGTGCGCTGTCCCTCGATGCCGTGGGGGTTGGACAGGAGGCGGATGGCCGCTCGGTGATCAGGCTGCGTTTCTCCCGGGGCAAGCTGTTGCAATGGGACACGATGGACCTGGGCAACCTGCCGTTGTACCTGAATGCCAGCGCGCCCGTGGCCAACGCCTTGCATCAGGCGCTGGCGCTCAATGCCCGCAAGGTCTACCTGCGCAGGGGGAGTTCGGAGCGCGAGGAGGTCGCTGTCAAATTCAGTCCCAAGGGCTTCGGCGACGAGGATCGCCTCTGGCCTCAGGGCGAAGACCGTTTCAGCGGCTGCCCGTTATTGCTGGAGTATTTCAGCTTCCCCGAGAAATTCATGTTCCTCACGATCAAGGGCCTGGAGCAGGTGAAACTGGACGCCAACACAAAGGCGTTAGAGCTTGAAGTGGTGCTCGGTCAACCCTGGCCCCGCGGGTTCGCGCTCAGTGCAGAGCACGTCCGTCTTCACGCCGTGCCGGTCATTAATCTGTTTGCCCTGGAGGCGGACCCTCTGGCCCTCGATCCCTTACAGACCGATTACCGGCTGCGGCCAGTGCAGGTGGAGGATGCCGACACGGACATCTATTCCGTGGACAGCGTAATTGCGGGCAAGCGTGCTGCGCGGCACGAGTATGTGCCCTTCAGCCATTTTCAGCACAGGGGCGGCATGCTGCGCGACGACGCTCCGGAGCGCTATTTCCATACCCGGCTCAAACCCGCGCCAGATGGGTCCCACGACACATGGCTGATCCTGGGAGGAGACGGTTTCGAACAGGACCGCTTGAACCCGGCACACCGCCTGACACTGCAGTTGACGGGCACCAACGGCGAGCTGCCGCGAATGGCGCTGGCCGAAACAGTGCTGGACCAGCCTGCGCAGTCCAGTCGGCGGACATTGACGGTGCGCAACCTCTGTGCGCCGACGATGCCTTGTTACGCACCCGACAAAGACCGCTTTCACTGGCGCGTGCTCAGTCACCTGGGCTCAAGCTTTCTGCCCTTGCTCGACAGTGCCGAGGTCTTGGGCAATACGCTGGCGCTTTACGACTGGACCGACAGTGCGCTGAATCGGCGCCGGTTACAGTCGATCATCGAGGTTCGTCATCACCTGATCCAACGTTTTGAGGGCGGCTTTCTGCTGCGGGGTGTGGACATCGAAGTCACGCTGGAGGCGGGCAATTTTGCGGGGGAAGGGGACATCTGCCTGTTTGGTGAGCTGCTCAACCGCTTCTTTGCGCAGTACGCCGACATTCATCTGTTCAACCAGCTGACGTTGATCCTGCAACCGCAGGATAAACATTTGCGATGGAGTGAGAATCACAGCCAGCGAGTGCCCGGGTGAATCGTTAACTGGCGAGCACCGTCGCAGATTTTCTTTCATTGAGACGCTACGCTGCCGCAGAGCAAACATAGCGGTGTGGGAGCGAGCTTGCTCGCGATATAGGGCGGCAATCCGCCGCCTATTTCAGCGTCTGGAATGCCGTATTCGCGAGCAAGCTCGCTCCCGCAGGTCCTGCAGTGGCCGAATCCAGTTCAGCCGAAAATGACTGGGCCGTGATTACTCGTCATACCCCAGATTCGGCGCCAGCCAGCGTTCGGTCACGCTCAGATCCTGCTCCTTGCGCGCGGTGTAGCTTTCCACCTGATCCTTGTCCACTTTCCCCACGGCAAAGTACTGCGCCTGCGGGTGGGCGAAGTACCAGCCGCTGACCGCCGCCGCCGGGAACATCGCGTAGTGCTCGGTGAGAAACACGCCGCTGACGCCGGGTTTGCCGTCGCCCTGGGCCGGGTCGAGGAGGTCGAACAGCACGCCTTTCTCGGTGTGATCCGGGCAGGCCGGGTAGCCCGGGGCAGGGCGGATGCCGGTGTATTGCTCCTTGATCAGCTCGTCGTTGCCCAACTGCTCATCGCGGGCATAACCCCAATACTCTTTGCGCACCTGCTGGTGCAGCCATTCTGCGCAGGCCTCGGCCAGACGATCCGCCAATGCCTTGACCATGATCGCGTTGTAGTCGTCGCCCTTGTCCTGGTACGCCTTCGACACCTCTTCGGCGCCGATGCCGGCGGTGGTGATGAAGCCACCGACGTAATCGGTGACGCCGCTGCCCTGGGGCGCGACGAAATCGGCCAGGGAGAAATTCGGCTTGCCGTCGGTCTTGATGATCTGCTGGCGCAGGTGATGCAGCTTGGCCAATGGCGCGCCGTTATCGTCGAGCAGTTGAATGTCGTCGTGGTCAACCTGATTGGCCGGCCAGAAGCCGAATACGGCGCGGCTGCGGATCAGCTTCTCGTCGATCAGTTTGCGCAGCAACTCCTGGGCGTCCTTGAACAGCGAGGTGGCCGCTTCGCCCACCACTTCGTCGGTGAGGATGCGCGGGTACTTGCCGGCCAGGTCCCAGGAAATAAAGAACGGCGTCCAGTCGATGTAATCCACCAGCACGTTCAGGTCGATGTCTTCCAGCACCTTGACCCCGGTGAACGTCGGCTTCACCGGCTGGTAGGCGGCCCAGTCGAACTGCGGCTTCTTGGCGATGGCCGCGCCGTAGCTCAGGCGCTCGGTGCGGGCGCTGCGGGCGGAGGTGCGCTCACGCACTTCCACGTATTCGGCGCGGGTCTTCTCGATGAAGCCGGCTTTGAGTTCCCTGGACAGCAACTGCGTCGCCACGCCCACGGCGCGAGAGGCGTCGGTGACGTAAATCACCGCGTCGTTGCTGTACTTGGGCTCGATCTTCACCGCCGTGTGGGCTTTGGAGGTGGTCGCGCCGCCGATCATCAACGGCAGGTGGAAGTCCTGACGCTGCATCTCGCGGGCGACGTGAACCATCTCGTCCAGGGAGGGCGTGATCAGGCCCGACAGGCCGATGATGTCGCACTTCTGCTCGCGGGCGACCTGCAGGATCTTCTCCGCCGGCACCATCACGCCGAGGTCGACGATGTCATAGCCGTTGCAGCCCAGCACCACGCCGACGATGTTCTTGCCGATGTCATGGACGTCGCCCTTGACCGTCGCCATGAGAATCTTGCCCTTGGCCTCGGGCTTGTCGCCTTTCTCTTCTTCAATGAAGGGAATCAAGTGCGCCACGGCCTGCTTCATCACGCGGGCGGATTTAACCACTTGGGGCAGGAACATCTTGCCCGAGCCGAACAGGTCGCCGACCACGTTCATGCCGGCCATCAACGGGCCTTCGATGACCTCGATCGGGCGCTTGAAGGACTGGCGCGACAGCTCGGTGTCTTCAACGATGTGCGTGGTGATGCCCTTGACCAGTGCGTGCTTGAGGCGCTCGTTGACCTCCCAGCCGCGCCACTCTTCGGTTTCCGCTTCCTTGACCGAGCCGTCGCCTTTGTACTGGTCGGCGAGGGCCAGCAGCGCGTCGGTGCCTTCCGGCGTGCGGTTGAGCACCACGTCTTCCACGGCGTCGCGCAACTGGGCCGGGATCTGGTCGTAGATCTCCAGCTGGCCGGCGTTGACGATGCCCATGGTCAGGCCGTTGCGGATCGCGTACAGCAGGAACACCGAGTGAATCGCTTCGCGCACGGGGTTGTTGCCGCGGAACGAGAACGACACGTTGGACACGCCCCCCGACGTCAGCGCATACGGCAGTTCGTCGCGGATGTAGGCGCAGGCATTGATGAAGTCGACGGCGTAGTTGTTGTGCTCTTCGATGCCGGTGGCGATGGCAAAGATGTTCGGGTCGAAAATGATGTCTTCCGGCGGGAAGCCGACTTCATTAACCAGAATGTCGTAGGAGCGCTTGCAGATCTCCTTCTTGCGCGCCTCGGTGTCGGCCTGGCCGGCTTCGTCGAAGGCCATCACCACCACCGCCGCGCCGTATCGCTTGCACAACTTGGCGTGATGGATGAACTGCTCGACGCCTTCTTTCATGCTGATCGAGTTGACGATGCCCTTGCCCTGGATGCACTTGAGCCCGGCTTCGATGACTTCCCATTTCGAGGAGTCGATCATGATCGGCACGCGGGAGATGTCGGGCTCGCCGGCAATCAGGTTGAGGAAGGTCACCATGGCCTTCTTCGAGTCCAGCATGCCCTCGTCCATGTTGATGTCGATCACCTGGGCGCCGGCTTCGACCTGCTGCAGGGCGACTTCCAGGGCTTCGGTGTAGTTGTCTTCGCGGATCAGGCGGGCAAAACGGGCAGAACCGGTGATGTTGGTGCGCTCGCCGACGTTGACGAACAGCGAGCTGCGATCGATGGTGAACGGTTCCAGACCGGACAGGCGGCAGGCCTTGGGAATCTCAGGAATCGGCCGCGGCGCATAGGGCGCGACGGCGTTGGCGATGGCCTTGATGTGCGCCGGGGTGGTGCCGCAGCAACCGCCGACGATGTTGAGGAATCCGCTCTGGGCGAACTCTTCGACGACTTTGGCCATTTCTGCCGGGGCTTCGTCGTACTCACCGAATTCGTTGGGCAGGCCGGCGTTGGGGTGCGCCGAGACGTGGGTCTCGGCCTTGTTCGACAGCTCTTCCAGGTACGGCCGCAGCTCGCTGGCGCCCAACGCACAGTTGAGGCCCACAGAGATCGGCTTGGCGTGACGTACCGAGTTCCAGAACGCTTCGGTGGTCTGGCCGGAAAGGGTGCGGCCGGAGGCGTCGGTGATGGTGCCGGAAATCATGATCGGCAGCTCGAAGCCCAGCTCGTCGAACACGCCCTGAACGGCGAAGATCGCCGCTTTGGCGTTGAGGGTGTCGAAGATGGTTTCGATGAGGATCATGTCCGCACCGCCTTCGATCAGGCCTTTGGTGGCTTCGGTGTAGTTCTCCACCAGTTCGTCGAAGGTCACGTTGCGGTAGCCGGGGTTGTTGACGTCCGGCGACAGCGAGCAGGTGCGGCTGGTCGGGCCGAGCACGCCGGCGACGAAGCGCGGCTTGTCGGGAGTTTCCAGGGTTTTGGCGTCGGCGACCTGGCGGGCCAGGCGCGCGCCCTCCACGTTCAGTTCGTAGACCAGCGCTTCCATGCCGTAGTCGGCCTGGGACACTTGGGTGGCGTTGAAGGTGTTGGTTTCGAGAATGTCGGCACCGGCGTCGAGGTATTCCTTCTCGATCGCACCAATCACGTCAGGCCGGGTCAGGATCAGCAGGTCGTTGTTGCCCTTGATGTCGCTCGGCCAGTCGGCAAAACGCTTGCCGCGGTAGTCTTCTTCCTCCAGCCGATAGCTCTGGATCATGGTGCCCATGCCGCCATCGAGGATCAGGATTCGCTGTTGAAGAGCCTGCTGGAGTGCTTGAAGACGCGCGCTGCGATCTGACATGAAGGTTACCCGGATGAAGAAGTACGAAATAAGGTGGCGCTGAAAGGTGCGAAATAATAGCAAACCTGCGCGGATTTAAATCATTCCGGGATTTACATGAATTCTGTTCATGTTACGCGGCACTGCCAAACGGTAGAATCCCGGCGATTCATTTTCAGGACGCCCGTTCCATGTTGCATCGCGTGCTCGCCAGTTCTCTGGCCTTGTTGTTTTGCGGTGCAGCGTTCGCGCAGTCACCCCTTCAGTCTCCGGCTATTTCCTACAGCCGCGATATCCAGCCGATCTTCACCGAGAAGTGCGTCGCCTGCCACGCCTGCAACGACGCTGCCTGTCAGCTGAACCTGGGCAGCGGCGAAGGTGTGCTGCGCGGTGCATCGAAGGTGCCGGTTTACGAAGGCGACCGCAGCAAGGCGGTCGCACCCACCCGGATTTTCGTCGACGCGCAGGGCGCTGACGCCTGGCGCAAGAAAGGCTTCTATTCAGTGCTGGACGGGCAGAGCAACCAGGCGGCGCTGATGGCAAAGATGCTCGAGTTCGGGCACAGCGCGCCATTGGTGCCCAACGCGCGGCTGCCGGATGACATCGTGCTGGGCCTGAACCGCCAGAACATGTGCCCGTTGCCCAACGAGTTTGCCGCCTATGCCACGGCGCGTCCGGGGCAGGGCATGCCGCTGGCGGTGACCGGCCTCACCGACGCTCAATACAGCACGCTGCAACGCTGGCTGGCAGCCGGGGCACCCGTGGAGCAGACGCCGGTGCAACCGAGTACGGGCGAAGCGGCGCAGATCACTGAATGGGAGCGCCTGCTCAATCGCCCCGGATCGAGCGAAGCGTTGGTCGGCCGTTGGCTGTACGAACACCTGTTTCTGGCCCACGTGTATTTCAGCGACGGCGAGCCGGGGCACTTTTTCCAGTGGGTGCGCTCGCGCACGCCGAGCGGCCAGCCGGTTGACCTGATCGCCACGCGCCGTCCCGACGACGATCCTGGCACCACCTTCTATTACCGCCTGATGCCGGTGCAGGGCGTCATCGTCCACAAGACCCACATCACCTACCCGATGGGCCCGCAGAAGCTGGCCCGGGTCAAGCAACTGTTCTACAGCGGCACCTGGCACGCCACCGAGCTGCCCGGCTATGGCCCGCAGCATCGGGCCAATCCGTTCGAAACGTTCAAGCAGATCCCCGCTGACGCGCGCTACCAGTTCATGCTGGACAATGCCGAATACTTCGTTCGCACGTTCATTCGCGGCCCGGTGTGTCGGGGCGAGATCGCCACGGATGTGATTCGCGATCATTTCTGGGCGCTGTTTCAAGCGCCCGACCACGACCGTTACATCACCGACGCGGCCTACCGGGCCAAGGCCACGCCATTGCTGGCGATGCCGGGGCAGGACGATGACGTCGGCAGCGTGCTGACCCTGTGGCACGACTACCGCGACAAGCGCAATCAGTACGAAGACCTGCGCAGCGATGCCTACGCGCACATGCCCCCGCCGGGTTGGGCGACGCTGTGGGCGGGCAACGACAACGCGCTGCTGACCATCTTCCGCCACTTCGACAGCGCCTCGGTGAACAAAGGGCTGATTGGCGCGCTGCCCAACAGCGTCTGGCTGTTCGACTACCCCTTGCTGGAGCGCACCTATTACCAGTTGGCGGTCAATTTCGACGTCTACGGCAACGTCTCCCATCAGGTGCAGACGCGCTTGTATTTCGACCTGATCCGCAACGGCGCCGAGGTCAACTTCTTGCGCCTGATGCCGGCCGACAAGCGCGATGACATCCTCGGCGACTGGTACCAGAACGGCGGCAAATTAAAGATGTGGCTGGATTACCAGGCCATCGACGATGACACCCCGAGCGGCCTGACACTCGATGAGAACAACCCCAAGCGTGACTTCGAGCGCAAGTTGATCGAGCGTGCGGGCACCTTGAACGTGACGCCGGACCCGATCAATCGCTGCGACGGCGCCTACTGTTCGCGTGAGGGACTGGACCCGGTGTTCAGCGAGGTGGAGCAGACATTGAGCCGGCTGACGTCGCGGCCGGCGGCGGGGCTAAAGGTCATTCACCAGTTGCCGGAAGCGACGATGCTGCGGATCCAGGATGGCAGCGGCAAACGCATCGTCTACAGCATGCTGCGCAACCGGGCCCACAGTAACGTCGCCTTTCTGATGGGCGAGGATTACCGCTACCAGCCCGGTCTGGACACGCTGACAATCTATCCGGGTGTGCTGAGCAGCTACCCGAATTTCATGTTCAACGTCCCGGCCAGCGAGGTCGGTGCGTTCGTTGACGCAATGGAGCAGGCCCACGATCACAAGCAGGCGTTCGACGCTATCGTCCAGCGCTGGGGCGTGCGCCGCAGCCATCCGCTGTTCTGGACGTACTTCCACGACCTGGACCGCTACCTTCAGGAAACCGAGCCGCGCGAGGCGGGTGTCTTGGACATGAATCGCTACGAGAATCTCTGAGCCGCCCGAGAGCCGCCCTGCAGAAAATCTTCACACTAAGCGTTGGCCCCGCTGATGCTGCTTCAAACAGAGAAACCCTTGTAATACATGGCGCGCAGCCATTATGCAGCCCGTCAGTGACGCCGAACCTTTTCGCAACTTATGAAGTCCGACCTTAGGAGTCGCTCTTCGACACCTTGCCTTTTCGGGCGTGGCAGCGAAGGTCAATCCAGACGAAGCAAGAGGTTGCAGATGTTGATTTCGGTTCAGGCCCTGCGGGCACTCGCCGCGTGGGCTGTTGTGTGTCACCACTTCATGCAGATTTTTTTCGACTTCCATCCGAGTGGGCCGGTCGGCCGTTTTTTCACTGAGAAAGGCGCCGTTGGCGTCGACATTTTTTTCGTCATCAGCGGTCTGGTCATCTACCTGTCAACCGTAGACAAGGACATTCCCGCCGGCCGCTTCATGCTCAACCGTGTCATTCGCATCGTCCCGGCGTATTGGCTGTACACCCTGGTGATGGGCCTGCTGGTGGTTGTCGCTCAGCCGCTGCTGCCCCACCAGGTCGTCGACTGGCAAAGCTTTGTGCTGTCGCTGTTGTTCATCCCCTCGGAAAACCCGGGCGGCTACGGCCTCTATCCCACCCTCAACGTGGGCTGGACGCTTAACTACGAAATGCTGTTCTACGTGCTGTTCTCGATGGTGTTCCTGTTCCAACAGCGTCTGCGCCCGTTGATTCTCGCAGCGGCGCTGTTTGCCATCACCGACGTGCTGGGTCGTTCGGGGCTGGTCAGCCGGTTCTACGCCAATGACATCGTCTATGAGTTCCTGCTCGGCATTTTCGTGGGTGTGATGTATCGCCGGGGCTGGATCAGTGAGCGGTTGTGGCTGCCGTTGCTGGCCATTGGCGCTGCGCTGTTCACCATCGACCATCTGCAACCGGCGCCGCGCATCATCAACTGGGGTCTGCCGAGTGCGGTGATCGTGGTCGCCTGCATCTCCCTCGAACCCTATCTGCGCAACTATCGCCTGCTCAAGACCATGGGCGACTGCTCGTATTCGGTGTACTTGCTCCACGTGCTGGTGCTGTATGCGGGATGGCTGGTCAGTGAGCGTTACGGCCTGAACCCGTATCTGGTGTTTGCGGTGTGCGTACCGGTCATCGCGCTCGGCGCGTGGCTCAGTTATGAATGGATCGAGAAGGGCTTGTACCGCCGCATGAAAGGCTGGCTGGACCAGAGACGGGCAAGCAAGGAGGCGGCGCTGTCCTGACAGACACTGGGTAGCGGTCGGGTCACTTACCCGACTAAAACACTAGGGCTTTGTCAGGCGCAGTTGATTGGCGTAAACTGCGCCCCACGTCTGCGAGGAATTTTCATGACCGCTATTACGATTACTGATGCCGCCCACGATTACCTGGCCGATCTGCTGGAAAAGCAGAACACGCCCGGCATCGGCATCCGCGTGTTTATTACCCAGCCTGGCACCCAATACGCTGAAACCTGCATTGCCTACTGCAAGCCAGGCGAAGAAAAGCCCGAAGACACGGCCATCGGCCTGAAAAGCTTCACCGCCTGGATCGACGCGTTCAGCGAAGCGTTTCTGGACGACGCCGTTGTCGATTACGCCACCGATCGCATGGGCGGCCAGCTGACCATCAAGGCGCCTAACGCCAAAGTGCCGATGGTCAACGCCGACAGCCCGATCAACGAACGCATCAATTACTACCTGCAAACCGAGATCAACCCGGGTCTCGCCAGTCATGGTGGGCAGGTCACCTTGATCGAGGTTGTTGAAGAGGAGGAGGCGAACGTCGCCATTCTTCAGTTCGGCGGTGGTTGCCAGGGTTGTGGTCAGGCGGACGTGACGCTGAAGGAAGGCATCGAGCGCACGCTGCTGGAGCGCATTCCCGAGCTGACCGGTGTGCGTGACGTGACCGACCACACCCAGAAAGAAAACGCGTATTACTGAGAAGTGATTGTGTTGCAGGCAAGGCCCCGACGCGTTCGGGGCTTTTTTATGGGCGCTCGGTAAGGGTGACGGGCGCAGGCTAAGGCCTGAACACATGGGCGTGGCCGGCGCGATACAGCGAGGATTCGCTGAACACGTCGTTGCCGAGCACTCTGCCTACCAGAATCAGCGCGGTGCGGCGGAATCCCTTGATCCGCACCTTTTCCTCGATGTCCGCCAGTGTGCCGGTGACCCAGTCCTGGTCCGGCCAACTGGCGCGATGCACCACGGCAATGGGGCAGTCCGCGCCATAGTGCGGTGTCAGCTCGGCGACGATCTTGCCCAGGTTATTGACCCCCAGATGAATCGCCATGGTCGCTTGATGCCGCGCCAGATCGCCGAGACTTTCGCCTTCGGGCATGTCGGTTTTGTCGGCGTAGCGGGTCAGGATCACGCTCTGGGAAATGTCCGGCAGCGTCAGCTCGGTGCCCAACAGCGCGGCGCACGCAGCGGTGGCGGTGACGCCGGGGATGATTTCGAAGGGGATGTGCAGCGCGCGCAGGCAACGGATTTGCTCGCCGATCGCGCCATAGAGACTCGGATCGCCGGAATGCACCCGCGCCACGTCATGCCCTTGTGCATGAGCGGATTTCATCAGCTCGATGATCTGCTCCAGGTGCAGTGAAGCGCTGTTGGTCACCTGAACCGCCTGATGCCCCTCCAGCACCGCCTCAGGCACCAGCGAGCCGGCGTAGATAATCACCGGGCAGGCGCGGATCAGCCGCTGGCCTTTGACAGTGATCAGGTCTGGATCGCCGGGGCCGGCGCCGATGAAAAAAACGGTCATGGGGTGTCCTGGTTGGAATTCATATGAACGGTGGTTCGGCGGATGCTTGTCGCGGAATGCACGCGGCCTACTTCTGTAGGACCGGCTTTAGCCGGTAAGGGGCCTGCATGTACACCCTCATATTTGCAGCGTGACGCTTGACGCTTTCCCGGCTGAAGCCGGTCCTACGAGGGTCCGCGGTGTGTCCGTGGGACCGGCTTTAGCCGGGAAGGGGCCTGCATGTACACCCTCATATTTGCAGTGTGACGCTTGACGCTTTCCCGGCTGAAGCCGGTCCTACGAGGGTCCGCGGTGTGTCCGTGGGACCGGCTTTAGCCGGGAAGGGGCCTGCAT